>CAWAPA010000065.1:0-21788 GCA_963783595.1 uncultured Alphaproteobacteria bacterium | reverse complement strand
GAGGGTAGGGTGATCCATCATCACCTGCGTCGCCCAAAGTGGTGTCGGTCGATCGCCTGCGCGGGCCAGAAGTTCCTGCCCCATGCCGCCATCCAGAAGGGTGATATCCGTCATGTGTGGCCCTTTGCCATTGGGCCGCTTTCCTGAAGAATCGACCGCATTTTATCTGCCGCACCATCGGTCCAGCGACCCGGAAGATCAAGCGCGGACGTCGGCCCGATTCACCCCCGCGCCGCAAGGGCCGCCTCCAGCTCGGCAATCCGTGCATCGCGGCTGGCAAGGGCGGCGGCAACATCCGCCGCCTCAAACCGCTGCGGGATGTGTTGCGGGCAGTTCATGTCCCATGCGGTTACGGTGAAAAGAATGGCCTGATCCGGTCGCGCCTTGTAGTCCTTTGGCATCAGCCGTTCGATCAGGGCGGGATCATCGTCAACCACACGCGCCGTGCCCCAGATCTTGATCCGGCTGCGTTGCGCATAGTCGATCAGGAACAGATAGGCGCGCGGATTGTCGGCGAGGTTGCCGGATGTGATGTACTGCCGGTTGCCTGCATAATCCGCAAAACCGATGGTTTGCGGATCGAGCACCCGCAAGAACCCTGCCGGGCCGCCACGATGCTGGATATAGGGTTGCCCGTCGGCTGTCGCCGTTCCCAGAAAGACGCTGGTCTGGGCTGCCAGAAATTTCGTCAGATCGTCGGTGATCGCGGTGCGAAAGCCACCGTTATCTTCCATCCGCGCGTAAGCCGCGCGTGATCCCCGGCGCGTCTGGATCGCCTTGACGGAGGGTGTAAAGGCGACATCGCTGGAATGAACGGTTTTCATTTGCGGACCCCTTACAATCCAAGATCGCTGAGGCTGGGATGATCGTCAGGGCGGCGGCCCTGGGGCCAGTGGAATTTGCGTGCATCCGCCGGAATGGGCAGATCATTGATGCTGGCATAGCGATGGTGCATCAGGCCGTCGGCATCAAACTCCCAGTTTTCATTGCCATAGCTGCGAAACCATTGCCCGGCGGCATCGTGCCATTCATAGGCAAACCGCACAGCGATGCGGGCGCCATCATGCGACCAAAGCTCTTTGATCAGCCGGTATTCATGCTCTTTGGCCCATTTCAGGGTCAAGAACGCCTCGATCGCCGCGCGTCCGGTCAGGAATTCCGCGCGGTTGCGCCAGACACTGTCGGGTGTGTAGGCCAAGGCGACGCGCGACGGATCGCGGCTGTTCCAGCCATCTTCGGCCATACGCACTTTCTGCATCGCTGTGTCACGGGTGAATGGCGGGAGTGGGGGGCGTTGTGTCGTCATTTTTCATTGTCCTTTGAGGCGCTGCGCAGACGAAGCTCTGCATTGATCGTGGCATTCGGCCATCGCACCCGCCCCGGCCAAACACTTTTGTCTGTTCGGGGCGGATGCATGTTGCCAGCGACTATTGGTTCAACGCCGGCCAGTTTTCTTCGGCTTCGGCGATAAAGCTCACCGGGTCCGCCGCAAAGGTTGCGTTGATATCGGCGTTTCCCTGCGCTGCGGCATTGTCCGCAAAATAGGACACGGGGTCATACCCTTGCAGGCCGATCCCGGCATACATGGAGTTTGGCGCACCACCCGTGCGCGATTGCGCAACGACAGGTGCAGCGAGCGCAAGCGAGGCGGCAGTCAGGACCGCCCCTAGCAGAGCACGACGAGAAAGAATGGACATTGGTTTTCTCCGGATTTGAATGTGGATTGGGACGGAAGGTTCAGGCGTTTTCCAGCGCGTGGACTGCGGGAAAATCAATCTCGGTCTGGCCGACTTCGTTGATGTAGTTGGTCAGGGTATTCAGCGCGACATGCACGACGATTTCGACAATCTGCGCATCGTCATACCCAGCGGCCTTGACCGCCTGCAGATCGGCATCGCGGATGTGGCCGCGTGCTTGGGTGATCTGCACGGCGAAATGCACGGCGGCGGCGGCCTTTGCATCGGTCGATCCGCCCTTGCGGTTGGCCAGTATTTCCGCGTCATCCAGTTTGGCGAGGTTCTTGCCGAGATAGCTGTGGGCGGCAAGACAATAGCCGCAGCGATTGACCTCGGCCACGGCAAGGGCGACGCGTTCACGGGTTTTGGCAGGCAGCGTGCCTTTGGCAAGCGCGCCAGACAGGCCAAGGTAGCCTTCAAGGGCGGCGGGGCTGTTGGCGATCATGCGGAAGAGGTTCGGCACCACGCCAAGCTGTTTGTTCACCGCCGTCAGCATGGGCTGTGCTGCTGCTGGTGCGGCCAAGATGGATGCGGGTGTTGCGATACGAGACATGAAGGGTCCTTTCGGGGTTTGGTGTGGAACGTGTTTGCGCGACACCAGACATGGACCCTTTCGTTTTATTCGGGTATATGGAAAGAACGGCAATCACCCTCCCATAAAGTGGAAGCAAAGATGGATCGGTTCGACGCGATGTCGGTGCTTCTTGCGGTGGTTGAGGCGCGCAGTTTGTCGGGAGCGGGGCGCAAGTTGGGCGTGCCGCTTTCGACCATCAGCCGAAGGATCGCCGATCTTGAGACGCACCTTGGCGCGCGCCTGTTGGTCCGGTCCAGCCGCCAGATCGACCTGACCACCGCCGGGCACGCCTTTGTCGCCGCAAGCAGGCGCATTCTGGATCAGTTGGCCGATGCGGAACGGGCCGCGTCAGGCGAATTCAGTGCCGCGAAGGGTGATCTTGTTCTGACCGCGCCGATGGTCTTTGGCAGGCTGCATGTGCTGCCGGTGGTGGTGGAGTTTCTGAAGGCTTATCCGGACATCCGTGTGCAGTTGATGCTGGCTGACCGGATTATCAACTTGTTTGATGATCATGTTGATGTTGCCTTGCGGATCGGGTCACTGCCGGACAGCAGTCTTGTGGCAACCAAGGTTGGCGAGGTCCGCCGTGTCATCTGTGCCAGCCCGGAATACCTGGCGGCGCGGGGGGTGCCAGATACGCCGCAGTCACTTGTTGACCATGACTGCGTCACGTTTTCGGTTGTGGCGGCCCGCGATCACTGGAATTTCAAGACCGGGGCGGCAGAGATTGCAATTCCCGTCACGTCCCGACTGGTGGTCAGCACCGCCGAAGCCGCAATTGATGCCGCCGTGCTCGGCTTGGGTCTGACGCGGGTTTTGTCATACCAGATTGCAGCACACCTGCGGGATGGGCTTTTGACGACTGTGCTCGACACCTACGAGCCACATGTGATGCCGGTCAGCCTTGTCTATGCCGGGCAAGGTCCGCTGCCGCTAAAGCTGCGGGCGTTTCTGGACTATGCCATCCCGCAGTTGAAAACGCGGATGCAGCGCCTGTGAGGGTCCGCATCACGGGATAGCGATTTCGATCATCCTTGGGCCTTGGGTCGGCTGCGTCAGTGCCGCCCGCAGGGCTGCAACGTCGGGCCCGATGCTGGTAAAGGGCAGATCGCAGGCGGCGGCAAAGGCGGCCATCCTGAGAGGTGTCGGATCACAGCCGATCACCACGGCACCAACCGCGCGCATGGCTGACGCAATCTCACCGTAGCCTGCATTGTTCCAGACCAGATAGGTGATCGGCAGGCGTTCATCCACCGCTGTGCGCAATTCACCGGGGCTGAACTGCAGGCCGCCATCCCCGATCAGGCAAATGACGGGCCGCCCCGAACCGATGGCCGCGCCAACAGCGGCACCGGGGGCAAAGCCAAGCGCGCCGAACCCCGTGGCCGCATTGAACCACGCACCGGCAAAGGGCGCGTCGTGGTACAGATTCCCCGCATAGACGGGCTGGGTGCTGTCGCCCACGATAATTGCATCAGGCATCGCGACGGTGATGACGGACAACAAATCAACCTGCGCGCGCATGTCGGCGGACAAATCGGCCCGTGCCGATTTGCGTGCGGTCGCGGCCCGCACTGTGCCGTCTGACTTTTGGGTAAACAGGCCCAGACCTTTCAGGACATCGCCCACATCGCCATGCAGGGTCATGGCGGCGGCATGGCGGGCCAACTGATCTGCACAGATATCGACGCGGATCAGTCCCGCCATCGCTGGCAGGCCATCGCGGGCATACATGTCATAGTCGGTCTGACCAAATTCCGTGCCCAAGGCCAACACCCGATCCGCATCCGCAATCAGGGTGCGCACCGCGTCAAGCGACGGCGATGCGGGCACCACCAGCGGGTGACCATGCATGATGCCACGGGCATTTGTGGTCAGCACCACCGGTGCATCCAGCCCTTCGGCCAGTGCCTGCAGGGCCGCACCATGCCTCGCGGCCCCACCGCCCGCCAGAATCACGGGGCGGCGTGCGGAAGCCAGTGCTGCGCGGGCTGCCGCCACCGCCGCGGCGTCGGGCACAGGGCGCGCGATCACGGGTGCAGGGCCGGGCACAGCACATGGCAGGGGCATCACATCGGTCGGGATTTCGATATGCACCGGCCCCGGCCGCGCACCCAGCATTGCCGCAAATGCCGCATCCAGCACGGGCCCCAGATCGGCGGGATCGGTGACCTGAAATGTCGGGCAAAGTGCGGCCATCATCCCGGCCTGATCGGGCAATTCGTGCAGCAGACCCAGCCCCTTGCCCAGCGATGCCCGCCGGTTGACGCCCGAAATCACCAGCATCGGGATCGAATCCTGCGCGCGCCTGCCCCATCGCGGTGATCGTGTTCGTCAGCCCCGGCCCGGTGATCACGAAGGCGACCCCTGGCTTGCCCGTTGCCCGCGCATAACCATCGGCGGCAAAGCCCGCACCCTGTTCGTGCCGCACGGTAACATGCCGCACACTGGACCCCGCCAGCCCACGATACAACTCAACCGTATGCACGCCCGGAATGCCAAAGACGACTGTGACCCCCCTTGCGGCAAGGCCCGCCACCAGTGCCTGCCCAACCGTTGTCATGCCGCCACCTGTGTCTTTACAAAGCCCGCGATCCGAGTGGCGGCCTCAATGATCAGATCATCGGGTTGTGTCAGTGACACCCGCAGCCAACCCGCCAGTGTCCGCCCGAAACTTTCGCCGGGCATCACGGCGACGCCGGTGGCTTCCAGCAAGGCAAAGGCGAAGGCCTCGCCGGTCATGCCATGCGCGCGCACGTCGATCAGCGCGAACATACCCGCCTCGGGGCGATGCACATGGATGCCGGGCACACCGACAAGGCCATCGACCAACAGGTCTGCGCGGCGGGCAAAGCGTTCCACCATGCCCGCAGCGACGGATGACGGGGACGATACTGCAAGGGCGGTTGCATCGGCGATGAAGGGCTGATTGCCGAACAGCATGGTTTCCGCAAGCGGCAAGGCGCGCTGCACAAAGGCTTCGGGTCCGACGCACCAGCCTGACCGGAAACCGGGGGCCGCGTGCGATTTTGAAACCGAGGCCGCGACGACCACCCGTTTGGCAAGAGCAGGGTCTGACAAGGGTGAGGCAAACGGCACGCCGTCGAACACCATTTCTTCATATACCTCGTCACAGACGATCCAGAGGTCATGCTTGATGGCCAGCCGCCCAAGGGCCGCGATGTCGGCTTCGCGCAGCACGGCACCTGTGGGATTGTGCGGCGTGTTCAGGAACAGCACGCGGGAGCGGTCGGTGATGCGCTGTGCCACATCTGCCGCCTGCATCCGAAAGCCAGCCTCGGGGCGCAGGGGAACAGGCACCATCGTGGCCCCGGTTGCCGCGATCACGCCTTCATAGGTGGCATACATCGGATCACCTACCAGCACTTCATCCCCCGGACCAAGCAGTGTGGACATCACGCCATAAAGCACGGTCTGGGTGCCCGGCCACGCCATTATCTGCGATGGTGAAATCGCCCGTCCGCGCAGCGTGGTGTAGCGGGTTGCCAGTGCCTGCAGCAAACCCGGTTCGCCCTGCCCGTTGGAATACCCCATGCGGCCTGACAACATTGCATCTGATGCCGCGTCCAGCAATTCCGGCGGAGTAGCCACATCCGGCTCGCCGATTGTCAGTTCAATGACCGGATGGCCGGCGGCCTTGAGCATGCGCGCACGAGAGTGCACCGCCCATTTGGCCCCGCCTAGGCCCGAAAGCCGTTCCGTTACCGGGGCAAATCGCATGTCAGATCTCCTGAGGCAAAGCGCCTTTCAGGTCAATTCCCAGAATAGCACCGATGGCGTCAAGCCCGATCCGTTCCAATTCCACCTGATCGAGCATTTCCGGCTGCAACGAACCCTCAAGCCACAACCCGTCGATGACGGCATTGCAGGCCGTCGCAAGGGCGCGGTTGTCGGTTTTGCCCGCACGGCCCGGCAGCGCCGAGATCAGTTCTTCCCATTGGTCGCGAAATGCGCGGTAGGTCGCACCATGGGCGTCCTGCATGGCTGGATCCGCACGGATATAGGGAATGTAGCCCGCCCAGATCACCAGCGCGTTCGGGTCTTTCGCGGCAGACCGCAGCCATGCAATGACGCAGACGGCAAAGCGGGTTGTTGCATCACCTTGGACGGCATCAATCGCGGCCTTGTTGTCGGCGACCATGCGGCCCATCATCGCCGCATAGGCCGCGCGCGACAGTTCTTCCTTGCCGGAAAAGTAGTGGCGGATCAGGCCGGGCGTCACGCCGGCGCGTTCGGCAATCGCCCGCACGGTCGCGGCCGCAGGGCCCCCCTCGGACACAAGGTCAACAGCGGCCGAAATCAGGGACTCGCGCCGTCGTTCTTCGCCTTCGCGCCGGTACGCCCGTCTTTCCATTGCCATTTTGTATTTGTCCACATTCCAATACCTAAAGAATAGTGCGGAACTGTGTGCTGTCGACATTCAATCGCGGCAAATGATGTGCGATAAGCGAAGGCGTGGCCGAGGTAAGCGGATGCCGTTAGCGGGCGACGTCCTTGTGGATGATGACATCGGCTTGTGGATATGCCTGCATGATGGCACGCCGCAGGCCGGCACCGATGTCATGGGCGTCGCGCAGGGTTTGATCACCATCAAGTTCGATGTGAATGTTGACAAAGATCCGGCTACCCGCTGTGCGCGTTTTCAGATCATGAAAGCCCGATACGCCCGGCCATTCGGCCGCAATTGCCGCAATCCCCGTGATGATCGCGGGATCGGCGCGGCGGTCCATCAGCGCGTCCCATGCCTTGCGCCCGATCCGCCAGGCGCCAAAGGCCAGCATCCCCGCTGCCCCCAGTGCCACGACGGAATCCACTTGACCCAGCCCCAATGCGGATGATGCCCAAAGCGACACGATCGCCCCCATGTTGGGAACAAGGTCGCCCAGATAATGCAACCGGTCTGCCGCCACGACAGCGCTGCCCGTGGTCTTTGCCACGCGGCCCTGCCACAGCACCAATCCGGCTGTCAATGCGATGGACAACACCATGACGACAATGCCCCGCCCTTCGGCCTGCAGCGGCGCGGGCGCGTCTGACAGCAATCGCAGTACGGCCGCCGCCGCAATGACGGCGGCAGACATCGCGATGAACACTGCCTGCGCAAGCGAGGCCAGATCTTCGACCGAGGTGTGGCCAAAGGCGTGATCCTCATCTGCTGGCTTGGCGGCGTAGATGATTGCGGCGATGGCGCCCACCGACACCATCATGTCGAGCGCGGAATCCGCCAGTGACACGGCGACCGACAGCGCACTGGTTTGCGCCAGCGCCCACAGCTTCAACGCCACCAGCAGGGCCGCAACGGCCACCGAGGCAAGCCCCGCCGACAGGTTCAGACGATTTGCACGGTCTGTCATCCGCACCCCCTTTGGGTGTTGCGTCAAGGTCCCTATTTCAGGGGAATGGCGCGGACGCAAGCGGTGCTATTCGACGATCTCATCCGCGCTGACGCCCCAGATCGCGGTTTTGCGCACCCACGCGCGGGTGCCGTCCACCCGCACGCGGCACCAGTCGGTGTTGCATTCAAGGATGCGTCCGACGACGCCGATTTCGGCCTGAAAGGTGACGCGGGCCGCATCGTCGGGGTCGTCGCGGAAGGTGGCGAGGTCTTGGGTGACAAGGGCCGAGCGTGTGCCTGACAGCAGCGAGTAATGAATCCAGCCGCCCGCGCCATCCTGATCTTCGATGCGACGCCAGTTATCAAATTCGGCCGTGACACGCAGTGGCATGCCTGCGCGGGTAAAAACCCAGTCGATCCGGTGTGTGAGGCCGGGGCCGCGCCGGGCGTTGCCTTCATTTGTCTTCAGCGTGACAAAGCGCGGCAGCGGCAGATTGGTCACGGCACCCCGGTTTGGGTCGCGGGGCAGGGCATCGGGAACGGCATCGGGTGTGGCGGCGGGGCTTTCCTCGACAACCGCGGGTGCAACATCGGTTGGCACGGCGACGGCGACCGATACCTCTACCAGATCCGATGGGCGCGCAGGCGGGGCCTTGCGCATCAGATCGCCTTCGGCGGCAACGGCTGTCGCCAAACCACATAGTGCTGCACAAACTGCCAGCCAAACCCGCATGATAACCCTCTGCCGCCTCGGGCCCATTTTGGGGGCCGCATGTCCGGGGGCTTGTTTCTGCCCCCTGTTCGGATCACCTTGCCATTAGAAACGCATTGAGGGAAGCCCCAGATGCCAGCCCAACGCCTGAGTGTTGTCGTGACGCGACGCCTGCCGCCTGCGGTTGAAACGCGGATGACCGAATTGTTCGATGTGCGTCTGCGCGACCCGGACACGAAGATGAGCCGTGAGGAACTCGCCGCCGCGATGCGTGATTGCGATGTGATCGTGCCGACGATTGGTGATGCGATCGACGCGGGCCTGATCGGGCAGGCGGGGGACCGGCTAAAGTTGATCGCGAATTATGGCGCGGGGGTGGACCATATTGATGTGGCGACTGCGCGGCAGCGGGGCATTCTGGTATCGAACACGCCGGGCGTCGTGACAGAAGACACGGCGGATATGGTGATGGCGCTGATCCTGTCGGTGACGCGGCGGATTCCGCAGGGTCTGGCACTGATGCAGGCGGGCGACTGGCAGGGCTGGTCGCCGATGGCCAATCTTGGCGGGCGCATCGGGGGCAAGCGGCTGGGCATCCTTGGCATGGGGCGGATCGGGCAAGCGGTGGCCCGGCGGGCAAAGGCATTCGGCATGCAGGTGCATTACCACAACCGCAAACGCCTGCGCCCCGAGGTGGAGGCGGAACTGGAGGCGACGTGGTGGGAGAGCCTTGATCAGATGGTCGCGCGGATGGATATCATCTCGGTCAACTGCCCGCATACGCCATCGACATTCCATCTGCTGAACGCACGGCGGTTGAAACTGATGAAACCGACCGCGGTGATCGTGAACACCTCACGCGGGGAGGTGATTGATGAAAACGCCCTGACGCGGGCCTTGCGCGCGGGTGAGATTGCAGCGGCCGGGTTGGATGTGTTCGAACACGGCCACGACGTGAACCCCCGCCTGCGCGACCTGCCGAATGTGGTGCTGCTGCCGCATATGGGGTCGGCGACACTGGAGGGGCGGGTGGAGATGGGGGAGAAGGTCATCATCAACATCAAGACGTTCGCGGATGGTCACCGCCCACCGGATCAGGTCGTGCCGGGGATGCTGTGAGGGGGTTTTCGCGAATTGACGGCTGTCAATTTTCAGTATTTTTGATTATAATCAATATATTGGAAGGAAGTTGGAGGTTTTTGGGGAGTTTTCGTTAACCTTTTTGTCCAAGGTGTTGATTTTGATAGGTAAAAGAGTCGGAAAGCATTAACGAAGTTTTTAAGACATTGATCTGATTTGGTTTTTTTGGGGGCTTCAGGCGAGCGGGTTGCGGTGCCGGCCATCCATCCGTTCCGGTCTGATGCAGCCACAGCTAACCTTCCAGACAGCGTTTTGACGGCAGACCCGGCAGGTCCGTTTCGGGTGGCGACGGTGCCAGACTGCACTGGTGCGGCACTTCGGATTTGACAGAAATTCGGTAATCTCAATCGCCTCTGACATAATCCGAGGGGACCATCTGAAAAAGCACGTTGCGTATTTTGGAACGTTCCACTAGACCTCTATAGGAACGTTCCAAATCTTGGGGAGAGATTCGGATGAACTGGGCGCTTGTCGGTGCCAGCACGATCGCTGAGCAGTTTATGATCGGTGCCATTCGGTCCCAGCCGGGTGCCGAAATTCGTTGGGTTGTCAGCGGGACCGCTGCGCGCGCGGCAGAGGTTGCCGAGCGTAACGACATTGATGGGTTTTCGGATGATCTTGCCGTTGCCTTGAACGACCCGGCCGTCGACGCCGTCTATATTTCCTCGACCAACGAGAAACACCTGCCGCAGACATTGGACGCAATCGCGGCAGGCAAACATGTGCTTTGTGAAAAGCCGATTGCGTTGACGGTGGCGGATGCACAGTCGATGGTCGTGGCCGCGTCGGAACGTGGAGTCGTGCTGGCCACCAACCACCATCTGCGTTGTGCTGGCAGCCACCAGGCTGTGCGTGATGTTATCCGCAGCGGGCGCATCGGCCGCGTCCTGTCGCTGCGTCTGTTTCATGCCGTTGCCTTGCCTGCGGCCCTGCAGGGGTGGCGCATCTTTGACCCGGCAGCGGGGGGCGGTGTGGTTGTCGATATCACAGTGCATGACGCCGATGTCGTGCGGTTCCTGCTGGACGAAGACCCCCTTTCGGTTGTGGCGCAGACGGCCAGCAGCGGGTTGGGACAAGGCGTAGAAGACAGCGCCATGTCCATCTGGCAAATGCCATCCGGGGCCATGGTGATGAGCCATGAGAGCTTTACCCATCCCCATGCGGGATCGGGGCTTGAGGTGCATGGCACGACGGGATCAATCTTTGCCCAAGGGGTGATGACCCAACGGCCCGTTGGTGAAATCACCCTGATCACAGATGCCGGTCATGACGTCATCCCCTATTCCGACCATGACCTTTATGCCTTTGGGGTTGCCCAGTTCTGTGCCGCCGTTGCGGGGCATGGTTCGCCAGCGGCCAGCGGCGCAGACGGTGTCAAATCGCTTGCGGTTGCGCAGGCTGTGCTGGCCGCCGCCGGATCGGGCAGCCGTGTCCATGTCAACTACGAGGGTCGCGTATGACGAAGGTTCACACGCCCGCGGCCGCCGCCGCCCGCATTGCCGACGGCGCGGTTGTAACGGTGTCATCGTCATCGGCACTTGGCTGTCCCGATCTGGTTTTGCGGGCCATTGGTGAGCGGTTTGCGGCCGAGGGTCATCCGCGCGGCCTGACCACGATCCATCCGATCGCGGCAGGCGATATGTACGGGGTCAAGGGGGTCGATCATATTGCGCAGGACGGGCTTTTGACCCGCATCCTGGGCGGATCCTATCCATCGGGTCCGTCGTCCATGCCGATGCCCGCGATCTGGCAGATGATCGTGGATAACCGGGTTGCGGCCTATAACGTGCCGTCCGGCATTCTTTTCGACATGCACCGCGAAGCCGCCGCCAACCGCCCCGGCGTCTTGACCAAGGTGGGGGTGGAAACCTTTGTCGACCCCGATCTGCAGGGCTGCGCCATGAATGACCGTGCCGCCGCCGCGCCGATCGTCAGACGGGTGGCATTTGACGGTGACGACTGGCTGCATTTTCCCAACATCATCCCGACGGTCGCCATCCTGCGCGCCACAACCGCCGATGACCACGGTAATCTGACGTATGAACACGAAGGAGCCTATCTGGGTGGCCTGGAGCAGGCGATCTGCGTGCGCAACCATGGTGGGCTGGTGATCGCGCAGGTGTCGCGCGTTACCAAACGAGGCAGTCTGCGCCCGCATGATGTGCGCGTGCCGGGGCATCTGGTGGATGTCATCGTGATCGACCCTGACCAGAAACAGACCTGCGAAACCCCCTACGACCCGGCCATTTCGGGTCAGGTCATGCGCCCGTGGGACAGCTTTTCGCCTTGCGCCGCACGGTGTGGAAAAGATCATTGCCCGGCGCGCCGCGATGGAGTTGCGCCCAGGCATGACCGCCAATCTGGGTTTTGGCATTTCGGCCATGGTGCCCCGCATTCTGCTGGAAGAAGGGCACCCCGACGCGGTGACATGGGTCATTGAACAGGGGGCGGTCGGCGGGATGCCGTTGACCGGCTTTGGCTTTGGTTGCGCGTCAAACGCCGATGCCTTTGTCCCGTCGCCGCAGCAGTTCATCTATTTTCAGGGCGCCGGGTTTGACGTGTCTTTTCTGTCGTTTCTGGAGGTGGACCAGGCGGGGCAATGTGAATGTGTCCAAGCTGGGCAAGAAGCCCTATCTGACGGCCGGGTGCGGCGGATTTGTCGATATCACGTCGCATGCCAAGCGGATCGTGTTTTCCGGCTGGTTCGAGGCGGGGGCCGACATTGCATTGACCGATACGGGCCTGCGTGTGGCTGCCCCGGCAAATTCACCAAGATGGTCGCAGGCGGTTGAACATGTGACCTTTTCCGGTGACCGGGCGCGTGAGCAGGGGCAGGACGTGCTTTATGTCACAGAGCGCTGCGTGATGCGTCTGGGCGATAGCAGGTCTTGTGGCGACCGAGATCATGCCGGGGATTGATCCCGATCGCGACATCATTGCCGCTTCGGAGGGCAGGGTCCGCGTCAGCCCCGATGCAATCACCCTGCCGTTGTCGATCCTGCGCGATACACCGATGGGATGGGGCGCATGAGCCGGGTGCATCTGATCCGTAACGGTGCATTGGCCGAACTGCGGCTGGATCATCCTGAAAAGATGAACGCGCTTACCGTGGCGATGCTGGACCAGCTTGCCGCGCATCTGGACCTGATCGAGCGCGACATGGGTGTGCGTGCCGTCATGGTCACCGCCACCGGTGACAAGGCGTTCTGCACAGGGGCCGACATCAATGGCTGGGGCGATCTGACGCCTGCCGAATTCGCCCGGCATTGGGTCCGTGACGGGCACCGGATTTTCGACCGGCTTGCCCGGCTGTCAAAACCGACGATTGCGGTTCTGAACGGCCATGCCTTTGGCGGTGGACTGGAAATGGCCGCAGCCTGCGATCTGCGCGTCATGGCCCCCGACGCTTGCCTCGCACTCCCCGAGGCAGGCGTCGGGATTGTGCCGGGGTGGTCGGGGACGCAGCGCCTGTTGCGGCTTGATCCCGGAACCGATGGTCAAGGAAATGGCGCTGTTCGGGCATCGCATCCGGGCGGACAGGGCGCTGGCTTGCGGGTTTGCCTGTGCCGTCGATCCTGATCCGCGGGCTGCGGCGGTGGTATTGCTGGACCGGGCCGTTGGCCTGTCGCCGCGGGCTGTCGAAATCACCAAGTCGATGATCCATGCGGCGGTGAGCGAAGACCGTGCAGCGATGATCGAAGCCTTGGGCAGTGCCGCCATTTGCGCAACCGAGGATCGTGCCGAAGGCGTTGCCGCCTTTCGCGACAAACGCAAACCGACCTTTCCGGGGACCTGACACATGCTCGATCTGACCATCATCACCCAAGGCACCATTGCCCTGCCCCAGGCCCCCTATGTCGCGCGCCATTTCATTGACGGGGTCTATTGTGACAGTGCTGATGGAACGACATCGGCCCGCGTATCGCCGTCACATGGCGTGGTTGTCAGCACGGCCGCCAAGGCAGGTGAGATCGAAACCGAGGCGGCGATTTTGGCGGCACGCACAGCCTTTGACGACGGCCGCTGGAGCCGCCTGTCCGGCAAGGACCGTGCCGCTGTCCTGACGCGGGTTGCCGATCTGATCGAGGCCAATGTCGAAGCGACTCGCCTTGATTGAAACGCTGGAAACCGGCAAGCCGATCAGCCAGTCGCGCGGTGAATGTGGAGGCGCGGCCGACCTTTGGCGCTATGCCGCTGCATTGGCCCGCACGGTCCATGGTGACAGCCACAATGCGTTGGGCGAAGATATTCTGGGTGTGGTTCTGAAGGAACCGATTGGCGTCGTATCCATCATCACGCCATGGAATTTCCCGTTCTGGATTCTAAGCCAGAAACTGCCCTTTGCCTTGGCGGCGGGCTGCACCTGCATCGTCAAACCTGCCGAAATCACACCGTCCACTACCGCCATGCTGGGTGAATTTCTGGTGGAGGCGGGATTGCCTGCGGGTGTGTGCAATATCGTTCTGGGGCCCGGCCCAACCGTGGGCGGACCGATGACAACCCATGACGCGGTGGACATGGTCACCTTCACCGGATCGACCGCCGTTGGCAAACTGATCACACAGGCCGCCAGTGGCACCTTGAAAAAGGTGGCGCTGGAGCTTGGGGGAAAGAACCCGCAGGCGATCTTTGCCGATGCCGATCTGGATCAGGCCGCCGATGCCATTACGTTCGGCATCTTTTTCAACGTGGGCCAGTGCTGCAATTCATCCAGCCGGATCATTGTGCATGAAGATGTGGCCGCGGGTCTGGTGGACAGGGTGATGGCCAAAAGCAGACAGGTCCGGTTCGGAAATCCGCTGCACCCTGACACGCAGGTTGGTGCAATTGTCACCGCCGAACACAATCTGGCGATTGATGGCCACGTCAAGGCGGCCGTGGCCGCAGGGGCCACCCTGCGCATGGGGGGCGCGGCGATGGAGGTGCCGGGCGTAGGACCGCAATTCTACCAGCCCACCATCCTGACGGATGTGACCCCTGACATGGCGATTGTGCAGGCCGAAGTGTTTGGTCCGGTTCTGATCGTGCAGACCTTTCGCACATTGGACGAGGCGATCGCCCTTGCCAATGCCACGACCTACGGCCTGTCTGCCGGCGTCTGGAGCGATGATGTTCACACCTGCCTGACCTTTGCCCGCCGGGTGCAGGCTGGCACGATCTGGACAAATACCTGGATGGACGGGTTCCCCGAACTGGCCTTTGGCGGGATGAAACAATCCGGCACGGGGCGCGAAATCGGGCGCTATGGCTTTGAAGAATTCCTTGAGGTGAAATCGCTTGTCATGCGGGTTGGCCGCACACGCGCACCTTGGGTGACGACCCCGCGGGCCTGACGGCCTGTTGGTTAATGGCGAAACGCAGAAATGGGAGGAAACCAAATGCGTGGCTTTTTCGGAAAGAAAACAACGATCGTGATGGCCCTGATGGCCAGCGCAACCATGGCGCAGGCTGAAGACGTCGAAGTGCTGCATTGGTGGACATCGGGCGGCGAAGCAGCCGCGCTGAACGTTCTCAAGGACAATCTGTCGTCGCAGGGCATCGGCTGGGTGGATATGCCTGTGGCCGGTGGTGGCGGCGAGGCGGCGATGACCACCCTGCGCGCCCGTGTCACCGCAGGCGATGCACCGACGGCGGTGCAGATGCTGGGCTTTGACATTCAGGACTGGGCGGCCGAAGGCGCGCTTGGAAACCTGAACGAAGTTGCTGCTGCCGAGGGCTGGGATGCGGTCGTTCCTGCGGCGTTGCAGGCATTCTCGAAATATGACGGCAACTGGATCGCGGCACCTGTCAACGTTCATTCCACCAACTGGGTCTGGGCGAACAAGGCCATTCTGGACGAACTGGGCATTGCCCAACCGGCCACATGGGATGAATTCGTGGCCGCCATGCAGGCTGTCAAGGACGCAGGCAAGGTGGCTTTTGCCCATGGCGGACAGGCCTGGCAGGATGCGACCGTGTTTGATGGGGTCGTCCTGTCTGTGGGCGGTGCTGATTTCTACAAGGCTGCGTTCATTGATCTGGACCCCGCCGCACTTGGCGGCGAACAGATGATCGAGGCGTTTCGCCGGATGGAAACCCTGCGGTCGTTTACCGATGACAACTTTTCGGGACGCGACTGGAACCTTGCCAGCGCGATGGTGATCAACGGCGAGGCCGCGTTCCAGATCATGGGCGACTGGGCGAAGGGCGAATTCCTGAATGCGGGCAAGGTTCCGGGCACCGACTTCCTGTGTTTCCGGGTGCCGGGGTCCGAAGGGACGGTTGCCTTCAACTCGGACCAGTTCGCGATGTTCAATGTCGCGTCTACCGAGGCGCAGGCCGCGCAAGGGACGATGGCGTCGGACATCATGTCGCCTGCGTTCCAGTCGGCCTTCAACGTGGTCAAGGGATCTGTTCCTGCACGCACTGACGTGCCCAACGATGCCTTTGATGCATGTGGCAAACAGGGCATGGCCGAACTTGCCGCCGCATCCGAGGCAGGCACGCTGGTTGGGTCGATGGCCCATGGCCACGCCAACCGCGCCGCCGTCAAGAACGCGATCTATGACGTTGTGACGGCGGCCTTCAACGGCGAATACGATGCCGAAACGGCCGCCGCAGAACTGGTGAACGCTGTCGAAGCGGCCAAGTGATGGCCAACCGGGAAGGCGGCATTGTCGCCTTCCCATCTTTCCCAACCGGACTGCGGCACCGTGCCGCCGCAAAGGATTGATCATGGCCCATGCCGCATCCAAGATGGATATTCGCACAAGGTTGCAGGACCTTATCCCCAAGATCGTGCTTTCGCCTTCGATCGCGGCGATGCTGGTGTTCGTTTACGGGTTCATCGCTTTCACCGTCTATCTGAGCTTTACCGATTCCAAGATGCTGCCCAGCTATGATCTGGTCGGATTTGAAAACTATGCCAAGCTGTGGGCCCTGTCGGCGTGGTGGACGGCTGTTGGCAACCTTGCGATCTTTGCCTCACTTTACATCGTGATCTGCACGGCCATTGGCCTGACGCTGGCAATTCTGCTGGATCAGAAAATCAGGGGCGAAGGTGTGCTGCGCCCGATTTATCTTTACCCCATGGCGCTGTCCTTCATCGTCACCGGCACCGCGTGGAAGTGGTTTCTGGATCCGGGCATCGGGCTGGAAAACACACTGCACCTGTGGGGTTGGGAAAGTTTTCACTTTGGCTGGATCAAGGACCGCGACATGGCGATCTATACCATCGTGATTGCTGCCGTCTGGCAGACCAGTGGCTTTGTGATGGCGATGTTTCTGGCGGGGCTGCGGGGGATCGACAACGAAATCCTGAAGGCCGCGCAGATTGACGGCGCGTCGAACTGGAACCTTTATCGCCGGATCGTCATCCCCTTGCTGCGGCCGGCGTTCCTGTCGGCGTTTGTCATCCTGAGCCACCTTGCGGTGAAGTCCTATGACCTTGTGATCGCGCTGACGGGGGGTGGGCCGGGGCGGGCCACCGAATTGCCTGCGACCTTCATGTATTCCTATACGTTCACCCGCAATTCCATGGGCATTGGCGCATCCAGCGCGGTTATCATGCTGATGACCATCGCTGCGATCATGACGCCGTATCTGTATGCCGAACTGCGGGAGAAATCATGATGTCGATCGCCAGCCAGGACACCGCCGTGCGCACAGGCGCGTTCAGCCGCACCCTGATCTATCTGATCCTGCTGCTGTTTGCGCTTTTTTACCTGTTGCCGTTCTTTGTGATGCTGGTCAATTCCGTCAAGCCATTGTCGGAAATCACCGGTGGCAACATGATGGCCCTGCCGCAGGAGTGGACCATCGCGCCCTGGCTTTCGGCGTGGTCTACGGCGCAAATCGGTGTGGAGCCCACGGGGTTGCGGCCCTATTTCATCAACTCGATCCTCATGGTTGTGCCGGCCGTCGCCATATCGACTGTGCTGGGGGCATTGAATGGCTATGTGCTGACCAAATGGCGGTTTCGCGGCGATACCATCCTGTTCGGTCTGTTGTTGTTTTCGTGCTTTATCCCATTCCAGATTGTGCTGATCCCGATGGCGATGGTCTTGGGCAAACTGGGGCTGGCAGGGTCGGTGCCGGGGTTGGTGATGGTGCATGTGGTCTATGGCATCGGGTTTACCACGCTTTACTTCCGCAACTACTATGCGTCCTTCCCGACCGAACTGGTGCGGGCCGCGATGATTGATGGCGCCGGGTTCTTCCGCATCTTCTGGCGGATCATGTTGCCCGTTTCCGGCCCAATTGCCGTGGTGTCGGTGATCTGGCAATTCACCAATATCTGGAACGACTTTCTGTTCGGCGCATCCTTTGGCGGGCAAAGCCAGCCGATGACAGTCGCGCTGAACAACCTCGTGCAGTCTTCAACTGGCGTCAAAGAATACAACGTCCATTTTGCGGGCGCGATCCTTGCCGCACTGCCGACCCTTGTCGTCTATATCGTCGCTGGTCGCTATTTCGTGCGCGGCCTGATGGCGGGCAGCGTCAAGGGATAATGCTGACCGCCGGGCGGTTGCACCCGCCCGGCGGTCTGGTTCAACCCCCGCGCCCCAAGTGATCAGAACAGGGCCAAACCAAAGAAAGACCTACAAAATGAAACTACGATTTACAACCGTGACACTGGCATTACTTGCGGCCCCGGCGATGGCCGATCCTTCGGTCGAAGTGATGCATTTCTGGACATCGGGCGGCGAGGCTGCGGCCCTGTCTGCTGTCCGCGACAAGGTCGTTGCTGATGGCGTGGCATGGGTTGATGCCCCGATTGCGGGGGGTGGAGGCGACGCGGCCAAGACCGCATTGCAGGCCCGGATCGCATCGGGCAATCCGCCTGCGGCCATGCTTTTGCTGGGGCAGAACATCATTGATTGGGCGAATGAAGGCATGCTGGGGAATGTTGATGCCATTGCCGCTGCAGGCAACTGGGATACGGTCCTGCCGCAGGCCGTGCAGGATTTCACCAAGATCGGCGGGCACTATGTCAGCGTGCCGACAAACGTGCATCGCACTGACATGATCTGGGCATCGAAGGCTGCGTTTGATGCCATCGGCGCGGAGTATCCCACGACATGGGAAGAACTGAATGCGCTTGCCCCAAGGTTCATCGAGGCCGGGATCATCCCGCTCGCGCATGGTGGGCAGGCATGGCAGGAAGCCTATATGTTCGAGGCCGTGGCGGCAGGCGTTGGTGGTGCAGAATTCTATCGCAAGGCGCTTGTCGATCTGGATGACGAGACGCTGCGCGGGCCGCAAATGCGCGCTGTGTTTGACCAGCTTGCCGCCCTGCGCGGGATGGTGGACGCCAATGCCGCTGGCCGCGACTGGAACCTTGCCACTGCGATGGTGATCAATGGTGAGGCCGCGATGCAAATCATGGGCGATTGGGCCAAGGGTGAATTTACCAACGCAGGCAAGCTGGCCGAAGCCGATTACGCCTGCATTCCGGTGCCCAAGGCAAATGGTGATGCATTCGTCTATCTGGTCAACTCGCTATCGCTTTTCGCCCAGACCGACGCGGAACTGGCACAGGCGCAGGAAGTGCTCGCGACGGCCATCATGGACCCCGAGGTGCAGGTTGCCTTCAACGTCGCAAAGGGTGCGATTCCGGCCCGTGGTGACGTTGACACCAGCGCGTTGGATGCCTGCGCCCAGGCCACACTGGCAGGCTTTGGGTCCAATGATACTGGTGGCACTGCTGTCCCGACCTTTGCCGGCACTCATGCCGCCAATGCCGCTGTGGTGGGCGCTGCCACCGATGCGATTACCGAATTCTTCAATTCGGACATGACACCTGACGATGGTGTGGCCACGCTGGCCGATGCCATTCTTGCCGCGAAGTAATGATCCTCCCCCATCCCGGCACACTTGCCGGGGTGGGGACCCCAAAACACCCCCAAGACGGAGCATCCCATGGGCTTTCTTGATATCAACAACGTGACCAAGTCCTATGGCGCTGTCGAGGTTCTGCATCGCGTGGACATTTCAGTGCAGGAGGGCGAATTTCTGGTGCTCGTCGGTCCGTCGGGTTGCGGAAAATCAACGCTGCTGAACATGATCGCGGGGCTTGAAGGGATTACTTCGGGCGATATTTCGATCAAAGGGCGGGTGGTGAACGGGGTGCATCCGTCCAAGCGCAATATCGCGATGGTTTTCCAAAGCTATGCCCTTTATCCCAATATGACCGTCGGCCAGAACATGACGTTCGGCCTTGAAATGCATGGCGTGCCCAAGCCCGAACGCGACGCCGCGTTGGAAAAGGTTGCAAAGCTGTTGCAGATCGAACCCCTTGTGGACCGCAAGCCCGGCCAATTGTCGGGCGGGCAGCGGCAGCGCGTGGCGATGGGCCGCGCCCTTGTGCGCAACCCGGATGTCTTTCTGTTTGATGAGCCTTTGTCCAATCTTGACGCGAAACTGCGCGTCGACATGCGGACAGAGATCAAGAAACTGCATGAAAAGCTGAAGACCACAATCGTCTATGTCACCCATGACCAGATCGAGGCGATGACCCTGTCGACACGAATCGCGGTGATGTATGCGGGCTATGTCCAGCAGCTTGGCACGCCTGCCGAAATTTATAACGCGCCTGCCAACGTCTATGTCGCCACCTTCATGGGCAGCCCCGCAATGAACGTGATTGCGGCCACCGTCGAAATGCACGACGGCACCCCCCATGCCCGTATCGCGGATGCCCAAGGCGCGGCACAATTGTTGAAGTTCAGTCAGCCAAACATGGCGGATTGGGCCGGCAAATCCATTCTTCTGGGTATCCGGCCCGAAGCCATTACCGACCCCGAAGGCGCGGATCGGAACTCGCGCAATGTAGTGCCCTTGCGCAATCAGATCAGCGTGACTGAACCGGCGGGTGCCGACACGTTTGTCACGATGACCCTGTGCGGCAAGGATGTCGTGGCCCGGATGCGCGCCGATGTGAATGCAGGCCCCGGCGATGTCTTTGATTTTGCCGTGAACATGGAGAAGGCCGTGGCCTTTGACCCCAAGACCGAGGCCCGCATCGCACCATGACAACGGCGGATATCATCATCATCGGATCGGGCATGGGCGGGGCGACAATGGCCGCGGCCCTTGCGCCTACGGGCCGACGCATTCTGATTCTGGAACGGGGACAAGCTCTGATGCCTGCGCCGCATGATCGTGATGCCAGCGCGATCTTTGGGCGTGGGGTATTCCGCCCTGCGGAAACCTGGCTTGATGGCAAAGGTCGCCCGTTCAATCCGGGGAATTACTACAATGTCGGGGGAAATTCGAAATTCTACGGTGCCGTGCTGCTGCGCTACCGTGCTGCCGATTTTGCACCGATCCGGCATCTGGAAGGGACAACGCCCGGCTGGCCCATCACCTATGACGATCTGGAACCGCAGTATCAGCGCGCTGAACAGCTATACTGCGTGCGCGGGCAACTGGGCGAGGATCCGTCAGAGCCGCCGCATTCGGGAACCTATCCCTTTCCGCCAGTCCCCGACGAACCCGCAATAGCCGATCTGCGCAAAAGGCTGGCGCGTGTGGGTTTGCATCCTGCGTCCCTGCCACTGGGTGTTGACATTGATGCATGGCTGGCAGGCGGGCAAACCACATGGGACGCGTATCCCAACACGACCGGCGGCAAGATGGATGCCGAAAGTATCGGTATTTCGCAGGCGCTGGCGCACCCCAACGTTACTTTGCGCACGGGTTCAATGGTTACCCGTCTTGTCGCCGACGCGCAGGGCCGCATCGCGCAGGTCGTGCTGACGGACGAGGTGCTGACGGCCCCGGTCATCATCCTTGCGGCGGGTGCGGTACAGACGGCCGCACTTTTGCTTCGCTCTGGTCTGGCGAACAGCTCTGACCAGGTTGGCCGCAACTTCATGAACCACAACACCTCGGCTGTGATGGCCCTGCACCCCTTCCGGCGCAATCCGTCGATCTATCAAAAGACGCTGATGGTGAATGACTTTTACCTTTCCGGCGGGCCCAAAGATGCGCCGATGGGCAATATCCAGATGCTGGGCAAGATCACAGCGCCGATCCTGGCAGCAAATGCACGCTTGCCGGGATTTCTGGCGGCGATGATTGCCCGGCGCAGTCTTGATCTGTACGCAATGTCCGAAGACCTGCCCGATCCAGACAGCCGGATCACCCTGCAGGGCGACCAGATCGTGATGGACTGGCGGCAAAAGAACATGGCCGCGCACCGCGCATTTGTGGCGCGACTGAAACGGCTTTTGCGGCGTGCGGGCTATCCGATTGTGCTGTCGCGTGCGTTTGACAGCCGGACACCTT
>CAWAPA010000064.1:0-18189 GCA_963783595.1 uncultured Alphaproteobacteria bacterium | reverse complement strand
GTTTATGTCGCTGCTGGACAACTTCAGCATCGTATTGCTCTGGACTACACCTTTGGCAAGATCCGCGAGATCGAGGATGTGATTGATCCCTTCGTCGCGTCGGGCGAAGTGACCAATGTGTTCGCAATTGCCGGATCGGGGGGGCAGGCAAATTCCGGATTCATGGTGATGACGCTGGCACGTTGGGGCGAACGGGAGCGGGGTCAGCAGGCGATCGTGGCGGATATCAACCGCAGTCTCGCATCGGTGATCGGGGTGCGGGCCTTCGCCATCCAGCCCAACAGCCTGCGCATCCGCGGGGCGGGGCAGGGGTTAAGCTTTGCCATCGTCGGGCCAAGCTATGATGAACTGTCGACCCAGGCGGCAGCCTTGGTCCAGCAGATGGAGGCAAACCCTGCCTTTGGTCAGGTGCGACTGGGCTATGACACGACGCAGCCACAACTTTTCATCGAGGTGGACCGCGATCGCGCATCGGACCTTGGGATAAGCATCGATGGCTTGGGCGAGTCGCTGCAGGCGGTCCTGGACGGCCGCACCGTAGGAACAGTCTTCATCGGCGATCGCAGTCTGGACGTGCAGATGATTTCGACCGCTGATCCGGTCAATGACCCATCCGACCTTGAACGCATTTTCATGCGGTCGAGCACGGGGCAGAACGTGCCGATTTCGGCCTTCGTCCGGCTGGAAGAACGGGCCGTCGCGCCAGAGTTGGGGCGCGAAGCACAGATGCGCTCTGTTCCCATCACGGCGGGACTGACGCCGGATCTGGCGCTTGGGGCCGGCCTTGGCCGAAGTGGAACGGCTTGCTGCCGACATATTGCCGCCTGGTAGTCGTGTGGTTCCGCTGGCAGAGGCGGCGGCGTTGAATGAAACCGGATCAGGCTTGTTGCTGACTTTTGGTTTTGCGATCCTGATCGTGTTCCTGGTGCTGGCTGCACAGTTTGAAAGCTTCGTGTCGGCCATCATCGTGATGTCGACGGTGCCGCTGGGTCTTGCCTGTGCCATATTTGCGTTGATCCTGTCGGGGGGAAGCCTGAATGTGTATTCGCAGATCGGATTGGTGCTGTCTGGTCGGGATCATGGCCAAGAACGGTATTCTGATCGTGGAATTTGCCAACCAGCTGCGCGATTCCGGGAAATCCGTGCGCGAAGCAATCACGGAAGGATCGGTGATCCGGCTGCGTCCGGTGATGATGACCATGGTGTCGACCGTGCTGGGAGGCGTGCCCCTGATCCTGTCCAGCGGGCCGGGTGCCGAAGCGCGCGAGGCGCTTGGGTTGGGTCATCGTCGGGGGTCTTGGGCCTTGCGACACTGGTGACGCTTGTATCTGACACCGGTCGCCTATCTTGTGCTGGCAGGATTTTCGGTGCCCAAGGCCGCCGAAGAGGAACGGTTGCGGGAGGAGCTGGATGCCAGCAACCGGTGGGGGTTCTGTCCCGGCCGAGTGAACTGGGTCACGCCAAGCGCAAGGATCGGGACCATCCAGAAGACGCATCAAGGTGCCGAAATATCCCTCGGACCGGGCGGGTTGTGTTGGATCGGATGTGATGGCGACGGCAAGCGCACGGCCCGGATGGGCGGCGATGATCTGCCCGCCATAGCCACGTGCGAGAATCCAACCCGACGGGCTGAGGAACCAGCCCAGCCCATAGCCGAGGCCGGAAAACGGGCGACCGGGTCTGAACCGTTCTTCGAGGCGGCGACCCAGTCTGGCGGGGATCACCTGCGCGCCGTCAAATCGCCCGCCATCGCGCATGACAAGGGCCACGCGCAACATCGCCTGCGGCGTCAGGGCCATTTCGTTGCCGCCAAAGTGAAAACCCTGCGGATCGCGGGTCCAATCGGGGATGTCGATGCCAAGGGCGCGCCCAGCCTTTCGCGCGCAAGTTCGCGCAAGCTGCGGTCGGTGGCGACGGACAAAGCCGCGCCCAAGCACATGGGTCGTGCCCGTCGAATAGATCATCCGTCCGCCATTGGGCGCGATACGCGGCTGGCGCAGGGCATAGGCCACCCAGTTGCCCGAACCTACCCATGCGCCGTAATTGCCACCGGATGTGCCCTGAAGGCCCGCGCGCAAGGTAACAAGGTCGGACAGGGTAAGGGTGGCCGCCCCGGCTGTTGCATCCGCCGGGATCAGTTCCGGCGCAATTGCGGAGAGCGTCGCCCCAAGACCCGGAACCTCGCCTTTGGCGATAGCCGTTCCAAGCATAAGGGCGAGCAGGCTTTTGGAACAGGATTTGATGTTGGCGGCCCGGTCCAGCCCACGCCCGCGCGGCGCTTCGGCCAGCAAAAGGTCATCACCGCGCTGGACAAGGATCGCATGCAATTGCGGCAGGTCCAGTGTGGCGCTACGCAAATCGGCAACAGGGTCCGACTGGGCGCGCAGGGCCATAGGGGCGGCAAGTGTGCCAATGAGTGCGAGGCCAAAGCGGCGTCGTGTAAGTATGGACATTGGGTCGGGTATCCTGTTGCCAACGTCCCGAAGAAATGCGCAGCCAGCAGGGCGGCGCAAGGGGCCTTTTACCAGTGATACTTCACGCCGCGTCACTTTGGCGTCAGGGATGAATGGGCAGGCTCAGGGCGCGGTTGCCATTTCGTCCTGCACAGGATTGGAGCAGATGCCGATGCCTTCAATCTCCACCTCGACCAGTTCACCGGGCCGCAGCCAACGCGGCGGGGTGCGGGCATGACCCACACCCGGCGGGGTGCCCATGGCGATCATGTCGCCCGGTTCCAGGGTGGAATATTCCGACAGCGTGGCAATGATGCGGGCAACCGACCACATCATTTCGCTGGTATTCGCGTTTTGCAGAACCTCCTGCCCGACCCGAGTTTGAATATCAAGCCCGGCGGCACCGGGTGGAAGTTCATCGGGTGTCACGACGACAGGGCCGATGGCCCCGGTGCCATCAAAATTTTTGCCCGGTGTCCATTGATGCGTCTTGCGCTGATAGTCGCGCACCGATCCATCGTTAAAGATCGTATATCCAAAGACGTGATCAAGCGCCGCCTCTTCCGAAATATGCCGCCCGCCACGACCTATGATGACCATCAGTTCCGCCTCATAGTCCAGACGGTCCGAACAGGCGGGGCGGATCATCGGCGCGCCCGCAGGGATAAGCGAAGTCAATGTCCGCAAGAACAGCGCGGGATAGGTGGGGATTTCATAGCCACCTTCCTTGACGTGATCGACATAGTTCAGGCCAAGGCAGATCACCTTGCCCGGCCGCGCGATCGGCAGGGCAGGGCGAATGGTGGCGCTGGCAATGGTCAGTTCGGCCATACCTTCGGCTGCGATGCGGGCCAGCAGTGCGGGATCCGTGATCAGGCGCATCAGATCATGCCCGATGCCGGGATGCGCCTCGGACAGGTTGCAGGCCCGTTCCCCGCTGACCAGAAAAACCGCATTTGGTTTTCCTGCCTCGGTGTTTCCGACGATGAAACGCATGTCTTGTTTCCTTGTTGACGGTGCTTTCCGCCCGTGGGTCAGTATAGTCCGGCCACTTTGCCCCGCAGGGCGATCAGGGCCAGAACCGTATCGATGGTCGGGGTTGGTATGCCTGTGATGCGACCAAGTTCCTGCACCGAACGCACGAGGGCATCAATTTCCATCGGGCGGCCGGCGGTCAGGTCTTGCAACATCGACGTGCGATGCGCGCCGACGGCGGCGCCCCCATCAATCCGGCGTTCCACATCGATGGGGAAGGTGACACCCAGCGTTTCGGCGATCTGCTGCGCCTCGATCATCATGCGGCGGGCCACATCGCGGGTGCCTGGATCAGTGCAAAGCACATCCAGCGTGGCGTGGGTCAGTGCGGATATCGGGTTGAAGGACAGGTTCCCCCAAAGTTTTACCCAGATTTCATCACGCAGGCGGGGTCTGACCGGGGCCTTCAGGCCAGCGGCCTGCAAGGCCTGTGACAGGGCCGTCGCGCGGTCGGATTTCGATCCGTCAGGTTCGCCCAGCGAAAAGCGGTTGCCTTCGATGTGGTGGATGGTGCCGGGGCTGCTCACCTCGGCGGCTGGATAGACGACGCAGCCAAGCACCCGGTCGGGGCCGAAGCCGTTCCATTGCACATCGCCGGGGTCAACGCTTTGCAGGCGGGTGCCTTCCAGCGGGCCGCCATGTTTGTGGAAATACCACCACGGCACCCCGTTCACGCCATGAACCAGGGTTGTTTGCGGGCCGAACAGCGGTTGCATCGCGCCCACGACCCCTGGCACGGAATGGGCCTTGAGTGTGAGGATCACATAATCCTGCGGGCCGAGTTCGGCGGCATTGGCGGTGGCGCGCACGGGCAGGGTGACGGTGTCACGGCCTTCCTCGATCAGGGTCAGACCCTTGTCTTGCATGGCGGCCAGATGGGGGCCGCGTGCAACGATGCTGACATCGGCCCCGGCCTGTACCAGTTTTGCGGCCATGTAGCCGCCAATGGCGCCTGCGCCGAAGATACAGATTTTCATGTCCTGCTTCCTATCGTCCGGTCAGGTTGCCGACCCCAGCCCAAGTTTTTCAGCAAGGCCAATGCGTTGCAATTTGCCCGTCGCGCCCTTGGGGATTTCGTCAAGGATCACCACACGGCGCGGCACCTTGAAATCGGCCATACGGGTGGCGCAGAAATCGCGGATGTCACGTTCGGTGGCGCTTTGACCTTCGCGCAATACTACGGCGGCGGCCACTTCCTCGCCCAGCTTGGGATGGGGCATGGCAAAGGCTACGACCTGCTGGATGGCGGGATGGTCCAGCAGAATGCCGTCCACTTCCAGCGGGCTGATCTTTTCGCCACCCCGGTTGATGATTTCCTTCAGCCGCCCGGTCAGGCGCAGATACCCTTCCTCATCCAAGGCGCCCTGATCGCCGGTGCGGAACCAGCGACGGCCTTCGGCTTCGAAAAAGTTCTTTCGATTGGCCTCGGGGTTGCCTTCATAGCCGGGGGTCACGTTGGGGCCAGAAATGACCACCTCACCGGTGCCGTCGATCAGGCGATCCTCCACTTCGTGGGCAATACGCAGCAAGGGGCCTGCGGCGATGCCGACAGACCCAGGTTTCTGGGCGCGTGGGGGCAAGGGATTGCAGGCCATCTGGTGCGTTGCTTCGGTCATGCCATAGGCTTCGATCACCGGGGCTTTGAACGTGGCGGCCAGTTCCAGCATCACCTGCGCAGGCAGCGATGCAGAAGATGACCGCAAGAAGCGCAGCGGGTTTGCGGTGATGATGTCTGCGTTCCGTGCGGCGCGCGACAGGATGGCCTGATGCATCGTTGGCACGGCCGTATACCAGGTGGGCTTCACTTCGGCCATCCAGCCAAAGAACTTCAGCGCGTCAAAGCCCGATGCACACGAGACAGACCCCCCCGCTGCAAGGCTGGCTGTCACAGCGGCAATCAGGCCGTGGATGTGGAACAGCGGCATCACATTCAGGCAACGGTCCGACTGTGACAAAGCGAGCGACGTCACGATGTTGCCCGCCGATGCGGCCAGGTTTGACTGGGTCAGCGGCACGATCTTTGGCCGTGACGTGGTGCCGGACGTATGCAGGATCAGCGCCACATCATCGGGGCCAGGCTGCGCGGCAGGGGCCGGGCTGGTGGCCGGTGTCCCGGTAAGGCGGAACTGCCCTGCCGGTCCGTCCTGCACAGGTTCCAGCCGCAGGACCGCCATGCCAAGCGGCTCTGCGGCGGCAAGGGCAGGCCCGTCATAACCCGCAGGCACCACCAGCGCACGGGCGCGCAAGTCTTCCAGATAAAAGCTGTATTCCGCCTGTTGATAAGCCGGGTTCAACGGTGCGGTCACAGCGGCCTGTGCGATGGTGACAAAGGCCGCCGCCATCTCCGGCCCATTGGGCAGGACGATGGCCACGCGGTCGTTTGATCCGATGCCAAAGGCGCGCAGTTGGCTGCAAATATCATCCGACAACTGCCGCAAGCCGCCATATGTCAGCCAGTCACGGCCGGGCGCGCCGATGGCAGGCGCATCGGCCCCATGCGAGGCAAGCAGGGCAGCAAGCGTTCTGGTCATGTCATGCCTCTCTTTTAACTGGGTCAGACGCGCGGCGGATCAGCCGCGCGATGCTGCGTAATATGATACCTTCCGTTCCAGATAGGCCAGAAATTCCGACAAGGCGAAGGCCAGACCGAACAGCACGATCAGCACGGCCCAGAACTCCGCCATCAGAAACTTGCTGGAATAAAGCTCGAACAGCGCCCCGAAGCCGACGATGGAAATCAGCAACTGTCCGATGATGACCCCCTTCACGGCGCGGATCACGCCAATCCGCACACCGCCAAGGATTTCCGGCAAAGCTGCCCAGAAATAGACCTTGAAGAAGGCATCCAGCGGCGACGCGCCAAAGCTGCGGGCCATTTCAACCAACGAGCGGTTGATCTGCCTTACCCCTGCACGTGCATTCAGGATAATGATCCAGATGGCAAAGAGCGTGGTGGTGATGATCACGGTGCGGGTGCCAAAGCCGAACAACACCATCAGGACAGGAACCAACGCCGTCAGCGGGGCCGACAGGAAGATATTGACCCAAGGCAACAGCAATTCATCCAGCACACGGCTTTTGCCCATCAGGATGCCGACAGGAATTCCGATGACGATGGCAAAGAACACCCCCGCGCCAAAGGCGGCCGCCGTGACCCCCAAGGCCGACAGGAAGCCGGGCGTGGGGATCAAGCCGACAAGGGTTGTTGCCACCTCGGAGAAGGGTGGAACGAAGAAGGTAAGCTCAAGCCGACCGACCAGTTCCCAGAGCAGCGCCCACAGGATCAGCGACGACAGGGCCGGGAGTTTGCGTCCAAAAAGGGTCATGGCCTATTCCACGTAGTTGCGCAGGGATGCCCAGATACGATCGACGATGTCGAGGTATTCCGGGTCGCGGCGGATGTTGGCGACGCCCTTGTCGCGGAAACTGGCCGGGCGGATGATTTCCGACACACGGCTTGGCCGGGGCAGCAGGATGGCGATCTGGTCCGAGACATAGACCGCCTCTTCGATGGAATGGGTCACGAAGATGAAGGTCTTCTTTTCCTTTTGCACCAGTTCCAGCATGTCTTCCTGAAACTTGCGGCGGGTTTGTTCATCCACGGCCGAGAAGGGTTCGTCCAAGAGCAGGACTTCGGCATTCACCGACAGGGCGCGGGCCAGACCCACACGCTGGCGCATACCGCCCGAAAGCTGGTGGGGGTATTTCTGTTCAAACCCGGCAAGCCCAACGGCGGCAATGTATTTTTCGGCCACCGCCTCACGTTCGGATTTGGCCACGCCGCGCAGTTCCAGACCAAACGCCACGTTGCGCAACACAGTTGCCCAAGGCATCAGCGCGAAATCCTGGAACACGAAGGACCGGTCAGGGCCAGGGCCAGTGACGGCACGGCCATTGATCAGCACCTCGCCCGATGTGGCGGGTAGCAGGCCGGCAATGATCTTCAGCAGCGTGGTTTTCCCACAGCCCGAAGGCCCAAGCAGCGACGTCAGTTCACCGCGCGGAAAGTCCAGCGTCAGATCCTTGAGCGCCTGCACATCTCCATAGACCTTGGACACGTTGCGGACAGAGACGGCGCTGTCGGTGGCGGGTGCGACGTGCCGTGCGTCTGGCTTAATCTGAGACATATCCACGGTTATTCCCTTCAAAGAGCATGTTTTCGAGAGCTTCGAGCAGGTTCAGGAAAAGAACCGCCAGAAGGATGATGGAGAAGATGGCCGCATACATGCTGGGATAGTCAGCGATGGACCGGCTGTAGGTGATGATATCGCCCACGCCTGTGGGCGTGATCTTCAGTTCGGAAAGGATCGCGCCGATGAACCCGGCCGAAACGCCAAGGCGCAGGCCAGAAAAGATCACGGGCGACGCGGCGGGCAGGATGATTTTCAGCAGCACATCTCGATCGGCCGCCAGAAAGGACGTGGCCATTTCCTTCAGAGATGCGGGCGTGTTTCGCACGGCGCTTGCGGTGTTCAGCACGATCACAGGCATTGCCATGATGCAGACCACAAAGACCTTTGATGTCAGGCCGATGCCATAAATCATCACCAGGATGGGGATCAGCGCGGCCAAGGGTGCGGCTTGCATCACGACGAAGATTGGCGCGAAAAGCCATTCAAACCGCTTTGACAGGCCGATCCACAACCCCAGCCCGATGCCAAGAACCGCCGAGATGGCAACGCCAACGACAAGCGGGCGCAGGGTTTCGCCATAGGCCACGAAGATGGACCCGTCAAAGGTCATCCGGGCCAGCGCAGACATGGATTCAAGAAAGGTCGGGAAGGCATAGGAAATCGGGACACGTCCTGCGATTTCCCAGGCGCCAAAGACGATCAGCCCCGAAAGAAGTTTGAGCATGAGTGAACGGTTGATCATCATGGTTCCTTTGAGACAGGAGAAAGAGGCAAGGCGTGCCACCGCCCTTGTGCATCGATGCGCAGCTTGGGCGGTGGCGTCAGTCCAGAATGACCGCGTTACTTCATCGCGTTTTCAAGCGGCGCGAAGTACCAGAAGTCTTCAGGGTTCAGCGTGGCCGGATCGCCTTCGAGTTGGCCCGCCATAGTGTACCATTCCAGATCGGCCAGTGCTGCGTCCCGCCCACCGCCGTTCGGATCGTACAGACCACCTGCCACGGCTTCGGTGTAGAAGGTGTCAAGCGAACCCAGAACCTCGGCCGGAAGTTGACCGATCGGACCATTCGGATCGGTTTCACGGCTGATGATGGTCGGGTCTTTTGACATATCGGTCCAGACGCTGTGCAGTGCGTCGACGAAGATATTCACAGCCTCTTCGTTTTCCTTCATCCAGTCCAGATTGGCGAACAGGGCTTCATCGCTGGCCTTGACCTCGAACATCGGCAGGGAATTGAACTTGTCACCCGCTTCCGCGATGATCTTGTTGCGGTTGGACAGGTCAAGGATCGTCGCATCGGCCTGGCCCGCCAGCATGGCTACGACGCGGTTGTCTGATCCCGGCACATAGGACCGTTCACCGAATGTGATGCCTTCGCGGTCTTCGATCACGTTGGCGATTGCATCCGTGCCGCCAGCGCGCGAATGCAGCATGATCGGAACGCCGTCCAGATCCTTGAGCGTGCTGTATTCCTTGGTTGCAACCGGGAAGAACACCAGGCGCGACAGTTGGAAGATGATCCGCACAGGTGCCTTGGACCGCTGCATCACTGCGTAGGGCGTGCCAAAGGCAATGTCCATGTCACCGCTGAGAACCGCCTGAATGGCCAGTTCTTCTTCCGCGAAGGCGGTCCATTCATAATCAAGGCCCTGGGCCTTGGCGCGGTCAAGGGCAACAAAGAACGCGGCCATTTCATCCGACGGCTGTTCGGCCAGCGCGATGCGGATGGTTTCCGCATGCGCAGCCGAAATGGCCATGCTGGATGCAAGGGCGATACCTGCAAGGCTGGCAAAGAAGGTCTTCATGATTTCTCCTCCCTGAGAATTCGTTCCGCTGGTGTTCCGGCTGTGCGGGCTTGGTGCCGCCTTGGTCCGGGAATAGATGGTCTGCTCTACACCTCTCCGAAAAGGCGACGGGCGACAGAGCCGATATGTTTGCGCATCGCCTCATAGGCGGCAGTCGGGTCGCGGCTGGCGATGGCCTCGGCGATCCGGTCATGTTCGGCAAAGCTGGAATGATCCGGCGAGGGATGCGCGCTTTCGCGGGACACGATGCCCCAGGCGACGGCGCGGCGCACCTCATTCAGATGATCAAACAGCGACAGAAGCAAAAGATTATCGCTCGCCTCGGCGACCGCGCGATGGAACAGATCATCCTGCACTTCGTATTCGTTCCAGGTTGTCGCCGCCTTGGCCCGGTCGATGGCGCGCTGCATCCGCATAAGCGTTTCGCCAGACGCGTTTACCGCTGCCTCGCGGGCAATGGCCGGTTCAATGGCCAACCGTGCGCGGATCATGCGGAAGGGCGTCAATTGACGGCCCAGTTCGACGATTGCATTGTTCGGCTTTCGACCACTTTCTTCCGATACGAATGTGCCCTTGCCCACATGGCGCCAGATCAGCCCGTCCCGTTCCAGCACATCAAGCGCCTTGCGAATCGTGGCGCGCGACAGGCCCAGTTCATCCGTCAGCTGGCGTTCGGGCGGCAGTTTACCACCACTGCCAAAGCCACCTTCGATGATGTAGCTGCGCAGTCGGGTCACTGGATCTGTCGTCCGTACATCCATGGACCATTCCCTAGGATTGGTTGACCAATATCGTTCACAATTCGGTTATACATCAATAGAACGCGATATCAATCATGAATTGGCGCGGATTGGTCTGTTACCGCTATCGGCCGGCGGTTGGGATGGCGGATTGATTTGAACCGGTTCATACGGTATGCAATGGCATATCGCTGATCAAAAGAGGTGGCAAATGACTGATTTCGTGATCCCAGCACCGCCGGTTCACACGATTCCCGTTGATGGGGGCGGGGCATTTCCGGTGCGCCGGGTGTATTGCATTGGGCGCAATTACGCCGCCCATGCCGTGGAAATGGGTCATGACCCGGATCGTGAGCCGCCGTTCTTTTTCCAGAAGAACCCCAACAACCTGATTGCCGGCGATGAATTTCCCTACCCGCCACAGACCAGCGACGTTCACCACGAGGTAGAGCTGCTTGTGGCGCTGAAATCGGGTGGCACCAACATCCCGGTGGATCAGGCACTTTCGCACGTTTACGGCTATGGCGTCTGCCTTGACATGACCCGCCGCGATTTGCAGGGCGAGGCGAAAAAGCTGGGTCGCCCGTGGGAGATTGGCAAGGCGTTTGAACTCTCCGGTCCGGTTGGGCCGGTTTATCCCGTGGCAAAGGTCGGACATCCTGACAAGGGCCGCATCGCAGTATCGGTCAATGGCGCGCTGCGGCAGGAAGGCGACCTGAACCAGATGATCTGGAAGGTGCCGGAAATGATTTCCTACCTGTCGGATTTCTTTGAACTTCAGGCGGGCGATGTGATCATGGCGGGAACGCCCTCTGGCGTTGGTTCCGTGGTTCGTGGCGATGTCATGGATGCGGTGATCGACGGGGTCGGGACTTTGACCGTCAAGGTCGTCTAACCCATCACGGATCACGGGCGTGGGCGGAATTGCACGCGGTTCCGCCCGATTCCGGCGCGAAAGCGCGGCATTCTTCATGCTACGGCTTTCGTTTCCGGCGCAGTCTGACTAGTTTGAAAAACAAGTGGCGGGGCGTGGCAAGGCCGCGTGCCGCCCTTGCGTCTGGCCGCTGGCCGCAACTGCATGACAAACAGGTTTTCACATGACCGATCGACCCATTCCCGACATCATCTACACCAAGGTGGACGAAGCGCCGCAACTGGCATCGGCCTCGCTTTTGCCGATCATCCGGTCCTATGCGGCGGCCGCCGGTGTGACGGTCGGGACGCGCGACATTTCCCTGGCGGGCCGGATCATAGCGGCCTTCCCGGAACGGCTGACCGACGCACAGCGTCAGCCGGATGATCTGGCGGATCTGGGTGATCTGGTGAAAACGCCCACGGCGAATGTGATCAAACTGCCCAATATCTCGGCCTCTGCCCCGCAGTTGATTGCTGCGGTCAAAGAATTGCAAAGCCAGGGCTATGACCTGCCTGACTATCCCGAAGACCCGCAGACCGAAGCCGAAAAAGAGGCGCGTCGTCGTTATGACGCGATCAAGGGGTCAGCGGTGAACCCGGTGCTGCGCGAGGGCAACTCGGATCGTCGTGCAGCCGTCGCTGTGAAAAATTACGCAAAGGCCAATCCGCATTCGATGGGAGCATGGAGCGCGGACAGCAAGACCCGTGTGTCCACCATGTCGGGTGGGGATTTCCGGTCGAACGAGAAATCGGTGACGTTGACGGCAGCACAGGCTGGCGCGGCCCGGATAGAACTTGGTGACGGCAGATGGTGCGGTCCATGTCCTGAAGGAAGGCGTGACCTATCACGCTGGCACAGTGGTTGACGCAACCTTCATGTCGGCCGCGGCCTTGCAGTCCTTTCTGGCCGAACAGATTGCCCTGTCGAAACGGGAAGGGGTGCTGTTTTCGATCCACCTGAAGGCCACGATGATGAAGGTGTCTGACCCGATCATCTTTGGCCATGCGGTGAAGGCTTTCCTTGCGCCGGTGTTCGAAAAGCATGGCGCGTCGTTGGCGGCGGCCGGCGTGGATGCCAATTCCGGCCTTGGCGCCATGCTGGACCGGATCGCAGACATGCCGGACGGCAAAGCCATTCTTGCCGATGTCGAGGCGGTCATTCAGGACCGCCCGCCGCTTTACATGGTGAATTCGGACAAGGGAATCACCAACCTGCATGTGCCATCCGATGTCATCGTTGATGCGTCAATGCCTGCGCTGATCCGGGCAGGGGGCAAAGGTTGGGGACCGGATGGCAAGGCTGCGGATACGAATTGCGTCATCCCCGACAGTTCCTATGCGGCGGTCTATGATGAATCGGTTGCCTATTTCAAAGCCACCGGCGCGTTGAACCCGGCGACGGCCGGCACGGTGCAGAATATCGGCCTGATGGCGCAGAAGGCCGAAGAATACGGCTCGCACCCCACCACGTTCGAGATTGCCAAAGCCGGCACCGTTCGGCTGATCGCGGCGAATGGTGACATCCTGCATGAACATGCCGTGCAGGCCGGCGACATCTGGCGCGCGGCATCGACCCGCAAGGCGCCGATCGAGGACTGGGTCAAGCTGGCGATTGATCGGCAAAAGGCCGAAGGCTGCCAGGCCATCTTCTGGCTGGACGCGGCGCGCGCCGCATGACGCGGAACTGATCCGCTATGTGCGCCCGATCCTTGACGCTGCGGGCGTGGCGGACAAGTTCCACATCATGGCCCCGCGTGAGGCGACGCGGCTGTCGCTGGAGACGATCCGCAAGGGCGAAAACTCTATCGCGATCACCGGCAACGTGCTGCGCGACTACCTGACGGACCTGTTCCCGATCCTTGAACTTGGCACCTCGGCCAAGATGCTGTCGATCGTCAAGTTGATGCAGGGCGGTGGGATGTTTGAAACCGGGGCGGGCGGTTCGGCCCCCAAGCACGTGCAGCAGTTGGTCGAGGAAAACCATCTGCGCTGGGATTCGTTGGGCGAGTTCTGCGCGCTGGGCGAAAGCCTGAAATTCCAGGCCGATCTTTCGGGGAATGAAAAGGCGCGGGTGCTGGGCCGGGCCGTGGATGTGGCGACGCAGGGCGTGCTGGACCACGACAAATCGCCCAAGGGCCGGGTCGGTCAGACCGACAACCGCGACAGCCATTTCTACTTTGCGCTCTACTGGGCGCAGGCGCTTGCTGCGCAGACCGAAAGCCCGGAACTGGCCGCGCATTTCGCGCCGTTGCCAAGGCGCTGGCCGAGAATGAGGCAAAGATCCTTGCCGAACTTGGGGCCGATCAGGGCAAGCCGGTCGATCTGGGCGGCTATTACCACACCGATCCGGCCAAGACGGCGGCGGTGATGCGGCCATCGCCTACATTTACGGCGATCATCGGCTGATACCCCCTTGCATCATGGCCCTGCGCTGCGGGGCCATGACGGTCTGTCGACAGGAGCATCGCAATGGCCTTTCGTACCATGGAATGGATCGAGGAAGGCCATTGCCTGCGCCTTCTGGATCAACGCTTCCTGCCTGAGCGTGTGTCCTATCGTGATCTGGCATCACCCGAAGCGGTGGCTGGGGCAATCCGTGACATGACCGTGCGGGGCGCCCCGGCTATTGGTGTTGCCGCCGCCTTTGGCATGGCGCAGGCGGCGGCGTTGGCCGAGGCGGGGCGGTTACCGATGATCCCGGCCTTGCGGGCGGCGGATGCCGTGCTGCGTGCGTCACGCCCCACGGCGGTGAACCTATTCTGGGCCTTGGACCGGATGGCAACGCTTTGGCGGGCTGGGGCTGATGCATCACGGTTGCTGGACGAGGCACGCGCGATGGAGCGTGAGGATATTGCCGTGAATGAGGCCATCGCTGCCCATGCCCTGGCGATCCTGCCGCAAGAGGTTACGTTCTTTCACCATTGCAACACAGGGGCCTTGGCGACCGTCGGTGTTGGCACTGCCTTGGGCATCATCCGGCGGGCGCACGGGTCTGGTCGCAAGGTTTTTGCCTATCTGGATGAGACGCGGCCCCGGTTGCAGGGGGCAAAACTGTCCTCGTTCGAGTTGATGGAATACGGCGTGCCACATGCCATTGTGGTGGATGGGGCTTCGGCCCATATCATGCGGCGACATAGGGTGGATATGGCAGTGGTCGGCTGCGATAGGGTGGCCGCGAATGGCGACACGGCCAACAAGATCGGCACCTATAATCTTGCCTTGGCGGCGCAGGATAACGGGGTGCCGTTCTATGTGGCTTGCCCTTCTTCGACCGTTGATCTGTCGACGCCGACGGGTGACGGGATCGAGATTGAAGAACGGGATGCCGATGAGGTGTTGATGATCGGTGAAACGCGGATCGCCCCGGCAGGCGCGCCTGCCTTTAACCCGGCCTTTGATGTGACGCCGCACCGATTGATTGCCGGGTTGATCACGGAACACGGCATTGTCCGCCCGCCGTTCGATGTGAACCTGCGGGCGCTGCTGGCTGGTGTCAACCGTCTGGGGACTGAATGAGTTAAGGCGGCGACAGATCGTCACCCAAAGGCAAATTCCGTTTGCCCTATTTTGGTGTTCGGACGACCATTTCGGGAAATGATTTGTTCGGGGTCCATTATGGCTGAAGTTTTACGAGCTGTTCATGCGGCGCTTTTCACGGGCCTTCTGGTGTTGCCCGTGCCTGCCAAGGCCGAGGATGTGGTGGTTTTCGCAGCCGCCTCGCTGAAAACGGCGCTGGATCAGGTGGCGGCAGAGTTTCAGGCCAATACGGGGCATCAGGTTGTAATCAGCTATGCCGGGTCAAACGCGCTGGCCAAGCAGATCATCGAAGGCGCGCCTGCGGATGTCTTTGTCTCTGCGGCGGTTAACTGGATGGACGAGGTGGAAAAGGCCGGGTTGGTGGCGACGGACAGTCGGGTCGATCTGTTGGGCAACCGTCTGGTTCTGATTGCTCATGGCAAGGATGCCGCAGATGTGGACCTGCAGCCTGGGGTTGATCTTGCCGGGCTTTTGGACGGTGGCCGACTGTCGATGGCGATGGTGGACGCTGTACCTGCGGGGCAATATGGCAAGGCGGCGCTTGAAAGCCTTGGGGTATGGGCATCGGTTGAAGGGGCGGTGGCGCAGTCAGACAATGTGCGTGCGGCGCTGGCCTTGGTTGCGGCGGGGGAAGCGCCCTATGGAATTGTCTATGCCAGTGATGCGGTGGCAGAGGATAATGTAACGGTCGTTGCAACCTTTCCGCCGGAAACCCATCCGCCGATCATCTATCCAGCGGCCTTGTTGACCAACGCAACGGATGATGCGGACCGCGCATTTTATAAGACGTTGTCAGGCGATGCGGCGAAAGACGCCTTTGTTGCCCAAGGGTTTTCCGTTCTGGATTGACCCAAGGCCGCCTGTCATATCAGCCCAGAGCGGAACAGGACGGGGCGACCTTCGACTTCGGCCACCAGTCGGGCTTCGGGCCAGAAGCGGAAAAACACCGTGGGACCAAAATCCGGGATGGCGCGGGGAGCGGGTGCCATGATCCGGGCAGAGGCCAGCGCAAGGAATGCGCGGCCTGCCGGGGTGGTGATGGGCATGGCGCGCAGGCCCATGTCATCCAACTGCGGGGCGTCGAGCGTGGCACAAGCCATCGCGTTGATGTCGATTAACCGCTGGGTGGCCAGATCCCATATCGACTCGCCGATGGACAGGTCTTCGATGGCGCAGATGTCTTCGGGGTGTGGGCCGACACGCAGGCGCAACCCTTCCGACATCATGGTTGCTTCGACGGCTTGCGCGGTCTGGGTGGGGGTGATGATGGCGGCGGGTGCGGCCAAGCCACTGTTTGGCATCAGAAAGCCCATCAGCGGCCCCCTGCGATGCGATCAGAGAACAATGAAAGAAGGGGCGCGTTGCAGGGGCAAGCGGGCCGTTTGCCGCAATATGCGGCTGAAAACACTGGTACGAACATCACTCACCCCGGCAGCTTGGGCCAACATCAGTCTTTTGCCCCGATCCTTGAATCTTGCGGCCCCCACCGCTTGATCCTTGGCCTTTGGTGCAACGGCCTGTCTTGCAACAGCCGCGGGCACTGGGCGTTGGGCACGCCTTTAATCAAATTGTTACCACAATCCAGCCACATCGCAAGGAATACGGATCGGGCGGCCAGATTGATTGCGCGCCAATACCTGATGGTTTGCGGATCTATCCACAGCCAAGAAACGATGAACCGAAAACGGGGCAAGTTATTAATTAGTGTTAATTATTTCCCAATGGATTGCACCCGAAAAACGGATGCCGAAGGGTGGATCAATCCGGCGTCAGAGGGGCGATTCGCATCGGTTTCGGGCCAGTCCCTATTCTGTTGGTGTCTCGGCGCTTACGATGTGGACGGCCAGAAGGCAGCCATGCGGGGTGTAGGAATTATGTTCTGTCCCGTCGGCGTAGAACACCAGATCGCCGGGTTTGAAGACGGTGCCATCATCTTCGATCAGCTCGCCTTCGAGGATCAGGAACTGTTCGTGGCCGTTGTGGATATGCTTGCGCGTCCGCATTCCGGCGGGCATGCGGTAGACGTGAAAACCTTCGCCGAGCGGCTTGTCGGTATCGAGTTGCAGGATGCTGTCGCCCAGGGCCATTCCATCCGGGTAGACGAAGGGTGTGAAATCTGCGGCATTGATGTTTGCGATGCGGCGGTCTGTTTTGGTAGCGGTCATCGATTGGGCCTTTCGGTCAGGTGAAGGGGGCGGCGCGGTGGACTGCGCGGCCTTTGAACAGGGTAAGTAGCACCTGCGTCTCCGCGATGGCATAGGGGTCGCAGGTGAAGATGTCGCGGTCCAGCACGATGAGATCGGCGGAAAAGCCGGGGCGAAGCGCCCCAGTCTGGTGGCCGCGCCAGCAGGCGGCGGCGGCATGGATGGTGTAGCCGAGGACCGCTTCGTGACGTGTCATGCATTCGGATGGAAAGAACGGCGCGGCGCGGCCCCGGTGCCGGGGCGGTTCGCGGGTGATGGCGGTGCCGATAATTTCGAACGGGTTCAGCGTGGTGACGGCCCAGTCGGAATTGATGCAATAGGGGGCGCCTGCGTCGATCAGGCTGCGGTTGGCATAGGTCCATGACGCGCGGTCGGGGCCGATCATGGCCATCGTGTCATCCGGAATGATCGGGTCAATGCAGGCCCAGAGCGGTTGCAGGTTGGCCATGACACCAAGTGCTGCGAAACGCGGGCGATCATCGGGATGCACCAGTTGACAATGGGCGATCTGGTGCAGTCCGGGCCAAGGGCCATTGGCATCACGCGCGGCCTGAAACCCGTCCAGCGCGGCGCGGGTGGCCATGTCGCCGATGCAATGCACATGGATCTGAAACCGCGCGGCATCCAGCGCGGTGAACAGCGCGCGGATCTGGTCAGGCGGAAACATCAGCGGGCAGTTTCCGCCTTGCACATCGGCATAGGGGGCGATCAAGGCGGCGGTGCGGTTTTCCAGCCCGCCATCGAGGAAGAACTTGGCGGAATGCAGGTGAAAATCTTCGGTGTCGTGGGCATTGCGCAGGGCGACAAGGCGAGACAGGGCGCTGTCCACCGTATCGGCGGCGGTGACGGACATCGCCCCCGCCACACGCAGGGTGAGCGCGTCCTGCGCCGCGGCCTGCGCATAGATGCCCACGTGATGGGATTGGATGAATGGGTCCAGCACGCCCGTGATGCCGTGGCGATTGGCCAGCGCCTGACCGGCGCGCAGGCCGGCGTGAAAGGTCGCCTCGGTCGTGCGGGGCAGGCGGGCGAGCGCCCAGTAGATTGCATCTTCGTGCAGCATTCCGGTGGCGTGGCCCTGTGCATCGCGGACGAAATGGCCATTGGGCGGATCGGGCGTGTCATCGGACAGGCCGGTCATTTCAATTGCGCGGGAGTTTAGGCACGCATTGTGGAAGTTGCCGTCATAGATCAGGCAGGGCCGGTCTGGCGTGACGGGATCCAGCACGGCGCGGGTCAGGTTGGCATCGCCAAAGAAGCCGCATTGCCAGCCCGCGCCCCAGAGCATCGGGCCATCCTGCGTGGCGGCATGGGCCTGCATGGCGGCGGCGATGTCGTCGGTGGTGGTGCAATCGTAAAGCTGTGCGGT
>CAWAPA010000063.1:0-20899 GCA_963783595.1 uncultured Alphaproteobacteria bacterium | reverse complement strand
GAACATGAACAACAGGGTCAGGATCGCGGCATAAGTCCCGGTGATAGCAAACATCATGGTTCCAGTTCCACGAGCAGATCCTTTGCATCAATCTGGCTGCCGGCTTGCACCAGAACAGCCTTGACGATACCCGCTTTGTCAGCATGCAGCCCGGTTTCCATTTTCATCGCCTCGATCGTCAGCAGCAGATCACCGGCATTCACCTTTTGGCCGGCCTTGACGGCAAGCGACGCAATACTGCCCGGCATCGGTGCGCCGATATGGGCGGGGTTGCCATCCTGTGCCTTTGGCTTGGCGGCAGTCTTGGCCTTGATGGCGCGGTTCGGCACGCGAATGACGCGCGGCTGGCCATTCAGTTCAAAGAAGACCTTCACCTCACCATCATCTGTGGTGTCGCCTACAGCTTGCAGGCGCAGTTCCAGCGTTTTGCCGGGGTCAATCTCGGCGGTGATTTCTTCGCCGGGTTCCATGCCGTAGAAAAAGGTCTTGGTCGGCAGGGTGCGCACCGGGCCATACAGTTTGTGCCGAGCGCGGTAGTCCATGAATACCTTGGGATACATCAGGTAGCCGTTCAGGTCTTCATCATCGACGGTTTCCAGTTCGTCATCATCTTCACGCGTGGCAAGGTCCGCGTTCAACTTGGCGCGCGTTGCCTCCAGATCAACGGGCGGCAAAGACGCACCGGGGCGTTCGGTCAACGGGGCGTCACCTTTCAAAACCTTTTCTTGAATACCTTTGGGCCAACCACCATGCGGCAAACCAAGATTGCCTTTCATCATGTCCACCACTAAATCCGGGAACGACACATCAACCGACGGGTCTTCGACCTGTGCGCGCGTCAGGCCTTGGGCAACCATCATCAGGGCCATGTCACCCACCACCTTGGATGACGGCGTCACCTTGACGATATCGCCGAACATCTGGTTTGCATCGGCATAGGCCTGCGCCACTTCATGCCAGCGATCCTCAAGGCCAAGCGAGCGCGCCTGCGCCTTCAGGTTGGTGAACTGCCCCCCTGGCATTTCATGCAGATAGACCTCGGATGCGGGTGCGGGCAGACCGGATTCGAAGGCCGCGTATTGATTGCGGACCTGTTCCCAGTAGTTCGAAATTTGCCGGATCACCGCCATGTCAAGACCCGTGTCGCGCTCTGTGTGGCGCAAAGCCTCCACAATGGACCCAAGGCAGGGCTGCGATGTGCCACCCGAAAACGCATCCATCGCTGCATCGACGGCATCGACGCCCGCATCGCAAGCCGCAAGGATCGTCGCCGCGGCTGCCCCGCTGGTGTCGTGGGTGTGGAAATGGATCGGAAGGCCGACCTCCTGCTTCAACGCCTTGACCAACAGGCGCGCGGCAGCGGGTTTCAACAACCCCGCCATGTCCTTAAGCCCAAGAATATGCGCCCCGGCATCGCGCAGTTCGATCCCGCGCGAGACGTAGTATTTCAGATCATATTTCGCGCGCGCGGGGTCAAGAATATCACCGGTATAGCAGATCGCGCCTTCGCAGACCTTGCCAGCCTCGATCACCGCATCCATCGCGACGCGCATGTTTTCGACCCAGTTCAGGCTGTCAAACACCCGGAACACATCAATCCCAGTCAAGGCCGCCTGTTTGACAAATGCCTGCACCACGTTGTCGGGATAGTTCGTGTATCCCACACCATTGGAGGCCCGCAGCAGCATTTGCGTCATCACATTCGGCATCGCGGCGCGCAAATCGCGCAGGCGCTGCCAAGGGCATTCCTGCAAGAACCGATAAGCGACATCAAACGTGGCCCCACCCCAGCATTCAACACTGAACAGTTGGGGCAGGTTCGCGGCGTAGACCGGTGCTACACGGATCATGTCGATGGACCGCATCCGCGTGGCCAGCAAGCTTTGGTGCCCGTCACGCATTGTGGTGTCTGTCAGCAGTACCTTGGTTTGTGCGCGCATCCAGTCGGCAACAGCCTGCGGACCCTTCTGTTCCAGCAGATTGCGCGTGCCCATCGCAGGCTCGCCCATGACGGCAGGTGGGCGCGGTGTCTTGACTTCGGCTGACGGCTTGGGGCGGCCAGCAGTTTCGGGGTGCCCGTTCACGGTGATATCCGCGATGTAGGTCAGGATTTTCGTGCCCCGGTCGCGGCGTTTCTTGAAGGCAAAAAGATCCGGTGTCGTGTCGATGAATTTGGTCGTGTAGGTGTCGTTCAGAAAAGTCTGGTGCTTTAGCAGGTTGATGACGAAATCAATGTTCGTTGCCACGCCGCGAATACGGAATTCGCGCAACGCCCGGTCCATCCGCGCAATTGCCTTGCCGGGTGTCTGGGCATGGGCCGTGACCTTGACCAGCAGACTGTCATAATACCGCGTGATGACGCCACCCGCATAGGCGGTGCCGCCGTCCAGCCGGATGCCGTTGCCCGTCGCACTGCGATAGGCGGTAAGGCGGCCATAGTCGGGGATGAAATTGTTCTGCGGGTCTTCGGTCGTCACCCGGCACTGCACCGCATGGCCATTGAGGTGGATGTCTTCCTGCCGTGCGATCCCGGTCGCCTCGGCCAGCGTCTTACCTTCTTCGATCAGGATTTGCGCCTGCACGATGTCGATGCCGGTCACCTCTTCGGTCACGGTGTGTTCGACCTGCACGCGCGGGTTGACCTCGATGAAATAAAACTTGTCGGTATCCATATCCATCAGGAATTCGACCGTGCCCGCGCATTCGTAACCCACATGCGCACAAATGCGGCGACCCAGATCGCAAACCTCGGTCCGTTGCGCATCGGTCAGATAGGGGGCAGGCGCGCGTTCCACCACCTTTTGGTTGCGGCGCTGCACGGTGCAGTCACGTTCAAAGAGGTGATAGATATTGCCGTGCTTGTCGCCAAGGATCTGCACTTCCACGTGGCGCGCGCGCAGGATCATCTTTTCAAGATACCCCTCGCCGTTGCCAAAGGCCGCTTCCGCCTCGCGTCGCCCTTCGCGGACCTTGTCGGCCAGCTCGTCCTCGGCATTGATCGGCCGCATGCCGCGCCCGCCGCCGCCCCAGGACGCCTTCAGCATCAAAGGATAGCCCACCTCGGCCGCTTGTTTCTTGATCAGTGCCATGTCATCGCCCAGCACGTCGGTCGCCGGGATCACCGGCACACCTGCCGCAATGGCAACACGTCGCGCCGAAGCCTTGTCGCCAAGCGCGCGCATGGTTTCCGCCGTCGGCCCGATGAACGTGATGCCGTTCGTTTCACAGGCATCGACGAAATCCGGGTTTTCCGACAGCAGGCCGTAGCCGGGATGAATGGCATCCGCGCCTGCCATCTTGGCCACCCGGATAATCTCGGGGATCGAAAGATAGGCTCCCACAGGCGACAGCCCCTCGCCGATGCGGTAAGCCTCATCCGCCTTGAAGCGGTGCAGTGAAAGCTTGTCTTCCTCGGCGTAGACCGCGACGGTTTTTTTGCCCATTTCATTGGCCGCCCGCATTACGCGAATGGCGATTTCGCCCCGGTTGGCGATCAGAATTTTCTTGAATTCGGGCATGATGAAATGTTCCCCATCGGGTGTCGGTTCACGCGACACTCTAGGCACGCTGCAATGCAGCGCAAGTGCGCGGTGCGACGCTATTTGCGCGATTTGCAAAAAAAATTCGATCCGGTGATGATCAATGCGCCTAAAACCTCCAGCAATCCGTCCGAAAAGGCGTGTTGACGGCCACGTGGGCGGCGTCAGCTTGGTCCGGCACTTCGGCGCGCTGCAGAAAGCATGGCTAAAACAAATCCGGGCGGTACCACGCGATAGCGCACATCAAGTCCCGGTGAGCGCGATAGCTGAAATTCCAACGCAACATGCGCCCGTTACCGTCCGCCACAAACTGATTTCCCCAAAGATCAGACTGGGCGGCCACCAGATCGCTCCACTCAAAGACTTGTCGCGCGCCCAGGATGGGCAGACCGCACCAGACGGCTGGTGCGGAAATGCCGTGTTCATCCCAGCAAACCACAAAAATGGGCAGCACGCCCGCCAACGATACCAACGCAAGAATGATGCACAGAATGCCCAAAATCGATGGGAAGATGGACGCCGTGACGATCCATGGCCCCAGCAGAAGGACACCAAGGCCGCCCATCAGCATCACGGAACATGCCACGTAGATACGGCTGATCGTCAGACAACCTTCGATTTGTGTAATGCGGTGCTGCTGCGGCTTGCCAAAAACCGTGCGGCTGATGATCGAAAAGACGATCATGCCGATGATGGCACCGATTAGCGCGCGCGAAAAATCAACCGTCATGCCTGCTCCAGGTCTGGAGGTCAGACCGTGTCCGCAACATCAGGCGCTATTGTGGCAAAAGCTGCCCCTCCCAATCCGTTGCCATCACATTGGCGTGCGATCATATGGGTTTCTGGCACCATCAACGTTCGTTTGCGTCTAGGTTCCAAGGGGCGTTCGTTGATCTGCAAAGGGGAAGTGCAATGCGCAACTTTTATCTCAGTATTGCTGTAGTTCTTGTGCCACTCGTCGCGTTTGCCGACGATATAGTGCCGCGCGACGGCTGGCAGGTGATCGACACGGACCTTGCCTACCCAGCACTTATCGACGCGGTCAAAGCCGCAACCAAAGCCAATGGCCTGAATGTCGTGACAGAGGCCGGTCCGACCGAAGCCGCCGCCAAACTGGGTAGCATCATTCCCGGCAACCGTGTGCTTGGCGTCTTTGCGCCCAACTATGCGGTTCGTATCCTGCCCTTGTCGACTGCGGCAATGATCGAGGCGCCAATCCGCTTTTACATCACAGAAGATGATGATGGCACTGCGACACTGTCATGGAAGACGCCAAGTTTCGTCTTTGCCCCTTACGCCGATGAGGGCGGGCCTGATCTTGCTGCGATCGCTGCCGAACTTGACGAGTTGTTTGACGCCATCGCTGCAGACGCAACCACGGCCCCCTGACAGAGATTGCTGAGCAGGGTTTTCTGGCGGCTGGGATCGTGACAGCCGTCAACCTGCCCGCGCCGCGCGATTTAGATGAACGTCACGTCATCGTACAGTTGCGCCAAAGTGCCAACTCCGGTCACCTGCAGCGTATTGCCATCCTCAAAAGCAAACAGAGCGTAACCACGGAGGATTTGTGCAAAAGTATCAACGAACTGCTGCGCGCCACCGGGCCCTGTCCAGAAAGAGGCCGCAAATGCAAGTGTATCGATGTTGTCGGCAAAATCGGTGATCTGGTCATGGCCAAAGCCAGTGTTGAACACAAAGACATCCGCACCAATACCGCCGGTCAGCAAATCGCGGCCAGCGTCGCCCGTCAACGTGTCATTGCCTGCTCCGCCATCCATCCTGTCGGCCCCGTTGCCACCGGTAAGGCGGTCATTCCCGGCCTCGCCGCGCAACATGCCCCAGCCGTTTTCACCGTTCAGCACATCATCTCCCGCACCTCCGAACAGGTCATTGCGCCCGGTGCCGCCATTTATCGCGTCGTTGGCAAGCCCGCCTAAAAGACGGTCATCGCCCGCTCCGCCGTCAATCGTATCGTCGCCGTCAAGCCCTTGCAGCTGGTCATTGCCCCGCATGCCCTGCAGCATGTTGGCGTTCGCATTGCCCTGTATCCGGTCGGCACCATCGCCTGTGACCACATTTTCGAACTGGCCGCCGTCGGCAAGTGCGGCCCACAACGCGCCCCCGACCCGAAGCGAACCGCTTTCTGCCAGCGACAGATCGACATTTCCCGCGATCGAGGACAGGTTGATCCAATCATCTCCGCCATTCTCGTCGGCAAGCACCCTGTCGCGCCCACCGTTCCAATTGGACGAACCTGCTCCTGTGATGGTCAGAAAGTCTTTGGTGATATGGTGAACGTCATTACCGACTGGTGCCGGGAGTGAGCCGTAAAAATCAAGGCTGAAGTCGGTTATGTTCCCTATATTGGCACCATTGACCCGACCTGACACTTCCAGCACCCATCGGCCCTCCGAAACCATCCCAAGTGCATGCGCAATCCCGAAGGTCCATGTGAATCCACCCGACGTGTCCCATGTCCCGTTTTCGTCAATATTGCCGTCAGCCGATCTGAAAAACGCGAATCGAGTGCCGTTGGGCGCGATGAGGGCAAAATCGACGTTTTCTTCATTTATGTATAGAAATGGCGGAAAGCTGAAACTGATCGTGACGTCGATGTGTTCAATCAGTAGGTGCGTTGGCACGTCAAGATAAGGTTGCGCAGAGCCGTTGAACGCAGGAACAGAGTAATTTTCCGGTGTGCTGACATGAACATGTTGTTCGTTGCCAGAGGTTTTGGGCACCGCCGTCCATAGTTGCCAAACCTCGGCCATGCGCACTGCCGCAAAAGCATCAACCCGGCCATAGCCATAGTCCCTGCTGATTGCATGGCCGCCGCCATTCCATGTGCCGCTGCCTTGGCTCGTAAACCCTTCCACTTCAAATCCTGAGGCGCGACCGATGCCCGATCCGGTCAATGCCGCAGATGTTGCAAGAACCTCACGCACATCGCGCCAGCCCAAATTCGGGTTCGCCTCAAACATCAGTGCCACGACACCCGACACCAACGGCGCCGCTGCAGATGTGCCGCCAAATGTATTGGTATAGTCGCCGGCCGTCCCGTCCGATGTTGTATATCCGTCACGGCCCGTCAGATCCGTGGTGATGGATGCTTCTGCTGCCGCTACAAGGATATTGGTGCCAAAGTTGGAATAGCTGGTAACGCTCCCGTTTTCGCCTATTGCGGCCACATTGGTCACATAACGCGACCCGTTGATGCCTTCGCCATTTGCATTTGTCGCATCATTTCCGGCAGATTTCACGATGGCGGTGCCAAGCCCGTCACGTCCGGTATCAACAGCGTGACTGAAGGCCGCCACCGTCAGCGCGCCTTCGGACTCGGCGTCGCTGCGGTTCAACGTATCATCAAAAAACGCGCCATATCCCCAGCTGTTCGACATAATGTCAAAATTGGCCGCATACCGATAAGAATCCAGAAACACGGACTGAAATTCCAGAACCGGGTCCGACAGGAATGCCACGCCCGTCAGGGATGCCCCCCACGCGACGCCAACGCCACCAATCCCATTGCCCGCCGCGGCCGCGATCAGGCCAGCCACCGATGTGCCATGACCATCGTCGGTGTCGATCGGTGTCGGATCAAGAGCAACGCCCCCATATTCGAAATGCAGCGAACTGTCGTAGTTGTCGCTCAGGTCCGGATGCGCATATTGCAGTCCGTCGTCATAAACCCCGACCGTGATCCCCGCGCCGGAATAGTCATCCCAGATCGTGCCGATGTCACCCAACAGCCGAAAATGCCATTGGCTCGCAAACAGCGGGTCACGAAAGGTGGCCATTCTACACAAACTCCGGGCAGATCATGGTTGTATCCCCGGCGAACATGGCGGAGATTCGGACTGCTTTGGTATAGTCATGGCACAACCGCATGGCATATTCGCGGCGAAACTGCAGAACCAGCCTGCCTTTTTGCCGCAGGTTGACGGGAATCTCACGCAACTTTGCGGCAGGCCGGAATTTCGGCGCTTGCCATGAACATTAGATGAACACACCCTTTCATGGCCCGAAAATGCCGCTATACTGACTGCCATGAGCGGGTGGGATGAAGCAGACGCATTCGAGGCGGCGATGCCGTTGTCGCAGCGCGCATTGGCGGGGCGCGCAGGCCCTGTCGGCCATACCGATTACCTTGCTGACCTGAACCCGGCGCAGCGCGAGGCGGTAGAAACGCTCGATGGCCCCGTCCTGATGCTGGCGGGGGCGGGTACCGGCAAGACCAAGGCGCTGATGGCGCGGGTGGCGCATCTGGTCAATCTGCGCCGGGCAATGCCGCATGAGATTCTGGCCGTCACGTTCACCAACAAGGCCGCGCGCGAGATGAAGACGCGTCTGGTGAATCATCCATTTCTAATCGCGGAACCGATCCGCTGGATGGGCACATTTCATTCGATCAGCGTGAAAATCCTGCGCCGCCATGCCGAGCTTGTAGGCCTGAAATCGAACTTCACGATTCTGGATACCGACGATCAGATCCGCCTTCTGAAGCAACTGATCGCGGCGGCCGACATTGACGAAAAACGCTGGCCTGCGCGCCTTTTGGCGGGGTTGATCGATGGCTGGAAAAACCGCGCCCTGACGCCCGACCGGGTGCCATCAGCCGATGCAAGCGCCTTCAACAACCGGGGGACGGAGCTATACGAAGCGTATCAGGAACGTCTGCGCACCCTGAACGCCACCGATTTCGGCGATCTGCTGCTGCATTGCGTGACGATCTTCCAGAAACATGAAGACGTGCTGGCACAGTATCAGCGCTGGTTCCGGTATATTCTGGTGGATGAGTATCAGGATACCAACGTCGCCCAATACCTGTGGCTGCGGCTGCTGGCGCAGGCGCACAAGAACATCTGCTGCGTCGGCGATGACGACCAGTCGATCTACGGCTGGCGCGGGGCAGAGGTGGGCAATATCCTGCGGTTCGAGAAAGATTTCCCCGGTGCGCATGTGGTGCGGCTGGAGCAGAACTACCGCTCCACCGCGCACATTTTGGCGGCAGCATCCGGCGTGATTGCGGGCAACAAGGGCCGTCTTGGCAAAACGCTGTGGACAGCCGGAGAGCAGGGCGAAAAGGTGCGTCTGATCGGCCATTGGGACGGCGAGGAAGAGGCGCGCTGGATCGGAGATGAGGTCGAGGCGCTGCAACGCGGCACGCGCGGGATGGGTCCGATTGACCTGAACCATCAGGCTATCCTTGTCCGCGCCAGCCACCAGATGCGCGCGTTCGAAGACCGGTTCCTGACCATCGGCCTGCCCTACCGGGTGGTCGGCGGGCCGCGGTTCTATGAACGGTTGGAAATCCGCGATGCGATGGCCTACTTCCGCCTCGCCGTCAGCCCGACGGATGATCTGGCATTTGAACGGGTGGTAAATACGCCCAAGCGCGGCCTTGGCGACAAGGCGGTGCAATCCATCCAGATCGAGGCGCGCGCCGTGCAGGGATCGCTGCTGGAAGGGGCGCTTGGGCTGCTGGCCAAGGGTGGCATCGGTGGCAAGGGCGCGGGGCAGTTGCGCGCCTTTGCCGATGGCGTGGTGCGCTGGCATGCGGCGACGCGGGTGGACGCGTATGACCATGTTCGGTTGGCCGAAACGATTCTGGAGGAATCCGGCTATACCGCGATGTGGCAGAACGACAAGACGCCCGAAGGGCCCGGTCGGCTGGAAAACCTGAAGGAACTGGTCAAGGCATTGGAACAGTTCGAAAACCTGCAAGGGTTTCTGGAGCATGTGTCCCTCATCATGGAGAACGACACCGAAGAGGCGGTGGAAAAGGTCACGATCATGACGCTGCATGCGGCCAAGGGTCTGGAGTTTCCCGCCGTCTTCCTGCCGGGATGGGAGGATGGGTTGTTCCCCAGCCAACGCAGCATGGACGAGAGCGGGTTGAAAGGGCTGGAGGAGGAACGCAGGCTCGCCTATGTCGGGATCACGCGGGCGGAAGAGCTGTGCACGATTTCCTTTGCATCGAACCGCCGTGTCTATGGCCAATGGCAAAGCCAGATGCCTAGCCGGTTCATCGACGAACTGCCCCCCGCGCATGTGGATGTGCTGACCCCGCCGGGATTATATGGCGGCGGGTTCGGGGCGGCGGCGGGGGTGGGTTTCGGATCGGCCATCGAAGAACGCGCGACAAAGGCGGATGTCTATAACTCCCCCGGTTGGCGGCGTTTGCAGGAACGATCGGCCACCCGGCCCATGGCGCAACCGCGTGAGGCGCGGAATGTGACAATCGATGCGTCCGCCATTTCAGCCTACAGCCGGGGGGACCGGGTGTTTCACGTCAAGTTCGGCTATGGCACCGTGCTGGGGATCGAAGGTGACAAGCTGGATATCCGGTTCGACAAGGCAGGCGACAAGAAGATCGTCGCGCGGTTCGTGATGGACGCGGATACGGTGGATGACGTGCCGTTCTGAAGGGCAGGGGGCTCACCCCCTCTTGGCGCGTGCCGCGCCAATTCACCCCGAGGATAGTTTTGAACAGAGGAAGCAGTCAGGCGCGCAAGGCTTTTACCGCCTGGGCCAGATCAATCGCCCCGTCATAAAGCGCGCGGCCCGAGATGGCCCCGGCGATGATGCCGGTGTCGCGCAAGGCGATCAGGTCGGCCATGGACGCCACGCCGCCCGACGCGATGACGGGGATGGTGACGGCGCGGGCGAGATCGGCGGTGGCGTCGATGTTCGGCCCGCCCATGGCACCGTCGCGGTCGATGTCGGTGTAGATGATGGCAGCGACACCTGCGTCTTCAAAACTGCGGGCGAGGTCGGTTGCCATCACGTCGGTTTCTGTGGCCCAGCCCTTGGTCGCGACACGGCCCTTCCGGGCGTCGATGCCGACGGCGACCTGGCCGGGGAAGGCCTTTGCCGCCGCGCGCACGAGGGCGGGGTTTTCGACGGCAACGGTGCCGAGGATCACGCGGGCAAGGCCCTTGTCCAGCCATGCCGCGATGGTGGCCATGTCGCGGATGCCGCCGCCAAGTTGCGCAGGCACCGTGACGCGGGCAAGGATCGCCTCGACCGCTGCGGCGTTTACCGGCGTGCCCGCAAAGGCCCCGTTCAGATCGACCAGATGCACCCAAGCGCAGCCCGCATCCTGGAACGCGCGCGCCTGAGCGGCGGGATCGGTGCCAAAGACTGTTGCCGCATCCATATCGCCGCGCAGCAGGCGCACGCAGTTGCCGTCTTTCAGATCAATCGCGGGATACAGGATCATGGGGTGCCTCCGGTTGCCGCCCCTTTGGCAGAGCGGCGGGCCTTTGCCAAGGGACGCGGCGTCATGCTTGATTGGTGACGCAAAGTGAAGTGAGGATCGTGGTCAGGAACAGGGAGGTTCGACATGAAAAAACTAATGCTGGCAACGGCAATCATCTTTGCGGCGGGTGCAGCCATGGCTGATCCGGTTGAAGGGCTGTGGAAGACCAAGCCGGATGATAACGGCAACTATGGTCATGTGCAGGTCGCGCCGTGCGGTGCGGCGTTCTGCGGCGTGCTGGTCAAGGCGTTTGACGGCACCGGGGCAGAGATCGACAGCCCAAATATCGGTCGCCAGATCATCTGGGACATGGTCGCCTATGGCGACGGGGTTTACGATGATGGGCAGGTCTATTCGCCCGACCGCGACAAGACCTACAATTCGGAAATGCAACTGAATGGCAACAGCCTTGCCGTGAAGGGCTGCGTTCTGGGCATCTGCCGTGACGGCGGCACCTGGAGCCGCGTGAACTAAGCGCAAGAACCGGGTCGCGCATGATCGCGGCCCGGTGCATCCTTTACCCTGCGAGGTGAAGGCATGATACGGTCTGACTGGATTGCTTTGTTGACCCTGTCCCTGCTGTGGGGCGGGTCATTCTTTTTTGTCGAGGTGGCGTTGCAGGGGTTGCCGCCACTGACCATCGTGTGGTGCCGGGTGGCATTGGGCGCGGTGTTCGTCGGGCTGGCGCTGCGCATGACAGGCGGGGGCCTGCCGGTGCGGGCGGCGTGGTCGGCGCTGCTGGTGATGGGATTTTTGAACAACGTGGTGCCGTTTACGTTGTTTGCCGCGGCGCAGGGACAGATCACGGGGTCGCTTGCCGCGATACTGAATGCGACGACGCCACTGTTCACGGTGCTTGTGGCGCATCTGGCGACACGGGATGAGCGGCTGAGCGCGGCCAAGGTGCTGGGCGTCTGTCTGGGGTTTGGCGGGGTGGTGGTGATGCTGGGCGGGGCGCAGGCGGGGGGTGACGTGCTGGCCAAGGTCGCCTGTCTGGTGGCGGCGGTGTCCTATGCGCTGGCGGGGGTCTGGGGGCGGCGATTCCGGGTGATGGGCGTGCCCCCGCTGGCGACGGCGTTCGGGCAGGTGGTGGCATCAAGCGTCTTGCTGCTGCCGCTGTGGTTGATGGTGGACCGGCCATGGCAACTGCCGCTGCCGAATGCGGAGGTTTGGATGGCTGTGGTGGGGATTGCGGCGCTGTCGACCGCGCTGGCATATCTGATTTATTTCCGGCTGCTGGCATCGGCGGGGGCGAGCAATCTGTCGCTGGTGACGTTCCTGATCCCGGTGAGTGCGGCGCTGCTGGGGGTGGTGTTTCTGGGCGAGCGGCTGGAGGGGCAGCATGTGGCAGGATTTGCGCTGATTGCGGCGGGGCTGGTGGCGATTGATGGGCGGCTCTGGAGGCGATTGGCATGAAGCGGGCAGGATTGACAGGGGCGGCGATCACGGATGCGGCCTATGCGGCGATGGCGGACAAGGCCGCGTTCGAGGGCGCGTATGGCGTGGTCAGCACCGGGATCGTTTGTGTCGCGGGGTGCCCGGCGCGGGTTCCGTTGCAGCGGAACGTGTTGGTTTACCGTGATGTGGCGGCGGCGGTGGCGGAGGGGTTTCGGGTTTGCAAACGCTGTGGGATGAAAAAGTTGACAGCCGTCAATTCCTGAATTTCCCTTTGTTATCAATAAATGTGTTAACAAAATCGCGGTTTTGTTAAGGATTAAGTCAGGATCTGTTAACCATAGGCCTTAACCAAAGACCGACCATCCGGTGGCGCGGGCCAACGCCTCGACCGCCTCGGCCCCCAGTTTGGAATTGCCCCGTGCGTTCAACCCCGGCGACCAGACGGCGATTGCGGCCTCGCCCGGTGCGATGACAAGAATGCCGCCACCGACGCCCGATTTGCCGGGCAGGCCGACGCGGTAGGCAAATTCCCCCGACCCGTCATAATGGCCGCACATCATCATCAGCGCGTTGATCCGCCGGATGCGCGCAGGCGACACCAGGCGCGGGCAACCGGGCGCGCCAATCAGAAAGCGGCCCGCAAGGGCAAGCTGGGTGCAGGTCATCTCGATCGCGCATTGATGCACGTAGGTTCCAATGGTCAGCACCACCGGGTTTTTCATGTTGCCATGTGCGGCCATGAACTCCGCCAGCGCGATGTTGCGATGGGCGGTGGCCTGTTCGGAGGCGGCCACATCGCGGTTGATGTGGATTTCATCATCCCCGGCGGCGAGGCGGACAAAGCGCAGAAGATCGCCCAGCACCTCGCGCGGTTGATGGCGGGTCAGGATCGCATCGGTGACGGCGATGGCACCTGCATTAATGAAAGGGTTTCGGGGAATGCCTTTTTCATGTTCCAGCTGCAGGATCGAATTGAACGCATGGCCCGAGGGTTCGCGCCCAACTCGATCCCAGAGCTGGTCACCAAAGCGCCCCAAGGCCATTGCGAGAGTAAACACCTTACTGATCGACTGGATCGAAAAGGGCGTGGCGACATCGCCCGCACTGACCACCTCGCCCGTGGGCAGGGCGATGCTGATGGCAAACTGTGCGGGGTCGACTTTGGCGAGTTCGGGAATGTAGGTGGCGACTGCGCCGCGATCTTCGCGCGCAGCCATATCATGTGCGATTTCATCAAGTATAGTCTGAAGTTCAGCCGGGTTCAGGGGGCCCATTGCAAGAAATTCGCAATGAGGCGCAAACCGGTGGCTTGCGATTTTTCGGGATGGAATTGCATGCCGACCATTGTGTCGCGGCCAATGATTGCCGTGATGTCGCCGGCATAATCGACATGGGCAAGGCGGTGTGCGGGGTCTGCCACCTGCATGTGGTAGGAGTGGACGAAATAGGCGTGATCGCCGGTTTTGATCCCGGCAAGCACGGGGTGGGGGTGGTCGATCACCAGATCGTTCCAGCCCATGTGCGGCACCTTGAGCGCGGGGTCGGCGGGGGCGATTTTCGCGACCTCGCCGCCGATCCAGTCAAAGCCGGGGGTGTCGGTGTATTCGCGGCCCCATGTTGCCATCATCTGCATGCCGACGCAGATGCCAAGAAAGGGGCGGGCGCGGGTGGTCACGGCCTCGGAGATCGCCTCGAACAGACCGCCATAGTTTCCAAGGGCGGTGCGGCAGGCCGGAAAGGCCCCGTCACCGGGCAGCACGATGCGGTCGGCGCGCGCCACATCCTCGGGTCTGGATGAGACAAGGATTGTGCCGTGGTTGCCTTCCGCCGCCATGCGCAGAAACGCCTTTTCGGCGGAATGCAGATTGCCGCTGTCATAATCGACGAGGACGGTGAGCAATTTCTGGCCTTTGCGCTGGTGGAAGGCGGCGGATGCCTCCGGCGGGGATAGTTGAGAACAGAGGAAGGGGTCAGAGCGCGCCTTTGGTCGACGGGATACCGGTGCTGCGCGAGTCGTGTTCCACCGCCATGCGCAGGGCACGGGCGACGGCCTTGAAGCAGGCCTCGGCAATGTGGTGGCTGTTGATGCCATGGATCATGTCGATGTGCAGCGTGATGCCGCCGTGGGTGGCCAGCGCCTGAAAGAATTCGCACACGAGTTCGGTATCGAAGGTGCCGATTTTCGCCGTCGGGAAAGTGACGTTCCACACGAGGTACGGGCGCGCAGAGAGATCAAGCGCGCAGTGGATTTGCGCATCATCCATCGGCAGGCTGCAGGCACCATAGCGGCGGATGCCGGATTTGTCGCCAAGGGCGGCGGCCAGCGCCTGCCCGATGCGATGCCGCGATCCTCGACCGTGTGGTGATCATCGATGTGCAGATCGCCGCTGGCGCGGACGTCCAAGATCAATCAGCGCGTGGCGGGCGAGTTGATCGAGCATGTGATCGAAAAAGCCGACCCCCGTCTTGTTCGCGTGGCTGCCGGTGCCATCGAGATTGATGGATACGGCAATATCGGTTTCATTGGTCTTGCGGGTGATGGTCGCGGATCGCATGGGGCACCTTTGGGCTGATGGCTTGCGTCATAAGCCGGGAATGGGCGCGGGCCAAGCGGTTATTGGGCCCGCAGGTCCATGCCGTCGATGGTGATGCCGCGTGTGCCATCGTCATCGGGGGGCGGCGCGAAGACGAGGAGGCGTTTGTTGCGGCCATCGTCGAAGGCGAGTTCGAGCCAGATGTCGGTCAGCGTGAAGTTGCCTGCGCCGCCGTCGGAAAAGTTGCTGGAGCCGCCACCCGAGACGCCGCCAAGGATCGGGTCGGGGGTAATCAGCGTGGTGTTGGTGCCCGACGTCTGCCATTCAAAACGGCCCTCGGGGGTGAAGATCCACCATGTTTCGCTGTCAGTGTAGTTGCCCACGCCAGCGCCGAAGGCGGGTCCACCGCCGGTGAAGTCATCTACTGTCCAAGTGCCGACGAGATCGGGGAGGGCGGGCGGGGTGACGCGGGTATAGTCGGTGTCGTCAATCGTGAAGCCAGTGTCGGTCAGGGTCAGGCGTTCATTGTCGGACCAGGCATCGGGGGCATGGTCGCGTTCGTCGCGCCGCGAGATCATGGCGCCGACAATGCGGTATTCGCCGCAGACCTCTTCGCCCGAGGGGGTGGTTCGGCTGCAATCGGGCATGTCGCCGATGGCCTGCCAGTCTGGGTTTTCGATGATGCGCCCGCCGGGGGCGACCCATGTGTAGACGTCTTCGAAGAGGAACTGTGCCGAGCCGCCGTTGTAGGAATAGCGACTTTCCCATGACCGGTAGAGGCCTTCGGGCAGCCCGCCATGAGGGGCGATGGTGGCAGGGGCGGGGTCGGGGCCGTAGACCGGATCGGGGCGCGGGGTGCCGGGCATTGTGCATACGGCGAGCGTGGTGGTTTCGGAGGATGAGTAGAAAATCGAGCCTTCGTGCCATGTTTGCGACACGGTCAGTTTCAGCTGGCCATCTTCGGCCCCGACCGTGCCGTCGAACAGATCGAAGGGGCCGCCTGCAAAGGACATCTGGCCTTCCCATTGGCCGTAACCGCCTTCCAGCGCGATGGTATAGGCCCCGCGCCCACCATCGGCGATGTAGATGCCGTTGCCGAACAGCAGTTTGAACGGGGGGCCATCGGCGCGAATGCAGTCGAGCGCGCCTTTGCCGGGGGCGACGGCGGCCATGCGCTGACGGGTGGTATCGGCAGCGGGGCCGTCCTGGTAGCAGGTCAGTTCAGCGTCGTTAAAGGGGTGGTCGATGTCGAAGCTTTGGCCCAAGCCGTCGTTGGTGTTGATAAAGGTGCGACCTGATCCTTCGAGTGGGCCGGAAAAGGACACAAAACTGTCGAACGTGTCATCCGATTTGATTTGCCATGTGCCTGCCGCGCTGTTGGTGCCATCGGTGATGGCGTAGCGTTGGCCAAGCTTGCTGTCGAACACAAGGTCGGGGCGAGGGTCGGCGGCGCGGGGGCTGTCTTCGATGTAGCAATGAAAGGTGCCGGGCAGCAGGACGGTTTCGGGATCGAGCCCGACCGCGCGGGCCTGTGCTGCCGACATCCGAGGGCGGGTCGTGGTGGTTCGGCTGGTGGGCGGAGCCGGCCAGTCCATCGGGGGCAGGGCGGCGGGCCGCATGTCGTGCAGAATGACGGGCGCGAAGGTTGCGGCCACGAGCGCGTCGGTTTCGGGGACAATGCGGTTTGCGTCGGTGTGGGGCGTAATGAACAGTGCTGTAGCGGACTGGCCGTTTTGCGCGATGGTGACGAAGATGTAGTTTGTCGCGCCGTCAGAGGCAAACCAGACCGCACGTTCGCCTCCGTCAGGCAGGGTGTCGCGGATCATTTCCTGACGGACGGCATCGGGCGACAGGGCATCGGAAATCACGGCATTGGCGGTTGCGGTGATGTCGCCGGTTATCGGGGTCTGGGGCAGAAACATATAGCCGCCGTTCGGCCCTGCATAGGACACACCAAGCTGACTGGGCGTATTTTCATAGTCATCCGGGGGTTCGAATTCCCAGCCGCCAAAGCTGTCGGCAGGTGCGGTCTGTGGCAACAGCAGCAGCGTCAACATGAGGGCGGCAGTGGTGAATCTCATGACGGATGATCCGGAACGGCACGTGGAACCAGCAAAATCCACGACAGTTACAGTCGTGGGCAATGCATTTCTAACATCCGCATTGCAGCACCTGCCACGCATTTCTTCGTGACTGTGGATGGCGGCGTCCCCGCATGGTTCAGGCAGGGATGCGGGCGCTGCTGCGCGCGCGCAGGCGTCGGGGGGATGCGATGGGGTTTGGGGCGTCTTTTACAAAGGCCATTTTCAGGGCATCGGCCAGCGTTGTGGTGACAAAATCCGCGCCAATATCGCGCACCTGTTGCAGCAAATCAGAAGTTGTGGCGTCCGCTGCCAACTTGGGTCCCCCCGATATGGGTTCGGCCGAAAGCGACGGCTCTTGCCAGATAAGGACACCGACACGCAGATGGGGCGCTGCCTGTTTGATCCGCCTGATATGCAGGAACGACGCGCGGGCGGGGGCCGGGTCCAGGAACGATAATACCACGCAGTCTATATCCGCTGTCAGGGCTGTCCGCATCTGCGACAGCGAAAGAGCGGTATGGCCCAGCGTCGTCGCCGCGGCGCCTTCAGTTATCATCACCTGTGCAAGCATGGCTGCGGCGACATCGTCAAGATCGCTGCGTCCGCCGACGCAAAGCACGTTGTAACCCTCGCCGGAAAGGTCAGACCCACCGCCGTCTTTTCCGGGGTCGATTTCGTTGCGTCGTTCATCAAGTTCTTCATCGGCGACTTCGGCCAGATCGGTGACCATTTGCCGGGCGACTGCCGCGACCTGTGCGCGCTGCTGTTGGGTCAGCACGCCGCGTGCATAGTCATATTGGGCAATCTGCAGTGCGGGTATTCCGACATTGCGGTAGTATTCGTCAAGATATTGGGTTTCGACCGCCTCTTCTGCGCGCACGGTCGCCTCGATTGCGTCACCGACCAGAAGGCGCTGATACAGGCGTGCATGTGGCGCAAGGACGGGTTCATCGCCGAAGATGATGTCAAAGACCTGAAACTGCGGAATGTGACGGCCCAGAACCACAAGGCACACTGTCAGCGGGGTGGACAGCACAAGGCCCGTCGGCCCCCAGACCCAGGTCCAGAAAATTGCCGAAACGATAATGGCCAAAGGGCTGACGCCGGTGCGTGAGCCATAGAGATACGGCTCGATTGCATTGCTGGTGGTTAGTTCCACGACACCGAACAACAGAAGCGTCCACAGCACGGCGGACCAGTCGGGCGACACAGCGAAAGCCAGAAACAGTGGAAAGGCCGCCGCCAGTACCGAGCCGATATAGGGCACAAAACGCAAGACCAGGGTGAGCAATCCCCAGAGAACAGGATTGGGCACGCCAATGTAGTAGAGGCCGATACCAATGGGGACGGCATAGATGACGTTCACCAAAAGCTGGACCAGCAGATACTGGGTCACGCGGCGGCCCGCTTCTTGCAGCACTTGTGTTGTGCGATGGATGTCGTTCGAGCCGACCAGCCGGATGAAACGGTCGCGCAGATCATCGCGTTGCATCAGCATGAAAATCACAATCACGATCACCAGTCCAACCGTGGCAATCGGGCTGATCAGGGGCACGACGAGGTCTTGCAGCAGGGCAATTGGGCTTTGATTGTCTACAACTTCGACCGCCATGGGGGGGACGGTTTGCCCCGATGTCGAAGTCGATGGGGTTGCAGATTGCGGCGTGGCGGCAGTGATTTCATCATTGATCGCCGTGATCGTGCGGCCTAGTCGCGCCAGAAGGCCGTTGCCGTTGCCGGCATCGCGCAGCCCTTCGACTTTGGTGATGATGTTTTCCTGAAACGTCGGAAGATTGGCCGCAAGGGAGGTCAGCTGCGACGCGACGACAAGGAAGAAAAGACTGACCACTGCAACCGCAAGGGTCACCACGCTAAGCACGGCGGCCATGTTCGGCAGGCCGATCTTGCGCAGGCGCGATGCGAGCGGAGCCAGCGCGAAGGTGATCAGGATCGCAATTGCCAGTGGCAGGACGACGTCCTTGGCAAAATACACGATGGCTATGATGGCTGCGATGGAGGCAAGGCCGGGCAACGTGACACGCGGCGCGATCATTGCGGGTTCGGCCAGATTTTCGGGTTGCGCGTCCGGTCTGGGCGCTAGCGTCGTGCGTTGCGTCGGACCTGCGCCCGCGCTCACCACAGCCACCCGGCAACGATGACGCCTGCATAGGCAGCAAGCCCCGTTGCGACGGTGCCCCATCCAAGATCTACCGCGACCATGCGGTAGGACCAGCGGGTCAACGTCGAGACATTCGTCATTTCATAGGTACCGTAGGCAATAGCGCCAAGCACGGCCCCGTTCTGCAGGGCCAGCAGTGGATTGTCGGCAAGATATGCGGGCCACGAGACCAGCCAGATCACCCCGGCAACATAGGCCAGATAAAACAAACCTGCCGGAACAATCCGCAAGGGATCATGCAGCCAGTTGCCCAAATGGTGACGAAACAGCGGTTGGATCACGGCACGCAACATCACGGCGTCCGCCGCAAGAAAGAGGGTGGCGGTGATGGCATAGAGCGTGATGGCTTGCATGATCTCTCCGGTTCATTTCTGGAAACGCGAGGGACGGCGATCTGGTTCCATCAGGCGGAATTGAATATGTGCCAGACGGGCCATGATTTGCACCTTGGCCCGTCTGGCGAAGCAGTGCCTAGGCGGCGGCTTTGTTGATATGATCTTCGGCCATGCCGGTCAGGGCTTTGTCAGCGGCTTTTTCCTGAGCAAGGATTCCGGCCAGCATCGTGGCGACATCGTCTTTGCCAAGTGCCTTGGCGAACGCACACAAGGACCCGTAGCGCGTCATTTCATAGTGCTCTACCGCCTGACAGGAAAAGATGATCGCGGCATCTGCGGTCGCGGTTTTGTCAAAGCTGGTCAGCAGATCTTCACTCTCATCCAGAATGCCGTCGATGGCATCGCATTTTTCCGCCTTGGCCGGAACGCCGATGTTTTTGAACACCTGTTCAAGAACGCCGATCTGATCAGACGTCTCGTCGCGGTGTGCGGTCAGGGCGTCTTTCAGGGCAGGGTCCGATGCCGCGTCGATCATCTTTGGCAGTGATTTGAGGATCTTTTTCTCCGCGTAGTAGATGTCCTTCAACGCATGTTCAAAGAGCGCGTTCAGATGGACGCCGGAGCCTGTATCCTTGGGGTTTTTGTCGTGCTTGAGTGTTGAAGTGGCATTTGTCATCGGGTTTTCCTTTGTGCTGTCGAAGACGCGGACGCCTTTTGATTGTGGCAATCCAACGCCGCGCGGCAACTCGGGGTTCCCGGCCATCCTGCGCGGATCGGGTGTTTCACGGATCGGCCAATGCAGCGGGAACCGTTCTGCTGCTGTGACGTTTGACTACCATGCGCAAGGGTGTGGCGGCATGGCGACAGCGGGTCATCAAGACCCCGACAGCATTGCACCGCAAGCCCCGCGCACGCTGAAACCAGACGGTCGAATGCCGCATGCAAAGGTATCCGGTCTCGCCCGATAACCCGACGGAGAATGACATGACCTCGACAACCGAAAAGCTGAAAAAGACAGTTGATGACACAGCGGATGCCGCACGCAGCACGGTTGGCACGGTAACCGACATGGCCAAGGAAAAGGCGTCAAAGATCGGTGCCGAAGTCTCAAACATCAAATCGGAGGCGGTGGCGCGCGCATCGGATGCAGCGGCGACATTGCGCGACGGTGCTGTTGACCGGCTGGATCAGACCCGTGATGCGCTTTCGGAAAGTAGCGACCGGCTGGCCGACACGTTGCGCCGCGCCGCAGATGATACCAACGCCGGGGCGGTGCAGACGCGCGTCCTGTCGGCGGCGGCAAACGGGTTGTCATCGGCATCGGACGTGTTGCGCGAACGCAGCGTTTCGGAACTCGCATCCGATCTGAAGGCGCTGGCTCGGCGTCATCCGGGGGCGTTTGCCGCAGGTGCGGCGGTCGCAGGCTTTGCCCTCGCACGGTTCCTGCGGTCCTCTGCACGCAACAGTGCCGCATTGCAGGACGCAGAGCGCCGGATCACGCATGGGGCGCAATCGTGACAAATCGCTATGCCAATTCGGTCGGGGATAACCCGGCCGACCTGATCTCGG
>CAWAPA010000062.1:0-29212 GCA_963783595.1 uncultured Alphaproteobacteria bacterium | reverse complement strand
AACAGTACCGTATTCATGACTTATCCCCCCGGTCTTCTGCCAGATGGTCAACTTTGGTTAACGGTGTTTTTTGTGTCCCCGCCGGTGGGCGGCATTCGCCAACACTTGTGCGGAAACCGGATTGGTAAAGATCAGGAACACCCCGATCAGCAACAGTTTCAAACCCCACGCGGGTTGCAAACAGGCAGCCCCGGCAAGGGTCAACAGCGTCCCCAGCGTGGTGGTTTTTGCGCCCGCTTGGTACAGTTTGAAAATGTCCGGCATCCGCACCAGCCCCAAACCGCCAAATAGCAGGAAAGACGCGCCGGAAACCAGCAGCAAACCGCCGATCATGTCGAGTATCAGATTCCCCGTTAGTTCCTGCCTTCAAGATAGCGGGCGATAGCGATCACCCCAAGGAATGACAGCAGCGCATACACCAGCGCCACATCCAGATAGATGCCACGGCCTTGAGTCAATGCCGCCAGCACAATGAAGGTGATGGCAATGACGATCACATCAAAGGCAACCACACGATCCAGCCGCGTTGGCAACAGAAAGCGCACCAGCGCGAGCAGAAACGCCACACCCGCGATTACCGCAGCGAGCGTCACCAATACATCAACCATACATCACCTCAAGATAGGACTCGAACCCGCTGACAATTTCCGCCGTTGCCGCCTCAATGTCGGCTGACTCGACCGTGACGCAGCGCACTGCTGCATTTGCCTGCGCTGTTTGCCCTCGTGATGATTTGCATGTGGTGTCAGGATATGTTTGGCAATGAAATTCTGCGCGACAATCTGCGTCGTATCTTCGCCGAGCATGATCCTGCGTTGTCGCCTGATGATCCGACCACAACCCTTTTTAAGATGCGGCAAGCCGCGGCGCGTCATTATTGGCTGGAACTGCCGCAACTGCGCCGAATCGTATTCATGATGATCGTGACAATTGCTGCGCTGGCGACAAGTGTCGCGTTTCACTTGCACAAAGAACAATTGGCCTGTTGGGGTTACAATGTGGACGCACTGACTGCGGTCGTCGATACATCGGTGCAGCTTGTTCTTGCCGGTATTATCCTTGCGAATGAAGCCGTCATGCAAAACTGGCGGAACAAACGCGATGCCGCCCTTCTGGATGCAGAAATCGTCTTTGCCGACTCCCAAGAGGCTTCAGCCAAAGCGACCACGAACACGCAAGCCCCACCGACACCGGATGTGCCGCCGCCAGCCGCAAACGTTTCTGCGCCTACTGACCAGACTGTGGATGGCACCGACAAGGGCGCCGGGGACTGATCTGCAATTGCAAAGCGTTGGCCGATCCCCGTCTGCCCCCCTCAAACATCCGCCACGCACCAAATTGGGAACCAATCCTTCGCCGCCGCGTTCATATCCCATCGGGTCGCATCAGGCCCCGCATGAAAGGCGCGATCCATGTCCATCGGGACCATTCTTCTGATCATCCTCATCCTTGCCCTCGTCGGTGCCCTGCCGAACTGGGGCCACTCGCGGTCATGGGGCTACGGTCCCTCCGGTGGCCTTGGTCTTGTCGTCGTCGTCCTGCTCATTCTCGTTCTGATGGGCCGCATCTGACACAGGCGCAAATGCAAACGGCCCCACATTTTCATGTGGAGCCGATTGACTTGAACGTTGCGTATCTTCCCCGAGACGCCGCAGCCCCCTGCGGCGTCAGCAAATTATCCCAGCATCAAGACCGAACTGCGGTTTGCCCGGTTGGAGATAAAGACCAGATTTTCCGCGTAGTTGCGCGAGTTTGACCGACGGCCAAACGCCAGCTCTTTCGGATTTTCCCGATTGTTCATGCCCATCGCATTCAACGCAGCGATACGGCCTTGGCGTGCTTTTTGCATGACATCAGACATTGGGCTAACTCCTCTGGGGCTTTGATGTTTGTTTCGTCTTTTCGCCACATTCGCGGCTTGAAATTAACATTGTTCCGCGTTTGTGTCGGAAAATGGTCTGCATCATGCGCAAAAAGGGGCAATCTCAAGGTCTTTTTTAGACAACCTCAGGTTGATCATGCACACGTATAGGTTGTTTGATTTTCTGCCGATCTGACGGAACCTTCCAGCAATCCGGACGTTTTCCAAGTGTAACAATCACAGGAGACTTCCGATGAAAGGTATTCTTGGCTGGATGATCGGCATTCCGATCCCCATCATCATCCTTCTTTACGTGTTCGACGTGTTCTGAGCCGAATTTTGCAAAACCACCGCGATGGCGCCCAATTTCTGCCAGATTCAGTCTGCCATTCTGCTTTCAACAAAAGGAAGCACGACATGGCCTGTATCCTGACCCTGATGGGAAGTGTTCTTGGATTTGTTCTGGCGACGGCCGCACTGGTCCTGTTTCAGGTGCCGTTCGTTGTTGCCCTTGCGGTCTGGGTGGGCGCAGGTGTCGCCTGCGTCGCCTTGGGGCTTGCCTTGGCGCTGTCCACCAAGCCCGAAGACGCCGAAGTCGGCGCGCAAGAACTTGCCTGACCAGCGAAAAACACTTGCCTTCGCGGAAATCTGACCCAATATTTTGCGTGCGACGTTAACTTTCTCGACCACTGTCACCGCCGAAAAGGCCACAGCACTCGAATCCAAGCTGACGGGGCCAGGCCGCCGCACTCCCGCGGGCGGCACGACTGACAGGAGACTTCACGATGGCCAAGGGCACCGTGAAATGGTTCAATGAAACAAAAGGTTACGGCTTTATTGCCCCGGAAGGCGGCAGCAAGGACGTGTTTGTCCACATCACCGCACTGGAACGTGCGGGCTTGCGTTCGTTGAAAGACGGCCAGCCCGTGACATTCGACATCGAGGCCGGGCGCGACGGGCGCGAATCCGTCACCAATCTGGCGCTGGCATAGCAGCAGCATTGCGGTGCCTCGTCACCGCTGCAAACGGCACCCCAAAAACAGAAAGCGCGCCCGAATCAGGCGCGCTTTTTCATGTCGAACGCAATTTTCATCGAAGATGACTCATTTGGACTGCGAAGCCAGACGTGAACCGGCGGTGCCATTGCGCCTTGCTAAAATCAGACCGCGTTCCACAGCATCCGGTCGCGCAGCGCATGTTCAAATCCGACGCGCAACGACACCGCCGATACCGGCGCGCGCAGCCGCACGGGGTCTTCCACATCCTCGGGAAAGCTCTGCTTGCCGTCGCATCCACCCACGATGATCACCGGAAGCCGCGGAAACGCGCCTTTCAGCAGGCCGCAGATGCGCTGCGCCTCATCGTTGCCACCCAACCCGTCGGCATCAATCACAAACAGGCTGTAGCCATTGGGATCATCCATCACCATGCTCAGCGCCATGAACGCCTCTGGCTCTGCCTCAACCGCGCCGCCCAACCGCGCCAGCTTGTCAGCCACCGCACTGTTTTCATTCGCTCCTGTCAGCATCACCCGAAGCCCGCGCCCGACCAGCGTCGCTGGTACATAGTCAACTGGACGAAAAACCTGCATAACCTTACCCTTCTTCTTCACCTGTCTTGACATTGACGGGGGACTGCGGCGGAAATGTGGACAATTGATGGAATTTCCGATCCATTCTCTCGGCCCATGCGGGCGATCGCCTGGTAACCGTGGCTGCATATAAACACCCTCGCCCTTGCCATCCCGAATGGCCCTCAAGGACGCCAGAATGCCAACGCCGGATTACCAAAGCCTTATCGACGCCCCGACATGGGAATTTATCCGGCGGACCGAAGACGCCTACCCGCCCGACGCCATCTCCCTGACCATCGCACAGCAGCGCGCGATCTATGACACGATGTGCCGGGCGTTCCATCAGGGTCATCCCCCCGGCATGGTCACAACAGACCGGCTTGTCGCAGGCGTGCCCTGCCGGATCTATCAGGGGGCCGCACCGCAGGTCGTGTATCTGCATGGCGGCGGCTTTGTCGTCGGCGGCCTGCACAGCCACGATGACATCTGCGCCGAACTTTGCGCCCGCACCGGCCTTTCCGTCACATCGGTCGACTATCGGCTGTCGCCCGAACATCCGCATCCGGCGGCGTTTGACGATTCGGTGGCCGTCGTATCGGCGCTGCTTGCCGCCGGGCCTGTCATCCTTGTCGGTGACAGCGCGGGCGCAAATCTTGCCGCCGCCACCGCCCATGCGCTGCGCGGCACCCCGATCCTTGGTCAGGTGTTGGTCTATCCCGGCCTAGGCGGCGACACAGCGCAAGGCAGCTATCTCAGCCATGCCAATGCCCCGATGCTGACCCGCGATGACGTGCTGTTTTATGCCGACATCCGCACAGGCGGCAGCCCACGCCATAACGACCCCAGCCTTGCGCCGCTGCAGGATCGGGATTTTACACGCCTGCCCCCCACGCTTGCCATTGCCGCAGCATGTGATCCCCTGGCCGATGATGCCGCCGCCTATGCCGCGGCCATCACCGCCGCCGGGGGCCGCGCCCATGCCGTTACCGAACCGGGGCTTGTGCACGGTTATCTGCGCGCCCGCGCCACCGTGCCCCGCGCGGCGCGGTCATTCACCCGCATTGTCAATGCCGTGCAAGACATGGCATCCCACCGCTGGCCATTGAAGGACATCACATGAACGCTCCCATACCCAACCTGACCCATTGGGCCGAACGCGTCGATATGGCCGCGGCCTTCCGCTGGACCGTCAAGCTGAACCTGCACGAGGCCGTGGCAAACCACTTCTCCCTCGCCGTGAACCCCGAAGGCACGCGGTTCCTCATCAACCCGAACGGCCGTCACTTCGCCCGCATCCGCGCCTCTGATCTGGTCGAGATTGATGCCAATGATCCCGCCACCATGGAACGCCCAGATGCCCCCGATCCCACCGCTTGGGGCCTGCACGGGTCCGTACACCGCGCCTGCCCGCACGCCGTGTGCGTGATGCATGTCCATTCCATCCACGCCACCGTGCTCGCCAGCCTTGCCGACAGCCATCTGCCCGCGATTGATCAGAATTCGGCGATGTTCTTTGGCCGCCATGTGGTTGATGCGCATTACGGCGGCATGGCCTTTGAAGACGAGGCCGCACGCTGTGCGACCCTTCTGGCCGATCCGAAGATCACCACGATGGTCATGGGCAACCATGGCGTGTTGATCATCGGGCGGACCGTGGCCGAAACCTTCAACCGTTTGACCTATTTCGAACGGGCTGCCGAAACCTATATCCGCGCCCTGCAAACCGGGCAGCCCTTGCGCGTTCTGCCCGATGACGTAGCCGAAAAAACCGCACAGGAATGGGAATCCTATCCCGGCTTTGCCGACGCCCACCTGCGCGAAATCAAAGCCCTGCTGGATGAGGATGGATCAACCTACGCAAACTGACACGGCTATTCACCTCCCCTTCCCCCGTGGGGAGGGGATGGGGGTGGGGGGCAGCTTTTCGATCACGCAATGTTTCAAAAGTCTTAACGCGCCCTGTGGATAACTCACAAGTAACGTTGATTTCATTGGATAATCCCGGAAATTGACAGCCGTCAATTTCAGTTGCCCGCAGCCTCCATCCGGCGACTGTCCAGCACACCTTCCAGCCAGCCCAGTCGCATCTCCGGCACCGATGACAACAGCAAATCGGTGTAGTCATCAAACGGCGGTGCCAGAACATCGGACTTCTGCCCATACCGCACCACAGCACCCCGGTACATCACCGCGATCCGGTCCGCGATGGCCCGCACCGTGGCCAGATCATGCGTGATGAACAGATAGGCCACGCCTTCGGTCGCCTGCAGGTTCAACAGCAACTTCAGAATCCCGTCCGCCACCAGCGGGTCGAGCGCACTTGTCACCTCGTCACAGATGATCAGCTTCGGCTTTGCCGCCAGCGCCCGCGCGATGCAGACCCGCTGCTTTTGCCCGCCCGACAGTTCCGCCGGATACCGGTCGGCAAAGCCGCGCCCCATCTCGATCTGGTCCAGCAGGTCTTGCACGCGTTTGGCTTTTTCCGCGCCCCGCAGGCCAAAGTAGAACTCCAGCGGCCGCCCGATGATCGTGCCCACGGTCTGGCGCGGGTTCATCGCGGTATCGGCCATCTGGTAAATCATCTGCACCTCGCGCAGATCATCCCTGCTGCGCCCCGCAAGTGCTGCCGACAAGGGCCGCCCGGCAAAACTGATCCGCCCGCCCGTTGGCGGCAGCAGCCCTGTGATCGCCCGCGCAAGCGTCGATTTCCCCGACCCGCTTTCGCCCACCACTGCCAGAGTCTGGCCCGGTGCCACCTCGACGCTCACGTTTTTCAGCACGTCAAAGTTTGTGCCCCGATAGCGCGCCGTCACCCCTTCAACTTTCAGAACCGGCGGCGCAGGGGCCTTTTCTTCATGATCAATGGATCGCACCGACACCAAAGCGCGGGTATAATCTTCGCGCGGCGCATTGATGATCTGATCGGTGGCGCCGTATTCCACCGCTTTCCCGCCGCGCAGCACCAGAATGTTATCCGCCACCTGTGCCACCACAGCAAGGTCATGCGTGATATACAAGGCGGCAACGCCGGTATCGCGGATCGCTTCCTTGATCGCCGCAAGCACGTCGATCTGCGTCGTCACATCCAGCGCGGTTGTGGGTTCATCGAATATCACAAGGTCCGGCTTCGGACACAGTGCCAGCGCCGTCATCGCCCGCTGCAACTGCCCGCCCGATACCTGATGCGGATAGCGGCTGCCAAAATTGTCCGGATCGGGCAGCCCCAGCTTGGCGAACAACGCCCTTGCCCGCGCCTCGGCCTCGGCCCGGCTGGCAAGCCCGTGCAACAGCGTCGCCTCGATCACCTGCTCCATCAGCCGCTTCGCCGGGTTGAAAGCTGCCGCCGCCGACTGCGCCACATAGGTCACTTCGCGTCCGCGAAGGCTGCGCAAATCCGCCGCCCCGGCACCGCGAATATTGCGCCCATTCAGCAGTACCTCGCCCCCTGTCAACTGCACGCCTCCGCGCCCATATGACATTGCAGACAACCCGATGGTGGATTTCCCTGCACCGGATTCCCCAATCAGGCCCAGCACCTTTCCTTTTTCCACGCTGACCGACACGTCATCCACCAGCACCGCCATACGCGGCGCTTCGTCCGGCGGATAGATCATCGCCTCAATCCGCAGGTTGCGGATTTCCAACAAGGTATCAGCCACCCCGGCCCCCTTTCAGACTGGTCGTGCGCGACAGCACCCAATCCGCCACAAGGTTGACCGAGATTGCCAGCGCCGCAATCGCCATCGCCGGGATCAGCGCAGCCGCCACGCCATAGCCAAGGCCCGCCGCATTCTCCTTCACGATGCCGCCCCAATCCGCCAACGGCGGCTGCACGCCAAGACCAAGGAACGACAACGTCGAAATGAACAGGATCGCAAAGATGAACCGCAATCCCATTTCCGCCACCAACGGCGACAGCGCGTTTGGCAAAATCTCGTGGAATATGATCCAGCGCTGCCCCTCACCCCGCAGGCGCGCCGCTTCGACATAATCCATCACGGTGATGTCCACGGCAACCGCGCGGGCCAGTCGGAAAACCCGTGTCGAATCCAGCAACCCGATCACCAGTATCAATACCGGCAGTGTCACATCCGCCACCGACAGGATCACCAGCGCCAGGATCAGCGACGGGATCGCCATCAGCAAATCCACGAACCGCGACAGGATCTGGTCAAACCAGCCGCCAACCGTCGCCGCCAGAAACCCCAGCACAGACCCCAGCCCGAAACTGACGGCCGTCGCACAGGCCGCCACGAAAATCGTGATCCGCCCGCCATAGATCATCCGGCTCAGCAGATCGCGCCCGATGCTGTCAGTGCCCAGAAGGTAGGTCGCACTCATCGGCTCCCACACCCCGCCCGGCGCTTCTTCCATCGAATAGGGGGCAAGCCACGGGGCAAAGATGGCCGACAGCAGGAACAATCCGCTGAAGAACAGCCCGATCATTGCGCTGATGGGAATGCGCCTCATTTCGGGTGCCTCAGGCGCGGATTGGCAAGGATGGATACGACATCGGCGAATATGTTCAGCCCGATATACACGGCGGCAAAGATCAGTCCCGATGCTTGCACCACCGGCAGATCACGCTTGGTCACATGGTCCACCAGAAACTGCCCCATGCCGGGGTAGACAAACACGACCTCAACCACGACGACCCCCACCACCAGATAAGCAAGGTTCAACATGACCACATTCACCACGGGCGCAATCGCGTTCGGCAGCGCATGCCGCGCGATCACCGCCATCGGTGACAGGCCCTTCAATTCCGCCGTTTCGATATAGGCCGACTGCATCACGTTCAGGATCGCCGCCCGCGTCATCCGCATCATATGCGCCAGCACCACCAGCACCAACACCAGCACCGGCAGCGCAATGGCGTACAACTGCTCGCCCAGACTGGCGCTGGATGACATCAGTGCCGCCGACGGCAGCAGTTGCCATTTCACTGCGATAAAGAAGATCAACAAATAGCCAAGCACGAATTCCGGCAGGGAAATCGTGGTCAGCGTCACGGCGGAAATCAACTTGTCCGGCCACCGCCCCACATACCGCGCCGCAATCAGCCCAAGAATAATCGCCAGCGGCACCGCGATGATGGCAGCCCAGAACGCAAGGAACATGGTGTTGCCCAAACGTTGCCCGATCGACGTGGCAATGTCCTGCCCGTTCGACAGCGCCGTGCCCAGATCGCCCTGCAGCATGCCGCCCAGCCAGCGGAAATACCGCACAAACGCCGGGTCGCCCAGTTGCATCTTTTCGCGCAAGTTTGCCAGCGCCTGTTCAGTGGCCTGCTGGCCCAGAATGGCTTGGGCCGTATCCCCCGGCAGCGCCTCGACCCCCAGAAAGATCAGGGCCGATACCGCCAACAGCAGGATCAAGCCCAGCGCAAGACGCTGGGCCACAAGTTTTACAACCGGATGCACCTAGGCAAGCCAGGCATTCACAAGGCCACGCCCGTTCATCAACTCACCATTCGGATCGTCGATCCAGCCGCCAACCTCATCGCGCACGGCGGACACGAAATCGTTGAACATCGGCAGGATCAGGCCACCTTCATCGCGCACGATCATGGCCATTTCCGAATATTCGGCCTTGCGCTTTTCCTGATCCAGTTCGCCGCGTGCCTGCATCAGCAGCGCATCAAACTTTTCATTGAAGAACTTGGTGTCGTTCCATTCGGCCGATGACAGGTAAGCCGTGGCATACATCTGGTCCTGCACCGGACGCCCGCCCCAGTACGAGGCGCAGAAGGGCTGCTTGTTCCACACATCGGTCCAGTAGCCGTCATCAGGCTCGCGCACGATCTCCAGCGGGATACCCGCCGCCACGGCCGATTGCTGGAACAATTCCGCCGCCTGAACGGCACCGGGGAAAGCCCCTTGGGCTGTGCGCAGAACGATCGGGCTGCCATCATGGCCCGACTTTGCATAGGCCTCTGCCGCCGCCGCCGCATCATACTCACGCTGCGGAATGCTGGCGTCAAACAGCGGATAGGCCGAATTGATCGGGAAATCGTTACCGACCGACCCGAGGCCGCCCAGAATCTTATCCACCATTTCCTGACGGTTGATCGCCAGCTTCAGCGCCATGCGCAGATCGGCATTGTCGAACGGGGCCGCATTGCAATGCATGATGAACACATAATGCCCCCGCCCTGCTGCAGACCGGATCGACATCCCCGGCGCACCTTTCAGCAGTTCCACGATCTTGGGGTCAACCCGGTTGATCATGTGGACCTGACCCGACTGCAACGCCGATGTGCGCGCCGTGTTGTCGTTGATCACGATGATTTCGGCCTGATCGGCGTAGCCCGTCGTATCCCAGTAGTTCGCGTGTTTTTCAAACCCGATCCGCACGCCCGGTTCATGCACGACAACCTTGTAGGCCCCGGCGCCGATCCCAGCCGACGGATTGTCCACGCCGCCACCCGGCTGGATCACAAGGTGATAATCGGCCAGCAGGAACGGCAAGTCGGCGTTGGCCGATGCCAGCTTCAGCGTAACCATGTCGCCTTCGGCAACCATTTCCGAAATGCCCTGCACGATGCCTAGCGCACCCGACTGCGCGTTTGCATCGGTGTGCCGCTTCAGCGTCGCCACCACATCATCCGCCGTCAACGTCTTGCCGTCATGGAATTCGACGCCTGACCGGATCTTGAATTTCCATTCCGTTGCATCGGCATTGGCGCTGATTTCTTCGGCGATGCGCGGCACGATCTCGCCCGTGGGCGACACATCGACCATCATCTCGCCCCAAGTCATGTTGACAGCAAACGGCACTTCCGACGCGGCCAATGCAGGATCGAGCGAATTTGTCGACTCCCCGCCCGACATCCCCGCCCGCAGAACGCCGCCACGTTTGGGTTCCTGCGCGCGCACAGCCGACGCAACCAGCGTGTTCGCCACCGCCGCCGAAAGGCCAAGAGCTGTCGCCCGCCCAATGAACTCACGCCGACTGGTTTTGCCAGCCGCCACGCGGTTCATCATGTATCTGATTTCTTCTCTCATCGTCGTCTCCCTGAAAGCAGCAGTCGTTTTTTGTTGATTGTCGAATCAACTAAAGCCCGATTCCATGAATCCAGCAATGCCTTTTATGGGACCCATCAGAAAAATTCGCGTGACACCCGGTCGTCGAACACGCGTTCGAAAACAAGTGATTCCCCCTCCCATGCCCGCACTTTTGCGATGATGCGCAGATGCGTTGCCGTGCATGTCTGCGTCGCGGTTACATGCGTGCGCACCCGCCAGTCGCCGCGCGACAGGCGCTGCTCCCAAGTGTGGGTTGCTGTTGCCGACAGCGGATCGCACGGATGCACCGCCCAGCGTTCCGACATGGTTTCCCCTGTCACCAGCCCGTGTGTCAGGTTTTCGACGTCGCCGCCGTCATCCTCCACCACCAGTGCATGGGTGCCCGCGATCAGATCACGCTCCACCCGGCGCGCCTTCCGGCCCGCCCGCAATACCCGGTGCGCCCATGGCGTTGCCGTCTCGGCAGGGGGCGGTGCCCATGGCGTCAGGGCATGCTCCACCACCGGCAATGTCAGCGCGCCCTGGCTCAGGGTCAGCGTCACGGGCGCATCCGATGGCCACACAAACGGCCAGTATGTCGTCGCCAGCACGAGCCGCAGGCGATGCCCCGCCGCAACCCGATACGCCATCTGATCCAGCCGCAGCATCACCTCATACCCCTGCCCCGGCACCATCACTGACGGCGCGGCCATGCTGTCCCGGTGGCACAGGTTCAGCATCCCATGTGCAATCCGCACCGACGATCCATCCGGGGCCACATCGCACAGCCGTGCAATCAGATGCCCCTTCGGCGTATCTGCTGCGAGGCGCAGCCGCACCTCCGCCCGTCCCATCAGCGTCAGGTCCGCCGCCAGCACGTCCCCGTCAAAACATACCGCAAGCGCATCATCCCCCGCCTGATCCCCCGGCATTTCGGCGGCCAACCCCATCGGAAAGAATTCGCCCGCGTCCATGCCATGCTGCTGCGGCGTGCAAATCCGCGCCGAAAGCGGCCCCGCCACCAGCCCCTGATCCGACAGTGGCAAGACCTGCATCGCCACAGGTGCCGGCCAATCGACGGCCACCCATTCCCCTGCCCGCACCGCCGCGCTGGCATCGGGTGGCGCAGACTGCAGCACATACGCCCGCATTGCCGCATCACCCTCCACCCCGTTCGGGATGCGCTTCAGCCACCGGTCCCACCACCGCACGCATTCCTGCAGAAACCCGATCTGCGGCCCCGGCACGGCGGAATGCGGGTATTGATGCACCCATGGCCCGACGATCCCCTTCGCCCCTGGCACATTCTGCACAATCTCGGCCACGGTATTCATGTAATTGTCCGCCCAGCCTCCCACTGCCAGCACAGGCACCTGCATCGCTGCGTAATCCTCGCAGATCGACCCATGCCGCCAATAATCATCCCGCGCCTGATGGCCCGCCCAGCGTGGCGTCAGATGCGGCATGGCATCCAGTCGCGCCAGCCACGTCTCGCGCCAATCGGGGCGCAACGCGGGGTCTGGTGGCCTGCTGGAGTAGGACAGCATCAAGGTGCCCCAGCCAAAGTTTTCGCCCAGCATGCAGCCGCCGCGAAAGTGGATGTCATCGGCAAACCGGTCGGTGGTGGAACAGACCGACACAACGGCCTTCAACGCGGGCGGTTGCAGGAACGCCGTCTGCAAACAGTTGAACCCGCCCCATGACTTGCCCATCATCCCCACCGTGCCGCTGCACCATGGCTGTGCGGCCAGCCACGCGATCACATCGCAGGCATCCTGCAATTCCTGCGCGGAATATTCGTCATCCATCAGCCCTTCGCTGTCGCCATTCCCCCGCATGTCCACCCGCACACAGGCATAACCGTGCCCGGCGACATAAGGATGCATCATCTCATCCCGCGGCAGCGTGCCGTCGCGCTTGCGGTACGGGATGTATTCCAGCACCGCAGGAACCGGGTCTGCCACTGCATCATCCGGCATCCAGACCCGCGCCGACAACCGGCAGCCATCCGGCATCACGATCCCCAAATCGTCAACCGCAACCACGCCCCGTGGAAATTCTGTCCGCACCACCATGCCCCGGCCCCTTCCTCTGTTCTTAACTATCCTCGCCGAAGGCACCGACATTTCCATCCCAAAAGCGTCGTTTCAGGATAAGACTCCTGACGCTCGCGCCCGATGATCGCGGCAAAACCAAAAAGGGGCCATCATGACCAAACCCAACATCCTGATCCTGATGGTCGATCAACTCACCGGCACCCTGTTCCCCGATGGCCCCGCCGCATTTCTGCACACACCCAACCTGCGCGCACTGGCCGAACGCTCCACCCGGTTTTCCAATGCCTACACCGCCAGCCCGCTCTGCGCCCCTGCCCGCGCCGCCTTCATGTCGGGGCAGTTGCCGCAGCGCACCCGCGTCTATGACAATGCCGCCGAGTTTGCCTCCGACATCCCGACCTACGCGCATCATCTGCGCCGCGCAGGCTATCAGACCTGCCTTTCCGGCAAGATGCACTTCGTCGGTCCCGATCAGCTGCACGGGTTTGAGGAACGTCTGACGACCGATATCTACCCCGCCGATTTCGGCTGGACGCCCGACTACCGCAAACCGGGGGAACGCATCGACTGGTGGTATCACAACCTCGGCTCCGTCACGGGTGCCGGTGTGGCCGAAATCACCAACCAGCTGGAATATGACGACGATGTCGCCCATCAGGCGACACAGAAACTCTATGACCTTGCGCGTGGGGGCGATCCGCGCCCGTGGTGCCTGACCGTCAGCTTCACCCACCCGCATGATCCGTTCGTCGCCCGCCGCAAATACTGGGATCTCTACAAAGATGCCCCCGAACTGGAACCGCCCGCGCCGCTGGCATACGCGGATATGGACCCGCATTCCCAACGCCTGATGGATGCCTGCGACTGGCGGGGCCTCGAGGTCACACCCGACCATATCCGCCGCGCGCGGCAGGGCTATTTCGCCAATATCTCTTATGTCGATGACAAGATCGGCGAACTCCTCGCCACGCTTGATGCCACGCGGCAGGAGGCGATCATCCTTTTCGTGTCGGACCACGGCGAAATGCTGGGCCGCAAGGGTCTGTGGTTCAAGATGAATTTCTTCGAAGGGGCGTCCCGCGTCCCGCTGATGATCGCCGCTCCCGGCCTGCCCGCCGGGACGATCACCACCCCCGTCAGCACCATCGACGTGACCCCCACGCTCTGCGATCTTGCAGGCATCTCCATGGCCGAGGTCATGCCATGGACGGATGGCGAATCCCTTGTCCCCTTGGCAAAAGGCACGCCCCGCACGTCTCCCGTTGCGATGGAATATGCCGCCGAAGGCACCATCACCCCGATGGTCGCCCTGCGGCAGGGGGATTGGAAATACATCCACTGCCCCGCCGACCCCGACCAGTTGTTCAACCTGACCGACGACCCGGATGAGGACAAGAACCTCGCCACCAACCCGGCCCATGCCGAAACGCTGGCCCGCCTGCGGGCCGATGCGTCAGCGCGCTGGAACATCCCGCAGTACGACGCCGATGTCCGCCAATCGCAGGCCCGCCGCTGGGTGGTGTACGCGGCCCTGCGCAACGGCGCCTACTACCCGTGGGATCACCAACCCCTGCGCGCCGCGTCCGAACGGTACATGCGCAACCACATGGACCTGAATGTGCTGGAAGACAGCAAACGCTTTCCACGGGGGGAATAAACGTGGCCTAGGCCACCGCCGGGCCATCAACCTCACGCACATCGACAGTGACGGTCAGCCCGATGCAGGATGCCCCACGGCCATCAAAACTGCCTGAAATCGGCGATGCCTGCGCCGGTGTGCGGGTGGTGGCGACCCGGATCAATGCGCTGCCTGCGGTGATCCTGTTGGTTGGATCAAACTCGATCCAGCCTTCGCCCGGTACGAACGCATCGGCCCATGCATGCGTGGCCCCGCCGCCCACAGGCGCATCGCCACCACTAGCGGTATCATTCAGGTATCCGGTCACAAACCGCGCCGCGAAACCGAACCTGCGCGCCGCCTCCATGAACAGAAACGCAAAGTCCCGACAGGTGCCAAGGCCTTTGGCGATGGTCTCGGCGGCCGTCTGGGTGCCCATTTCCTCGCGGCTGGAATACCGCAGGTTGCGGTGGATCGTATCGCTTAGCCCGCGCAGGAATAGTAAGGCATCCGACCCGCGCTGATTGAACTGTATCCTCCAGCCATTGGTCCAGAACTGCCTGCATCCTGCGGGATATTGCTGGCCAAGAAAGGGATAAAGGTCACGCATATCGTCATCGGAATAGACAAACGGAAAGGGGCAGACATGCGTCCTACCTGCCGTGTGCCAAAAGCCTCGATCCATAGCGACGCAGCAACAACTCACTGTCGATCACAAGACGGTCGGTCGCGTCCGAAAGCTGGCTTCGGCAATCGAATTTCCGAATGTATCGAAAAACCACCGCAACCGCGCCTGTGGCGCGATGGTCAGAAAAGCATCATCCACCCACAAATCGTGCCCATCGCGTGGCCGCAACATAAGCTGATGCGGATGCAACACGACCATGCGGTCGTAATTGTATTCTGTCCGGTGAAAAACACGCAATAAACGGGACACGGAAACCTTTCCGGGATCGACGGCGTTGTGCCTGACGAGGTGCTCTGTCAACGCAGACAGGATGCTATCGGCTCCATGCACATGACAAGACAAGGAACAACCTATGCTGATCCGCTTCGGATTCGAAATCGAAATCGACTGCACCGCGCCTGTTCCGATGCTTTTGGCACTGTCAGCCCACAATGATCGTCATAGGACGCCCTGATCGGCCGCGATCAGGTGCGCCTGACGCCGGAGTGCAACGCCACCATTTATGACGACCGCTTTGGCAACCGCATCACCCGGATCGTGGCCCCCGTCGGTACAACACGGTTATGGTCCGACTGCGTGATCGATCTTGATGCGCAGCCTGATCCGCAGGTGCCCACAGCCCGCCAGCACAGCATTTCCGATCTGCCGGATGATGTTCTGTCGCATCTGATGCCCAGCCGCTATTGCGACAGTGACTTGCTGACAGCACAGGCATGGTCCCTGTTCGGCCCGGTGCCCGAGGGCTGGGCGCGCGTGCAGGCCATCACGGATTTCGTCCACAGGCATGTGACCTTTGGCTATCAGTTCGGGCGCGCCAACAAGACCGCATCGGAAGTGTTCCGCGAAAAAACCGGGGTCTGCCGCGATTTTGCCCATCTCGCCGTCTCGCTTTGTCGCGCCATGAACATCCCGGCGCGCTATGCCAGTGGCTATCTTGGCGACATCGGCGTGCCCTATTCCGGCGCGGGTGATTTTTGCGCGTGGTTCGAGGTGTATCTGGGCGGGCAATGGCACACGTTCGATGCCCGCTACAACACACCGCGCGACAGGCCGTATCCTGATGGTGCGCGGCGCAGACGCGGCGGATGTCGCGATGATCACATCCTTCGGCGGGTATCAGTTGAAGTATTTCCGGGTCTGGACCGATCAGATCGCAGATGGACTTGATGACGATACGATCCTTGCCATGCTGCAGACGCGCCCCGGTGGTGATCCGCTTGTGTTTCCGTCATCGGCAAGATCGGCCTATGCCGCATCCTGACCGCACTCCGTCAGCCCGCATCCCCAATCACCATCTCCGCCCCCTTCCACCCCATCAGCATCGCGGGCGCGTTTGTGTTGCCTGCGATGATTGACGGAAAGGCGCTTGCATCAATCACCCGCAGGCCCTGCACCCCGTGCACCCGCAGCCGCGCATCCACCACCGATGACGCGGCATCCGCGCCCATCCGGCAGGTGCAGCTTGGGTGATACACCGTGCCCGACCTGCGCCGGAAATCCATGATCAGATCATCATCCGACACCACCCCCGGCCCCGGTCTCAGCTCTTCCTTGATGACCTCCGCCAATGGGCTTTGCGCCGCCAGATGCCGCAGGAACTTCACCGCCGCCAGCATCTCTTCGACATCATGGTTCGTGGAAAACGCATTCGCTGTAATGACAGGATGCTGCAAAGGATCGGGCGATCCGATCCGGATATGCCCCCGGCTAGTCGGGCGGCAGTTCGACAGGCCCAAAGACATCCCCGACCACGGGTCGGGCGTCAGCAGGGGCCGTTCCCCCGCCCTTGGCAGCAATGTCGAGAAAGCCTGCATATACAATTGCATGTTGGGCCGGTCCAACTCTGGCGAGGTTCGAAAGAACCCCCCCGCATGGTTGATCGACTTTGCCAGTGGCCCGCGCCCCAGCAGCGCCCATTCCACCCCCGCGCGCAGCTTGCCCCACCACGGGCGCAGCACATCATTGTACGTCGGCACTTTCATCGCCCAGGTATAGTTGATGCCCTGATGGTCGCTCAGATGATCGCCCACATTCGGATTGTCCCGCAGCACCGGAATGCCAAGGGATTGCAACAACGCCCCCGGCCCCACGCCCGACAGTTGCAGCAGTTGCGGCGAGTTGATCGCCCCGCCCGACAGGATCACCTCTGCATTACAGCGCAGCATCTGGCGCTGGCCCCCCCGCAGATATTCCACCCCCACGGCCCGGCCATTTTCGATGATGACCTTTGTCACCATCGCCTTGGTGATCACCCGCACATTCGCCCGCCGCATCGCAGGCCGCAAAAACGCCCGCGCCGCCGAATTGCGCCGCGCTTGCTTGATCGTCATCTGATAGATGCCCGCACCTTCCTGCGTCGCCCCGTTGAAATCGGGGTTCCAGGGCAGCCCCCCCGCCGCACAGGCCGCGCGGTAAGTCTGCACAAGGGGGTGCAATCCATCGCGGTTGGCCGAAATGAACAGCGGCCCGCCCGTGCCCCGATACGCATCGCCCCCCGCCTGATTATCCTCGATCGCGCGATAGGCGGGCAGCACATCATCCCAGCCCCAACCGGGGTTCGCCCCCCATTCATCGTAATCCGCCCGGTGTCCGCGGATCCACACCATCGCGTTGATACTGGATGACCCGCCCAGCACCTTGCCCCGCGGCCAGTGATCGCGCTGCCCGTCCAACCCCGGATCGGGTTCGGTCTTGTACATCCAGTTCACCGCCGGGTCGTAGAACAGCTTGCCATACCCCAGCGGCAGTCCCACGTAAAACCGCCGGTCCGACCCCCCCGCCTCCAGCACCGTGACCTTGTGCTTGCCCGATGCACTCAGCCGCTCTGCCAGCACGCAGCCCGCACTGCCCGCGCCGACGATGATGTAATCCGTCACGTCGTCCACATTCACCCTCTTCGCCGCGCTCCGGCAGGCCTTCCTAACGTTTGGCCGTCACAAATCCTTCACGATATGCGACAGGGGATGTCGGTTTTAGGTTGGGTGGGGCCTGCATTTGCGATAGTCCGAGCCCTCCAATGGGACGCCTGCAGCTTGTCTAAGGGCGGATCAAGCATTACTGGGGCAGTATCGCAACCGAAAGACCCAATGCAGGTTCGCCTTACAAACGCACGGGCTAAAAGTGTCACTTAAACAGCCGTATATCCTGCAAATAAATGACATCGACCAAGTCGAATACGACTTTGGCAATTGGCTTTCCCACGATCTCGTCACGCAATGACGCTTTCTCGGCCAAGCCGCCACTCGCAACGGGTCGATCAGTTGCATCAACCACCATTACTGATGGACCAGAATCCTGGTCTACGTGAATAAGTGAAATCGCCACCCGATCATTTGATGTGGTATGTTCGCCCCATAGGCCAAAGACAATGTCAATGTTTGGTGGGTGTTCAGCCATCCGACCAACGGTCCACTGAACGAAATAAGCCGCAATACTCCGTTCACCTTTGTGTATAAACCCGCTGATCGTCTTGGTTTCATGCCCGCAACAGGCACAAACGCCAACAGATAAATCCATGAGTTCGATGCGATACGGTGGTTTAGCGTCAAGGTTACTCATGGATACGACGGTAGCACTGTACCGTATATGATTCCAATTGGTAAATCTTGGGTTAAGTGCGCGCAAGCACACCCCCTTCACTTCCACTTCCAGACCGGATCCCGCTATTCCGCAAAAGGCCGTGCCTCCTACAGTTGATCCTCGGTCCGCACAGCCGCCCCGTCCCGTACAGGTGATGCGTCTACAATGATCTTCATCAGCAGGCTCTTTTCAATACCATAGGTCCCTACTCTGACAGCCTACAAAACATCTCCCATCCTAACCGAAACCTTAAAACCTCAAAAATACCCGTTTGCAATCAAAGGCTTCATCATTCCAACCGTGGAACACGCCCCTCACTTCCCCCGCCAAACCGGATCACGCTTCTCCGCAAAGGCGCGCGCGCCTTCTAACTGATCCTCCGATCCATAAAGCCGGTCCACCGTCGGCAACTGCCGCTTTGTGACCCGGTTCATCGCATCCTGAAACCGCTTGTCTTCGGCCTCGCGCACCACTTCCTTGATTGCGGCCATGACCAGTGGCGGGCCGCTCTCCAGCAGCCGCGCCAGCGCCCATGCCTTGGCCAACAACTCCCCCGGCGCGCATACCTCGCGCAAAAGCCCCCAACGCAGCGCCTCACTGGCGTCAAACCACCGCCCCGTCAGCAGCAAATCCATCGCCACATGATAGGGGATGCGTTTCGGCAACTTGATGCTCGCCGCATCCGCCACCGTGCCAGACCGGATTTCCGGCAAGGCAAAGGTCGCATTGTCCGACGCCAAAATCAGATCGCATGACAGCGCGAGCTCCAGCCCCCCACCACAGCAAATCCCGTTCACCGCCGCAATGACCGGCTTGTTCAGACCCGGCAATTCCTGAAGGCCGCCAAAGCCCCCCACCCCGTAATCGCCATCCACCGCATCGCCATCCGCCGCCGCCTTCAAATCCCAGCCGGGGCAAAAGAACTTCTCCCCCTCCGCCCGCAGGATCGCCACGCGCAAGGTGTCGTCGTCGCGAAAGGCGCGAAACACCTGCCCCATGATCCGGCTGGTCACCAGATCAATCGCATTGGCCTTTGGCCGGTCCAGCGTCACTTCCAGCACCGCACCTTCAACGCGCGTGCGGATCGGCCCCGTTGTCAACATCTCCATCATGCCCTCCAAATCACCGCATCCACCGCCACAGCGCCCGCCTGTCGCACCATCAGCGGATTGATCTCCACCTCCACAAGGCGCGGATCATCAAACATCGCCTGTATGCGCAGCGCCGTCTCCACCACCGCCGCCACATCGGCCCGCGCCTTGCCACGATAGCCATCAAGCAGGGGCCACAGCCGCAGACGGCGCAAGGCGGCGGCAACCTCATGGTCCGCCACCGGGCAGATCAGCGTCACCGTATCGGCCAACAGCTCGGCCGCAACGCCGCCAAAGCCGATGGTCAGCGTCACGCCATAAACCGCATCCCGCCGCACCCCGATCAACAGTTCGGCCACGGCCCCCGTGACCATCTCTTCCAGCAGATAGCCCGTGGCCCCCGGCATCGCGGCCTGCCCGTCAAGCGTGGTCAACCCCAGCCGCACCGCCGCATTTTCCGTCTTGTGCGCAAAACCCAAACCTTTCAGCGCCAATGCCCCCGACAGCCCCGCCGCGAGGGGTGCCAACGTCCCGATATCCGCGGCCATAACGCCCTTGGGCACCGTCACACCCGCCTGCGCCAGCATCGCCTTCGATGCCGCCTCGTCCAGCATCACGCCGCCTGCGGACCCCACGCCCATCGGCCGCCAGTCTGGTAGCCCGACAGGCGTCTGCACGGCGCGGATCGCGCCCAAAGCCGTCTCCATCCCGCACAATGGCACCACACCCCTGGTCATCAGATCAGCCGCCAGCGCCTCATCCATGTTCTCTGGGATCGACGCCACCGCAAAGGCGGGCTTTCCCGCAGCCGCACTCGCCGCGACAATCGCCGCCAACGCCGGATCATAGCTTGACGGATCGCAGCGGTCATTGCGCGGCGGGTCGATGATGAACATCCCCGCGTCATAGCCTGCCAGCATGGTGGTAAATACATCCGTGGTACGCGGCCCATCACCCCAGATAAAGGTATGGTAATCCAACGGGTTGGCAATGGTCACAATCGGCCCGAGGATGTCGCCCAGCCGCGCCCGCTGTGCGTCAGACGGGGCCGGGAAATCAATCCCGAACGGGGCCGCAAGATCGGCCACCAAGCCCGCCTCGCCGCCAGAGCACGACAGCGAACACAGGCGCGTTCCGATCTGGGGTCCGTGCATGTGCATGATTTTCAACGTCTCCATCAGCTCCGGCAGGGTATTCACCTCGGCCACACCCGCCTGCCGCAGAAAGGCTGTGCTCGCCGCACCACCACCCGCCAGCGCCGCCGTGTGCGAGGCCGCCGCCGTCCGGCTCAACTCCGTCTTGCCGGATTTGATGCAGACAATTCCCTTGCCCAGCCCCCGCGCGGCCTGCGCCAACGCGGCAAACCCCGCTGCATCGTCGATCCCCTCGATATACATGCCAATCGCTGTCACCCGGTCATCCGCCAGCAACGCGCCCGCTAATTCCGCCAGCCCCACCTGCGCCGCATTGCCAAGACAGGCGACATAGGCCACGGGCAGGCCGCGCCGCTGCATCGTCATGTTGATGACGATGTTGGACGACTGGCTCAGCAAAGCCACCCCACGGTCAACCCGCGCCCCGCCATGCTGGTCGGGCCACAAGAGCGCCCCGTCCAGATAGTTGATCACCCCATAGCAGTTCGGCCCCAGAATCGGCATCCCGCCCGCCGCCGCCACCAACTCCGCCTGCAATCCCGCCTCGCCTGCCTCGGTCCAGCCGCTGGCAAAGCAGATCGCCCCACCCGCCCCCATGGCAGCAAGCTCCCCCACGATCCCCACTGTCGCATGGCGGTTGACCCCGACAAACGTTGCATCCGGCGGTTCCGGAAGATCGGCAAGTGTGGGGTATGCCTTCAACCCGCCAATCACAGGCTTCGTCGGATGGACTGGCCAGACCGGCCCTGCAAAGCCCATCTTGGCGCATTGCGCGATAACATTCTCGGCCCAGACCGCCCCCATGACAGCGATGGATTTGGGGCGCAGCAGTCGGGACAGGCGCATCATGCCCGGCACCTGTTTGCTGCATCAAGGCCGGGGGTTTTCCACCCCCGGACCCCCGAGGATAGTTTCAAACAGAGGAAGGTGGAAAAGGAGGGTCGAGCACCCTGCTGCCAAAGGACATGCAGGGCGCCTTCCCCCGTTACGGTCATCGCCGTCCCCAGCTGTACCGTTTCGCCAGATTTACAGACCAAGGTTAACACTTCGTAACTTCCTCTGTTCACAACTATCCCACGGGGGTGCGGGGGTGTGAAACCCCCGCTCCGACGCATCAAGCACCAAGCGGGCGCAGAAGATCACGCGCGATGATGTGGCGCTGGATTTCTGAAGTCCCGTCCCAGATCCGTTCCACCCGCGCATCGCGCCAGAACCGCTCCAGCGGCAGATCGTCCATCAGCCCCATCCCGCCATGTACCTGAATGGCCCGGTCCGTGACACGCGCCAGCATTTCGGTGGCAAAGACCTTGGCCGATGCGATCTCGCGGTTTGCGGACAGGCCCTGATCCAGCCGCCAGGCGCTGGCCAGCGTCAGATAATCGGCCGCATCAATCTCGGTCACTGAATCCGCCAGCTGGAACCCGACCCCCTGAAACCGCCCGATCTGCTGGCCGAACTGCCGACGTTGCGCCGCGTAGTCCAGCATCAGATCGAACACCCGGCGCGCGCGACCCACGGCCATCGTGGCCACCGTAATGCGCGTGGCATAAAGCCAGTCGTTCATCACTGCAAACCCGCCATCCACCGCCCCCAGCACCTGGGCATCGGGCAGGCGGCAGTCGTCGAATTCAAGGATCATGTTCTTGTAGCCGCGATGGCTGACCGATTTGTAGCCCTCGCGGATGGTAAAGCCCTTCGTGCCGCGATCCACCAGAAATGTCGTGATCTTCTTCTTTGGCGCGCCCGCCTGCACCTCATCCCCGGTCGCCACAAAGACGATCACGAAATCCGCATGCTCCGCCCCGGAAATGAAATGTTTGGTTCCGTTGATCACCCAGTCCCCACCATCGCGGCGCGCATGCGTCTTCATCCCGCGGATGTCTGACCCCGCATCCGGTTCGGTCATCGCCAGCGCATCCATCCGCTCGCCACGCACAGCAGGTTTCAGATAACGCTCCACCTGTTCGCCCTGACACGCCATCAGAATGTTCTGCGGCCGCCCGAAGAAATGCGTCAACGCCATCGACCCGCGCCCCAATTCCCGCTCCACCAGCGCGAAATCCACATGGCCCAGCCCCGCGCCACCCACGCTTTCGGGGAAATTGCAGGCGTAAAACCCCAGATCGAGCGTCTTGCGCTTTATCTCATGGGCCAGTTCCTGCGATACAAACCCTGCATCCTCGACCATTTTTTCATGCGGATAGATTTCATTCTCCACGAAGGCGCGCACCGTCGCGACAATCATCTCTTGTTCAGCGCTCAGGCCAAAATTCATCGCGTCCTCATGGGTCGGGGTTGATGGTAAAGCCGTCGACAGCCATCGCCTGACCCGAGATCATGCGCGCGCCGTCAGAGGCGAGATAGACCGCCAGTGCGGCCACATCTTCGGGGTCGGACAACCGCCCCAAAGCCGTGCCTTTCGCATAGCCGTCACGAATGTCTTGCGGGCTGACGCCCTTTTGCGCGGCCTCGGCGTCTATGACGCGGTCAATGCGCGGGCCAGTTACCGATCCGGGGCAAATCGCATTGGCGCGGATGCCAAATGGCCCGAGTTCCATCGCCACGGTTTTCATCAGCCCGATCACCGCCCATTTCGCCGCTGCATAGGGCGCGCGATATGGCACACCGTAAAGTCCGGCGGTTGATGAGGTAAAGATCATCACCCCCGCCCGCGCCTGCGTCATCAGGGGGGCCGCATATTTCGCCGCCAACATCGCGCCATCCAGATTGACACGGATACACGCATGCCAACCGTCCAGCGGCATCTCGGCGATGGCCGCCGTCGGCCCCTTGATCCCTGCATTGGCGCACAGCACATCCAGCCCGCCCCAATCGCGCGCGATCTGCGCAAACAGGTCCGCCATGGCGCTTTCGTCTGCCGCATCGCACAGCGTCGCCCGCACATCCTGCGGGACCGCCGCAAGTGCCGCCGCATCCACATCCGTCACCCAGACGCGATAGCCCGCCCCGGCAAAGGCCCGCGCCATCACAAGGCCGATCCCGCTTGCGCCCGCCGTGATCAGCACGCGTTTCACTTGCGTTGGCCCGTAAACCGCCCCACCGACGCCGGGCGCGGCAAGGGTTTGTGCGCCGCCGCAATCGGCATCAGCCGTGCCAGCACCTCTGGTGCGGCAGGGCAGGCCTTGCCCGTTGCCATATCCACATGCAGCAGCATCTGTTCCGCTGTCGCCACCACAGCATCATTGCGCAGGATGGTGATAAAGATATGCAGCCGTTTTTCATCCGCGCCCAGAACCTGCAACGTGCCCGTCAGATGATCGCCTAGCTTGGCCTCGCCCAGATGCATGATATGCGTCTCGGCAGTGTAATAACTGTGGCCGCCCTTCACATAGTCGAGGTCCGCCCCGATCAGCCGCAAGAACGGATCGCAGGTTTCTGACGACGCAAACAGATAACGGCTTTCCGTCATATGCCCGTTGTAATCAATCCACCCCGGCAACACCTGCATCTGCGCCATCACCAGCGGCGCGCCCAGACCTGTTGCCCCGGGTTCCAGCATCGCGTCGCGGCGGCGGGCGTCATGGTCCAGCAACACCTTGCCCGCGCCCCAGTTGCGGTCTTTCAACGCGCGCAGAAAGCCGATCAGATTGCTGTCGCGGATACGTTCCAGCTCGCGGATCGTGTGGTGACCCGATTGTGCGTCTGACTGGCCCGCGATCAGATCGACGAGTTCATCGTTGAATTCCGGCACATCCATCAGCTTGGTCCAAGGCCATTGCAGACAAGGCCCGAACTGCGCCATGAAATGCTTCATCCCCGCCTCGCCACCCGCCACGCGGTAGGTTTCAAACAGCCCCATCTGACCCCAGCGCAGGCCAAATCCCATCCGGATCGCCTCGTCGATTTCCTCGGTCGTGGCGATGCCGTCCTTCACCAGCCACAGCGCCTCACGCCAGACGGCCTCAAGGAAACGGTCGGCGATATGGGCGTCAATTTCCTTGCGGACATGCAGGGGGAACATGCCGATTTCGCGCAGGGTTTCCTTCACCCGCTCGATCATGGCCGCATCCGTGGCCACCGATGGCACGATTTCGGCCAGCGGCAACAGATAGACCGGGTTGAACGGATGGGCCACAAAGATGGTCGACGGGTCCGCCGCCCCTTGTTGCAATTCTGATGGTTTGAAGCCGGATGTGGATGATCCGATGGGAATACCACTGACCGATTGTTGGATTTGTGCAAAAACCCGGTGTTTCAGATCAAGCCGTTCCGACACGGATTCCTGAATATACGCAGCCCCCTCCACCGCCTCCGTGATCGTCCCGGCAAAAGACAGCCGCCCTTCCGCAGGCATCGGCACATCCGACAGCGCAGGCAGCGCCGCGCGGGCGTTCGCCAGAACCTCGCCCACCTTGCGTTCGGCCTGCGGGTCCGGATCGAAGATGCTGACGTCCCAACCGTTCAGCAAGAACCGCGCGGCCCAGCCGCCCCCGATCACCCCACCGCCAATGATTGCTGCTTTTCTTGTCACGCCTTGCCCCATCCTGTCACATCCCCCCACCCCATCCCTCCCCCACAAGGGGGGAGGGAGGCACACTTTTCACCAACGCCGGACCATGTTGAACCGGGCGCTTCCCTCCCCCCTTGTGGGGGAGGATCAGGGTGGCGGCCCCGCCGCTCTACCGCTGATCCGTCCGCTGCAACGCTGCCACGTCATATCCATTCCGGCGGAACACCGCCTCGGCATGGTCAATCTGCTGCGGCGTCATCCGCCGGTCGCGGTGCAGCACCCAACCTGTCAGCCGCGTCGGCGTGCCCACCAGCAGCGTGCGCCCGCCATCCGCCACATCCAGTACCCAGTAATCCCCGCGGAACGGCACGCCCTCAAGGCGCACCAGAAACTGCCCCGGCCCATCTGCCACCGCCGTCCCCGTGATCTGCACCGTCTGCCCGTCAATCCGGCAGCGGTTCGTCACCCCCACCACACCATCCACTGGCGCGGTATAGCTGGCCGTCGTGTGCGAACACCCTTGCTGAAACGGCCCCGGAAACCGGGCAATCTCGTACCACGTCCCCTCCAGCACGCCCGCATCAACCGGCTGCAGATAAAACGGCGCTGTGGCATAGCGGGTGGAGGGGTAGTCCGGCACACAAGCCGCAAGGCCAAGAGCCGCGATCAGGGCAAATACTTTCATGGCATGATCCTTTCCAAGATGAACATCCCGCAGCATACCCCAGACATCCGCCGATGCAGCAAAATCATGCCACCCGCGCCCGTGCCGCATCCGCATCCGTCAGTGCCACCCGCGCGCCTTCCCGGATCACCGCCGGATCATAGGCAGGCCGGGCAAAGACTGCCCGCACCATGTCGCGAAAGAAGTCCAACGGCAGCGTGTCATAGGCCGGATCAAAACTTGCCTGATCCCAATCCGCACAGAACTGCGCACAGTCGTCGAAATAGGCGTGTCCCTTGAAACGGTCGCGCGCATGGGGGTTGCCGCCCGTATGATGCGCATAATACAGCCGTTGAAAATCGCCATGCTTTTCAACCACCCACGTGACCTGTTCTCGCACAAACGGCTTCAGGATGGCGGCTGCATATTCGTCGTGATTATAGGGCGCATAGATATCGCCGATGTCATGCAGCAGCGCGGCCACGACCCAATCCGCATCCGCCCCCGCCCGCCACGCCCGCGTCGCCGCCTGCAACGAATGGCCCAGCCGCGTCACCTGATAGCCCGAAAGGCTCGCATCAAGGGCGACCATCGCCTCCAGCAGGCGGTCCGCCGTGCCCGCTGCATAGCCACGCTCATGCGCATCCAGCAGCGCATAATCCGCCGCATCGCCATCTTTCATTGCCGTGAACTTGACCCGGTCCATGCCGCCGCCCTCCATCAAATGTGAAATCGCAACGACAGCGACCCCGAACCTGCCCACCCGCAGATCACATCAGCGGCACCCTTCGGCCTTTGGTCGCAGGCGTGCCCTACACCTCTCACCGCGCCACAGGCCCCCGCTTTTCCAGCTTCAGCTTCACCCGCACCTCTGCGGGCGTCAGAATCCGCGCGCCCATATCCGTGATGATGTCCACCGCGCGTTCGACCAGTTGCGCATTGGTCGCCAGAACCCCCTTGTCCAGCCACAGGTTATCCTCCAGCCCCACCCGCACATTGCCCCCGGCCAGAACGCTCGCCGCCACATAGGGCATCTGGTTGCGCCCGATGGCAAAGGCGCTCCAATGCCAATCGCTTGGCACATTCGCCACCATCGCCATGAACGTGTGCAGATCGTCCGGCGCGCCCCACGGCACCCCCATGCACAACTGCACCAGCACCGGATGCGGGATCACGCCTTCCTTGACCAACTCCTTGGCCAGCCACAGATGCCCGGTATCAAACGCCTCGATCTCGATCCGCGCGCCCGCCGCCGTCATCCGCCGCGCCATGTCGCGCAGCATGCCGGGGGTGTTGACCATCACATAGTCGGCCTCGTTGAAATTCATCGTCCCGCAATCCAGCGTGCAAATCTCGGGGCGGCAGTCCACCACATGCGCCACCCGTTCGGCAGCGCCTGCCATGTCAGACCGGGTGGCCATCCGGCCCATGTCTTCGGTGCCGTCAAAGAACAGATCGCCCCCCATCCCGGCGGTCAGGTTCAACACCACATCCGTCGCGCTGTCGCGGATGCGCTCCGTCACCTCGCGGTAAAGGGCAAGGTCGCGGCTGGGCTTGCCGCTTTCAGGATCGCGCACATGGCAATGCACCACCGCCGCCCCCGCCTTTGCCGCCGCAATCGCACTGTCGGCAATCTGCTGGGGTGAACGCGGCACATGCGGCGATCTGTCCTGCGTGCCCCCCGACCCGGTCACGGCACAGGTAATGAAAACCTCACGGTTCATGGTCAGCGGCATGGCGCGTCTCCCCTTTTGCAGCAGACTATCCGCCTTGCAGCCGGGTGCCGCGCGATTTACGAAAGAAACATGGCACAAACCGCATCCATTTTCGCCCCCTCGCCCGACCCGCTGACCCTTGCGCTGCTGGTCCTGCCCCAAGCCTCGATCCTTGAGGTGGCAAGCACCCTTGATCCGTTGCGCGCCGCCAACCGCCATCTGGGGCATCAGGCGTTCCGCTGGCGGGTCGTCTCACCCGACGGCGCGCCCATACCGCTGACCTGCGGGATCGAACTGCCCTCCTCCGGCCCCCTGAAAACCGCAAAGGCCGATGCGTTGATCGTCATCGCAGGCTACCGGCAATCCGAAATGGCCACGGCCCCCCTGATCCGCGATCTGTCGCGCATGGCCCCCCGGTTCGGAGCCATCGGCGGCATTGATGCTGGCGGTTGGGTGCTTGCGCGCGCAGGCCTGCTCAACGGCCACCGCGCCACCGTGCATTGGGAAGATCACGAGGATTTTGCCACCGCTCACCCCGATGTTACGGTTCTGCCTGACCGCTATGTAATTGACCGAAAACGATTTACTGCAGGCGGCGCCGCCCCCGCCGCCGATCTGATGCTGCATCTCATTCGCGCGCGCCATGGTGCCGCCCTGGCCCTGCAGGTCGCCGCCAGCTTCATCTCGACCGCCCGCCCCGGCACCGATCCGCAGATCACGCCCCCCGCCGACCCCCGCCTCGATCCTCGCGTCGCCACCGCCATTGCCCGGATGGAGGCGAATCTCGAAACCCCTGAAACCACCGCGCGCATCGCCGCCGCCCTCAATCTCTCACCCCGCCGCCTCGAAACCCTGTTCCGCCAGAACCTCGGGCAAACCCCCGGCGCTTATGCCCTGCAACTGCGCCTCAGCGCCGCCCGCCGCCTGCTGACCGACACCCGCCATCCGATTGCCGAGATCGCGCTCCGCACCGGGTTTTCCGCGCCCGGCACCCTGTCCCGTGCCTTCCGGAAGCACTTCGGCCACCCGCCGGGCAGTTTGCGCCGCCCCTGACTTCCTCTGTTCAAAACTATCCCGGGGGTCCGGGGGCTGGCCCCCGGCGACCAGCCAAAGGCGCGCGCCTCACACCTCCTCCAGCAACCCCCGGCCCTTCAGCAAAGCCTCCACCCCCGGCATGGCACCCCGGAACGCGAGGTACAATTCATCCGCCTCCGCCGACCCACCCGCCGAAAGGATGTGCTTTTCCAGCTTGGCCGCCATCACCGGATCGAACGGCCCGCCCGCCGCCTCGAATGCGGCAAAGGCATCCGCATCCATCACCTCCGACCACATGTAGGAATAATAGCCCGCCGAATACCCGTCGCCCGAAAACACATGCGCAAAATGCGGCGTCGCGTGGCGCATCCCGATAGCATGCGGCATCCCCAGCCCTGCAAGAACCTCCGCTTGCGCAGCCATCGGATCAACCGGCGCCGCCCCTTCGTGAAACGCAAGGTCCACCAGCGCCGACGACACGAACTCCACCGTCGAAAAGCCCTGATCGTACGTTCCCGCCGCCAGCAACCGCGCCAACATATCGCCGGGCATCGCTTCCCCCGTCGTCACATGCCGCGCATGTTTCTGCAGCACCTCCGGCACCTCCAGCCAGTGTTCATAAAGCTGGCTTGGCAGTTCCACAAAATCGCGCGCAACGGACGTCCCGGAAATGAACCCATAGGTCACATCCGACAACAT
>CAWAPA010000061.1:0-11392 GCA_963783595.1 uncultured Alphaproteobacteria bacterium | reverse complement strand
ACGGTGACCGGGCCAGCCTCGGTCAGGATTTTATCGGGGTAGGTTTCGGGGGCGTCGCGGCGGATCAGGTGCAGGTTGCCTGCGTTTGCGGGCAAGCCGTAGAAGGCCGCACCGTGCGTGGAGGTGAAGCCTTCAAGCCGGTCAAGTGCGCCGTCATCTTCGAAAACTTGCGCAAGAATGCCCATCGTGTTGGTCGCCGTAAAGCACCCGGCACAGCCACAGGCATGTTCTTTCAGGGCATCCACATGCGGCGCGCTGTCGGTGCCAAGGAAATAGCAGGGCTTGCCGGACGTGGCGGCACGGCGCAGGGCAAGGCGATGGCTTTCGCGTTTGGCCACGGGCAGGCAATAGTAATGCGGCCGGATGCCCCCTGCGAGGATGTGATTGCGGTTGATGCACAGGTGATGCGTCGTGATCGTCGCGGCCAGATCGGGGCCACCCAATGCTGCATAATCCGCACCTTGCTGCGTCGTGATATGTTCCATCACAACACGCAATCCCGGTACGCGGGCGCGCAGGGGATCAAGCACAGTGTCGATGAATACCGCCTCGCGGTCAAAGATATCCACGTCAGGATCGGTGACTTCGCCATGCACGCAAAGCGGCAGGCCGATCGCGGCCATGCGTTCCAGCACAGGCATCACGGCGTCGATGTTGCGCACGCCCGATTGCGAATTCGTGGTGGCCCCGGCAGGGTAAAGCTTGACCGCCTTCACCAGACCGCTGGCGTGGGCTTCGGCCACATCGTCGGCATCGGTGCCTTCGGTCAGATACAGCGTCATCAGGGGTTCGAACGCCATGCCATCCGGCAGGGCGGCAAGGATACGGTCGCGGTAGGCTGCGGCCTGATCGCCTGTGACGACAGGCGGCACGAGGTTCGGCATGATGATCGCGCGGGCAAAATGGCGCGCGGTTTCAGGCAGCACGCCCTGCAGCATCGCGCCATCGCGCAGATGCAGATGCATGTCGTCGGGACGGCGGATGGAAAGGTGCGTCATGGTGGCGGGCGTAGCGCAAAGTCAGCAGCGTTTCCAGCGCGAATGCACAATCCGCGCTTGCCTTGCCAAGGATGCCGGGATTGTCTGCGTCAATGACTGGACGCCCAAGATGGAGACCGCCATGTTCCGCCCGATTGCCGCCCTTTTCCTTTTGTCCTTGCCGGCAAGCGCCCAAGAGGTGAATTGCGCCAACGCCGTGACGCAGCTTGAAATGAATACATGCCAGCAAGAGGTCTGGGCGGAATCAGACGAACGGTTGAACGGCGTCTACGCCGAGACCCTTGCGATTTTGCAGCAAAGCGATGCGGACTATCCGATTGACGGCCCGTCAGAGGAAGACCGCCTTCGCGACGCCCAGCGGGCATGGGTCGCTTTCCGCGATGCCAATTGCGATTCTGCCGGGTATCCGATGCGGGGCGGGTCAGCGGAACCGCTGCTGGTGTTTGGCTGCATGCATCAGATGACCGAAGCGCGCATTGAAGAGCTGACACTATTGACGCAGGGTTTCTGAGCGCGTCGTTATGCCTTTGCTTCCAGCTCGGCCAGGCGGCGGCGGAAGCGTGGGGCGTTCAGGCGCCGCACGACCGAACGACACACGGCGATGGCGCGCCGGGTTTTTCCGGCATCTTCGTTCGCGGCAAGAATGCCCTTGAGATAAGGGCCAAACTGCCGCCGGATCCGCCAAAGTTTGGCAAAATGCGCGGCGCTAAAGGTACCTTTGACGGCCGATTGCAGCAGGTCAGGCATAAGGTCAACCTGCTGGATCGCCCATTCGGTGCGCCCGGCCAGATACGGCATACGCAACGCCGTGACCCAAGGCCCGGCAAAGAGCGATGCATGCATCGCATCCAGGATCTGAGTGGGATCGAAAAAGGCAAAGACCTGCCCCGCGCCTTCGGTCATGTCGGGCGCATAGCCGTAGCGCGAGGTGAAATCCATGCGGCGCCCGGCTGGTGAGCGGTGGTCCCACCCCGCCCGCGCGGGATCAAGTGTCGCCCGCGGATTGAAGGCAAGCACGGTCGCGCCGGGCGCTGTGACCGAAAAAGCGCAGGCCGCATAGGCGCCCATATCCGTGCCGATGAACACCGTCCGATTGTAGTCTTCAAAGAACGCATCATCGACCAGCCCGTCGAAATGCGCATAGATCGCGGGATCGCGAAACCACGTCTCTCCTTCGGCGATGATCGCAAGATAGGACCAGCCCATCTCGCGTGCGATGGCAAAGCCTGCGGGCATCTGCCCGGATCGCATGCGTATGTTGCGCACTGTGTCAAAGCTGACGATCAACGTCGGATCATCATCCATGAAAAACGCGTGATGATGCGCACCGATCGGGGCAAAGGACCCCGCATCCCGGCCGATCTGACCTATCAGCGCAAGCCATTCGGAATCAGAGGTTGCCGCAGACGCATCAAGCGGGACGGACACATCTGGAAACTCTGTCACTGACATCGAAAACTACCGTCTTTCATTATAGGCACATTGTCCTCTGCGCCCAGCAACACGGCAAGCGGAAAGGCAGTAACATTACCGCCGATTTGTCCTACATTCACGGGTCACTGTTTCGACTGCGCGGCAGCTTACAATCTGGAGTTGCTGAATAATTTTTCGCTCTACCCTGACCGGTTCCAGATCAACCGTGCCTCTTCGGGTGACAGCACCCGCGTCGGGCTTGTCATCATCAGTCGCCCGAACAAAGCGCGCCATGGCTCTTGCGCCATCAGGGCTGCGAAACGCTGATGGCGCCATTGCACGGCGGTGATGTGCAGCCCGCCCAGCACCGGATCGGCATGCAGATCACCCCGCAGCCCGTGCGCGTTCAGCTGCAGGATCGATCCATCCGCAACATCGCAAAAATTGCGCTCGACCCAGTAGCCCATGTCGAAAACCGATGCATCGCGGTTGGCGCGGCCCCGGTCGCATTTCACGACGTAGCTTTCCATCGCGCCAAGCGCATAGTGGTTCATCTGCACAAGGCGGTAGTTGTCCTGCCCAAAGTCCGAAAACACCCGCTGCGTACGGAAAGCGGCGTCCAGAACGCGGCCCGACCCGTCAACCCAGACCGGACTGCGCGAACGGTCGGGGTTGCGTGGGCGGTGGACGCCCAGCTTGCCATAGGCGCCGTCATTGCGGAACAGCGTCTTGAAAAGCGCCGCACGCCATGGCCAGTGCAAGACGGCCGGGGCGGCGCGCTGAAAGGTCTCGGTCACGGGGGTATCGCTGTAATGCACGACACCTGCATTGCCGAACATCCGCCATGTCAGCGTGATTGCATCCGCACCTGGCACAGCATCAAGCAGCGCAGGAACCGTGCGGTCGCCGACATGCACGTTCACGAATTCATCAATGTCGAACAGCAAGACCCAGTCGGCGGCCTTGACCAGCGGATGTTTGTGCGCGGCCTTCAATGCGGCCCACTGCGGCCCCTCGTCGTGCGGGCCGTCATTGCGCACATGGGTCAGCCAGCCCATTTCGGAAAGGCGGTCCAGCATGGCATCGGTGCCGTCATCGCAATCATTCGAAAACACCAGAAAATCGGTAAAGCCACAGGCCCGGTGATGCGCCAGCCATTCAAGCAGGAACGCGCCCTCGTTGCGCACAGTCAGGATGCCAAGAATGCGCACCGGTCTATCCTTTCGTCTGTGGCGGCAATGATGCCGGCATAGTCCGGGCTTGCATGCAGTGCCGCGATCCGCGCACGGTGCCAGAAAGTGGCCGCCGTGTGCAACGGCCCCAGCACCGGGTCGGCCAGCAGGCCGGCCAGCCAGTCTTCTGTCGGTGCATCATAACGCCTGATGGCATCGCAGGGCACCTCGGCCAGATCGAAACGGTCCCAATAGTCCAGGTCCATGCTTTGGCCGACATGGTTCACCCGACCGCGGTCCCGCTTGACCAGAAAGCTGTCACGCGACCGCAGGCAATAGTGGTTCACTTGCGCAAACCTGTAATCGGCCTGCACGAACATCGGATGACGCTGGCGCACCGAGGGCTGCCCGCCGGGGGCTTCGGTGATCAGATCGCGGCCAAGGTCGGGCTTGGGTACGGGCTGATGCACCCCGATCCGGTGCAGGTTTTCCAACCCGCGAAACAGGGATTTCGGATAGACCGGCGTGATTGTGATCGGATGCGGGGCGCGGCGGGCGCGCAGAAACTGCTGCGTGATCCGCCCCGGACGAAAGGCACGCTGCCCGTCCGGGCCAAAGATGCGCCATGGCACAGGGATGACTTCAACCCCTGGCGTGGCCGCTTCTGCCAAGGCCTGCACCGACCCGTCACCCAGTTTGACCACCAGAAACTCATCGGCATCGCAGACATAAATCCAATCGGCCTCCGTCACCTCCGGATAACGCCGGACTTGTTTCAGGGCCGAACGCTGGATGGATGTCGCGGCCCAGGCGTGCGTCGCATGATGGCGCACCAACCCCATGTCCTGCAGCCGCAACGCCATGGTGCGGGTCACATCGGCACAGTCATTCGTGCAGATCACAACGTCATCGAACCCGATCGCCTTGTGATGCGCCACCCATTCCAACAGGAAAGCGCCTTCATTCTTCATCGTGGTGATGACCGTGTATCCCCCCATCACCACACTGCCTTCCTCTGTTCTGAACTATCCCCGCCGGAGGCTCCGTCCGCGCCGCAAACACCACGCCTCAGGATAAGGTGCCCCATTATGCCGCTCCTTCGGCATCAGGTGCATCACCCGGCACCGTGAAAAAGAAATCCGGGGGCAGGGCGCGTCGGTGCAGATCGGGGGGGATCACCTCTGGCCCCGCCGCAAACACCGCTGATCCGAAATGCGCCTGCAAGCGGCACAGGGCCTGCATCCTTTCGCTGGTCAGTTCGCGGTAAAAGGCGGCTGGTGCATCTTGGGCGCGCAGGGCCGCAATCTTTGCCCGGTGCGCGGCGACAGTGGCATGATGGGCGGCGGCAATGTCCGCATCTGCCATCAGCCGGTCAAATTCAGCGCGCGCTGCAGGGATCATCCGTTGAATGCTTTTATCCTGCTCGGCGTTGTAATTCATCCGGAACCAGTAATTCAGGCCCTGATCGCGGTCGACATGGTTGACCCGGCCCCGGTCGCGCTTGACCAGAAAGCTTTCGGCCGAGCGCACCGCATAATGGTTCAGTTGCACCCAGTCATAGCCATAGGTTTCAAGACGTGGACCGCCAGCCATTGCGGAACATGGTGCGCGGCATGGGGCGGCCCGAGCCGTTCAGCCAGTTGACCTGATCCCACAGGTCGGGCTTCAGCCCTTTGGGCCGATGCACGCCCAGCTTCTTGTAGATGTCGATGTTGCGAAACAGGGTCTTGAAGCCCCAGGCCTGATGTGGTTTGCGGATCATTTCGGGCGCGCAGGCGGTGAACTGTTCGAGCAGGAAGCGATCCTCATAGCCGTGCACATCGGCATTGCCAAACAGCCGCCAGGTCAGTGCAGATCATGTTGGCATCGCCCATCGCGGCATAAAGCGCCGCAAGCGTGCCGTCGCCGATCTTGATGTTGATGAATTCATCCACATCCATGCAGATGCCCCAGCCGCAATCCTGCATCACGGGCTCGTCTTCGGCGGCCTGCAGGGCGGCGTGCTGCGGCTTCAGGTCGCATCGCGCGGAACAGGGTTGTCGCGGTGCTGCACGATGCCCTTGTCCTGCAGCAGCGTCCAGCATCGTGTCGGTGCCATCGGTGCAATCATTGGTGTAGATCAGGAAATCATCCACCCCGATGGCGCGGTGATAGGCCAGCCATTCCAGAATGAACGGCCCTTCGTTCTTCATCGTGGTGACAATCGCCGTGCGGCCGGCGGCTTGACAGCGGCACGCGGGGCGGCGCGCGTTTCGATGACCGGCGGGCGGATCGGGCTTGTGGCCCAGAAGCATCGGCCATGGCCAGCAGGGCCGCATCCTCGACCAGCGACGATCTTGGGGGCCAGTTCGCGCCTTGTCGCCGCGGCACCCGGATCGCCATGGCCCGCCAGAACGGGATGATCGCATCCGGTCGCGGGCTTGGCGTAGGCCACCCGGACCATGCGCCATGTATTTTCCAGACCCGCCTTTGCAGGGGCCACGCCCCAACGGGCAATGCCCCGGCTGTTGTCGAATTGGCGGCAGATATGGTCGCCAAACTGCGCCGCCTTGCCGTTGCGCACCCGCCACGGGTAAATCCGCTGCCCCGCCAGCACGACGACACCGCCACGCGCGGTCTGACAGGCGTCGAAGGCATTCGGCGCGCCGGGCGGCGAGGATGTCGCTGATATCCAGTGTCAGCACGGCGCGGGCCGTGGCCAGAAAATGCCATTTCAACGCCTCATACATCACTCCCTCACCCAGCGGCGCGCGCCAGGGGTCAGGATCGGGGGCTGTCATGCGGTCTTTGCCCGGCGCATCGGGCGCAAGATAGAGGTGGTTTTCCGGGCCAAGGCCGGGCTTGCCAAGGGGAAGCGGCACATCCAGCAGCACGACACGCAGGTTCGAGGGGCCGAGCGCCAAGGCGAGGGCTGCCGCAAAGCCGGCATCAGCGATGCGATTTACGATCAGCGCGGCCTGAAGTCTTTGTTGATCGGCCATGTAGGCCAGCCACGCCGCAACCTGTGCAGGTGTTTCGCTGATGCGAAAGGCAAGCGCCGCGTTCATCCCGGCAAACAACGCTGTCTCATCCGGCACCGCGTCAAAGGCCAGTGGTGCGCCGCGCGTCACGGCAAGCCGCCCTTCGGCGCCCTGTGCCACCACCATCAGACCGCCCGAGATTTCGCGCAAGTCCTGCGGCAGAACGCATCCGGCGGCACCGTCGCGCGCAATGGTGTCGGTGACAGTTCCTTGCCCAAGGAACAACCGCACCCGCCCGTCATGACAAGCGACAGCATCCAGCAGACAGGGCAATCCGGGGCTATCAAGTGCGACAGAGCGCAGTGCGCGGCACAAAACGCCCCCCGCCTGATCCGGTATCTGCCGCGATGTCGCCATGCCTGCCCTCAGTGCAGTCGTGGTCTTGGTGCCACGCCTGATGCAGGCATACCACAACCTGCGCGCCCCGCAAACGCCCCGATACGTGGATTGTTTCCAATCCTTTGCAATTCGTGCGGTTTCCGACAGAGTGCGCGGCAACACAAGTAACGGGCAGACCCATGACACAGGACTATCAGATCGGCGCGCTGTGGATCGGGGGCGATCTGAGCTATCTGGAGCAGTTGTGCCTCGTGTCGTTCATCCATGCGGGACAGCACGTCAAACTGTACACCTATGGCGATGTTACGAATGCGCCGGAAGGCGTTGAAATCGCTGACGCAAACGAAATTCTGCCGCAGACCGGATTTCTGCGGCATGAACGCACCGGTAGTCCCGCACTGCATTCCGATCTTTTCCGCTATCATATGCTGGCCAAGACCGATCGCACGATCTGGGCCGATACGGACGCCTATTGCGTCAAGCCGTTTTCGACGCCGAACGGGCATTTCTATGCTTGGGAGTCTGACCACGGGTTGAATGGCGGCGTTCTCGGTTTGCCCAAAGATAGCGAAACGTTGCGGGCCTTGCTGGACTTCACCTCGGACGAGTTTGCGCTGCCGTTGTGGTACAAGCCAAAATACCTGGCCGAACTGCAGGAACGCCGTGATGCCGGAAACCCGGTGCATGCGTCCGAGATGCCTTGGGGCGTGTGGGGGCCGCATGCGATCACCCATTTTCTGAAAGCGACGGGCGAGGTGAAATATGCCCTGCCGCGCGTGGCACTGTATCCATTTGCTTATGAAGACCGTCGATTAATGGTGCGCCCCGGCCTTGATACCAGCCCCTATGTCACGGATCAGACCTATTCGATCCATTTCTACGGGCGACGGATGCGCGCGCGTTTGCTGGCAAATGACGGCGGCATTCCGCGTCCGCGTAGTTTGATCGGGCAGTTGTTGGCCAAGCACAAGGTCGATCCGTTGGCCGCCCCCCTACGTGGCAAGATCGAACCGCTAGAGGATGGTGACGCATGACCGATACGGCGGACAGCATTCTGTCCAGCCCGATTGCGGTATTTGCCGATGTTGGCGGACGGGCGTGTGAACTTGCGCTTGCCGCCCACGCTCGCTGGGGCTGCGCGATTGATCTGATTGATCTGGATGCGAAGGGGCGATTTCCGGATCAGCCGTCGGTATGGGTGGCGGACTACGCGGCGGCACTGCTGCAGGCTGGCGTTGAAAAAGGGTATATCCGCCATGTGCGCACATCCGATGATTTGCGCCCGGTTGACGTTATTGCCAATCTTCAGGGTTTTGGGGATACCTTCAAAATCAAGCATCTGGAAAGCGTTCTTCAGAAATCACTTCAAGATGGAACACGCATGGTGATGGATGTGCGCGCAGGCTCTGGCGCATTTCCGTTCCTTAAACCCTATGGCAGCAATACACCGCTGTCGGTGGATCACAAAGATGGGGTGACGATAACCCGCATCCTGTTTCGGGCGGGGCCGCAAGCTGTGGCCAAAGCCCCCGATGGCCCCGCGCCATGGTCGGAAATCGCGCGCGATCTGGCCGGCACGGACGGGTTTTTCCGGGAAAGCCCCGATCATTCCTTCCTCTACATCAAACGCGGCGACACGCTGGTTGTGACCTTCGACAACCTTGATATCGCCATGGAAAAACGTGAAGACCGCCGCCCATGGGGCTTTGCCTTCATCGAAAAGCAGGGCTTTTCCATGCTGGGCGTGATGGCCAACGGCTGGACATGGTATCGCGACCCTTGGGTCTGGCAGCAGTTCGACGATCTGCGCGACAGCGGCTTTTTCAAGCCGTTCAAGCGGGTTGTGTTCTACGGCGCCTCGATGGGGGGCTATGCGGCCTGCGCCTTTGTGGCGGCCTGTCCGGGGGCCGATGTGGTGGCGATCAGCCCGCAATCGACGCTGGATAAGACCATCGTGCCTTGGGAAACCCGCTATCACACCGCCTGGGGCCGCGATTATTCCGGCCCCTACGGCGATGCTGCGCGGGTGTCGCAAACGGCGGGCCGCGTGACCCTGCTCTATGATCCGTATGAGCCGCTGGATGCCGCCCATGTCGCGCGGTTCGACGGCGCGAATGTGACAAGGCTGCGCACACCGCTGCTGGGGCACCGCCTTGGCTCCAGTCTGCAACAGATGGGCATCCTCAGCCAGATCACGCTGGGCGCGTTGAACGGCACGCTGACGGAACTGGAATTCTACCGCACCATCCGCGCCCGCAAGACCTTTCAGCGCTACCAGCGCGAGCTGTTCAAACGGGCATTGGCCAAGGGCCGCACCGGGCTTGCCCGCAAGCTCGGTCGCTGGGTGCTGACGCGCGGGGCCAACCGCTATATCGCGAAGGAAATGCTGGAATTGTAGGATGGGCAATCGGCCCATCCCCCCCCCTCCTGATGCAGAAGAGCGTCTCTACGGAAGTAAGACGGAATGACGCAATCAGGGCCGCCTTGCGTGGTGGTCGAAGCGCGACAGTCGAACTGATGGAAGTGGCAACCCCCAGACTGGTTTCACTGGCCAATTCAGTGCCCCGTCCACCGCAGATTGTCTTGAACCGGTTTGCAGCAACGGCGTTTGAACGGCAACTCATCGATGCCTTGGGTGGCGAGCACAATAGTGAAATCATCTCGGTTATCATCGATGGTCGTCGGGTAAACATCATTCCGGACATGTGGGGCCGTGCGGCAGGCGGGGTTCTTGAAATCAAGGAAGTCTTGGACCTGTCTTTGAGGCGCCAATTGCGTGCCCAACTTGATTACGCCCTTCGCAACAATCTTCCCTACAATCTGGTGGTCAGTTCCCGGACACAGACGATTTCCGGCCCGCTGCGGGCACAGATTGATGCCGTTAACCGGAACTATATGCGGCATTCCGGAGCAGCGGACGGGGCGGGATCTTTATCTTTGACCCTGTCGCAGATACGCTGAATCCATTCCAGTGATAAGCATCGGGCTGTGATGAAAATAATGATAAGTCTTGAATGTCTGGCGGATACCACATCCGACAGGTTCCGCGACCACTTGATTGGCTGTTTTGGCAAAGACTGCGGCCTTCCTTTGCCTGACATCATATCGGTCTGGGACGCCGATCATGCTCCGGTATCTTCATCCGACGACCTGAAGTCGCATTGGGTTGTCAAAGGGCAAGGCAGTGTTTCTGGCAGCTCTTACACCATCGACGCAGGGCCGACCTGGAAGTCTACCCGTGCGCCCAAATATGCTGCAGAGCTGCGTCACAGCATGAAGGATAATCGCGGGCGACCCGTAATGGGCCTCTTTACACTGACAAGTGCCGCCCATGCGAAAGCGGACTTCGATCTTTTCCTAAGGTCTTTGATTGACTTCGACTGCCAGTGGGAAGGCGCTGTTTTCGCATATTCCGGGCGTTTTCAAGGCTCTACGACAGTATTGCACCCGACCACCCGCAAGATCACCATTCGCGGCACTGCGGTCTGCCTTCCGGCATCGGTTTTTGCACCAGACAGCAAGACGGACCAGACGTCGGGAACATGTCGCATCGCATTCATTGGGGCAAGCGCAATTGTCTATCCGATGGGAAGTGTGGCTGCCTTTCTGGCAGCATCTGGCGACGCGCAAAACAAGGCGCAAGCTGAAGCCCAGTCTCTTGCAGACAGAATTGCGGCCTGAAACAGGTGCAAGCCTGTAATCTGATCGGCATTAAGCGTGTTGATTTCAACAGGTTTTCACTGCTGGTTGCGGGAAGACGCGATGAAGACAGCGCTTTGCGCCCCCTCATCGCCATGGCTTCTTGACGTTGGCTCAACAACCTCCGGCGGTCAAAAGAACGCCTGCAACCCCGTGATCGCCCGCCCCAAAATCAAAGCATGCACATCATGCGTGCCCTCATAGGTGTTCACCGTCTCCAGATTCACCATATGGCGCATGATCTGGTAATCTTCCTGAATGCCGTTGCCACCGTGCATGTCGCGCGCCATCCGCGCCGCATCCAGCGCCTTGCCGCAGTTGTTGCGTTTGACGATGCTGATCATCTCAGGTGCTGCATTCGCCTCGTCCAGCAACCGGCCCACACGCAGCGACCCTTGTAATCCAAGGGAAATCTCGCTCATCATATTGGCGAGTTTCAACTGATAGAGTTGCGTCTGTGCCAGCGGTTTGCCAAACTGCTTCCTGTCCAGCCCGTATTGGCGTGCGGCATGCAGGCAAAACTCTGCCGCCCCCATGACGCCCCATGAGATGCCATAGCGCGCCCGGTTCAAACAGCCGAACGGTCCCTTCAACCCCTCCACATGCGGCAGCAAAGCGTCTTCGCCGACATGCACATCTTTCATCACGATCTCACCCGTGATGCTGGCCCGCAGGCTCAGTTTGCCGCCGATCTTGGGCGCGCTAAGGCCGGGCATGCCCTTGTCCAGCACAAAGCCCTTGATCTTGCCGC
>CAWAPA010000060.1:0-34555 GCA_963783595.1 uncultured Alphaproteobacteria bacterium | reverse complement strand
GTATGGGCCGAACGTTGCAAGGGCAGGCCCTCCGCGTGCGCCGTCTGTTCCATCAACCGCACCAGCGCGGGATGCGGGATCACACCGTTCAACGTGCCGCGCCCGTGGAACGAATAAAGGCTGATTCCGGGCCCGCCCCCAAGTGCCACGTCGCCGCGATGCGCCATATCGGGCGTGTCACAAGCCAGCAGCAGGTCGATCTGCAAGGCGATATCGGGGGCCGCACGGGTGGCGGCAGGCAGGACGCCACGCAGGTTGAACTCTTCCTGCACCGACCAGACCAGATGCACGGTCGGCCCGCCTGTGCGCAAGGCAAGGCGTTCGGCAAGGTCGATCAGCACAGCACAGCCCGCACGATCATCCACCGACGTGCCCGCGATGCGCCCGCCCGCAAGGTCGATTATTCGTGGCAGATAGGTGACAGGCGCGCCGATCATGACACCTGCTGCCGCCGCCTCGGCCTTGGAGGCAAAACCCGCATCGACATATAGATCGGCGTAAGGCAGGACCTTGTATTTTTCCTCTGGTCCGGTCGCGTGATGGCTTTTGTTGGCGATCACCCCCGGCACATCCCCCTTGTCCGTGCAGATCACCACAGCCTGCGCCGCCAGCGCCCGTTCGGGCACGCCGCCCAGCCGTTCAAGGCGGATCAAGCCGTCATCCTCAACCTTGCGGACAATGAAACCAAGCTGGTCCATATGGGTGAAGATCATCACAGAAGGCGCTGTTTCATTACCCTTTATCGTCACAGAGACATTGCCCAGCCGGTCGGTGTGATGTGACAATCCGATACGGTCAAGATGCGCGCGAATGGCGGCTGCGACGCGCGCCTCGTGCCCCGAAAGACCGGGGATCAACATCAGTTCCGCCACGAGCGCCTTCATCGCGCAGCCCTCACCCGGTCCATGAAATCGCGGGCGCGGTCCGGGTCGACCGCAGCCCAGGTATCCCCGCCCACCTTCAGCGCGGACCCCACGATACAGCCATCCGCCACGCGCAGCACATCGGCCACCGTGTCATGTTTCACGCCCGTGTTGGCCAGCACGGGCGTTGTCGGCAAGACCCGCTTTACGGCTTCCAGATCGGTCATCGCTGCCGCCTCGCCAGTGATGGCACCCGACACCAGCACAGCATCCGGCACAGAGGAAAACACGGCCGAACGCGCCCTGTCGGGCAAGGATCGCGGATCGAGCGAGCCTGCAAATTCTGCCGACACGTTATACAGAACGGCGGCCTCTCCGGCCCCCAACCGCGCCTGATACCGCCGCGCGGCCCCTGCATCTGGCGACCATATCCCCATGTCGCTGGCATAGGTGCCGGTAAAAATCTCGCGCACGAAACCCGCCCCTGTGGCCGCACACAAGGCAAATGTCGCCATCGGGTCCCACAACACATTCACGCCAAACGGCACGGTGATCGCATCGCGCAACCGCCCGACGACATAGGCCATCGTCGCCGTGCTGGCGGCATCGACCCGCAACTCATAGGGCCGATCGTTTTCATTGCCGAACATCACCGCATCGACGCCCGCGGCCTGCAACGCGGCCAGATCGGCCCGCGCAGCGGCAACAATGCCGGCCACGCCCGCGTCTTCGTCATACAAGGGCGTGCCGGGACTTGCCCCCAGATGCACCATCGCAATCACGGGCTTGCCCGTTCCGAACACCCGATGAAACCGCGACATGACGCCCTCCCAAGCCTTGCGCGCCGATGAAAGTCATTGGCCACCAAAGTGGATCATACTAACATGTCAGCGACAAGGGGAGCATCTGCATGAAAACACGTCACTGGGACCGGCTGGGCAACGGCGGGCTTACATTCACCGAACTTGGCTTTGGCGCAGCCCCGCTTGCGAACCTTTACCGCGCGATCAGCGATGATGATGCGCAAGCTACGTTGACGGCCGCATGGGATGCGGGTGTGCGATACTTCGACACGGCGCCTCTCTATGGCCTCGGCCTGTCAGAAACCCGGATGAACCGGTTCCTCCGGGGCAAGCCACGGGACTCATATGTGATCTCAACCAAGATCGGCCGCCTGTTGCGCGCCACAACACCGGACTTGCGCGACGGCCAAACCAAATGGTTCGACGTGCCCGCCCGCAACGAGGTGTTTGACTACAGCTATGATGGTGTCATGCGCAGCCTCGAGTTCTCGCTCGAACGGCTGGGGCTGGACCGGGTCGATATGCTGTATGCCCATGATCTGGATGTGTTCACCCATGGCTCGCAGGCGGTGCTCGATGCCAAACTGGCGGAGTTCATGGCTGGTGGCTACCGCGCTTTGATCGCCCTGCGCGATCAGGGGGTGATCCGGGCCTTTGGCGCAGGGGTGAACGAATGGCAAAGCTGCCAATGGCTGACCGAACGGGGGGATTTCGACATCTTCCTGCTGGCGGGCCGCTATACCTTGCTGGAACAAGAGGCGCTCGGCACCTTTCTTCCCCTCGCCCAGTCACGCGGCATCGGCATTGTGATCGGCGGGCCATATAATTCCGGCGTGCTGGCCACGGGTGCCAGACCGGGGGCGTTCTACAACTACAACCCTGCCCCGGATTGGGTGCTGGACCGCGTGGCGCGGATCGAGGCGGTCTGCGCCGCCCATGACGTGCGCATGGTCGATGCCGCGTTCCAGTTCCCGCTGCGGCATCCGGCCGTTCTGAGCGTGATCCCCGGCGGGCAGGGTGTGGCTGAAATGCAGGCCAATGCCGTCGCCGCCAATGCGGTGATCCCGCCCGCACTGTGGCAGGCGCTGAAAGCCGAAGATCTGCTGCGGACGGATGCCCCGACCTGAACCCCTTCCTCTGTTCCCAACTATCCCACGGGGGTCCGGGGGTGTGAAACCCCCGGTCCCGCAACCAGCCAAAGGCACCCCGGATGCAGATTGACGCACATCAGCACTTCTGGCACCCCGCCCGTGGTGATTATGGCTGGATGCCACCGGATGATCCGGTTCTGACCAGGGCCTATGCGCCTGCCGATCTTTGGCCGCAATTGCAGGCCGCAGGCGTCGAGGGCACGGTTCTGGTGCAGGCTGCCCCCACCGTGATGGAAACCGAATACATGTTGGGGATTGCCGATGCGACGCCTTGGGTCAAAGGCGTGGTGGGATGGGTCGATTTCGAGAACCCCGCCGATGCCGCACAGCTGGCGCGTCTGGCGCGGCACCCCGCCTTCAAGGGCGTGCGCCCGATGATCCAGGATATCGCGGATGATGCCTGGATGCACCGGGCCGATGTGCAATGGGCCTACGGGGCGCTCATCGACCATGACCTGACCTTTGACGCCTTGGGCTTTCCGCGGCATCTGGCGCATTTCCTGACCCTGCTGAAACGCTATCCGGCGATGCGGGTGGTGGTGGATCATTGCATGAAACCGCAGATCCGCGCACATTCCGCAACCGGTTTCCGGCACTGGGCCGACGGAATGAGCCGCATCGCGGATGAAACCGGGGCGTTCTGCAAGTTCTCGGCCCTGATCACCGAGGCGAATGCGGACTGGACGCTTGCCGACCTCGCACCTTACGTCGATCACATCATCGCGGTCTTTGGGCCTGCGCGGGTGATGTGGGGGTCGGACTGGCCGGTTTGCCGCCTGCGCGGCGAATATGCCGATTGGCGACAGGCCGCGCTGGACCTGACGCGGGGGCTGTCAGACAGGGACCGCGCTTTGGTATTCGGCGGCACCGCGCGCACCTTTTACCGACTGTAGCAAAATAGAGCGCGCAAAGATGCGCGCAAACCTTTTGACTTGCCAACCGGCCAAGGGGCCGGATTGGCGCGGGCGTGCCTGCGGCGCGGATATTTGTGCAGAAAGGAAGATGGTCAAAGAAACAGGCGAACCTTGGCCGCCGTGATCTGGTTGCGGTGTTCGACGGGGGTTGCGACATGCAGGGCGGCCGCCGATTGGGCGAAGGCGATCGCCTCGGACAGGGTCGCATCCTGCGCCCAAAGCGTGGCCAGAGCCCCGGCAAAGGCATCGCCCGCGCCATGGGTCGAGATCACGGGCACATCATGGGCGGCGTGGATGTCATCGGCAAAGGCGCAGCCCTGTCCGCCCAGCGTGATGATGGCATGGCCGGCGATACGGTCTTCCAGCGCCCGCGCGGTGCCCATCGGGCTGAGGTGATCCGCATCCTGTCCGGTCAGCGCAGCAGCCTCGCCCCGGTTAACAATCAACAGGTCGATCAGGCCCAGAAGTTCCGGGTCCATCGCCCGTGCGGGCGCCGCATTCAGCACCACGCGGATGCCCGCCGAGGCCGCGCGGCGGGCCAGAAACAGGTTCGCCTCGGCCGGGATTTCGTTCTGCAGCATCAGGATATCGCAGCCGCGAGGAAAGGCGATGCGGGCGGGATCGAAGGCGAGGTTGGCACCTGACAGGATGACCGCGGTATAATCCCCACCGGGTTCGGTGATGGCGACGCTGATGCCCGAGGCCCCTTCCACCCGCCCGACCTGCCCCCTGTCGACGCCTTCGCGGTCCAGCGTGGACAGGATCGTGGCGGCAAAGGCATCGCTGCCGACCATCCCCGCCATATGCGCCTGTGCCCCCATGCGGGCGGCGGCCACAGCCTGATTGCCACCCTTGCCGCCAAAGGCATAGGACACATCATGGCCGGTCACCGTTTCATCGCGCGCCGGCAGGTGTGGGGCTGCGATCAGCAGATCAAGATGCAACGAGCCTGCGACAAGGATGACCGGTTCAGCCATAAAGGGCATCCGTCACGATGCGCGTCACGGCAGCCGCATCCTGCCGCGCTCTGGCCTCGGCCAATGCGCGATCCTTGGCGAGCCGCCCGGCCACCGCACGCAAACGTTCGGTCAGATGAATGTTCGCGCGGGCCTCGGCCACCGGATCCATCCCGCCGTGATCGGGGAAGGTGTCGAAATAGATCACCCCGCCATAACCCGCCTTTTCAGTTCCACGAACAATTCCACCGTCTGCACCGGATGCACCGCCCCCGCGATCAGCCCGTCATCGCGTTTGCCGTAGCCGTCGTTCAGATGCACGCCCAGAATGCGGCTGTGCCGGGCCGCGAGTTGCGCCGCCTGTGCCGGCATTTCGCCCGCAAACAGCACATGGCAGAAATCCAAGGTCACCCCGGTGTTGGGGCGATTGATCTCGCGCAGGGCCAGCAGCGTGGTGCCCATATCCGGCATCAGGGAGAAGGCGCGGCGGTTCGTTTGGTTTGTATTCCAGCGCGATATCCAATGCTTTGGTTGTGATCGGCCACCTCCGTCACTGCGGCCAGCGTATCGTCCCACAGGCGCGCATAATCGGCCTGAAAAGCTGTAGTCGACCCCATCCTGCCCCATCCACAGCGTCATCACTGTGCCGCCCATGCTGGCACAGGCATCAAGGCCCCGTTTGGTCAGATCAATCGCCGCGCGCCGGACGCCCGGCATCGGGATGCGTAAAGGCCCCCAGCCGAAAGCCGGGGTCGGTGTAATAGCGCATCGCCAGCCCGTTCAGCACCATGCCCTGATCGGCCAGAAGACCCGACACCTGTGCAGGCGTATGGTGATCGAAATGATCGGGGTAATTCAGATCCGCCGCTGTCAGCCCGCCCACCTGCCCTGCCCGCGCCAACATATCGGCAACGGTGCCACGGCCCTGTCGGAACGCGTTCAGGCGGGCGGCATAGCGGGGGGTATTGGCGGGATCATGCAGGGCCACCTCAGGGGCCAAAAAGATCGGGGCGGTCGCGTTCGAGCGGTTCAAGATAGGTGACAAGCTGGCGCAAATGGGCTTGCACCGCAAGGCGCGCCTGCACCGGGTCGTGGGCGGCAAGGGCCGCTTGGATCGCGCGATGTTCGTCCAGCGTGGCCACCACCCGGCCCGGCACAGGCAGGATCAACTGGCGCGCGCGGTCGACATGCAGCCACGCCGTCTGCGACACATGCGCCAGCTTTTGAAAGCCGGTAAAGGACAACAGCAGCCTGTGCATCGCCCCGTCCAGCGCATAAAACCCGGCGATATCGCCCTGTGTGACACGGCTTTCCTGCTGCGCGATACTGTCTTGCAGCGCAGCAAGCTGATCGGGCGTGATCGTCTGCGCCACCTGTTCAATCGCCGCAACCTCGATCGCCTCACGCAGGAAAGCGCCTTCGCGAATCTCGATCATGGAAAAGCGCGCCACGAACGTGCCTGCCTGCGGGACCACATCCACCAACCCTTCGGCGGCAAGCCGCGCCATCGCATCGGATACCGGACTGCGCGATACACCCAAGGCCGCGCAAATCTCGGGCTTGCGCAGAATTTGGCCGGGGCGGCAGGCCAGCGTCATGATCGCATGGCGTAGCGATTGATAGACCCGCTGCCCCAACGAGCCTGCAAAGCCATCCAGCTTGTGCAGGTGGATGGGGTCTTGTGGCGCGGGTTCGGGTGCCTGTAGCATACTAACATGTTAGAAGTTCTGGGCCCGTGCGAAAAGGCCTGTTTCGGGGGAATCATGGGCGATCATTACACCAGATTGCATGGCGCCGATAATGTGGTGATCGCGCTGGCCGATTTGCCTGCGGGCACGGTGCTTGATTTCGGCACGCTGCCTGCCGCAGTGCCACGTGGACATAAAATCGCGACAGCGCCATTGCCGCGCGGGGCCTCGGTGCTGCGTTACGGGCAGATCATCGGGCAGGCGACCGATGACATCGCGGCAGGGGGCCATGTCCATTCACACAACCTTGGCATGGGGCCGCACAGCGCTGATTATGCCATCGGCACGCAAAAGATTGCGCTGCCCGCCACAGCGCCACGTGACTTCATGGGCTTTCACCGCGCGGATGGCCAGGTCGGCACGCGCAATTATCTGGGCATCCTGACATCGGTGAACTGTTCAGGGTCGGTCGCCCGGTTCATTGCCGAGGCGGCCGAACGTGACCCCGCCATCATGCGCGCAGGGATTGATGGCGTTGTGCCCATCGTGCATGGCACAGGCTGCGGCATGTCAGGCGTGAACGAAGGGTATGACACCTTGATGCGCACCCTGAAGGGCTATGCGCGCAATGCAAACTTTGGTGGCATCCTGCTGGTTGGCTTGGGCTGCGAGGTGTTGCAAGTGCCCGATCTTGTCGGCCAGGGACGCCTGCGCCCGGATGGCAATTTCCGCTATATGACCATTCAAGGCGCAGGTGGCACGCGCGCGACAATTGATCGTGGAATCAAGGTGCTGCGCGAAATGGCTGAAGTAGCGTCTGAAGTGCGGCGCGCCCCGGCACCGGTGTCGAAACTGGTGATCGGGCTGCAATGCGGCGGGTCTGACGGCTATTCCGGCATCACGGCAAATCCGGCGCTTGGTGCGGCAAGCGACATGCTGGTGCAGATGGGCGGCACCACGATCCTGTCGGAAACGCCCGAGATTTACGGGGCTGAACATCTGCTGACACGCCGTGCCGTCAGCCGCGAGGTGGGTGAGAAACTGCTCGACCGGATCCGCTGGTGGGAGGACTACACCGCCCGAAACGGTGGCGAGATGGACAACAACCCGTCGCCCGGCAACAAGAAGGGTGGCCTGACGACAATCCTTGAAAAGTCGCTGGGGGCTGTGGCCAAGGGCGGCACCGCCCCGCTGTCCGGGGTCTATAAATTCGCCGAACCGATCACGACACCGGGGTTCGTCTTTATGGACAGCCCGGGCTATGATCCTTGTTCGGTGACAGGCCAGATCGCATCAGGTGCGACGCTGATCGTATTCACCACCGGGCGCGGATCAGTGTCGGGCTACAAGCCCAGCCCCTGCATCAAGTTGGCCACCAACGACGAGATGTATGCGCGAATGGCCGAGGATATGGACATCAACTGCGGCGATATCCTGTCGCAGGGGGTCAGCATCCAGACCAAAGGCGCGCAGATTCTGGACAAGATCATCGCAGTGGCATCGGGTGAAAAGACGTTTTCCGAAGAGTTGGGCTTTGGCGGTGCGGAATTCGTGCCATGGCAGATCGGCGCGGTGATGTAGGCTTAGGCCGCGATGATCGCGCTGATCGCCGCCACTTGCCGCGCCACCAGCCCGGCATCACCGGCACTTTCGACGTTCAGGCGCAGCAGCGGTTCGGTATTTGACGCCCGCAGATTGAACCGCCAGTCAGGATAGCGGAACGACAGCCCGTCAAGACGGTCGACCACCGCGCCCGCATGGGCGGCAGCCACCCGCGCCATCGTGCCCGCCACATCGGCCACGCGAAAGTTGATCTCGCCCGATGACGGAAAGGCGGCGCGGCGCGCGGCCAGCAGGTCTGCCAGACTGGCCCCCGTGCGCCCGATCAGTTCGGCCACCAGCAGCCACGGGATCATGCCAGAATCGCAGGCCATGAAATCGCGGAAATAGTGGTGCGCCGACATCTCGCCGCCATACACAGCCCCCGTATCGCGCAGCGCCTGCTTCAGAAAGGCGTGCCCCGTGGGCGCCTGCACCGCCACTCCACCCGCCGCCGCAATCGCGGCTTGCGTGCCCAGCACGACGCGCGGGTCATGCACGATGGTCGCACCCGGTTCTTTGGCGAGAAACGCCTCGGCCAGCAGGCCCACGACATATTCGCCCGGCACGAACGCGCCGGTATGATCGAAAAAGAAACAGCGGTCGAAATCGCCGTCCCATGCCACGCCCATGTCCGCTCCCGCCGCAACCACCGCTTGCGCCGTCGCGGGCTGGTTTTCTGGCAGCAGCGGATTGGGGATGCCATTGGGAAAGGTGCCATCCGGTGAATGGTGCATGCGCGTGAACCGCAAGGGCGCGCCCCGTGCGCAAAGCCCCCCTGCAATGGCGTCAAACGTCGGCCCCGCCGTGCCATTCCCTGCATTCACCAGAATATGCAGCGGGCGCAGCGCCCCCACATCGGCAAAACCGATCACCTTGTCGACATAGGCCGCCCGGCTTTCCGTCGCGAAGCGCTGCCCCTGCCCCGCTGGCCCGAAATCATCCGCCGCAGCCATCATCTGCATCGCAGAAAGACCTGTGTCCCAGCCCACCGGGGCGGCCCCCGCGCGAACGATCTTCATCCCGTTGTAATCCATCGGATTATGTGATGCGGTCACCTCGATCCCGCCATCCGCCCTCAGATGATCGGTGGCGAAATACACCTCCTCGGTGCCGCACAGCCCAAGGTCCAGAACCGCGACCCCTTCGGCCATCAGGCCTGCGGCCACCGCATCGGCAAGCGCCATCGACGAGGCCCGGCAATCACGCCCCAGCACCACACGGCGCGCGGTCAGCACGCGGGCAACGGCGCGGCCAATCCGAAAGGCAATGCCTTCATCAAGATCCACCCCCAGGCGGCCGCGAATGTCATAGGCTTTGAAACACGTCAGGGTCATGCAGTCTGGTAGCCCGGCGCGGGCGCATGGTCAAACCTTGTGCGGCGCCGCGTGCCCGCTTAGGGTCCGCACAGCAACCACGGGCGCATCATGCCGACACTGACCCCCCGCATCGTTCCCATCATGCGCAGCGGATATGGCGCGCGGGCCTTTCGGGCCGATGTGCTGGCGGGGCTGACGGTTGCCATCGTTGCCCTGCCACTTTCGATGGCGATTGCGATTGCCAGTGGTGCCACCCCGGCGCAGGGGCTGGTCACGGCCATCGTCGGCGGGTTCATGATTTCGGCACTGGGTGGATCGCGGTATCAGATCGGCGGTCCTGCGGGGGCGTTCATCGTGCTGGTGGCGGCGACTGTGGCCGCACATGGGATGGAGGGGCTGATCCTTGCCACCGCGATGTCGGGGGTGATGCTGGCCTGTCTTGGCTGGCTGCGCCTTGGCGGATTGATCCGGCATATCCCGCATGCCGTGACCGTGGGGTTCACCACCGGCATCGGCCTCATCATTCTGGGCAGCGAGATTTCGCCCCTGCTGGGATTGCAACTGGCGCATGAACCGGGGCCCTTGGCCGAAAAGCTGCCAGCGCTGTGGTCTGCCATGGGCACGCTGAATGGCGCGGCGGTGCTGCTGTCGGCGGGCACGATTGCGGGGATTGTAGCGTTGCGGATGATCGCGCCGCGCCTGCCCGTGATGCTGATCGTGGTCGCGGCGGGGACCGTGGTTGCCACTGTTGCAGGGCTGCAGGTCGATACCATCGGGTCGCGCTTTGGCGGCATCCCACAGACCTTTCCCCTGCCCAGCCTGCCCGAGATGACATGGGCCAAGGTTCTGGCCGTGCTGCCTGCGGCGGTGTCATTCACGCTGCTGGGGGCGATTGAATCATTGCTATCGGCGGTGGTCGCCGACCGGATGACGGGCGAACGCCATGCGCCGAATGCCGAACTGGTGGCCCAAGGTGCGGCCAATGTGGCATCGGCCCTGTTCGGCGGGTTCTGCGTGACGGGCACCATCGCGCGCACGGCGACCAACGTGCGCGCGGGCGCGCATGGCCCGGTGGCCGGCATGCTGCATGCGGTCTTCCTGCTGGCCTTCATGCTGATCGCGGCCCCGCTGGCGTCTTATGTGCCCTTGGCGGTGCTGGCGGGGGTGCTGGCTGTGGTGGCATGGAACATGCTGGAACGCGCCGAATTGGCCAGCTTTGCCCGTGCTGATCGCGCCGCTCTGGCCGTGGCCGTCGTCACCCTTGGCCTGACGGTGCTGCATGACCTGATGGCAGGGATCGCGGCGGGCGTCATCCTGTCGCTGGCGATTGCCGCAATACGGCGCCGGGGTTCATGATGCCAAAGGGATCAAGGGCTGCCTTGATGGCGCGCATCGCGGCGAGTTTTGCCGGATCAGCGTAGCGTTCCAGATCGCCCACCTTCAGCCGCCCCACGCCATGTTCGGCGGCGACCGACCCGCCCAGATCATGCACGATGTCATGCACGCAAGTCTTGACTGCATCACGCTGGTTTTCATGGTCTGCACGACTGCGCCCCGGCATCGGAAAGACGTTGTAATGCAGGTTGCCATCGCCCAGATGGCCAAAGCAGTTGATCCGCCAGTCGCCCAATGCCGCCAAGGCCTGCGTCGCAAGTGGGATGAAATCGGCGATGGCCGACAGCGGCACCGAAATGTCATGGCTGCTGACCGCACCGATGCGGCGATTGGCCAGCGGAATGCTTTCGCGCACGGCCCACAGCGCATCCCGCTGCGCACCAGAGGCTGCGATGACACCATCGCTGACCAGACCCGCCTCTATCCCGGCAGAAAACAACCCCTCCAGCGCCGCCTGCGGATCAATCATCGCGGGCAAGCCAAGGTCGATCAGCACCGACCAATCCGGCACCCCCGCAAAGGGCAGGCGCACCTCGGGCATGGTTTCCGCCAGAAACCGAAGGCCTTCGCCGGCAATCAGCTCAAACGCCGAAATCATCCCCGGCAGGCGGTCTTCGGCCAACCGCAGCAGCCGCAACGCCTGCGCAGGTCCCCCAACCACCAACATTGCGGTCCCATAAGCCGCAGGCACCGGCACCATCCGCAAGGCTGCCGCCGTGATCACCCCCAAGTGTGCCTTCCGACCCGATCAACAGATGCCGCAGATCATACCCGGCGTTATCCTTGCGCAGGCGTTTCAGCCCATGCAGGATCGACCCGTCCGGCAGCACAGCCTCCACCCCCAGCGTCAGATCCCGTGTATTGCCATAACGCAGCACGTTCACGCCGCCCGCATTGGCGGCAAGGTTGCCCCCGATCCGCGCCGTGCCTTCTGAGGCGAGCGATAGCGGAAACAGCCGCCCTACCCTTGCCGCCTGTGCCTGCACATCGGCCAGGATCATCCCTGCCTCCACCACCAGCACGCCTTCATCGGGATAGACCGCACGGCATGCGTTCATCCGTTCCAGCGACAGGATCAACGGCGCGGGCCCCTCGGGCATCAACTGCCCGCCCACAAGGCCCGTGCCCCCGCCCCATGGCACCACGCCCACCCGTGCTGCGGCACAGGCGCGGATGATGATCGCAACCTCATCCGCCGAACGCGGCAGGGCCAGCGCGCCCCCCTGCCCACTCCAACGGCCACGGGGTTCATCCAGATACCGCGCATCGGGTGTGCGCAATGTATCATCGGGCAGGTCTGCGGCAAGGCGCGCGACAAAGGCGGGGGTGCAGGGGTTCAACATGGTCCAAGCCTAGCGCGCGCCATCATTCAAGGAAAGCGGGGGTCAACACGATAACGGTCGGCTGCCCCGGCAGATTGTCGCGTGACAGCACGATATCGGGGTCATCCAGCCGCAACACCTGATGATCGGTGCCCAGATCGGCAATGAACGCCTCGCGCGAGGCTTCGGAGAACCAGTGCATCGGGATCACAACCCGCGCCTGCAGCCGCCGCACCACCGCCGCCGCATCCGCCACCCGCAGCGTGGCCCCATCATCCACCGGCACCATCACCACATCCAGCCGCCCGATCGCCGCGAAATCCTCTTCGGTGGGGATGATATGCAGATGGCTCAGATGGCCGATGCACAGGCCCGCGACCTCGAAGATGAAGATCGAATTGGCCTCCTCTCCATCAGCCTCGCCCAGACGCGGGCGGCGGTCGGTTGTAACATTGCGCACCAGCATTTCGCCCAGATCAAGGGTGTAATACGCAGGCTGCCCGTCCTGGACCCAGCCTTTCAACACATAGCGGATGCGCGGATCGGGGCGCGTCGCGTAATGCGAGATATGCGCGTTGTTCATCGTGACGATGTCCGGCACCAGCGCACCCATCCCGGTAAGGCCGGTAAAATCGGTGGCTGCCACCAGCCCGCCGGGTGTTTCAATCAGAAAGGTCGCATGATCCAGATAATGAATACGCACCGTATCGGGCAGAAGCGGATCGCCAAAGGCCGCAGGGATCAGCACGGGGTCGGCCATCGACAGGCTGTTGCACAGGCTGGGCAGACGCGTCTGCGCCATCGCCGCGACCGGAAGAAGGGCAAGAAGAAAGATCGCTGCGCGCATCAGGCACCTGTGACGGATCAGCCTAGGCAGACCCCACGGGAATGCAACGGGTTAATCCAGATAGGCAGGCTGCAACACGATGATGCTGGGGCTGGAGGGCAGGCTTTTCACCGACAACTCGATATCAGGCTGATCCAGCCGGACCACGTCGAATTCGGCCGCCATATCGGTCAGAAACACCTCAAGCGAGGCGCCCGAAAACCAGTGCATCGGCAACACGACGGATGATCGCAGCCGCCGCACCACCTGCGCCATGTCGGCCACGGGCATGGTATAGCCGCCATCCACCGGCACCATCACCACATCCAGCCGCCCGATCGAGGCGAAATCGGCGTCCGACGGCATGCCATGCAGATGGCCCAGATGACCGATGCAAAGCCCCGCCACTTCGAAGATGAAGATCGAATTGCCCTCTTCGCCCAAGACCCCGCGCCGGTCGGTGGTGACGTTGCGCACCAGCATTTCGCCCAGATCAAGGTCGTGAAAGGCAGGCGCGTCCCCGTCACCCCAGCCACGCAGCACATGCGGGATGCGCGGGTCGGGGTCCGATGTCCAATGCGTGCCGTGCGCGTTGTTCATCGTGACCACATCGGGCACTACGTCCGGCAGACCCAGATAGCCGGTGTAATCGGTCGCAGCGATCAGCCCGCCCGGCGTTTCCAGCAGGTAGGTCGCATGGTTCACGAACCGCAGGCGGACGCTGTCATCGGCCACGGGGTCGCCAAAGGCGACGGGCACCACCTGCGCATCAGCCTGTGACAGAGCGATGCAATGGCTGGGAATGCGGTCTTGCGCCATTGCGGCGGCAGGAAGCAGGGACAGGACTGCGGCGTGTCGGAACATCGGGGCACCTCCTGCCGAAAACCTAGTGCCGCAGCGCAGCGCAGCAAGGTACACCGGGCCGGAATTTTCCGGGCGACAGGATCAGCCGATATCGGATTTCCCGCGCCGGTCACCCCGCAGGTTGGCGTAAAGCACATGGTTGCGCCAGCGTCCGTTGATCTGCAGATAGCTTTGCGCGACCCCTTCGTATTTGAAGCCGCATTTTTCCAGAACCCCGCGCGACGCCGCGTTTTCCGGCAGGCAGGCTGCCTCCACCCGGCTCAGGTCCAGCGTGGCAAAGGCGTGATGCACCACCGCCTTGATCGCCTCGCGCATGAAACCCTGCCGCGTATGTTCCACCCCGATCCAATAACCCAGTGTTCCGGTCTGCGCGGGTCCGCGCCGGATATTGTCCAGCGTGATCGCCCCCAGAAGCGCCGCATCGGCACGGCGGATCAGCAATAGCGGCAAGGCGGTGCCGTGGGTCTCGGCCCGCTGCGCCCAATAAACCCGGTTCGTAAAGGCCCTCCGCGTCAGATGGTCATGCGCCCAGACCGGCTCCCACGGGGTCAGAAAGGTGGCCGATGTCTCGCGCAGCGCCGACCATGCCCGCCAGTCGTTATGCGCGGGCAGGCGCAGCGTCATCCGCTCCGTCTCGATCTTCGGTCTGCGGCGCACGCCCAGCATCAGGCAGCAAGCCTGGCCTTGATTGCTGCAATCCCCGGTGCCGCCTTGACCGGCCCGTAAAGCGCAAGTGCGGCGGGTGCGTCCAGCATGGATTGCGCATAGTCCCGCACGCCTTGCGTCGTCACTGCGTCAATCTTGGCCACCGCCTCATCCGCCGTGGGCACGCGGTTCCAGATCGCCAGCAGACGGGCATTGCGTTCGGCCCGGTTTGACGGGCTTTCCATCCCCATCAGCAAACCGGCCTTCAACTGCGCCCGTGCCCGCGCGACCTCGGCCTCGCCCATATCCTCGGCTGACCGTTTCAGTTCGTCCAGCGTCAGCATCGTCAAAGCGCCGATCTCGGCCTCGGAGGTGCCCGCATAGATCGTGATCTGTCCGGTGTCTTCATAGGCCCCGCTTTGGGCGAAGATCGAATAGCATAGCCCGCGTTCCTCGCGCACCTTCTGGAACAGCCGGCTTGACATGCCGCCGCCGATGGCCGTCGCATAGACCTGTGCAGCATAGACCGTATCATCGCGATAGCCCGGTGCTTCGAACGCCAGCGCGAAATGCGCCTGTTCCAGCTTTTTCACCTTGCGCCGCTCGCCCCCGCCAAAGCGCGCGGCCTGAATGGTGCTGCCTCCCACCGGTTTCAGATGACCAAACAACGCCTCGGCCTGTGCCACGATGGCATCATGGTCCACCCCGCCGGACGCCGACAGGATCATCTGGTCTGGGCCATAATGTTCGCGCACGAACCGCGTCAAGTCGATCCGCTGAAACGCCTCCACCCGCTCGGAAGGGCCAAGGATGGTGCGCCCGAACGGCTGGTCGGGGTAGGATACCTCTTGCAGCCAGTCAAAGATGATGTCGTCGGGCGTGTCCAATGCCTGACCGATTTCCTGCAGGATGACATGGCGTTCAATCTCGATCTCGCGCGGGTCGAACACCGGATTCAGCACGATATCGGCGATCACATCCAGCGCCAGCGCCACATCACCCGACAGCACACGGGCGTAATAGGCCGTCATCTCGCGGCTGGTATAGGCGTTGATATAGCCACCCACATCCTCGATTTCCTCGGCGATCTTCAGGGCCGACCGCTTCATCGTTCCCTTGAAGGCCATATGCTCCAGAAAATGCGCGATGCCGTTCTGTTCGGATCGTTCATGCCGACCGCCCGCGTTGACCCAGATGCCCGCACTGGCCGATTTCAGGCCGGGCATGTGTTCGGTGACGATCCGCAGCCCATTGCCAAGGGTGGTGGTGCGCAAGCTCAAAGGGCAATCCTTTCGCGGATCAGGGACTGGAGTGCGGCCAGATCATTCGGCACGCGCGTCATGCGTTCGGGGCGGTCAAACAGATCGGCCATGCGGGGCGGCAGCGCAGGTCGCATGCCCATCGCCGCCTCGACCGCATCGGGAAACTTCGCCGGATGCGCGGTGGCCAGCGTCACCATCGGCGTGACCCCCAGATATTCTTCCGCGACCTTCACACCCACTGCCGAATGCGGGCACAGCACTTCGCCTGTCTCGGCATGCGCACGTCGCATCATCGCGCGCGTTTCATCTTCGGAAACCCGGCCCGAGGCAAAGGTATCGCGCAGCATCCCCAAGGCACCTTGGCTGATGTGGAACCCGCCCGCCTTCAACTCGCCCATCAACGCCGTGACCGCCGCCCCGTCGCGCCCGTATGCATCAAACAGCGCGCGTTCGAAAGTTGGAACTGACCTGAATATCCATCGACGGGCTGATCGAGGGCTTGACACCATCCGTGACATAATCGCCCGAAGATAGCGCGCGGTGCAGAATGTCATTCTGGTTGGTTGCAATCACCAGCCGTTCAATCGGCAGGCCCATCCGGCGCGCGATGTAGCCTGCGAAGATGTCACCGAAATTGCCCGTCGGCACCGTAAAGCTGACGGCGCGGTGCGGCGCGCCCAAGGACACCGCCGCGCTGAAATAATAGACCACCTGCGCCAGAACCCGCGCCCAGTTGATGCTGTTGACCCCCGCCAGCCGCACGCCATCACGAAAGGCGAAATCGTTGAACATGTCCTTCACGCGGGCTTGCGCATCGTCGAAATCGCCATCCATCGCCAGTGCATGCACGTTTGTCTCGACCGGCGTCGTCATCTGGCGGCGCTGCACGTCCGACACACGTCCATGCGGGAACAGGATGAACAGATCGACATTCGCCAACCCGCGGAACGCCTCCATCGCGGCAGACCCGGTATCACCGCTGGTGGCCCCCACGATTGTGACCCGCTCACCCGTCTTGGCCAAAGCCGCCTGCATCATCTGCCCGATCAACTGCATGGCGAAATCCTTGAACGCCAAGGTCGGGCCGTGGAACAGCTCCAGCAGGAAATGGTTGGGGGCAAGCTGCACCAAAGGCGCGCGCGCCGCATGGCCAAACCCCGCATAGGCCGCACCGATCAGCCCCCGAAATTCGGCTTCCGTGAACGTATCCCCCAGAAACGGCCACATCACACGAAACGCGGTCTCCTCATAAGACTGCCCCGCCAGCGCGGCAATATCCGCCGCCGTCATCACTGGCACCGCGTCCGGCACATACAGCCCGCCATCACGGGCAAGGCCCGTCATCATCGCCTCACCAAAGGTCAGTACCGGGGCCGTGCCACGGGTGGAGACATAGCGCATCATGAAACCTTCACACTGTCCGCTGCCTGATACGCCAGACCAAGAGCGCTGTCATCCCCGCCCATACAACGCTTAGCAAAAACCATGTGATTGCATACTGCAAATGGTCGTTCGGGATGCCCGCCGTATCCACCGGCATGGGCTCTACCCCGCCGCCCGTATTGCTGCGCGCCACGATCAGGATCGGATCAGTGCCCAAGGCCTGCGCCATCGCCGCCACATCGCGCGCAAACCACAGGCCCGCATCCGCATCCGGCGCGGGAGTGTAGCTGTCGGTTTCTTCCGGCCAATGCAGATTGCCCGTCACCTCGAACGCCGTGGCGGTGTGATCCGCCGCGCGCGCATCCTCGGCGACAAAACCCCTGTCCACCATGATCCGCCGACCCGTATCGGTGACAAAAGGCGCAATCAGCCGCACGCCGGGGCCGATCTGTTTGCGACTGACCAGCACCGACAGCGCGTCACCGGCAAACTGCCCCGTCACGATCACCGGCTGAAACCGGTCGCGGACGGGGTCGGCTGTGGCGGGCAAGGCGACCGGCGCCGCCACGATCTGTGCTTCAAGATTGGCAAGGTAGGCTTGCTTGACCTCCAGCCGCGCCAGTTGCCAGAAGGCCAGCCCCCACAGGATGCCAACACCAATCGCGCCAAAGGCCAGCGGAATAAGATAACGGCGGATCATCATGCCCCCAAACACGCGAATGGCGCAGGGCGGCAACGCCCCACGCCAGTGGTTATCCTATGAAGAACGCCCGTCCGCAAGCGGACCGGACCGCCCCTTTACCGCCCCCAGACGTAGATGGCCGCAAACAGGAACAGCCAGACCACATCGACAAAGTGCCAGTACCACGCCGCCGCCTCGAACCCGATGTGCTTGTCTGGCGTGAAATGCCCCTTCATCACGCGGATCAGGCAAACACCCAGAAAGATCGTGCCGATCAGAACGTGAAATCCGTGAAACCCCGTCGCCATGAAAAAGTTCGACGGATAGATGCCATCGGTGAACCCAAAGGCCGCATGGCTGTATTCATAGGCCTGAAATCCGGTAAAAAGCACCCCCAGCAAAATCGCCAGGATCAACCCGTTCTTCAGGTCCTGCCGGTTATTCTCATGCACCAGCGCATGGTGCGCCCATGTCGCCGCCGCCCCCGAACACAGCAGGATCAGCGTGTTGATCAATGGCAGGTGCCAGGGATCAAAGGTTTCAATCCCCGCAGGCGGCCACACACCGTCAATCGCCGGGCTTTCGGGGCCCATCGGATACATGGCGTGTTTGAAGAACGACCAGAACCATGCCGAAAAGAACATCACTTCCGACATGATGAACATGATGAACCCATAGCGCAGGCCGATGCTGACGACCGGGGTATGGTCGCCCACCTGGCTTTCCGCAATGACATCCGACCACCACGCGAACATCACATACAACACCATGGCAAGGCCGATCAGCCCCAGCCACGGGCCGGACCCGTGCATCCAAAGCACCGCCCCGAACAGCATGGTGAATGCGCCAACCGCGCCCATGAAGGGCCAGATCGACGGCGGCAGGATGTGGTAATCGTGGTTCTTGGCGTGCGCCATGGCTTCCCTCGTCTGCTAGTTTGTGGCCCCGGTCGCAACCGGGGCAATGGCGGCCTGCTCTTGCGGCAGATCGGTCTCGTGGAAAGTATAGGACAGTGTGATCTCTTTCACAAACCGCCCTTCGTCGTCGCGCACCATTTCGGGGTCGACGTAAAAGCTGACCGGCATTTCGACCCGTTCACCGGGTTGCAGCACCTGCTGTTCAAAACAGAAACAGGCGATCTTGGTAAAATAGCCCCCTGCGGCATCAGGCGTCACGTTATAGCTCGCCGTGCCCGCAACCACCCGGTTCGTCGGATTGAATGCCTCATAGAACGCAAGGCCCGTCTCGCCGATCCGGATTTCCATGGTGCGCTGCATCGGGCGGAACTGCCACGGCATCCCCGCCTCGACCGATGCGTCAAACCGCACGATCACCGTCTGATCCAGAATTTCATCCGATGGCCCGTCCGCCACCGATGTCGTGCCTGCAAAGCCCGTCACCCGGCAGAACCAATCGTAAAACGGCACCGCCGCAAACGACAGCGACGCCATCAGCACCGCCACCCCTGCCAGCTTTAGCCCCGTCTGGTTGATCGGCGTCATTCGCTGCCCTCAGCTGGAACCAGATCGGGGTCGATCACATGATCAAAACCTTTCAACGGCTCTCCGCGCGTCACCTTGACCACGGTCAGCGCCAAAACGATGACCACCATGGCCAGCAGCGACAGCCCGACCCCGACATTGCGGCCAAAGCGGCGCTGGTGGATTTCATGTTCAACCTGAAACGGCATTCACCAGCCCCCCAAACCATAGGATTTCAGCACCGCTTCCACCAGAAACACGCTGAAATGCAAGAACAGATATGACAGCGAAAACCGGAACACCGCCTTTTCCACCGCGTATTTGTCGGCCTCGGCCATCGCCTCGTCGCGCTGCCAGATGCGCCATGCGCCAACCACGAACCACCCGTTCAGCACGATCGCCACGGCCAGTGTCAGCGGCCCGCCAATCCCCGAAAGCGCGCAGGCGATCCCCACCGGGGCCAGCAGCAGCGTGTACACCATGATATAGGTCCGCGTCGCGCGCCGCCCGTGCGTCACTGTCAACATCGGCACACCGGCCGTGTGGTAATCTTCCTTCATGAACAGCGCGAGCGCCCAGAAATGCGGCGGCGTCCACATGAAGATCAACGCGAACATCAACACGGCTTCCATCGAAACCCCACCCGTGGCCACGGCCCAACCGATCATCGGGGGAAACGCTCCTGCAGCACCTCCGATCACGATGTTCTGCGGTGTGCTGCGTTTCAGCCACATGGAATACACCACGGCGTAGAAAAAGATCGTAAACGCCAGCAACCCCGCCGCCACCATATTCGCCGTCAGCCATAGCATGACGACCGCAATCCCAGACAGCGCCATCCCCAGCCCCAACGCTTCACCGGGCTGGACTTTGCCTGCGGGCACCGGACGTTTCTGCGTCCGGCGCATCAGCGCGTCAATATCGGCATCCCACCACATGTTCAGCGCGCCCGACGCGCCTGCACCAAGGGCGATGAACAGAATGGCGATCAGGCCGATCACCGGATGCACAGATGCCGGGGCCACCAGCAGCCCGACAACCGCCGTGAACACCACCAGCGACATGACACGCGGTTTCAGCAGGGCAACATAGTCACCAAACCCCGCCTCGCCCGTCTGCACTTGTGCCGAGATATCCGTCATGCATTGCTCCTGCCCGCGCGGGGCATTTGGCTATCAGTCGTTTGTGGCAACCGTCACGGGTGCGGCGTCTCCGGCCAGCATCACCGCCGACACATCCACATAGTCGCCGCCATCGATTACAGCCTGCTTGTTCGCGGCAAGCCACGCAGCATAAGCCTCTTCCGAAACCACTTTCACGGTGATCGGCATGTAGGCATGCATCTGGCCGCACAGCGTGGTGCACTGGCCGAAATAGATGCCTTCACGCTCTGCCGTGAACCACAGGTGCGAAATCCGTCCCGGCACGCCGCTTTGCATCACACCAAAGGCGGGCATCGCCCATGCATGGATCACGTCCGACCCCGTGACCTGCAGCACGATTGTCTTGCCCACCGGCACGACCATCGCCGTCGTCGCAGCCAGCAGGAATTGCTCCTTGGCATAACCCGCCGCCACAAGTTGCGCCTCGACCTCGGGCGTCAGCACATTGGTTCCACCGGTAAACGGCGACCCGATCATGTTGCTGTCAAACACCAGGGTCGATCCGTCACCCGCTGCGGGATCAACCACTTCATCGACGTAATCATAGGTCCAGTACCACTGGTTCCCCGTTGCCTTGATCGTGACCTCCGCCACAGGAATTGTCTGCTGCTTGAACAGCACCGGCAGCGAAAACGCCCCGATCACCACAAGGATCAGGATCGGGATCAATGTCCATGCCACCTCAACCGGTGAATTGTGGGTGAATGTTGCAGGCGTCGGATTGCGACGTGCGTTGAACCGCACGACACACCAGATCAACAGCGCCGTCACAAACACCGAAATCACCGTGATGATGACAAGAATGAAGTTGTCCAGCCATTCGATGTCGCGCGCCAGTTCCGTCACGGCCGGCTGAAAGCCGATCCCCTTGTCAACAGGCTGTCCAATAATTTCAAGGCCTTGCGCCATCGCTGCCCCGGCCATCAGGGCCAGTGCGCAGGTTGCGGTATTCACGGTCGTCAAAAGTCGCTTGATCATCTTCACTATCCTGTCGCGGTCCGGCACCGCCGGTCCCCGGCATGTGGCACGCCAAAGAATCCGGGTTGTTTCTGGCGCCCGTAAAACCATAATAAGCCATGATCCACAAGCAAAAGAGTTGCGGCATAGTAGCGCCCGGTGCCCCGATCGCCCCCCGCTGAAAGGCCCGCATGACACTGATCAAGGCGACCCTGTTCCTGCTTTTCCTGCTCTATCTTGTGGCAGCGGCGGGCATGTATGTCCTGCAGCGGAATTTTCAGTATTTTCCGACGCGCGGTAATCCCGCGCCCGCCGATACAGGTCTTGCGGGCGTTCAGGTCGAACGCCTGCCCACACCTGATGGCGAAACGCTGACGCTCTGGTATGCGCCCGCCCGCGATGACAGGCCGACAATCCTGTTCTTCCACGGCAATGGCGGCGAAATCGGGGGGCGCGCCGACCGTTTCGCCGCCTATGTTGCGACGGGCTATGGCGTGGCCTTCCTGTCCTATCGCGGCTACGGCGGCAGCACCGGCAGCATCTCCGAGGCGGGCTTCATCATCGACGCGCTGACGGCATATGACTGGCTGATGGCCCAAGGCGTCCCGCCTGCCCGTCTAGCCGTCGTGGGCGAATCCCTTGGCACCGGGGTCGCCGTGCAACTGGCAAGCCAGCGCCCCGTCGGGGCCGTCGTGCTCGAGGCCCCCTATACCGCCGCCGTCGATGTGGCCGCGGAAATCTATCCATGGCTGCCCGTGCGACTGCTGATGAAGGATCAGTTCCGCAGCATCGACCATATCGCCGCCGTCACCGCCCCGATCCTGATGGTGCACGGCACCCGCGATGCCGTGATCCCCTATGCCATGGGGCAGGCGCTGTTTGCCGCAGCAAACGACCCCAAACAGTTTCACCCACTGAAAGGGGCCGGGCACGAGGCGCTCTATGCCCCCGCGACCTGGGCACTGGAAATGGACGCACTCGCGCAGGTCTTTCCCCGCTGATCCCGGCCCCGCCTTGCAGGCCCGCGCCGCACGGCCTACTTAACCTGCATAGTCACAGCAAAAGGCCGCCCCATGACCGATGCCCCCTTCCGCCCGTTCGAGACGCACCTGGACGAGGCCGCCACGCTGGCGATCCTGCGCGCGGCAACCCACGGGGCCGACGATGGCGAGCTGTATCTTGAACGCCAGCGGTCGGAATCCATCGTGCTGGATGACGGGCGCATCCGGTCCGCCAGCTATGACGCCTCTGAAGGGTTCGGTTTGCGCGCCGTGCGGGGCGAGGTGTCGGGCTATGCCCATGCCACTGAAATATCGGAAAAGTCCCTGCTGCGCGCCTCAGACACCGCGCGCCTTGCCGTGGGTGATGGCGGCGGCACCATGGCCCCCGCCCCGCGCGGCACCAACACCCGGCTTTATTCCGACGCGGACCCCATCGCCGACGCAACTTTCGCCGTGAAGATCGACATGCTGCGCGAGATTGACGCCTACGCCCGCGCGCTTGATCCCCGCGTGGTGCAGGTGTCGGCCACGATTGCCGCGAGCTATAAAGAGGTGGAAATCCTGCGCCCCGATGGCCTGCGCCTTGCCGACATCCGCCCCATGGCGCGGCTGAACGTGTCGGTGATTATCGCCGATAAAGGCAAACGCGAACAGGGCGGCACCGGCGGCGGCGGGCGTTACGGCCTTGCCCGCCTGATGACGCGCGATCACTGGCAGCCGCTGGTCAGGGAAGCCTTGCGCATCGCACACGTCAACCTTGATGCCGTCCCGGCCCCGGCAGGCGTGATGGACGTGGTGCTTGGCCCCGGCTGGCCCGGTATCCTGCTGCATGAGGCAATCGGTCATGGGTTGGAAGGCGATTTCAACCGCAAAAAAACCTCCGCCTTTGCGGGACTGATGGGCCAGCAGATCGCCGCGCGCGGGGTGACGGTGCTGGACGATGGCACGATGCCCGACCGGCGCGGCTCCATCAGCATTGATGACGAAGGCACACCATCGGCCAAGAACGTGCTGATTGATGACGGCGTGCTGGTTGGCTACATGCAAGACCGCCAGAATGCCCGCCTGATGGGGGTCGCCCCCACCGGGAATGGCCGCCGCGAAAGCTATGCCCATGCGCCCATGCCGCGCATGACCAATACCTACATGCTGTCTGGCCCCGATGATCCGGCAGCGATCCTGGCCGATCTGAAAGATGGCATCTACGCCGTGGGCTTTGGCGGCGGGCAGGTCGACATCACCAACGGCAAGTTCGTGTTTTCCTGCACCGAGGCGTACCGCGTCCAGAACGGCGTCGTCGGCGCCGCCGTCAAAGGGGCGACCCTGATCGGTGACGGCGCCACGGCCCTGAAAGCCATCCGTGCCATCGGCAACGACATGGCCCTCGATCCCGGCATCGGCAATTGCGGCAAGGCGGGCCAATGGGTGCCCGTCGGCGTCGGCCAACCCACCCTGATGATCGGCGGCCTGACGGTGGGCGGATCGGCCGCCTGACCTCACTACCCCGTCAGGATCGGACGCAACGCCACGGTCTCTGACAGGATGAAACGAAAGAATGCCTCCACCCGCGCCGTCTGGCGCTGATCCGGATGTGCCAATATCCGCCAGTCACGCGTCAATGCGTCAACCGGGCCAAAGACGCGCACAAGGTCCGGCTCCGCGTCCCCCAACGACATCGGCAGCGCCGCCACACCCACCCCGGCTTTCGCCGCCGAGATCAGCCCCAGCACCGATGTGCTGCGCGCGGCATATGTGCCACCAGGGGCCACGGCGTGCAGCCAGATCACCGCGCGGTGCTTGGCCATCCCTTCCTCGAACCCGATCAACGGATGCGCTGCCATCTCGGCATCCGACGCGGGCGCACCATGGCGCGCCACATAGTCCCGGCTCGCATAAACCGCCCACAGCGATGCCGCGATTTTGCGCCCGACCAGCACCGCGTCATCGGTATCGCCCGACCGCAACGCCACGTCCGCCTCGCCCCTCGTCAGATCAACGTAACTGTCGCTCAGCACAAATTCGACCGTCAGCCCCGGATGTGTCGCTTGAAAACGCTCAATTATCCCAGACTTTGTCAGCCGGAACGCAATCGGCTCCGGGCAGGTCAGCCGGACCACACCGCGTGCGCCCCGCCCCTGATCCTGCACGGCCTGGGCAAACGCATCCACCGCCGTCTCCACCGCCTCGGCCCGTGCCAGCACCGCTTGGCCAAGATCGGTCAGCCGGTAGCCTGCCGCCAGCCGCTCCACCAGCCGCTCACCCAACCGCGCCTCAAGGTCCGCCAGCCGTCGCTGCACCGTGGATTGGTTGACCCCCAATTGCCGCGCGGCCGCCAGCGTGCTGCCCTCGCGCGCCACGGCCAGCAGAAACCGCAGATCGTTCCAGTCGAACATCTTGCTCCTCCGGACACGTCGCATCGCAAATTTGCGGCCCCGTTCCGCAACCTTGCGGCTGTCGCAACCCTGCTGACAAGCGCAAACTTGACCAAGCTGCCGTCCACAGGAACCCGCCATGCAGACCACACCCGCCACCGATACCCGCCAGCAATGGGATGCCGCCGCCGCAGGCTGGCACCGCCACGCGCCCATCATTCGCGATTGGCTTCGCTTGCCCACCCGCGCCATGCTGAACATGGCGGGCATCACCGAAGGGCAGTCCGTGCTTGATGTCGCCGCTGGGGCGGGCGATCAGACGCTTGACCTTGCGATGCGCGTCGGACCAAACGGGCACGTCACCGCAACCGACATATCAGCCGAAATCCTGACCTTCGCCGCAACCTCCGCAAAGGCTGCAGGGCACAACAATATCACAACCCATGTCGCCGATGCCGCAGCTCTTGGCCTGCCCGACACCCACTTTGACGCCGCCATTTGCCGCCTTGGCCTGATGTTCCTGCCCGATCCATCGGCGGGCCTCATGGAAATCCGCCGCACCCTGCGGCCCGGTGCGCGCTTTGCCGCCATGGTTTTTGCAGCACCCGATCAGAACCCCTGCCTGCGCATCCTGATGTCCACGGCGCTGCGCCACGCAGGTCTGCCCCCGCGCGACCCCTTCCAGCCCGGCGGCCTGACCAGCCTTGGCCGCCCCGGACACCTGCATGACCTGTTCAAGGCGGCGGGCTTTGCCAGCGTCACCACAACCACGATGGCCGTGCCGTTCTGTCTGCCACGCACCGCCGACTACCTGATGTTCATCCGTGACGCAGCGGGTCCTATCCTGCAGATTCTCTCCATCCTCACCCCTGATGCGCGCGCGGCGGCCATAGCTGACATGGAAACCCAACTCGATGCCTTTCAGACCCCCGACGGCTGGGTCGGACCGAACACTCTGCTCTTGACTGTCGGCACCCGGTGATGGATGCCGATCTCAGCCCCATGACTGATCGCACCCCCCTTTTCACAAAGCGGCGCCTGCTGGCCGCAGGCCTCATTCTTGCCATTGTCGCGGGGCTGGCGCTGCCCTCCCTGATGTGGGGCGACCAGCAAATGTTCAGCAAGACTTGGGTAGCCGGCGTCGTCAGCACCCTCGGCCCGTTTGGACCTGCAGCCCTTGTTGGCCTGATGACCCTTGCCATCGTCTTCAGCCCCATTCCCAGTGGCCCCATCGCCATGGCTGCAGGTGCGCTTTACGGCACGACGTGGGGCAGTACCTATTCTGTCGCAGGCGCGGTTCTTGGCGCAGTCATCGCCTTCTGCCTCGCCCGCTACCTCGGCCATGACGCGATCCGCAGATCCGACAACCGCATCCTGAAATACATCGCGGCCCCCCGGTCGCAATGGTCGCTGATGGCCATCGTGTTCGCCTCGCGCCTGATCCCGTTTATCTCGTTTGATGCCGTCAGCTATGCCGCTGGCCTGACGACGATCACCTTCCCCCGCTTTGCAATCGCAACCATCCTTGGTGTCATTCCCGTCAGCGTGGCCCTCGCCGCCATGGGGGCAGGCCTGCAGGATGACCCGCTCAACCCGGTGCTGCTCGCCCTGATCGCAGGGATCACACTGCTGCCAGTTGTCGCGAAATGGCTTTGGGACCGGATCAAACCCGTGCCATAACCTGCAAAGTTCCCACCCAAAGGCACGCCATGATCCTCGTCGGCCAATACGACAGCCCTGTCACCCGCCGCGTCGCAGTCACCCTGCACCACTACGGCATCCCGTTCAGCCGCGATACGTCCTCGATTTTCGGCGATGCCGCCCATGTGCAAACCATCAACCCCCTGATCCGCATCCCCGCCCTGATTTCTGGACGATGGCGAAATCCTCATCGATTCCAATGCCATCATCGACCATCTGGATGAAACCGTCGGCCCCGCCCGCGCCCTGATCCCGCCGCATGGGCCTGAACGCCGCCAGATCATGCAGGCCACAGCCCTCGCCTCGGGCTGCTTTGAAAAAGCGGTCACGCTGTTTTACGAAGGCTATTTTCATCCCCCCGAACACATCAGCCAGGCCTGGCAATCCCGCTGCGAACACCAGCTTGCCGCAGGCCTCGCAGCCCTTGAGGCACGCGCAGGCAACCCATGGCTTTATGGCGATGCCTTCAGCCACGCCGACGTGATGACCGCCTGCACCACCTTCTATCTGACCCTGCGCCTGCCCCGCGCCTTCCCATCCGGCCGCTATCCCAAACTCGAGGCGCTCGCCACGGCATGCGAAGCCCTGCCCGCCTTCGCCGCCGCCCGCATCAGCGCGAATGAGACGATGCCTGCGGACTGATCTTGGCCCGCAACTTCCTCTGTTCAAAACTATCCTCGGGGGTGAGGCGTGCCCGGCACGCCGAGGGGGCAGACAGCCCCCTACGCCGATGCCGCCAGCAACCGGTCCGATTTCTTGCGCACCAGCACCGTGCGCAGATCGTGCATCGCCAGCAGCAAGGCGTCCGTCACCACCTCAAGCTGATCATCGCTCGCCCGCGCCTGCACCCATTGCGTTGTCAGGTTCATCTGGTCCACCGCGCGCAAGATATCGTCGATCTCCCGCGCGGCCAGCACCGCCACCCGCGCCGCCAGCCATTCGCCGATCAACGCCATTTCAGCCTCTGTCAACACCCGCTCGCCATGCGGTTTCACATTGCCGTTCTTGACGTTGACGGTGGCGATCTCTTCCATGTCGATGCGGCGCTGGCGGTTTTCCGTATCAATACGGAACACCGCCGCACCATTGTCACGGATGCGAAAGTAGTATTCGGGCAATTCGCTCATCAGGGCCTCATTGCAGGCTTGCACAGAAACCGATGATACGGCTGCAGGCCTCCGTCAAGGCCGCATTCGATGTGGCATAGCTGACGCGGAAATTGGGCGACACGCCAAAGGCCGCACCGAACACCACCGCGACCCCGGTATCCTCCAGCAGGCCGTCGCGAATACCTCGTCATTGGTGATGATCACGCCCTTCGGGGTTACCTTGCCGATGCAGCCCGAAATATCGGGATAGACGTAGAACGCGCCCTCGGGCGTGGGACACGTCACCCCCTTGGCCTGATTGAGCATCCCCACCACCAGATCGCGCCGCCCCTGAAACAGCGCGCGATTGGGGGCCAGAAAATCCTGCGGGCCGGTCAATGCCTCAAGCGCCGCATATTGCGCGATCGAACAGGGGTTCGATGTCGACTGGCTCTGGATCGTGCCCATCGCCTTGATCAGATGCGCAGGGCCCGCCGCATAGCCGATCCGCCAGCCCGTCATCGCATAGGATTTCGATACCCCGTTGCAGGTCAGCGTCCGGTCATAAAGCGCGGGCTCCACCTCGGCCGGGCTGGTAAAGACGAAATCGTCGAATACCAGATGTTCATACATGTCATCCGACATGATCCACACATGTGGATGGCGCAACAGTACATCACACAGCGCACGCAATTCTGCCCGCGTATAGCCCGCCCCCGTCGGGTTCGAGGGCGAGTTGAAGATGAACCACTTCGTCTTCGGCGTGATCGCCGCCTCCAACTGTGCCGGCGTCAGCTTGAATGACGCCTCGATCCCGCAAACCACCGGCACCGGCACGCCACCTGCCAGCAGCACCATATCGGGATAACTGACCCAATAGGGGGCCGGGATGATCACCTCATCGCCCGGATTGCACGTCGCCATCAGCGCATTATACAGCGTCTGCTTGCCGCCGGTGCCCACCGTCACCTGCGCAGGCGTGTAGGTCAGGTTGTTTTCCGCCTTGAACTTGGCACAGATCGCTGCCTTCAACTCCGGAATGCCATCCACGGCCGTATACTTGGTCTTGCCGCCATCAATTGCCCGCTTGGCCGCGTCCTTGATGTTCTGCGGCGTGTCGAAATCCGGCTCGCCCGCGCCAAGGCCGATCACGTCGCGCCCCTCTGCCTTCAGGACTTGCGCCTTGGTCGTCACAGCGATCGTGGGCGATGGTTTGACCCGCGCCAGAGTGTCCGAAAGAAAGGCCATGGCTATAACGATCCCTGATGCATTTGAACTTTTCGGCTCCATGTCTTATGGTGACCCCCCGCGACGATCAAGCCTGAACGGATCGCCACAACGGAAAGAAGGAGCATCCTATGCCGACAGATGACACCACATGGTGCAGCGACAGCGCCGCCACCTACGGCGACCGCATCACATGGGCGCGCGAGGCAGCGGGCCTGTCGAGTGCCGATCTCGCCCGCCGTCTTGGCGTCCGCCTGACCACGGTCGAGGCATGGGAGAATGACCGCGCCGAACCCCGCGCCAACCGGTTGCAGATGATGGCAGGCATGCTCAACGTCTCGTTGCGCTGGCTGTTGACGGGCGAAGGTGACGGGCTGGAAGCGCATCCCGGCGACAACCCCAGCCATCCCGACCAGCGCGCGCTGCTGGGCGACCTTGCGCGGCTGCGCGAACAGGCGGCGGGCCTTGGTCAGCAGATCGACCAGATCGAGCAACGCCTGCGCCAGTTGATGCTTCAGGACGCCGCCTGATGGACCCGCAAGAGGCACGGCTGAAACGCATGACCATGCGATCATGGCGCCGGGGGACCAAGGAAATGGATCTGATCCTTGGCCCCTTCGCCGATGCGCGTCTGGCGCAGATGGACGAGGCCACCCTTGCCGCCTATGACCGTCTGCTTGACGAAAACGATCAGGACCTGTTGCCATGGGTGCTGGGCCAGACCCCTGCCCCCACCGCCCTCGCCCCGCTGATCACCACAATCGGTACCTTCGCCCGCGCGCGGCTAAGGGCCTGACCGGGCAGCGCACGGTGTTGCGACGCATTTTACACGAATACGCACACGAGTTTACGATATGTTTTTGCTTTGGCCCGATTCTGCCCAGCGATAAATCTGGTGGAGAGGCCCTGTTATGTCACTGCATGAACCGCTGCTTGACGGCTCGCAAAAAGCATTCTTCGGATGCTATCTGGAAAATCTGTCGCTGATCGAACGGCTGCACCGGCTGCTGCTGGATGTGGTCAAGGATGAATTCGAACGCCTGCGCGTGCTGGAAATCAATGCGGTGCAGGCGCTGCTGATCTTCAACATCGCCGAAAATGAGGTGACGGCGGGCGAGCTGAAATCCCGCGGTTACTATCAGGGTTCCAACGTCAGCTATAATCTGAAAAAGCTGGTCGAGCTTGGCTACATGCATCACCAGCGGTCCGAAGTTGACCGCCGCTCGGTCCGCGTGCGCCTCACCGACAAGGGCCGTGCCGTGCGCGCGGCCCTGACCGACCTTTTCGCCAAACACGCCGAAACGCTGGAAAAGCGCGGCATGCTGGGCATGGAAGGCATGGATGACATCAACCGCAGCCTCAAACGCATGGAACGGTTCTGGACCGAACAGATCAGGTATATCTACTGACGGCAGGGTGGGCGCTGGCACGGACCCGATAGAATGGCCTGTAGGTCGGGGTTCACCCCGACTTGCGCAATCCCGGAACGTTTCAGGTGCCTAGCGCCGCCTTGAAAAACATAACCAATTGATCAAAATAAACATACCTGAAATTGACAGCCGTCAATTTTCCCGCACCCTACCGCCAGAACCGCGCATAGCCCGCAAACCGCCCCTGCGCCTTGGCCAGCAGCCGCATCCCCAGTCCCCCGCGCGGAATATCCCCCGCCGCCAACCGGTCCACCACCACCTCCACCGGGCAGGGCCGCCCGCTGACGGGATCGAAATAGCGCGGATAGCCAATCAGTGCTGCATGCGCCAGATGCACCAGATCCACCCGCGCCGTTCGCCGCGCAGGCACCGGCCCCAGATCCGTCGTCAGCCCCCAGCCCGCATAGAACGGCGCGCCCAGACAAGTCACGGGCTTGCCCCGCAGCAATGCCTCGAACCCCAGCAGCGATGTCATCGTCCAGACCGCGTCGCAGGCCGCAATCAATGCAACCGGGTCCGCACCCCGCGCCACCACATCCGCCGCCGCCGCGTCTGCCACGACACCGGGCCGCAACCCCGCCTCCACATCGGGATGCGGCTTGTAGACGATCACTGCCGCCGGATTGGCCGCCCGCGCCGCCTGCAACAGCCCCAGATTCGTGCGCACATCCCCTGCACCCAGCCGGATCGACGCGTCATCCTCCACCTGGCCCGGCACCAGAATGCGCGGGCCCTCAGGCAGATCGGGCAAGGCACCCGCCAGATTATATTTGCTGATCCCCCGGCCCACGATGGCCGCAATCAGCCGCTCTGCCCGCGCCCGCCCGCCCGGCGGCAACGGCCCCGCGATCAGATGTTCCAGATCGCTTTCCCGCGTCGGATCATAGTAAATCCCGCGCGAATCCGTCACCAAAGACAACGGCGGCACCAGCTCCGCCCCAAGGCCCCGCGACCGCAGGAACCCGTCCTCCACCCGCCGGATCGCCGGATGCGCAAGGCCCGCAGGCTCTTTGCCCGCCCAGACCAGCAGGCTCTTGCCTTGCGCCTGCGCCACGGCCCGCGCGGGGTCATCCTGAAACCGCAACGGCACCTCGCGCCCGAACACCGCCTGCAACCGCCCGCGTTTCCACAGCCGCATCCCCAGCGCCACATGCCCCGCCCGGTCCGCTCGATAGCTGCGCGCCTCGGCCTCCATCTGGTCCAACGCGCCCTCGAACGCGCACAGGGCATCGCGGCAGGGGTCATACCAGACCGGCGCAAGGATCATCGCAGCGGCAAACATTTGCGCCGGGGTCAAAACGCGCGCGCGCCGCACGACCGGCGCGCGGTCATCCGTCACGCCCCAGCCCGCATACCACGGCTGGCCCAGAACCACCGGGCGATGCCCTGCCAGAACGGCCTCCCAGCCCAGTTGTGAACTGACGGTATAAACCGCCTCCGCCCCTTCCAGCAGCCGCCATGGCGACACCGGCGCGGCTAAAACCGCGATCGGCCCGCCCGCATCAGCCGCACTGAAATGCCCCGCACGGTGGCCGGTGATGGTTTCGGGATGGGTCTTGATGACAATCCGCGCCTGTGGATTTTCGTCACGGGCCAGTTGCAGCATCGCGGCGAAACTTGCCTCTGACGCACCGCCATGCCGGATCGACGCATCCCCCAGCGTCTGGTCGATCACCAGCACATAGCCCGGTTCCGGCGGCGCAATCGTGCTGTCATGCAGGTTGTATTTTGACAGATCGCAATGCCGCAACCGCGCGATCCCCTCATCGGCCCGCGCGAGCAACCCCGCATCATCCAGCGGATGTGTCGCCAGTAGCATCTCCAGCCGCGATGGCGTGGCACTGTCGAAATGCACGCCCAGATCGTCGATCATCAATCCAATCGGCGCACCGCCCGCCCGCCCCGGCCGGATCGACCGCAGGAACGTATCCTCCAGCCGCACCAGTGGCACGCCCCTGCGTTGCGCTATCCATTCGCCCCGCGCCGCATAGGGCGAGCGCCCCCAGACCACCACACCGTCACCGGCACCGGGCAGCCCCAAGTGCAGGGAATGCCCCGCCAGCGTCAGAATGCGCCGCAGCCGCCGGTCCCACAAAAAGCCCGCATTGTAATGGAAAAGCCGCCGAGGAATGCCCCCGGCGGCCTGATCTTCGTCCAACGCCGCCCTGTCAGCCACCGGAGGCCGAGGCCAGCGAATCCGCCGCCGACGCCGATCCCGTGATCGCCGACAGCGTCTTTTGCCACTGCACGAACGGCGCTTCGGTCACATAAACCGTGTCCCCGTCGCGGATGGTGAAATCGCGCGCCTCGAACATGCCAGTGGGCTGCGTCAGGTCCAGCACATAGACAAACCGTTGATCCCCGGTCAGATCATTGCGCCCCAGCACGGCATTGGCAATCTCGGCCGGTTCATTGCGAAAGACGAACACACCCGTCGGATCGGCAAAGCCTGTGTTCAGCCCGCCCACCGTTGCAATCGCCTCGATCGCGCTCAGGGTCTGCGTCTCGAACGGCACACGGTTCTGCACACCGGTCGCGCCCAGCACGGTAAAGGCCCGCGTATCCTGCTCCACGATGATCCGGTCATTCGGACGCAACGCAATATCAAGGCCCGGATTTTCATACAAATCCTGCAACCAGATCTTGCCGGTATGGCCGCCGCGCGTCACCCGCACGATGGCGACCTCGGGCGGAATGGCCACACCGCCCGCCGCCGCCAGCATCGCAGACAGCGTCCGTGTCGGACGTTCGATCGGATAGACCCCCTGCCCCGTCACCGCACCCGAAACCGATACTGTCGATCCATCACCCGAGGCCCGCTGCACCGTGATCTGCGGATCGGGCGTCTGCGTATCCAGCTTGCGTGTGATCGCCTGCCGCAATCCGTCGGGCGTCTGCCCTGCGGCCCGGATGCGCCCGGCATAGGGCACAAAGATGTATCCCGCGCCATCGACCTGCACCTGATCCAGCAACGAGACCCGCTGGCCGGTATTGCCCAGCAACGGATCATCCCGCACGTTCTCAAACACCGTCAAGACCAGCACGTCGCCGGGATTGATCGTGTCAGACCCCAACGCACCCGCATTGCGGAAATTCGACCCAAAGCCGAAGGACGGCACAACCGAGGTCGCATTGGTCACGCGGCTGTTCACGGTCACGACGAACGCGTCGCCCTGCTCCAGCACCGAACCCGCAAAGATCTCGCGTTTGTTCGGACCGGACCGGGGCAAGCCGCAGCCTGCAACCACGCCAACCACGGCAGCAAGGGTCAAGGCTTTCGCCCCCCTCGATACATACTTATTCACTGCTCGGGCTCCTTTGGTGGAGTATTACCTCAAGTTTTGCCTGTAACTCTATCGTGGGAATAAGGATTTGGCAAAACCCGATTTTTGCGGTCACGTCACGATGCGTAACTGTTGCCGTGGTGCCGCATGTCCCGATGTCAATGAATCGTAGGGATCTTCCGCCGACAGCATCATATCGACAACCTGCCGCATCAATGCGCGCCGCCCGCGCGAAGCATAGTAACCACCCGGAATCTGGCTGGTTTCCAGCAGATAATGCCGATAATCGCGATAGGCTTTGCTGTCGGGCCGGGTCGCTTGCGCAAAGAATTCCGGCAATGTCTGGGTCGAGACGAACTCCGGTTTGGCATAAACCGCCGCCCCGAACACCTTGAGCGGAAGTCCGCGCCACAGCACCTGCTGACCCGCCGTCGAATTGACCGTCACCGCCGACCGCGCGTGGTTCAACAGTTGTGCAAGCTTGCCCCCGCGCACGAAATGGATGCGACTTTCCACCCCGTGCAACCGCGCCAGCCTGCGGATTTCCCGCCAGACAGCGACCCGCCCATCTTCCAGCGGATGCGCCTTGAACACCAGATGATGGTGACGCGGCGCGCCCTTGGCAAAGCCCTCCATCACCACCGCCAGAAACTCCGGCATCGTCGCAAAGGGCGAATGTTTCAGAAAACTCGCGTCATGCGCCAGCTGCAGGATCACCAGATGATAGGGAAACCCGCCATTGCGGATGCGCCGCGTGGCCAGCATCCGCTGTACGACAACTTCCGGGGTAAGGGTTTTCTCGACATCGAAGGCGAAGCGCAGACCGCGTTCGTTAGCGTGCGGTAACTCGGCTACCACGCCGATCACTTCGATGTCGCGTCCTTGCCATGCATAGGGAAGACTGACCGCAAGGCGTTGTTCGGCCTGCCAGGCGGCGAGAAAAAAGCCGCTGCCGCAGGCAAAGGCGGCAATCAGTAGCGTGCGGGTAATCCGTAGAGCCTGAGAAGCATTGAATAAACCTGTTCGCATTGAGCTTGTCGAAATGCGCTCAGTGCAAATTGACGCATCAGTAAAGGCTACGACAGGCTCAGCCCGAACGGGTTGAATAAATCGGCGCTGAATCAGCAGCACAAGTGGCAAGCCCGTCAGCAGCCAGGCCCAGGCAAAATCCGGCAGTGT
>CAWAPA010000059.1:0-23525 GCA_963783595.1 uncultured Alphaproteobacteria bacterium | reverse complement strand
AGATCATCGAGAAAGCAGCGGTGAAAAAGCTGGATCGCACGAAGGGCAAAGGTGTCACTGCCCATATCGAGGTTGCGGGCAAGATTGAAACCCATGATTTCGACACGGTGATCTCTGCTGTGGGCATCGTCGGCAATGTCGAAGGGCTGGGGCTCGAAGGCCTGGGCGTCAAGATCGACCGCACCCATGTGGTGACGGATGAATACTGCCGCACCGGGGTGGATGGCATCTTCGCCATCGGCGATATCGCGGGTGCACCGTGGCTCGCGCACAAGGCGAGCCACGAGGGCGTCATGGTGGCCGAACTGATCGCGGGCAAGCATCCGCATCCGATCAAGCCCAATTCCATCGCAGGCTGCACCTATTGCCAGCCGCAAGTGGCAAGCGTCGGCCTGACCGAAGCAAAGGCCAAGGAAGCGGGCCATGATATCAAGGTCGGGCGGTTCCCGTTCATCGGCAACGGCAAGGCGATTGCATTGGGCGAGGCGGAAGGCTTCATCAAGACGGTGTTCGATGCAAAAACCGGGGAATTGCTGGGCGCGCACATGATCGGCGCGGAAGTCACCGAATTGATCCAGGGCTATGTCATCGGGCGCACGCTTGAGACGACCGAAGAAGACCTGATGAACACGGTGTTCCCGCACCCGACGCTGTCGGAAATGATGCACGAGGCGGTGCTGGACGCCTACGGGCGCGCCATCCACTTCTGAGCGGACCGGGGGTTTCACACCCCCCAAGACAGTGGTTTCTTGAACCAATGGCGAAACCACTGTCTAACCCGTGGGATAGTTTTGAACAGAGGAAGGGGCAAAGGGCCGTGCGCAGCGCGCTGATTGTGATCGCGGTATTCTGCGCGGGCCTTGGAGCTGCGGCGCAGTTTGGCAAGATCTCCATCCTGTTCGATGATCTGTCGGCTGTTTATGCGGGGCAGGGGCCTGTCGCCATGGGCTGGATGGTCAGCATCGTGGGGCTGGTGGGGTTGATCTTCGGGACCGTGGCGGGGTTGCTCGTCGGGCCGTTTGGGGTGCGGCGCGCGATCGTTGCGGCGTTGGGTGTGGCCGCCGTCGCCAGTGCCGCGCAATCGGTGCTGCCGCCCTATCCGGTGATGATGGCGCTGCGGGTGATCGAAGGTGCATCGCATCTGGCCATCGTGGTGGCCGGCCCTGTGCTGATGGCGCGGGCGGCGACACCCGGAACGCTGGGTCTGGTGATGGCGCTGTGGGGCAGTTTCTTTGGGTTGAGTTTTGCGGGGCTGGCGGCGATTGCGCCCGACGTTGTCGCCGCACATGGCCCCGGCGCAGTGTTTCAGGGCCATGCGGTGTGGATGGCGGTCTGCGCCGTGGTGCTTTGGGCGTTGTTGCCGCGTGATATGCCGCAGCCGCGCGTGGGGCAGGGCGGCTGGCTCGCGCGGCATGCCGTGATCTATGCCTCGCCGCGCATCGCCACCCCGGCGCTCGGCTTCTTTTGCTATACCATCACCTTTGTCGCATTGCTGACCCTGCTGACCCCTGAAATCCCCGCAGCACAGCGCGCCACCGTCGCCTTCTGGATGCCGCTGGCCGCGATCATCGTGTCGCTGACGGCGGGCGTTGTGATCCTGCGGGTGCTGACGGCCGTGCAGACGGTGCAACTGGGCTTTGCCCTGGGCGCGGTTGCTGCGATTGCCCTTTGGGCGACATGGGGACATGGCCCGCTGATGGCCGCCGCCGCGCTATCGCTGTCGGGCGCTTACGGTCTTGTGCAGGGCGCATCCTTTGCCGCCATCGCGCAGTTGAACCCAAGCGTGGATCGTCGGGCGATGGCCGCAGGGGCGCTGGCGCAGATGGGCAATCTGGGCACGGTCACCGGCACGCCGCTGCTGGCCTTTCTGCTGTCGCAGGGCGACGCGGGTGCAATGCTGATGTTCATCCTGCCGTTTTGCCTTGCAGGCATCGCGATCCACGCCCTGCAATCGCGCCGCCGCGCGCAGAATCCCGCATAAGTTCACACTTCGTTCACATTTTCCGATTGGAGACTCGCAGCGGATGCCCTATCTCTGGCGCTGTTGCCGGGGGTGGTCATGGCTGAGCAGAAGTTCATCGAAGTGCGGGGCGCCCGCGAGCATAACCTGAAGAACGTGGATGTCAGCATTCCGCGCGATCAGCTGGTGGTCATCACCGGGCTGTCGCGGATCGGGCAAATCATCCCTCGCCTTCGACACGATCTATGCCGAAGGCCAGCGCCGCTATGTGGAATCCCTGTCGGCCTATGCGCGGCAGTTCCTTGACATGATGGGCAAGCCCGATGTCGATCATATCTCGGGCCTCAGCCCCGCCATTTCCATCGAACAGAAGACCACCTCGAAAAACCCGCGCTCTACCGTCGGCACGGTGACCGAGATTTACGACTATCTGCGCCTGCTGTTTGCCCGCGTCGGCACGCCCTATTCGCCCACCACCGGCCTGCCGATCACCGCGATGCAGGTGCAGGATATGGTCGATGCCGTGATGGCGATGCCGGAAGGCAGCCGCGCCTATCTGCTGGCCCCGATCATCCGTGACCGTAAGGGCGAATATAAGAAAGAATTCATCGACTTGCGCAAGCAGGGCTTTCAGCGCGTCAAGGTCAATGGCGCGTTCCATGATCTGGATGAACCCCCGGTTCTGGACAAGAAGTTTCGCCACAACATCGACGTGGTGGTCGACCGGATCGTGGTGAAAGAGGGGCTGGAGACGCGCCTTGCCGACAGTTTCCGCACCGCCCTGAACCTCGCCGATGGCATTGCCGTGATCGAAATGGCCGATGCCGCCGAAGGCGAGGCTCCGCAGCGCATCACCTATTCCGAGAAATTCGCTTGCCCCGTCAGCGGCTTTACCATCGCCGAAATCGAACCCCGCCTGTTCAGCTTCAACGCGCCGTTCGGGGCCTGCCCGGTCTGTGACGGGTTGGGGGTGGAGTTGTTCTTTGACGAACGCCTGATCGTGCCGGATCAGGGCCTGTCCTTGCTGCAAGGGGCGATTGCGCCCTGGGCCAAGACCAAATCGCCGTATTTCACCCAGACCGTCACTGCCCTTGCCAAGCATTACGAATTCGACGTGAAGGCGAAATGGAAAGACCTGCCACCCTTCGTGCAGCAATTGTTCCTGCACGGGTCGGGCAAGGAAGAGATCAAGTTCCGCTATGACGAAGGCGGCCGCGTCTACGAGGTGTCCCGCGTGTTCGAAGGCATCGTGCCGAACATGGAACGCCGTTACCGCGAAACTGATTCAGCCTGGAGCCGCGAGGATATGGAGCGGTTTCAGAACAACCGCGCCTGTGGGTCATGCGAAGGCTACCGTCTGCGCCCCGAAGCACTGGCCGTGAAAATCGCGGGCCTGCATGTGGGGCAGGTGGTGCGGATGTCGATCACCGAGGCGTTTGACTGGATTTCATCCGTCCCCGGTACGCTCGGCAACCAGAAGAACGAAATCGCCAAGGCGATTCTCAAGGAAATCCGCGAACGTCTTGGTTTTCTTGTGAATGTCGGCCTGAACTACCTGACGCTGTCGCGCAATGCAGGCACGCTGTCAGGCGGCGAATCGCAGCGGATCAGGCTGGCATCCCAGATCGGGTCGGGCCTGACGGGCGTGCTGTATGTGCTGGATGAACCTTCCATCGGGCTGCACCAGCGCGACAATGACCGCCTTCTCACCACGCTGAAAAACCTGCGTGACGCGGGCAACACGGTGCTGGTGGTGGAACATGACGAAGATGCGATCCGCGAGGCGGATTATGTCTTTGACATGGGGCCGGGGGCGGGTGTGCATGGCGGCATGGTGGTCAGCCACGGCACGCCCGAACATGTTGCAGCCGACCCTGCCAGCCTGACCGGGCAATATCTGATGGGCACCCGGTCCATTGCCATTCCCAAGACCCGCCGCAAAGGCAACGGCAAAAAGCTGACGGTGGTCGGCGCGACGGGCAATAACCTGAAGAACGTCACCGCCACCTTTCCCTTGGGCATGTTTGTCTGTGTGGCGGGCGTATCGGGCGGCGGCAAATCCACGCTGACCATCGAAACCCTGTTCAAGACCGCCGCCACCCGACTGAACGGCGCGCGCGAAACCCCTGCACCGTGCGAGACGATCAAGGGGTTTGAACACCTCGACAAGGTCATCGACATCGACCAACGCGCCATCGGGCGTACGCCACGGTCCAACCCCGCCACCTATACCGGGGCCTTCACGCCGATTCGTGATTGGTTCGCGGGCCTGCCCGAATCCAAGGCGCGGGGCTACGGGCCGGGGCGGTTTTCCTTTAACGTCAAAGGTGGGCGGTGTGAGGCCTGTCAGGGCGATGGCGTGCTAAAGATCGAAATGAACTTTTTGCCCGACGTCTATGTGACATGCGAGACGTGCAAGGGCGCGCGCTACAATCGCGAGACTTTGGAAATAAAGTTCAAGAACAAAAGCATATCAGACGTTCTTGAGATGACATGTGAAGAGGCGCAGGGCTTTTTCGCAGCCGTTCCCGCGATCCGCGACAAGATGGATGCGCTGTGTCAGGTTGGGCTTGGCTATATCAAGGTTGGTCAACAGGCGACGACCCTGTCAGGGGGTGAGGCGCAGCGGGTGAAACTGTCCAAGGAACTGTCCCGCCGCGCGACGGGCCGCACGCTCTATATCCTGGATGAGCCGACGACGGGCCTGCATTTTGAAGACGTGCGCAAGCTGTTGGAAGTGCTGCATGAACTGGTCGAGCAGGGCAATACGGTCATTGTGATCGAACACAACCTCGATGTGATCAAGACCGCCGACTGGATCATTGACATCGGTCCCGAAGGCGGCGATGGCGGGGGCGAGATCGTGGCCCTGGGCACCCCGGAAGAGGTGGCCAAAGCGGACGGCAGCCATACCGGGCGTTATCTGAAAGACATGCTGAAACCACGTCGGGTGGCGGCGGAATAGGGTCTGATCTCTGGTCAGAGACAGGGGCAATTTGCCCACGTCTCCCGATCACGCAATGTTTCAGAAGTGTTAACGCGGCCTGTGGATAGACTTCGTTATACTATTGATTAAAATAGAAAATACTGAAAATTGACAGCCGTCAATTTCACGCCCGCAGGCCCGTTTCCTCTAGCAGCCCCAACCGTTTCGCCTCGTAATAATACCCGCGCGCGTACCAGCCGACGGCTTCCGTCTCGTTTCCGCGTGACACCAACCACGCGCCCCGCAGATAGCGGCCTGCGTATTTCAGATTGGTCTCGGCATCCAGCAAGCCCTCGGGCGATCCGCGATATCCCATCGTCCCCGCCGTCTGCGGCAGAATCTGCATCAGCCCGTAATACGGCCCATTGCGCGCCGCAGCGTTATAGCCGCTTTCACGCTGGATCACCCGGTGCAGCAGGCTTTCGGGAATGTCATGGATGCCCGCATATTTCCGGACCAGAGCCCGCATCTGGGGCGTCTCGCCCGTGAACAGATTGGGTGTCGGCGCGGGGCGGGTGGCCTGCGGTCGCCCGCAGGCTGCCAGCGGTGCCATCATCGCCATCGTCAACATCATGCGCCGTGTGATGACTGGCATCCCGGAAACCCCCACCTGCTAGCTGTTACCCCGCCGGGCAAATAGCCCTGCGTCTTCTGCCGCCCGCCGCAGCGCGCGGGATTTGTTCACCGTCTCCTGATATTCCGCCTCGGGGTCACTGTCATACACCACACCGCCCCCGGCCTGAATAAACAATGTGTCATCCTTCAACACCGCCGTGCGCAGCGCGATGCAAAAGTCCATCTCGCCGTTGGCCGCGAAATAACCCACGCCCCCGCCATAAACCCCGCGCTTTTCCGGCTCCAGCTCGTCAATGATCTGCATTGCCCGTACCTTGGGTGCCCCCGATACCGTCCCCGCAGGCAGTCCCGCCAGCAGGGCCGACAGCGCGTCTTCACCGTCCGCAATCTGCCCCACCACGTTCGATACGATGTGCATCACGTGGGAATAGCGTTCAATGATGAACTTTTCCGTGGGCCGAACCGTGCCGACCTTCGCCACGCGGCCCACATCGTTGCGCCCCAGATCAAGCAGCATCAGATGTTCGGCCAGTTCTTTCTGGTCGCCCAAAAGGTCCGCTTCCAGCGCGCGGTCCTCCTCCGGTGTCGCTCCCCGCACCCGCGTGCCCGCAATGGGGCGCACCGTCACCTCACCATCGCGCAGACGCACGAGGATTTCGGGCGAGGCACCGACAACCTGAAAGCCGCCGAAGTTGAAGAAGAACATGAAGGGCGACGGGTTGGTGCGCCGAAGACTACGGTAGAACGCAAAGGGCGGAAGTTCAAACCGTTGCGCCCAGCGTTGGCTCGGCACCACCTGAAAGATGTCTCCCGCGCGAATGTAATCCTTGGCCCGCTCGACCGCCGCCTTGTAACCGCTATGGGTAAAATTCGACACAGGCTGTCCCACCGGGGCCACTTCGCCCAGATCGCGGGGCAGGGCGGCGCCGCGGTCCAGATCGCGCAGCGCATCCATCACCCGTTCGGCGGCCTGCGCGTAAGCGGCCTTTGCCGACAACCCACTGCCGACCCAAGCCGGGGCTACAATGATGACCTCGCCCTTGACCCCGTCCAGCACCGCCACCACCGACGGGCGCATCAGAACGGCATCGGGCAGGCCCAGGGGATCGGGGTTCACATCCGGCAGATGTTCCACCAGCCGGATCATGTCATAGCCCAGATACCCGAACAGCCCCGCCGATGCCGCGGGCAGATCGTCTGGCATCGTGACAGCGCTTTCCGCGATCAGCGCACGCAGTGTCGCCAGCGGATGCCCGTCAAGCGCCGCAAACGCCCCGGCATCAAACCGCGCCGTGCGGTTGATCTCGGACACCTCGCCCCGGCAGCGCCAGATAAGGTCAGGCTTCATCCCCACAATGGAATAGCGCCCCCGCACCTCGCCGCCCGTGACGAATTCGAGCATGAACGTATCGGTCCGCGCCTCGCCCAGCTTCAGCATCAGGGATACCGGCGTATCCAGATCGGCCGCCAGCCGCGCATAGACAAGCTGGTTCAGCCCCGCGTTCCATCCTTGCGCGAAGGCGTCATATGTCGTGGTCAGCACCATCAGTTGAAATTGGCCTGCACGGCGGCAATCGCGGCCTGATCAATCTGCACCGCACCCGGTGCCTGTGATAGCGCGTTTGTGTAAGCAAGGAACGCATCCTGCGCGATGGCCTGTTCGATCTGTGCGGCCAGTGCATCGCGGATTGCGGTCGCATCATCGCCTTCCGTCGCTGCGGGGATGATCCGGTCCAACTGGACGACGGCAACAAATCCCGGCTCTTCGATCACCCGCAAGCCGCCTTCGTCCAGCGCGAACGCAGCGGCGACGACAGATGGCGGAATGCCTTCGACAAAGCCTTCGCGCGCAATCTCGGGGGTAACATCGACAATGCCGAACGTGCCGATGGCGGCCCCGGCCTCCATTTCGGCCTTCACGGCGATGGCGCGGGCGGACAGTGCCTTTTGCAACGCATCCGCGCGCCATGCCGTCTCGACATCATCGCGCGCCACCGCGAATGGAATGGGTGTGGGCGGAACGATCTCGTCCAGCTGCAAGACGGCAATGCCGCCATCCATCAGACGAATGACCTCGGGATAGCTGTCGGCGGTCAAAGCGTCGGCGGCGGCACGGAAGTCTTCGTAGCCTTCAATCGGATCGTCACCCTGTGCGCCGCTGACATAGTCGACCGTGGCCATTTGCATACCCTGTTCGGTTTGCAGATCGGCAAGCGTGGCACCACCGGCAAGGGCGTCGTCAATCGCCTCGATCCGGCCCGCGATGTCGCGGCGTGCGGCTTCGGCCTGTGCTTCGCCAGCAAGCTGTTCGCGTGCATCGTCGAAAGTAATTTCCTGCGCACCAAGGATACCGTTCATGCGAAACAGTGCGGGGCCGAAATCGGATGCAAAAGGGCCAACGACGCCGGGTTCTGTCATTGCAAAGACCGCGTCTGCGGCGGTGCCCAGATCGGCCGGGGCAACATCGCCAAGATCAATGTCTTCCAGACGCACGCCGCGTGTGGTGACCTCGACATCAAAACTGCCACCAGCATCGATGCGGGCCTTTGCGGCGGCGGCTGCGGCGTCATCAGGAAAGACCAGCCGTTCAACCAGACGCCGTTCCGGCTGTACGAATTCGGCAATGCGCTTGTCATATTCGGCACGCAAGGCCACATCATCCACCGTGACCGCATCGGCGATCATGTCCGGCAGCAGGGCCACGTAGGTGATCCGCTTTGCCTCGGGCGCCGTGAACTGTGCGATGTTGGCGGCATGAAACGCCGTCAGATCGGCATCCGTGGGTGCGGGCAACGGGGATGTGAGATCAGCCTCGGCCAGTTGCAGCACCGAAAAGCCGCGCCGTTCGCCGACCCATTGATACAAGGTTTCGGTCATCGGTTCTGGGGCTGCAAACCCGCCGATGATTGCGCCTTGCAGCAAAGAGCGTGCGATGTCTTCGCGCAGACCGGTTTCAAACTGCACCACGGTGCGGCCGTCCCGCCGCAAGATGTCGCGATAGGCTTCGGGATCGAAATTACCATCGACCCCCTGAAAGCTGCCCATTGCCCTGACATTCTCTCTGACAATGTCATCGCCCACCGAAAGACCGACACGTTCCGCCTCGGCGTCCAGTGCCACACGGTTGATCAACCCTTGCAGCGCCTGCTGGTCCAGACCGAAAGCCTGCAGCATCGCCAGATTGGCGGGCTGGCCGAACTGCTGGGAAAGATCGTCGATCTGGCGTTGCAATGCGCGGGCATAGTCATCAGTGCGGATGTCACGGTCGCCCACAGACCCCACATGTGCAACCCGGCTGCCGTAGTCCTGAATGCCAAAGCCGCCAAGGCCAAGCACCAGCAACGCAAGCAGGCCATAGACCGCGATCTGTGCGGCATTGCCCTTTTTCTTGCGTGGCGCTTCTGTCTCTGGTGCCCGTGCCATCATTGCCCCTTTCGGCAGTAATTCTTGCCCGCATCTTTAGGATGCTGCGCGGGTGCAGGCAAGCGGGGTTCAGGGGTGGAAAGCGGCCAATCTGTCAAACAGCGTTGCAATGCCGTCAGTGTCGATATTGGCAAAGGCGATACGCAACTCCGATTGCCCCAGACCAGCAGGCTGAAACATCGTTCCGGGCAGCATAAGGATGGATGCGTCTTGCACCAGCCGTTTGGCCAGCTGATCGCTGGGCAAGGCAAACGGATGGGCGGCATAGGCGAAATAGGCCCCGCAGCCCAATAGCGTCCACCCGTGCAATTGGTGAAACCCTGCCGTCATCGCCGCGCGGCGGTTCAGGATTTCTGCCCGTTCACCCGCCACCCATTGCGACAGGTTCTGCATGCCCCACAACGCGCCGATCTGGCCCAACTGGCTTGGGCAGATGGCAACCGTATCAAGGAATTTCTCAACCTCTGCCAGCCGTGCAGTGCTTGCGACAACCGCACCAACGCGGTGCCCGGTCAGACGGTAGGCCTTGGAGAATGAATAAAGCTGGATCAGCACATCATCCCAGTCCGGATCGACGAACAAATTGTGGGGCGCGCCTGTCCGGCTGTCGAAATCGCGGTAGGTTTCATCGACAATCAACGCGAGGCCCCGGCTGCGCGCAAGGTCGCGGAACGCGGCCAGCGTGTCGGATGGGTATTCCACACCGCCGGGATTGTTCGGGCTGACCAGAACGATGGCGCGGGTGCGGTCGGTGATCAGGCCCGCTGCGGCCTGCGCATCTGGAATCAAGCCTTCGCCGCCGGACAAAGGCACGGTTTTCACGCCCGCCATGTCCAGCCACATCTTGTGGTTGAAATACCATGGCGTCGGCAGGATCACTTCATCCCCCGCACCGGCAAGGGTCGCCATCACGGCAGTGAAGGCTTGATTGCAGCCTTGTGTGATCGCCACCTGTTCGGGCATGACCACGCCGCCATAGCCCGCTGACCATTGTGCCGCGATTTCCGCACGCAAGGCGGGCAATCCCAGAACCGGGCCATAAAGATGTGCGGCCGGATCATTCAACGCTGCCTCGGCCAGCGCTTGCCGCAAGGCCAAGGGAGGCGGGTCAACGGGTGCCGCTTGGCTGACGTTGATCAGCGGCCGGTTTGCCGGAAACGTCGCCTCTGCCGCCCACCTGCGCGCCTCCATTACCGGGGGCGGGTCGGTCGCAGCCATTGCCGGGTTCAGGACGAACATTCAGTCGGCACCGCGGAACGGCTGCACATATTGCAGTGCCATGTCCCAAGGAAAGAAAATCCACGTATCCTGACTGACCTCTGTAATATAGCTATCAACCATCGGCTTGCCGCTGGGTTTGGCATAGACGGTTGCGAAATGCGCGCGTGGATACATCTTGCGTACCACTTCAAGCGTCTTGCCGGTATCGACCAGATCATCGACGATCAGAATGCCTGTGCCGTCGCTCATCAGGTCGGCCTGCGGCGACTTGATGATCCGCACATCCGATTGCGACTGATGGCTGTAGCTTTTCACGCTGATTGTATCGACAACGCGGATGTCGAGTTCGCGCGAAACGATCATCGCAGGCACAAGGCCGCCCCGCGTGATCCCGACCACAGCGCGCCATGCACCACCATCGGGCCCCTTGCCGTCCAGCCGCCACGCCAGCGCGCGCGCATCGCGGTGGATCTGGTCCCAACTGACGTGAAAGCCCTTTTCATGCGGCAGGCGTTCGGGTGTCATGGCATTCTCCTCAGGTTGCGGCGATTTTGATGCCCAGAAGGGCAAGAAAGCCGCCAAAGCAACGGTCGATGATGGTTTTCAGGCTGATGTATTTCGCCCGCGTGCGATCCAGCGAAAAGATGCGCACGACAAGGGTATTCCAGACGGCCTCGTTCAGGAACAACACGATCAGCAGTGCAGCATAGATCCATCCCGGCGTTCCGGGGGGGACGGTGCCGAGAAAGATCGCGCTTAGCAGGACTGCGGGTTTCGGATTGGCGAGTTGGGTCGCCAGACCCAGCCAAAGGGCTGAGAGCGCCGATCGCGGCACGGGGCGGGTGTCGGATGTGTCCATCGGCACCGTCGCAGACTGCCACAGTTTCCATCCCATCCAGACAAGATAGGCGCCCCCGATGATCTTGAGCCCCCACAACAATCCCGGCGCATATTCAAACAGCACATTCAGCCCGAACATTGCCGCACTTGCCCAGAACACCGCACCCAAGCCGATGCCGACGGCGAGCATGGCGCCTGTGCGGAACCCTTCGGTCAATCCCGTGCGCGCCGACATCAGAACAGCGGGTCCGGGGCTGACAGCGCCCAGAAGTGTTAATCCGGCAAAGGCGAGGAATGCCGCAAGTGTCACTGCCCACCCTCCTTGCGGGTGGCGTCGATATCGGGCGCATCGACGGCCTTCATACCGACGACATGATAGCCAGCATCGACATGCAGGTTTTCGCCCGTTGTGCCCGACCCCAGATCAGACAGCAGATACAGGGCGGCCTTGCCGACCTCTTCTTGCGTCACGTTGCGGCGCAGGGGTGAATTCAACTCGTTCCACTTCATGATATAGCGGAAATCGCCGATGCCGGATGCAGCCAGCGTCTTGATCGGACCTGCGGAAATGGCATTCACGCGGATGCCATCCTTGCCAAGATCTTCGGCCAGATACTTGACCGATGCCTCAAGGGCTGCCTTCGCAACGCCCATCACGTTGTAATGCGGCATGACCTTTTCTGCGCCATAGTAGGTCAGCGTCAACAGGCTGCCGCCGGGACCCATCATCGCGCAGGCCCGCTGACAGACGGCGGTGAACGAATAGACCGAGATATCCATCGTCATGCGGAAATTCGCCGCAGATGTATCCACATACCGCCCGCGGAGTTCGTTCTTGTCGGAGAACCCGATGGCATGGACAACAAAATCAAGATGACCCCAGACCGCCTTCAGATGCGCAAAGAGGCCATCCAACGTTGCCTCATCCGCAACATCGCATTCGTACATCTCAGTCGCGCCAATCGAGGCCATCAGCGGTTCCACCCGCTTTTTCAACGCTTCTCCCTGATAGGAAAACGCAAGTTCGGCCCCTGCATCGGCACAGGCCTTGGCAATACCCCAGGCAATCGACTTGTCGTTGGCAAGGCCCATGATGAGGCCCCGCTTGCCCTTCAGAAGTCCCGTTGACATTTACCGTCCCCCGCCCACCTTGGTTCTTGACGCATGGTGTAGGCGAAGTGTCGCGCTGCATCAAGCCGCCCCCGGAATGGCGGGCGGGCGATGGCATTGAAAGGAAAGGCGATGGACACAAGTCCGGACGGCCCGGATCGAACGGGCATTTTTGCGGGTGATGATCCGTTCAAACTCGCGCAAAGCTGGTTGACAGAAGCAGAGGTGACAGAACCGAATGATCCCAACGCAATCGCGTTGGCCACGGTGGACGCGGAAGGTCTGCCAAATGTGCGTATGGTGCTGTTGAAAGAGATCGAGCCAGCGGCGTTTGTGTTCTATACAAACTACACGAGCAAAAAGGCGCAAGAAATCGAGGGCGCCGGCAAGGCAGCCTTCGTCCTGCATTGGAAGTCGCTGCGTCGCCAGATCCGTGTGCGTGGTATGCTCAGTCGCGAAGAGGGGCCGCAGGCGGACGCATACTATGCCTCGCGCAGTCTCAAGTCGCGGTTAGGGGCATGGGCGTCGGACCAGTCCAAACCGCTGGCATCGCGTGGCGCCTTGGTCGCAGAAGTGGCACGTCAGACGGCAACGCATGGACTGAACCCGGCCCGCCCGCCTTTCTGGGGCGGGTTTCGCTTGATTCCGGTTGAAATTGAATTCTGGGCTGATGGACCCTTTCGGTTGCACGACAGGTTTCGCTGGACTCGCAATGGCCCGACTGACCGTTGGGATATTGCCCGGTTGAACCCTTGACACTGGCGTGGCGACACTTGACATAAGGCACGTGGTTGCTTTGCGTGCGCGTCATGCGCTTGGGCTTGGTACGTTTCCCTGCGGAAATGATTGCGATTTCCGGGCGGTATGCCCTTATCGAACCACCGCGATTGTGGCACACTTGCGGTGATGGGCTAATCTGGGGAAGCGGCTCTCGCTATGGAAGACGAAATGCAGGACATGCCGATTGTGCATGGCCACGTGAAATGGTTTGACCCGGTGAAGGGGTTTGGCTTTATCGTAGGCGATGACGTGGGATCAGACATCCTGCTTCATGCCAACGTGCTGCGCAACTTTGGGCAAAGCTCGGTGTCGGACGGCGCAAAGATTTCGGTGCGCGTGCAAAAGTCCGCACGCGGTGTTCAGGCGGTTGAAGTGGTGACGATTGAATCGCCGGCAGCGGTGCAGTTCCCCCTTGGCGAAGATTCCGAGACAGCAACCCCAGAGGCTATCGCCGCCCAGCCACTAGAGCCGGCGCGGGTCAAGTGGTTTGACAAGGGCAAGGGCTTTGGCTTTGCCAATGTGTTTGGTCAGTCCGAGGACGTTTTCATCCATATCGAAGTGCTGCGCCAGTCGGGCTTTGCCGATTTGCAGCCCGGTGAGGCCGTATGCCTGCGTATCCTTGAAGGTAAACGCGGCCGCATGGCCGTTCAGGTGGTATCATGGGACGCAGCTGCGCGATAATTGGTCTGTTTTTGTTGGCTGGGGCGGCACAAGCCGAATGTCGCCCAGAAACGCTGGAGGTCCGCGGACAAGGCGGTTTGATGCGGTTTACAGTCGAAGTCGCCGACGACAACGCAGAACGCAGACAGGGATTGATGTTTCGCGAATCCATGCCGGCATCGGCAGGTATGCTGTTTGTTTATGATAACCCGCGTCACGCATCGTTCTGGATGGACAACACGCTGATCCCTCTGGATATGGTATTCGCCGATGAAACCGGCACGGTGACACGCATCCACGAAAATGCAGTCCCTCGCGACCAAACGACGATCGATGGGGGCCAAGGGGTACAATTCGTATTGGAAATCAATGGTGGCCTCGCACGCCGGCTGGGAATTGCCGAAGGTGCCGTCTTGCGTCATCCGGCGATTGACCCGGCCATTGCTGCATTTCCCTGCCTGCCCGAATAGGCCTTTCCTTTCCCCCCGGATGTCTGCTATCTGCGCCGCAGTCGGGGCGTAGCGCAGCCTGGTAGCGCGACGGTTTTGGGTACCGTAGGTCGAGAGTTCGAATCCCTCCGCCCCGACCATTCATCTTGTCCCGGACGTGGATCAGCGCCATATCTGGGTGATGGACGCTTCATCCCCCTTGATTGCCTTTGACAATTCCTATGCGCGGGATTTGCCCGGCACATATATTGCGCAAGCTCCGACAATTGCACCTGCTCCACGGCTCTTGCGCCTGAATGTGGCACTGGCAGAGGAGTTGGGTATCGATTCCGTTCGGCTGGCGGCGCAGGCAGACGTGATTTTTTCTGGCGCGGGCGTGCCAGATGGGGCGCAGCCTCTTGCACAGGTCTATGCGGGGCATCAGTTTGGCGGCTTTTCCCCGCAACTTGGCGATGGTCGCGCCCTGCTGCTGGGTGAGGTGATCGACCGTTCCGGCAAACGCCGCGACATTGCGCTGAAAGGGTCCGGTCTGACACCGTTTTCACGCGGGGGGGATGGGCGCGCCGCGATTGGCCCGGTGCTGCGGGAATATCTGATCGGCGAGGCGATGCATGCCATGGGCGTGCCCACAACACGTGCTCTTGCTGCGGTGGCGACGGGCGACGTGGTTTACCGCGAAGCACCACTGCCCGGCGCTGTTCTGACGCGGGTGGCGGCAAGCCATATCCGGGTCGGCACGTTTCAGTTTTTCGCCGCGCGCGGGGATCATGCAAAGGTCAGGGCGTTGGCTGATTATGCAATCGCGCGGCATGATCCAGAACTTGCTGGGGTGGCGAACCCCTATCTTGCCCTCTTTGACGCAGTCATCGCCCGTCAATGCCGTCTTGTCGCCCAATGGATGGGGATCGGGTTTGTCCATGGCGTGATGAATACCGACAACATGACACTTTCTGGCGAAACCATCGACTACGGCCCGTGCGCCTTTATGGAGGCGTATGCGCCCGGCACCGTCTTTTCATCGATTGATCATACCGGGCGCTATGCCTATGCCAACCAGCCGCTCATTCTTGGCTGGAACCTGGCCCGACTGGCGGAAGCGTTGTTGCCCCTGTTTGACATGGATGAGGCGCGTGCCGTCGAACTTGCCAATGAACGGCTGACGGCCATCGCGGGTCAGTATCGCGCTGCCTGGGTTGACATCATGCGCGCCAAACTGGGGCTGGATGGGGCCGATGTTGGCGACGGAGCGCTTGCCGACGGTCTGCTAGCCGCGATGGAGGGGCAGGGGGCGGACTGGACGCTTGCCTTCCGTCGTCTTGCCGGTGCAACGGAAGGCGATGCTTCAATCCTTCTGCCGCTGTTTGCAGATAGCTCTGCCTTCAAGACATGGTTGCCACAGTGGCGTGCACGTCTGGCACCGGATGCGGCAATACGGATGAACGCGGCCAATCCAGCCGTGATACCTCGCAATCATCTGGTGGAAGAGGCTCTTGAGGCTGCAAGGGTGGGTGACATGGCACCCTTCGAAGCCCTACTTGCCGCCATTACCAATCCATTTGATGCGACGATGTCCGCCGAACGCTATGCGCTTCCGGCCCCGCAGGGGCTGGCGCCCTATGTCACCTACTGCGGCACGTGACACGGCGTTGTTGCTCGCTGGCCATGCCGCCACTGATTTGTTCTGGCCCGTTGCCAGCCGTAATGTGTACCGGAGCTGCCACCTAATCTGATCCCCGCAAATTGGACTGCCCGAAGCCAGAGTTTTCCGGGATCAAATAAATTCAGCTGCGGCATGTCGCTAAGCTGCGATGCCAGTGCGACACCCATGATCTCTCGCTGAACGCCCGAATTGCCGGGCGGCCCGCGTCACGCCATCAACGTTCGCGAAAGGCGTTGGAAAACTGGTCAACAATCGGTTTCAGAAGATATGAGGCGAAGGTCCGGTCGCCAGTGGTGACAAGCACTTCGACAGGCATGCCGGGCAAAAGTCGGCTTGTTCCTAACCGCTCGATCTCGGACGCCGAAATTTTAACGGTCGCCTGATAAAACTGTTCGCCGGTGGCCGGGTCGCGGGATGTGGCGGGCGATACAAACGAAATGACCCCGTTGAGTTCGGGAGTCGTCCTTTTGTTGAACGACGCAAACCGCAGCCGTGTGTCCTGGCCGACGCTGACCTGTTCGATGCTGACAGGTGATAGCCGGATTTCCACGCTGAGCGCCGAGCCTTGGGGGACGAGAGTTCATCAGTGTTTCGCCCGGCGCTACAACGCCACCGATGGTGTGGATGTTCAGCTCGTTCACGATCCCGTCGCGCGGTGCCCGGATTTCCGTCCGCGCCAAGCGGTCGTCAAGCGCGATCGCACGTTCGGCCAGTTCCGACAGTCGGGTTTCGACCTGTGCGAGTTCACGTTGCGCGTCAGTTCGCGCCGTATCGTCCACAGCCAGGATCTGAAGGCTAATCTCACTCACCTTGGTTCTTGCGCGTGCAATGCTGGCGACCATTTCGCTCAACTCGCCATCCATTCGCGTGCGTTCGCGGTCGATGGCGTAAAGGCGGCCCGCTTCGGTCAGCTGGCGATCCGTCATTTCTTTCGTACGCTGATATTCGGCTTCGACAAGATCCATTTCTGCCAGTTTGGCGGCATACTGCCCCTGCATTCCTTCGACCTCTTTCGTGATCTGGTCGATACCCAGCACAAGTTGCTGTTTCTGACTTTCGCGGGTTGTACGCTCGCCGATGAACAAGCGCCGTTCGCCCTCGGCAATGGCATGGGCTTCGGGATGATCTGGGCCATAACCGGCGGGAAAGGAAATCTCGGTCAAACCGTCGCGTTCAGCCCATAGGCGTGCCCGACGCGCCGTCAGGTCCAGCATCTGCCCACGCACGATAGACAATTCGGCCAGTGTCTGGGCATCTTCAATTCGAAACAGAAGCTGACCGGCCTGAACTGTATCCCCCTCGTGGATGGCAATTTCCGACACGGTGCCACCGTCGCGATGCTGGATGTTCTGCACGCTGTCGTCCACCACGACAAAGCCTTGCGAAATCACTGCACCCGAAAGTGGGACCGTGACTGCCCAGCCGCCCACGCCGCCCATCAGCAACACGCAAAGCAGAATGCCAGCAAGCATACGAGGCCCCAGCCGGAACGGATCAACGCCAGATAGTGGTGCCGCGCCGTCGATTTCTTGGTAAGTGCTCATCGGAAATTCCTGACAAGGGTTGTCGGTACGAAGAAGGTCATGTCATTTCAGTACAAAAAATGAGGTGGTGGCCATTGATCGTGACGATGGCCGCAAGCTGGAAGTCGTCTCCGTCCATTTCAACGATCGTGTTCTCTTCGTTCGCATTGGATTCATAGCTGATGCGGACGTTTGACAGCGCATGATCTGCTTGGGCGGGCATATCGCAAAGTTGGAAACCGGTTGTGGTGTCGTCGGAGTCGCGCTCGAACAACCGGTAATTTCGAGTTTCGACCACATCTCCGGGCACGAAATCCAGAATCTGGTAGCTCGACACGATTTCAGACCTGTTGATCTGAACCAAGGAGAAATCAAAGCGATCATTTCCGCCTCCGCCGCCAAGCACGACGCTTCCCTCTCCAAGCGTGAAAAGATCATCGCCTTCGCCTGCTAGGATGACTTCGAAACCGCGCACTTCGTCGTGCCCGACCTCGGCGCCGCGCACGTCGCCCGTGGCAAGATTGATATTGAGCGACTGCCGCGTGGCCGAATAATCGAGAATATCGAGTTCGCTCAACGTCATGTTGATTGCAATGCCGTTCAGAACAAACGGCTGGGAATTAACGCCGTCAACTGCATCAGCCGCGCCCAGTTCGTTCTGAAGCGGATCGCCGTCACCGTCAAAATAGTCGTTGGCCGTGTCAAGGCTCGCAATGACGCGATCATTCCCGGCGTCGCCAAAAATGGTGTCCGCGCCAGCAGAATCGATGATCAGGTCATTCCCGGTACCGCCGCGCAAGACGTCATTGCCTTCGCCGCCATCGAGTGAATCGTCACCCGCTCCGCCATAAAGCCAGTCATTGCCGTTGTTGCCGCGCAGGATATCCGCGCCATCCTGCCCCAGAATGGTGTCGTCGCCCGCGCCTCCGAAAAGAACGTCGTTGCCGCCACCGCCCAAGATCAGATCGTTTCCAAGTCCGCCGTATACGGCGTCATGGCCAAGCCCTGCGTCGATCTGGTCATTGCCCGCGTTGCCGCTGATGACATCAGACACCGACGTGCCCGCCAGATGATCATCGCTGGGCGTGCCTTCGAGCGGCCGAGACAGAATGTCGAAATGCGCGCTTTGGGGCACCGATATCTCGCCATCGCTGACCTGAAAAGTGATCTGCACCGGCCCGATGATTTCGCTATCGGGCGTGTAGAGAAACCCACCTTCAGTGGGTTCGATCCGGCCTGAAGACACGCTGAGGTTCTCCACCCGCAGAGTATCGGCATCGGCGTCACTCGTGTTCGCCAGCAAACTGGCCAACGCGATCACAATGCTTTCGCCAGCAAGAAGATCGGTCAGATATACAGACAAAGAATTGACGGGCGCACGGTTGCGTTGCGTCGGGGTAGTGTTCGTGGACGTATTTGCAGGTCCCGGCACCGTCGCCCCGTCGGATGTTGCAGCAACCGCCACTGCGTCGCCGACAGGCAATTCAGACGACGATGCCGGTGTGGATACGGCGGCCCTTTGAGCAGCCGACGTGTTCGACCCTGTCGTCGCGCCAAAAAGCGGTATGACGTTATTGGCCAATGATATCGTCGGCCCTTTCCATGTGACGTCCTGGAAATGGGCGATACTCGGGTTGGCCGCATGTAAGGTATCAGCATCGGCCACTTTGGCCCCCACCTGACGCGCATCTGAGACCGTTTTCGGCACGGGCGTCTGGCCGGCATCGGTTTCAACCAAATTGTCCGGCAAGACGGGCTGATGCCGGGTGCCATGCCCCTGTGGAACGTGATGAAACGGTTCGGCCGATCCCTTGACCATCGACTTGAGATACAGCGCAATTGACACGATGGCAGTACCAATGACGAACGGTAACCCCTCGCGCTGAGGTTTGGCACGCGGCGCATAGGGATCCGCACCGTTGGGTGCCGTGTCAGCAACTTTGGCTGCTTTGACCTTGATCATGATGCTTTCTTTCTCAGGGCAGGTGCCTTGGCCGGTGGCTCCGCCGCTTCGGCTGTCAGCACGGCTTTCGGACCAATGATGTCAGCTTTGGGTCCGAACGCGGTCAGCCGCCCGGCCTGCACGACGGCGATGAGATCGACTGCGGCAAGGGCGCTTGGCCGATGGGCGATGATGATGGTGATGCCGCCGCGGGCCCGGACTGCCAGAATGGCTTCGGTCAGTGCTGTCTCTCCTTCGCTATCAAGGTTCGAATTCGGTTCATCCAACACGACAAGGAACGGGTTGCCGTAAAGCGCGCGCGCGAGCCCGATCCGCTGGCGCTGTCCACCCGACAATCCGACGCCCGACGCGCCAAGGCGTGTCCCGTAGCCATCGGGCATCCGCAAGATCATCTCGTGAACACCTGCCGCACGGGCGGCTTCGACGACCGCCACCGAATGATCTCCCGGCATGAAGCGTGAGATATTTTCGGCGATGGTTGCGTCCATCATGGTGACGTCTTGCGGCAGATAGCCGATGTGGGGGCCCAGTGCCTCGTCGCTCCATTGCGCGAGCTCGGCATCGTCGAGGCGAATTGCGCCACGCAGGACCGGCATCACGCCAGTCAGCGCCTTGACGAGCGTTGTCTTGCCGCCGCCGCTGGGACCAATGATACCAAGTGCCTGCCCTGCCTTCATTTCCATGCTGATCTCGCTCAGCAAAACACGGCCAGTGCCGGGAGCAGCGATTGTCACCGCCTCCACGCGGAGCGAGGCCACGGGGGCTGGCAGTTGCATCGGCTTTTCGGCCGACGCCAGCGCCGCAACGGTTTCCTTAACACGCCCGAAAGCCGCACGGGCGGCAACGACATGCTTCCAGTTGCCAATGGCCATATCAATTGGGGCCAACGCACGGGCCGATGCAACCGAGGCCGCGATGATCGCACCAGCAGAAAGCTCGCCCTTGATTGTCAGATAAGCCCCAAGGCCCAGGACGGCCGATTGCAGGATCATCCGCAACACGCGTGAAATGGCACCAAAAGTGCCGGAGATGTCGCTGGTCCGGGTTTGCAGTTCAAGATGATCTGCGTTTGCTTTGGAAAAGCGTTCGACTGCGCGATGCGCAAACCCCATCGCCTTGAGCGTGTCGGCATTGCGCGCATTTGAATCGGCAATCGCGTTGCGGTGGATGACGGCCTGATGGGTTGTACCGCTAAGGCGGCGGGTCATCAATTCGGTGGCCACGGTCAAAAGTGCCAGCGTGACCGCACCACCGAGCGTCAACGCACCAAGCAATGGATGCAACACATAGGCAAAGATAAGAAAGATCGGCATCCACGGAAGGTCAAACAGCGCTACAGGCCCTTGGCCACCCAGAAAGCTACGCAGCGTATCGACATCGCGGCCACGTTCCATCGCCTCAGTCGTGGAATAGCCGTAGCGCGGCATGTCAACCGTGACCTTGTGCGCCAGTGGGGCCAGTTTGCGATCCAGGCGTCCGCCAATGCGCACCAGTATCTGCGACCGCAGCATGTCGAAAAGGCCTTGGAAAGAGTAAAGACCAATCGCAAGCACTGAAAAACCGACAAGAGTGGCGATGCTGCCGCTGCCCAGAGCACGGTCATAGATCTGGAGCATGTAGAATGACCCAGTCAGCGCCAGCACGTTGATGATGCCCGATATGCAAAAAAGATAAACCAGAACTGTGCGCATGCCATGCGTCAGGCTTTCGACTTTTCGGCGCTTGGTCTGTTCCAGATGATCGTTCATTGCCATGAGAATGACTCCAGGAAAATGGGGTGGGCAGGGGGCAAGCCGACCTGCAGCCGGCTTGCCCTCAATTCTCAACTCACAATGAGAAGTCGCCTGCGGTCAGGTGGTGCGACCCGCGGATGGATATCGAGAATTCGGCGTCGTCCGTGCCGTGAACGTTCCCCTCGATCACCGTGAACACGCCGTCTTCCCGCGTCTCTTCCGTGATCATCAGTTGACCCGGCCCGCTGAACGCGACGCTGACGATGCTGAAGGCTTGGTTGCCGCGCGCGCCTTCGTTTGCATCGATCCGGCTAAGGTCGATCCGGTCCCCGGGTTGGAATGACACGATGGTATCGCCGTCCGCCGCTTCGACAGCGTTGAAGCGGAAGACATCCTTGCCGTCGCCACCGTCGATCACGTTCACCGCATTGCTCGCGGTGATTACGTCGTTCCCCGAACCGGTGATCACGTTCTCGATTGACCAAAGATGATCGTAGCCGGTTTGTGCGCTATTCGCCGACCCGTGGTACATCTGACCCGACCCAAGATTGACTGTGATTTTGGCGGTGATAGCCGACATATCGAGCGTGTCGTTGTCTGCCTCGGATGCCATCTTATCGCCGTAGTAACTGTCGTTGCCATCACCCACTTCGGCAACGAAACGATCTGCCCCGCTGCCGCCGAACACCATGTCCCGACCTGCGCCGCCGACGAGGACATCGTCGCCGTCATCGCCAAAGATGCGGTCGTTGCCATCATTGCCGAAGATGCTGTCGCGCCCGTCGCCCCCGTTTATGTTGTCGGCGCCGTCTCGGCCGAAAACCTTATCCGCACCTCCGTGGGCAAAGATGGTGTCCGCATGACGCGACCCGGTGATGGTGTTGCCATCGTCAGACCCGACCATGCCATGCTGCCAGTCATCGTCATCGTCGTTACCATCCGACGATCCGTTGTGAGAATTGATAACCACATCTTGCGGACGCAGGTCCCCGATCACCCGATCATTTCCTCCATTGGCATCAAAGACGATGCGATGCCCGGATTCCAGCTGCGAGATGTCGACGATATCGTTGGCCAGCGATCCGTTGATGTGGATCGTGCTGTAGTTCAGGCTGGTCTGCGTAAAATCGCCAAAGACTGCGACCGTATCGCCTTGAATGACACCAGTATCCAGCCCACCGTTGTTGTTATTGGCGGTCACGTCCAGTGCGTTGACGACAATCTCTTCCACATTGTCGAGTTCGGCAATGACGACCCCATTTCGGGTTATGACGATCTCAGTGCCCGCGCGCGTGGTCGCAAACCCCGCCGCCAGCGCCGCTGCAGTGGTGTAGATATTGAAGGTCTCTGCCCCGTTTCTGCCGTTCACTGTAAAGGTGTCGTTGCCTGCGCCGCCATCGATGATGTCGCGACCGTCGGTATTGCCGAATGCATTCGCGAACCACAGCATCTGATCGTTGCCGGACCCGCCGATGATGATGTCGTCGCCGGTGCCGCCATCAAAGGTGGTGTTGGCGTTGCTGCCGATCAGTATATCGCGTGTATTGCTGTTCGATCCGTCAAGGTTGCCTTGTGTATCGCGGGTTACTGTCACACCGTTGATGCTCGACAGCGCGCCATCTGACACCGTGTAGGTGAACGACCTGTTCCCGTTCGAACTGTCGGTGATCTGAATGTCGCCACCAACCCGCGTCGCGCTGAAGCTTTGCGCGTTTTCCGTGACATTCGTCAGCGAAAGAGTGGAGCCCTCCGGATCGCTGTCATTGGCCAGAACCGCCCAGCCGGGAACAAGGTAGGGCGTGTTTGCGGTAATATTCGTCACCACATTTTCGTCGCCCGCGATCGGCCCATCATTGACCGCAGTGACATTGATCGTCGTCGTGGCGGGGGCCAAGTCGAGCCGTCCGTCATTCACAGTTGACTGGATGATGCGCGGCACGGTTCCGGGATTGTCCGACGTGTTGCGGAACTGGATGTCGTCAAGGCGGGCCGCGAAGTCGGCGAAACTGCGCGGCGTGCTTGAGGTCAGCGTAACAGTGATGACCCCCGCCTGCGATGTGTCGGTCACGGCGGTAAAGCCGTTGCCGTTGATCGCGTTCGTGTAGGTCAGCTGGTCACCGTTCTGAGCGTTTGTCAGCACCACCTTTGCTGATGTCAGCGTCGTGCCGTCATCGGTAATGACCGGGCGGGGCGCGATGGTGACGTTTGCCCCGTTTTCGGTGAAGTTCCGCGTGATGTCGGTAAAGACCTGCAGCGGTGCGGATTCGTAGGACACGTTCAGATCGTCGATCCGCACATAATCGGACTGATCTTGGGTATCAGCAACGTTGGTGACTGAAAACCGCACCACAGCATGGTCCGTGAACGGCCCGGTCAGGCTGAAGCTCTGGTTCGCGGTATTGCTGCTGAAGCTGTTGATGATAATCTGAACCGTCTCGAAGTTCACACCGTCTGCCGCAAACTGCACCGTCACGGTTTCGCCATTGCCAAAACCGGATTCACTGACCGAATAACTGATATTCGCGGTTGCGGCCGATGACAGGTCAAGCACCCTTTGGATCACGGCACCGTCGCCGGGGCCAAACTCCATCACATTGCTGCCAGCCGGGGAATTTCCGTCAATGCGGATCTGCCCGGTTGC
>CAWAPA010000058.1:0-6245 GCA_963783595.1 uncultured Alphaproteobacteria bacterium | reverse complement strand
ATGTAGACGGCGATCTGGTCGTAGACTTTGAAATTCGCCTGAACGACATCGCGGCGCTGCGGGCCGTGGATATCCTGCTGTAACCCTGGTCAGGAGGCGGCGATCAAGGCCGCCGCCTCCGCCGCCTCGATCTGGGCAGCCTTCTTTTCGACAAGCTCCACGATATGGTCGATCATGCGGTCATTGCTCAGCTTGTGATCCTGCTTGCCCGCCAGATACACCATCCCCGACCCCGCACCGCCGCCGGTGAAGCCGATGTCGGTCATCAGCGCCTCGCCCGGCCCGTTGACTACACAGCCGATGATCGACAGCGAAAGGCTCGTGGTGATATGCGCCAGCCGGTCTTCCAGTGCCGATACTGTCTTGATCACGTCAAACCCCTGCCGTGCACAGGACGGGCAGGAAATGATCGTGACCCCACGATGCCGCAGGCCAAGCGATTTCAGAATCTCAAATCCGACTTTCACCTCTTCGACCGGGTCCGCCGACAGTGACACGCGGATCGTGTCACCGATCCCGTTCCACAAAAGGTTGCCAAGGCCAATCGCCGATTTCACCGTGCCCGACACAAGGCCCCCGCTTCAGTAATGCCCAGATGGATTGGCGCATCCGTGACATCGGCAAGCTGTTGATAGGCCGCCGCAGCCATGAACACGTCGGACGCCTTCACCCTGATCTTGAATTCGTGAAAATCGTTGTCCTGCAACAGCTTGATATGGTCCATACCGGACTCGACCATGGCATCCGGGCAAGGCTCGCCGTATTTGTCCAGCAGGTGCTTTTCCAGCGACCCCGCATTCACACCGATCCGGATACTGCAACCGTGATCCTTGGCTGCGCGCACGACCTCTGCCACCCGTTTCGCATCACCAATATTGCCCGGATTGATCCGCAGGCAGGCTGCCCCCGCCTCTGCCGCCTCGATCGCGCGTTTGTAGTGGAAATGGATATCGGCCACGATCGGCACGGGGCTTTCGCGCCACGATCTCGCGCAGGGCCGCCGTGCTTTCCTTGTCGGGCGTCGACACCCGCACAATATCAGCCCCGGCAATCGCGGCGCGTTGAATTTGTGCGATGGTGGCGGCCACATCGGTCGTCAGCGTATTGGTCATCGTCTGCACCGAAATCGGTGCATCCCCCCCGACGGCGACGCGGCCCACCATGATCTGGCGTGACTTGCGGCGGTAGATGTTCTTCCACGGGCGGATGGTATTCAGTGACATGCAAGCCTCCGGTCAGTGCCGGAAAGATAGGCCGAAGGGCGCGGAGGGGCAACAGCCGTCCACCGTCGTGTCACGCTGGATTGACAGATTATTCGGTGGGCAGCGCGTCCGGCGCGGCCAGAATGCCATCGGTCGGCAACGCCTCGACATATTGGCGCAGATCGGCGTCGCCTGTCATATCGGCGGCCAGATAGCGCGTCGTCAGCGCATCGGGTGACAGCGGCACATCCTTGACGACGTTTGCACCCGGTCCCGCAGGCCCGTATGTCGCCCCGTTCACCGCAAAATAGACCGACCCCGAATTGCCCGTGCGCAACGTTGCCGGCTCTTGCAGTTGCGGCACGACATAGCGTTCGCCGGACTCGAGGATTTTTTCAAACAGCACAGTGCCATCCGCCGAACTGACCCGCACCCAGGACGGGCGCACCGCGAGCAGTTCCACCGGTGGCGCATCTGGCGGCCACCACCTGCACCGGATCGACCGGCGCGGCGTCGGCCAGCGTCGCACCTGCTGGCCGACAGGGGCCACGCCGCCTGCCCCGCGCGGATCAATCGCCGAAATCGGGCCGTCACGCGATGTCATCACCGGCACATCCAGCGCCTGCGGGCGGTACAGCCGATCCAGCGGATCGGCCTGCACATCCGCCGCAGCCGTTTCCGTCCCCTCGGGCGCAGACCGCACCAGTGGGGCCGACGCATCAATGTTGCCCAACGGATCAATCTCGGCCACCACGACCGGGGCCTGATCAATGGGCGCGATTGTCACGCGCTGCACTTCCTGCAACACCGACCAGCCACCATAGCCAAGCGCCCCGATCAGTGCGATCAGCACGGCCACAGAGCCGATGGCACCGGGTTCGACTTGGGCGAACAGACTTTCGCCGCGCGGAATGAACGTGGCATTCGGATCGGTAAAGGGATCGCGCATCTCGCCCGCCGCGCGTGACCGCACCGCCGTCATCGCGGCCGAGGACGCCGCGGCCGACATGCCATGCGCCACTTCGAAATTCGCCTCGCGGCAGAACCGCGCAAAGGCATCATCCGGGTCCATCCCCAGATAGCGCGCATAAGATCGGACGTAGCCCGCAACAAACCCTTGGGTTTCAAAGGCCGAGATGTCGGCATTTTCAATCGCGGCGATATAGGTGGCCTTGATCTTCAACTCGCGCTGCACATCCAGCAGGGACTTTGCCAGCGTCGCGCGTTCGCCCCGCATCAGGTCGCCCAGACGCAGATCAAAGTCATCAAACCCCTTTGGTTTGTCCGCCTCCGTCACCGAAGGCTTGGCCTTCCAACCGATCATGCGCGTGCCTGTCCCCGTCACCCATGCCGCAGTCGTTCAACGCAGACTCAGCGGCGTTCGTATTGCGTGGACGCTAACATAGGGCAAGGGGTTTTGCATGTGCAGAAAGGCTCACGCGGCCACCTCGGCACGATTCAGCGCACAATGCCGCCAAAGCGTATCAAGGGCGTGAACAAGGTGGTCGATATCCGCCGCACTGTGCACCGGCGACGGGGTAAATCGCAGCCTTTCAGTGCCACGCGGCACCGTCGGGTAGTTGATCGGCTGCACATAAACGCCATGATCCGTCAGCAGCATGTCGGACAATCGCTTGCAATGGATCGGGTCGCCGACGTGCAACGGCACAATATGTGACCCATGATCAATGATCGGCAGCCCCAAACCCTTTAGTCGCAGTTTCAGGGTCTTGGCACGATCCTGATGCAGGTCGCGCAATTGTTGCCCATCCTTCAACAGCCGCACAGAGGCCGCTGCCCCCGCCGCAACCGCCGGTGGCAGTGACGTCGTGAAGATAAAACCCGGCGCATAAGTGCGGATCGCATCGACCATCCGGGCACTGGCCGCGATATAGCCCCCGAAAACACCATAGGCTTTGGCCAGGGTGCCGTTGATCAAGTCAATCCGATGCGACAATCTGTCGCGCCCGGCCACCCCCTCGCCACGCAGGCCATACAGGCCCACCGCATGGACCTCATCCAGATAGGTCAACGCGCCAAACGCGGCCGCCAGATCGCAGATCGCGGCAATCGGTGCGAAATCGCCGTCCATCGAATAGAGCAATTCGAACGCCACCAGCTTCGGGGCGTCGCTGGATCATCCGCCGCCATCAGGTCGCGCAAATGGTCCACGTCATTGTGCCGGAACACCCGTTTCGCCCCACCACCCCGCCGCACGCCTTCGATCATCGACGCATGGTTCAGCGCATCGGAATAGATGATCAGCCCCGGAAAGAGCCGTCGGCAGCGTCGACAGCGTGGCATCGTTCGCGATATAGGCCGATGTGAACACCAGCGCCGCCTCCTTGGCGTGCAGATCGGCCAGTTCCGCCTCAAGTGCTTGTGAAACACGGTTGTGCCGCTGATGTTGCGCGTCCCGCCCGACCCGGCCCCGGTCGCATCAAGTGCGTCGTGCATCGCGGCCAGAACCTGCGGGTGCTGGCCCATGCCCAGATAGTCATTGCCGCACCAGACCGTAATGTCGCGCGTGCTGCCATCGGGCTTGCGCCAGACCGCGCGCGGAAAATGGCCCTGGCTGCGTTCAATATCAATGAACGTGCGATAGCGCCCTTCGTCGTGCAAACGCTGCAAGGCCCCGTCGAGTGCGCTGTCATAGTTCATCATCATCTCCTGCCACGCCATTGGCATCCGCCGCACCACCTGCCGCTGCACCTGACATGGATCATGGCGCGCGCGCGAAAAGGGGGCAAACTGTCGCCCCCAACACAGCCTTAGCCTGCCGGGCTGATATCCAGCACAACGACGCATGGCGCCGTCCCTGTGCGCTTTTCCTCGCAGCCTGCGATTGCCTCGGCGGCTGCCGTTGCCGCATCTGGCATCGCAGACAGCGCCACGGCCGATCCGACCGGCACGCCGTCGCGGATAAACCCATCATCCGGTGACACCGCCATCGCGGCAAAGCCATTGCGGTCTGGCACAAACACCGCCAGCGCATCGGAATTCGTCGCCACCAGCCGCAAAAGTCCCAACTCCTGCTCTGACAGGAACGGCTGCAAATGCACCGTCACCGCCGCACCGTCCAGCGTGCTGACCTCGGTCGGCACGGCATCTTGCGCGAAGACGCCCAATGGGATCAGGCAGGTGGCAAGGGCAAGGGGCATGGTTTTCATCGCATCATTCTCCGGCATTCGGGTTCGAATTCTCGGGGCAACCTAATGGCGATTGCCGGGGGTGGACAGTCCCCCCCCGCCTGCTACGGTCCCCATAAGAAGGAGATTGCCGATGACCCTTGATGCCACCCTCGCCCGCATTGACGCCGATCTGCCCGCCGCGTTGGACCGGCTCATGGACCTGCTCCGCATCCCGTCGATTTCCACCGATCCGGCGTTCAAGCCTGACTGCGCCCGCGCTGCCGATTGGCTGGTCGATGATCTGCGGGTCTTTGGGCTTTGACGCCTCCGTTCGCCCCACACCGGGGCATCCGATGGTGGTGGCGCATTGTGACGGGCCGGGAAAGCATCTGCTGTTCTACGGTCACTATGACGTGCAACCCGTTGATCCCCTTAACCTTTGGGACCGCGACCCGTTCGATCCTGCCATCGAGGATACGCCAAAGGGCCGCGTCATCCGCGCTCGTGGTGCATCGGACGACAAGGGCCAGTTGATGACGTTCCTTGAGGCGTGTCGCGCGTGGAAAGCCGTTCATGGCACCCTGCCCGGCCAACTCACGATCTTTTTTGAGGGCGAAGAGGAATCCGGCTCCCCCTCCCTCATCCCCTTCATGCAGGACAACGCCGCAGAACTGAAAGCCGACATCGCGCTGATCTGCGATACCGGCCTTTTCGAATCCACCGCTCCCGCAATCGTGACCATGCTGCGCGGCCTGCTGGGCGAAGAATTGACGATCCACGCCGCAAACAAGGATCTGCATTCCGGCATGTATGGCGGGGCCGCGCAGAACCCGATCCGTGTGCTGACGCGCATCCTGGCGGGCCTGCATGACGCGCATGGCCGTGTGCAGGTGCCAGGGTTCTATGACGGTGTTACCGAACTTCCCGATGCGATCCGCGCCCAATGGCAGAACCTCGCCTTCGATCACGCGCGCTTTCTGGGCGATGTGGGGTTAAGCCACCCAGCGGGAGAGGTGGACCGCACGCCCTTGGAAATGATCTGGTCCCGCCCCACAGCCGAGGTGAACGGCATCTGGGGCGGCTATACCGGTGACGGTTTCAAGACGGTGCTGCCCGCGATGGCGCATGCCAAGGTCAGCTTCCGGCTGGTGGGCGACCAGAACCCCGATGCCTTGCGCGCGGCCTTCCGGGCATGGGTCGAAGCGCAACTTCCCCCCGATTGCACGGTCGAATGGAAATCGCATGGCAACAGCCCGGCGGGGGTGATGGCCATCGACGATCCCGCATTCGAGGCAGCCCGTCAGGCGCTATCGGAAGAATGGGGTCGCTCTGCGGCTTACGTCGGCTGCGGCGGCTCGATCCCGATTGCGGGGTATTTCAAGACTTACCTCGGCATGGACGCAATGCTTCTGGGCTTTGGCCGCGATGATGACCAGATCCATTCCCCGAATGAAAAATACGATGTGGAAAGCTTCCACAAGGGCATCCGGTCATGGGCGCGGGTGCTGGCGCGGCTGAAATGACCCACCGCGACGCTTTCCCTGCGGACCGCGCCGCCTGGGGCCGCCTGTGGCAGGGCTTTCTGGACTATTACGACACCACCCTGCCCCCGGCGGTCACGCGTCGACCTGGTCGCGCCTGATGGACCCCGCCCCGAAGCTCCGGCTGGCCGTGGTGAACTTGCTGGGCGTGCGCATTCCGGCTTTGCCATCCATCAACACCACCCCTCGACCTGGGTTCTGGGCGATGACTGCTATCTTGAGGATCTGTTCGTCGATCCCGCCGCCCGCGGGCAGGGCCTTGGCCGTGCCCTGATCGAGGATCTGATGGCCCTGGCCCGCGCCCGGGGCTGGCACCGCTCTACTGGAACACGGATGCGACCCAATACAACGGCCCGCAGTCTCTATGACAG
>CAWAPA010000057.1:0-6408 GCA_963783595.1 uncultured Alphaproteobacteria bacterium | reverse complement strand
TGTCGCCCGACGGCGCGCAACCCGGGATCTGATAGTCGATATCGACGATGTCCGAGCAGGGATAGACCTTGTCGAGGACGAGGGGCAGCACGGGATCGTTGGGGATGAGGCGGGTGGTGTTGCGCAGGTAAGGCCCTGAAATGTAGGCTTCTTCCAGACATTCCCGCAAAGGTTCGCTGGCGTGCAGGATGGCGTTGCGCATGGCGGGAAGGCCGCCCATGATTGCGCATTGGCCAAGGGCGATCAATACGTCGCAGTTGCGGCGAAAGTCTATCAGGGTGTGGACGTTTTCCTCGTTGCAACAGCCGCCTTCGATGATGCCGATGTCGCAGCGCTGCGTAAAGGTCTTGATATCGGTCAGCGGGGAGCGGTCGAATTCCACCCGTTCCATCAGCGCGATCAGCCGCTCGTCAATGTCCAGAATGGCCATGTGGCAGCCGAAACAGCCTGCCAGCGAGACGGTCGCGACGCGTGCCTTGCGCGGTTCGGTCATTTGCCTGCGTCCGGTTTTGCGCGCGCCTCGATGTCGTGGCCGATCAATCCGTGGTCAAACGCCCTGGTGCCGATAGGCTGGGCAAACCCCTCGCCCTTGCGGATGATGCAGCCGACCGGGCAGACCGACATGGCATGATCGGCAAGGGAGGCATCGGTATGCGCCAGATCGGCGCCGTTGACCGCCACGCGCCGGTGGATGCCGCGCCCGACATAGCCGAACACGCCCTTGCCATCCATATCCTGCGACGCGCGGATGCACCGCCCGCAGCTGATGCAGCGGTTGGTATCAAGGGCGATGTCGGGGTGCGAGGCATCCAGATCGCGGCAGGGTTCCAGCCAGGGAAAGCGGGTGGGCGCGGTCATCTCCAGCCGGTAGGCCATGGCCTGCAGCTCGCAATTGCCACTTTTCTCGCAGATCGGGCACAGATGGTTGCCTTCGTGAAACAGCATTTCGACCAGATCGCGGCGGACACGGTTGCGGGCGGGGGTGTCGTTTTCCACCTCCAGCCCCGGCTCGGCGGGTTGGGTGCAGGCCGATACGCTGCGCCCTGCAGCCTTGACCGTACAGACCCGGCAGCCGCCCTGATGGCGCAACCCGTCCACATCGCACAGGCGCGGAATGTAGATGCCTGCCGCATCTGCCGCCTCCATGATGGTTTGACCGGGGGTGGCCGGGACCGGGTGGCCGTCAATGCGGAACTGGAATGCGCCGGTCATTTGCTGAAATCCTTGTCAAAGATGTAGGATCGGCGCTTGGCAATGTCGCGCGCGCCGCTGATCGCGGACTGAATGTCGAAGGTGGCCTTGATGCCGTTCTGGGTGGGTTTGGTCAGCGCGGCATAGACGAGCGGAAAGTTCTGCAGGCTGGACAGCACGGGGTTGGGGGATGTCATGCCAAGGCCACAGCGGCTGGTTTCGATGATGGTGGCCGACAAGTCGCGCAGATAGGCGATGTCGTCATCATTCGCCTGCCCCTTGCGAAACTTTTCGATGGCCTTTTTCAGGAACACGTTGCCCACCCGGCACGGCGTGCAATAGCCGCAGCTTTCGTGGACGAAGAACGACATGTAGTAATCGACAATCTCCAGGATATTGCGGCGCGCGGAAAACACGATCACAGCCCCCCCGGTCGCCAGATCGTCAAAGGTCAGCCGCCGGTCGAAACTGTCGCGCCCGACCATGGTGCCGCTGGGGCCACCGACCTGCACGGCAGCCGCATCTTCGCCACCGGCAAGCGAAAGAAGGGCGCGCAGCGTCAGGCCGTAAGGCAGTTCATAAACCCCGGGGCGCGTGCAATCGCCCGAAATGGAGAACAGTTTGGTGCCATGGCTTTTGTCGGTGCCAATGGCGTTGAACCAGGCGGCCCCACGGTCAAGGATGCGGGCGACATGGGCAAACGTTTCGACATTGTTCACAACCGTGGGATGGCCGAGATAGCCCTTTGTCACGGGAAAGGGTGGCCGTGTCTTGGGCTCGCCCGGCAGGCCTTCGCACGAGGAGATCAGCGCACCCTCCTCGCCGCAGATATAGGCGCCTGCCCCCATCTGGATGCGGATATCAAAGGTGTCGCCCAGTACGGCGCGGTCGCGGCGGGCCGCCAAAACAGCCAGCAGGTGATCACGCAGGTAAAGGTATTCGCCGCGCAGGTAGAGGATGCCCTCGCGGGCACCCACGGCGCGGGCGGCAATCGTCATGCCTTCAAAGACCAGATCAGCGCGTTCGGTCAGCAGGACACGGTCCTTGAAGGTGCCCGGCTCACCCTCGTCGGCGTTGCAGATGACAAAACGGCGTTCTGACGGGGTCGATGCCGCGATGCGCCATTTGCGGCAAGCCGAAAACCCCGCCCCGCCGCAACCGCGCAAACCGCTGGCCTCGACCAAGTCAATGATGGAGGCGGGGGGCATGGTTTTGGCGGCGTGCCATCCGGCATCGGTGGGCACCGGGCCAAGCAAGACCTCGCCCGCCAGTCGGATGTTGCTGTCGACTTGGGCCGAAACCTTGGCATGAGGTGTCACCGCGGCATGGCCCGCCGTCACTGCATCGGTGGCAGACACACCCTGCAGCAGGGCGCGCGCAATGTCGGTTGCGCGCTGTGCAGTCAGCCGAGTGGCCACCACATCGTTGATCATCGCAGCCGGGGCCTGATCGCACATGCCGATGCAGGGGGTGAATTCAAGGGAAAAGCCACCGTCAACCGAGGTTTCCCCCATCTTGATGCCCAGCGTGGCCTCGAATGCGGCCACAACGGCGTCAAGCCCGTTGAACCGATCGACGATGTCGTCGCACAGCCGGATCGTCACGCGCCCTTTGGGGACAAGCGACAGAAAAGAGTAGAATGACGCCACGCCTTCAACGGCGATACGGGTCAGGCCCATCACGCGCGCAATATCCTCCATCACTTCGGGGGAGATCCAACGGTTTGCATCCTGAACCGCCAGCAGGATATCGAGCATCCGGGACGGGTCATTGCCAAAGGCGGCGCAAATCGCAACCACGTCGGCGGCAACGGGTTCTGGCATTTCAGTCATCGCACCCTTTGTCATGATCCGAACCCTTTTAGGTCAAGCGATGCCAGTCCCACTATAGCAGGTTTGGGTGATTCTGGGCATTTGGTCTTTGTTCTCTGTCAAAGACAGTTCGGTTCGCGGTGGCAGTGCCGTCGTTGCCTGGCGCGTCTTCTACCGGGTCCATCGATCAGGGATTTTCGGCAGCGGTCATAGTCCGCGCCGCAGCCACCATGGCCTGACCCAACGCCAGCCCGCCGTCGTTGGCGGGAACGCTTCGGTGTGTCAGGACGCGGATGCCGTCAAGCCAGCCAAGCGTTTCACGCAGCAGAACGGCGTTTTGAAAACAGCCCCCCGACAGGGCCACGGCCTGCGCATGGCCGCCCTCGACCAGGCGTCTTGCCTCGGTGGCAAAGGTTCTGGCAAGGCTGGCATGGAAATTTGCCGCAGCCTGAGCCGCCGAGGTGCGGGGCAAGGCAGCCTTCAGGTCAGCGAACCAGGGGGCCGGATCGAAGGCGTTGCCAACGGGGGGGAAGGTGGTGGCCGAACCGGCGGCGGTGGCTGCAAGGCATTCCAGCCGCATTGCTGCCTCGCCCTCATAGCTTTGCACGCCCGCGCAGACCCCCAGCACAGCCGCCACCGCATCAAACAGGCGGCCGGCAGAGGATGACAGGGGTGCGTTGATGCCCTTGGCCACGGATTGCCGCAGCAGGTTGCGCGGCTTGTCGGCGAACAGCGTGTCGGCCCAGTCGCCAAGGCCCGCCTGATCCAGCCGCATCAGGGCATTGCGCCAGGGTTCGCGGGCAGCCCGGTCGCCGCCGGGCAAGGCGGCGGGCAGCAGCCAGTGCCGCCGTTCAAAGTGGGTATAGTCCGCCATCAGCAGTTCACCCCCCCAGATCGTTCCGTCCGCGCCAAGCCCGGTGCCGTCGAGGATGATCCCGGCCACCTTGCCGCCATCAATGGGCCAGCCATTTTCGGCCAGACACGCGGCAAGGTGGGCGTGATGATGAAACACCCGTGCCACCGGCAAGCCCATGGCCATGCCAGCCTGGGTGGCGCGGTAGCCGGAATGGGCATCCACAGCGACCAAGGCCGGGCGGTGGTCGAACAGGGCCCGATAATCGGCCAGGGCCTTGTCAAACTCATCGGCCACCAAGGTATTGCCAAGGTCGCCCAGATGATGCCCGAGGAGTGCGCGACCCTGCTTCAACAGGCAAATCGCACCTTTGATCTGCCCACCCAATGCCAGAACCTGCGGGGCGCCCTCAAATCCTGCAGGCAGCGGAATGGTCCCCGGAACCCGCCCGCGTGCCCGGCGCAGGATCATGGGCGGGGTCGCACGCTCGACACTGTCATCAAGGCGGCGCGCGATGTCGCGGTCGTGCAGCAGGAACGCGTCGGCGATCAGCGCAAGCTTTGCGCGTGCCTCGTCATTGCCCACCACCTGCGGCTCGCCCGACAGGTTGCCCGATGTCATGACCAAAACCCCGGCAAAGGCGTCGAGCAGCAGGTGATGCAGCGGGGTGCTGGGCAGCATGACGCCAAGGGTTGCCATGCCGGGGGCGACACCATCGGGCAAGACACCGCGCGACTGCACCAGCACGATTGGGGCGGCAGGGCTGGCCAGCAAGGTGCGGTCGGCGTCCGTCAACGCGGCCACGCGGTGCAGGTCGGCTTCGGTCGCCATCAGGGCCAGCGGTTTGGTGGGGCGATGCTTGCGGTGGCGCAGCAGGGCGACGGCAGCGGGGTTGGTGGCATCGCAGGCGAGGTGAAAGCCGCCCAAACCCTTGATCGCAACGATCTGCCCGGCCTGCAGCATGCGGCGGCCACCGCAAGCGGGTCGCCGGGGTGTTCGGCAGCACCCACCTCCAGCCACAGGCGCGGGCCGCAGGTGGGGCAGGCGACCGGTTGGACATGAAAGCGGCGGTCGGCGGGGTTGCCGTATTCGGCGGCGCAGGCAGGGCACATTGTGAAGCGGGCCATGGTTGTCTGCGCCCGGTCATAGGGCACGCCATTCAGGATGGTGAAGCGGGGGCCGCAATGGGTGCAGTTGGTGAAGGCATAGCCGCGTCGACGCCCGCTGCCGCGGATTTCCGCCAGGCAATCGGCGCAGGTTGCGGCATCGGGGGTCACGCCTGTTGCAACGCCGCCGCCACGGCTGGGGGCGATCACGAAGCTGTCGGGCAGCGGGCCTGCAAACGGGGCAACGTCCACGCTATCAATCCGGGCGAGGCGGGGCGCGCGGGGGATGATGCCGGCGATGAAGGCGGCAAGCCCGTCGCCGGCCGCTTCGATGGTGACCCCGCCGGCATCGTTCCAGACCCGACCGCGCAGGCCATGTTCCTGGGCCAAACGCCAGATGAAGGGGCGGAAGCCCACGCCCTGAACCTGACCACGGACACGGATTGTCAGGGATTTTGGCAGATCATCCGTCATGGGTGGGTTTCGGTGTCCCACATGCGGACAAACATAAAGCCAAATGAAATCATACTGTTAACCTCATGATTTAACGAAGGGTTCATACTTTGCCGCCCCGTGTTCATTCCCTGTCACCCTGCCGCAGCCTTGATTTGCATCATGGCCTTGGGACGGGGGATACTGCAAATGATGCTTCACTTGGGAAATGCTGATCCGTCCATGTCAGGGAACGACCAATGCCCCAGCACAAAAACAGACAGACCTGCCGCCATGCATGAGTTGAGCCTTGCCGAAGGGATCCGCGCGGTCATTATGGATCTGGCCGGCGTGCAGGGATTTGCCCGTGTCACGGTTGTGCGGCTGGAGATCGGGCGTTTTGCCGGAGTCGAGAAACAGGCGCTGGCCTTCGCCTTTGACGAGGTGATGCGCGGTGGCCCCGCAGAAGGTGCCCGGCTGGAAATGATCGACCTGCCGGGGCAGGCGTTGTGTTATGACTGCATGACGATTGTCGAACTGACGGACCGGCTGGACGATTGCCCGCAATGTGGTGGCACCACGTTGATGCCGAGCGGCGGCGACGCGATGCGGATCAAGAACATGGAGGTGGTCTGATGTGTACGGTTTGCGGATGTTCCGACCTTGTGACGGTAGACGGCACTTTCATGTCGCATGACGAGGCGCATCGCCGGGGTCTGGCCCATCAGCACGCGCCGGTTTTTCAGCCGGCGCCGGTCGGCTTGCACGATCACCACCATTACGGCACCGGACCCGCCGGGGTTTCCGTTCCCGGCATGACGCAGGGCAGGTTGATTGCGGTGGAAACCGCGATCCTTGCCAAGAACGACGCGCTGGCGCAGGCAAACCGGCGCGTGCTGACCGGGCTGGGCGTGTTGGCGCTGAACCTTGTGTCATCCCCCGGATCGGGCAAGACGACGTTGCTGTGCAAGACAATCGAGGCGCTGCCCGACATGCCCTTGGCCGTGATCGAGGG
>CAWAPA010000056.1:0-12110 GCA_963783595.1 uncultured Alphaproteobacteria bacterium | reverse complement strand
ACCCGGCCCAGACCAATAGGATGGGCAACTCTGCCCATCTCTCCTCACGATGGAAGGTCATTAACACCTATCACGCAATGTTTCAAAAGTCTTAACGCGAACCGGAGAAATAAAATTAAGTCATTGATTTAATTTAGTAATGCTGAAAATTGACAGCCGTCAATTTTCCTATGGCTTCTGCTCAAACCACGCAATCGCCACGCCCGCCCCACCTTCGCGCTGTTCAATCTCGCGCTGCATCAGCGGCAGCAGATCGCCCGCCTGCTTGCCATCCTGCGCCGCCGCCGCCGCCACCAATGGCGTCGACGCCGCCACCACCACGATCAGAAAGGGCTGCGGGTTGGATTCGGTCGATTTGGCCATGCCAAAACTGAACGTGGCCGATCCGTCCGGTTGGTCGGTCAACTGCGAGGTCAGGCCAAAAACCTTGCCCTGCGGCGTCACCAGCACCATCCAGACCGGCCGCCCCCGCCGCTCGCGGATTTGCCCGACGATAGACCCGTCCGGCGCCAGATTTTCACTGTCCAGCGTGATGACAGGTGCCACCGCACCCAACCCTTGCACGCCCCGCGCGAAATCCAGAACCGCACATTGCGCTTCCGTGACGATCCGGTCGCGCACGTCGGGCCTGCTGCCAAATGCCGTTTCATAGGCCGCAGGCAGCGCCGCAAACGCCGCAGCCTTGGTCGCGAATCCTGCAATCATGCCCGCATCCGCGCCACCCTCCAGCCGCGCCGCATAACTGCACCCGCCCGCATCAAAGCCCGCCAGAAACGCCTCGCGCGATACCGGGGGGGCCGTTTCCGTCTCTGCAACCGTCTCGACCGGATCGGGGTCAGGCACCTCGGTCACCGTTTCCGTCTTTTCGGTCGCGTCAGTGCCGTCCACCCCATCAGGATCCGCCACGGCAATCGTCGTGCTGCCGGCAAACATCCCGCTTTGCCATGCGTATCCGCCACCCACGGCAAGCAGGGCCACCACCAGCAGCCCAACCACCAGACCACCGCCACTACCCTTTTTCACGTCGGGAATAGCCGTGACCGGTGCCGCGATCCCAAAGCCCTGCGAGACCGGCGGCGGCGTGCCGATCCCCGATGTCGCCGGTGCCATCCCGACCCCTGGCTGCGACAGCGCAATCGGCGCGCGCCCCGGCGGCTGGCGCAATCCCGGCACCGGCATCGGCGCGGGCGGCACCGAAAAGCTTGGCGTGTAAGGCGCAGCCGACGGCCCACCAATCCCGATTCCCTGCGTCACGATCACCGTGCGATCGTCCGTCGGGTTCATTGGCACCGCACCATAGCGCACCGGCACTTCATGCGGCTTGTCCAGCATCCGGATCACATCCGTCATGCTGGCCGGGCGCATCTCCGGGTCGGGTTCCAGCATATGCGCAAACAGCGGCTGCAACTCCGGGTAAATACCTGTCAGGTCGGGAATTGCACGGCGGGCATTCACCGCTTCCACCACTGACGAACCCATATCAATCGGCTCACCGCGCATCGCCGCCGCCATCAACAGCGCCAGCCCATAAATATCCGTGCGCGGACCGATGGCCCCCCCGAAATGCCCCAGTTGTTCGGGCGAGACATATTTGAACTTGCCCGCCATTTGTCCGAACAGCGTGGCTTCTGACATTTCCGCCGATTTCGCGATGCCAAAGTCGATCAGCACCGCATCATCAATGCGACCGCCCTTCAGCATCACGTTGTCGGGCGAAAGGTCGCGGTGCACAACGTCCATCCCATGCGCGCGCTCCAGCCCAAGGGCCAGCCGCTTTGTCAACCGCGTCGCCTCGGCCAGCGATAGTGGCCCCGATCCCTTCACATGGTCCGACAGCGGCAAACCGTCGATGAACTCCATGATCAGGCAGAACCGGTCCAGTGCCGCGTCATGGACAAAGTTGTAATACCGCACGATGGCCTGATCGGCCAACTGGCACAAAACCTTCGCCTCGCGCTTGAACAGGGCCGCGACCTTGGCATCATGCGCCAGCGATTGCAGCACGATCTTGATCGCAACGGCGTCACCAGAAAAGACGTTGGTGCCGCGAAACACCTCGCCCATGCCGCCCGCGCTCAGCAGTTGTTCGATCTTGTAGTTGTTGTTGATCAAGGTGCCGATCGGCACCGCTTGGTCGCTCATGTCATCATTCCTGCCTGATGGACCCGCAAGACCATCACGGTCACATTATCCTTGGCCCCCCGTTCAAGTGTCTGGGCGATCAGGGTGTCGCACACCTCTTGGGCGGTGCGGCCCATGGCCATGGCGCGTGCAATATCATCATCCTCGTTATGTTCCGTCAGCCCATCAGAACACAAAAGAAACGCATCGCCCACGCGCAAATCGCCGCTGACCACATCACATTGCGGCTCTTCACTCACCCCGATGGCCCGCGTGATGACATTTCGGCGTGGCCACGTCAGCGCCTCGGCCTCGGTGATCATGCCGGCCTCCAGCAGGGCGCGCACCTCGGTATGGTCCTGCGTTTGCTGGATCAGTATCCCGTCGCGCATCAGGTAGATCCGGCTGTCGCCCGACCAGATGCAGGCATAATGCGCCTCGTGCGCCAGCAGGCCGACCATCGTTGCACCCACCGTCGCACCCCCCAGTTCCGCTGCATGCTGGCGGATGCGGGCATGGGCGGCATTCAGCCGTTCCATGAACCGTGTCTGCAGATCGCCCGACGATGTCGGGGTGGTGATCGTCAGCATTTCCTCGGCAATGGTCCGGCTGGCGAAATCGCCTGCATCATGCCCCCCCATGCCATCCGCCACCAGCCAGACACCGGAATCCGGGCGTGCCATGAACGCATCTTCATTGTGGTCGCGCACGCGCCCCATGTCCGATCCGGCGCCGGTTTCCAACGAGAAAAGATCTGATGCCACCCACATTATCCGGCCTCTGCAATATCTGTGGTGCCAATCGGCCGCCCACCTGTCATCAGCCATGCCAGCGCTTCGGGCGGGGGCAGACCTTCGGTGGCATAAAGGGCAGTCGGGTTTTCGACCACCCACCAGTAGCTACGGCCATGGGCTGCACGCAGATGATCGGCCATGGCCACATCGGCCCAAAGCTGTGCGGTGTCACCATCATCGCGTGACGCCCAGAAGGCCGGGTCTGCATCCACATCTTCGCCTGTCACATCGGGCAAAAGGTCAATGATGCCTTGCGCGCCACCCGCCGGGTCGGGGGCAAGATCGCTCAGCAACGCCGCAACATCCGCCGCAAAAGTATCAACTGGGTCAAGCGATGGCGGCAACGGCCCCGGCCCCGACATCCCCGCCAACAACGGAAACCGTCGTCCGACCTTGTCCTGCGACGGGCGCATGGCCCCGCGCAGGGCGCCATCCCCCGTCAGCCGCGCCCCGATCCAGAACGCGATGGTGGGGCTTGCATCAAAGCCATCATGCCACGCATCTCCCCATGCGCCCCGCAAGGCGGACAGGCTGGCATTCAGCCATGCTTCAATCCGGTCCTGCGCAATCCCCGGCAAGCCCGCGGTTACAAAGTCGCCAAAGGCCGGGTGCTTGCCATAGACAAAGCGCGCCATCGTCAGTCCAAACTCTGCGGGCAACTGAAATCCGACAACTCGCTCATCGTGAAAGGGTTCGATGCCGCGTTAAAGCCGAATTCATAGGTAATGGGCCGCCCGCCGATCTGGAATGTCGCCCGCGTGACCGATCCGTTGGTCTGCGACGACGCCGCCTGCCGCAAAAGCCGCACAATGGCCCATGGGCCTTCGCGGTTCTGGATGCTGCTTGCGCGATCAAGTCCGGGGAAAATCTGCAACGTCGCAGATGCCCCTTGCCCCGGCCAGACCACCGTCGATGGCGGATCGCCCGCCGCCGTCAGCACATTGGTGCCGTTGATTTCCAACTGCGCACTTTCAATGGTGGGATGGCTGTCCAGATGGGTCACGCTGATCGACACTTCGGGCGTCGTGCCGCCATTGCCGAAGAATGCCCGCCTGATCTTTTCCGCCCGGTCAAACTGCACCAGCGTTGCAGGGTTCATCCGCGCGGCCAGTTGGTTGTTCGGATCATAGGCCAGCCCGCTTTCCGTGCGGATTACCAGATTGGCCAGATAGGTGTTGAAGAACGTGTCCATGTCGCCGCCCGGCCCAAAGAACTTGCCGAATTCCGACGGCGGCACATGCCGCTGGCTGTTGGCAAAAGGGAAGAATGCGGTGATGTTGTCACGGCACTGAAAGGTGATCGTGTTGGTCAGCGCGCGGTTCATTTCGGCCAGCGTGGCGTCCGTTGCCTCGCCCCGGAAATCGGTTTCCGCCTCGGTCACCAGCTTTGCCACCGTATCGGGCAAACGCGAATTGTTACGCGTCAGGTTGGACAGCAACTGCGGCAGCACCGCAGCCGATTGCGCCGGGTTCGATGCACCCAGCCGCAGATTGCCCCGGATCGCCTCAAGATCGGCCAGAATGATGTCGATCGGGCGCTGGCCTTCCGTGCCTTCCAGCATCACATGCCAGTCGCGGAACTGCTCCTCGATCTGTTCAATCGGGCGCGTGATGCCGTCATTGCTGGCCCCACCACCCACCCGCACCTGTGACTTGGTGTTGGCCGCCACAGCGTCAAGCAGCACACGCTGCACTCCGCTTGACCGGCTGATGATCCGGCCACCAAAGGTTGACAGGACATCGCCCGCAATGCCTTCGGCGGCTGTTTCGCCCTCTGCCGCCCCGCCACCGGCACCACCCGCAAGCAACACCGCAACTTCATCCGGCGACATGCCCTCGAACTGCTTGTATTCGCGCGAAAGCTGCGTCTCTCCCTTGATAAGGTTCGCCAGCAGCAGGATTGGCGATGCATAGGGCGCGGACGCCGCCCCCAATGCGTCATAGGCGGGCTTGTCCGCCGACATGCTGGCCAGTGTCAGCTTGTCCAGCATTCCCTGCCATGCTGCACGGAATTCCTTGCCATACCGCGTCTGCAGCGCCACATCCAGGCCTGCAAGCTGGCTGTCGAAATCCGCCAGATTGGCCTGATCGCCCAGTACCCACTTGTCATCCTCCAGTGTGGTTTTGACCTCGGCCAACTGACCAATGAAGAACGACCAGAACCCTTCATAGGTGAACAGCCCCGGCACCTTCAGATCGGTCAGCGCCGATCCGTCGGTCGTAGCAAACACAATCTCGGATTCCGGCCCGGTCTGTTCGATCAGCACAAGTTCCGGCAATTGCGCCGCCGATGCCCGGTCAAGGATGACCGACCACGCCTGATCGGCGACCGACATCTGCACAATCGCACTGCGCGCCGACGTGACCGTGCCATCGTCAAGCGCGATGGTCGGGTCGCGGTCCTTGCCAAGGGTCAGCATGGCATCCAGATGGCGGGCAAGCTGCTCGCGCTGTGTGATGCCGTCAAGGCCGCTGAACTGGTCGCGCCAGATCTCGTCAAACCACGCCTTGATCGCGGCGTCATCGGTGCGCCCGCCTTGTTTGCCCAGCAACATGTAAACCTTCAGCGCGCGGTAGATGTTCGTAGTATCGCCATCCGCCTGAAACTGCGGCAGCCGCAATTCGGTATCGAGGATTAGCCGGGGCCGCAGCATCTGTTCCAGCGCGTCGCCATACGCTTCGGTTGCGGCATTCCCCAGCCGCGCGCGTTGCGACAGGCCGAACCCTTCGGACCACGTCGGTTCTGCCGATGTGCCAAACCCGGCGGGCTGCAGGCGCAACCGCTCCAGATGTTCCAGCACGGGGGTCAGATCAGGGTCGTCAATCTGCGTGCGTTCGATCTCTACCTGCGCCGCACGTTCATAGGTCGCGGCCTCGGCCTTTGCCGTCAGCACCAGTTGATTGTTGTTCCAGTAACTCAGGCCAAGTGCCGCCCCCGCGCCCAAAGTCAGAATGGCAATCGTGCTCAGGGCAAGGCCCCGCAAAACTGCCGTCCGCCGCACGGCCCGCATGTCATGCGACACCCAGTCGCGTTCGGCAAAGATCACCTTGCGCAGCAGATCATGCAGAAAGAAACTCTTGCCCGCGCCCGACATGAATGCAGGCGCAAACCCCCCACCACCGGAATTTTGCGCCATCGCGCCCAACACCTGATCAATCGGCGTGCCTTCCTGCGTGCCGGATGTGAAATAGAACCCGCGCAGAATGGCGTTGGTCTTATACCGCGTCGGCTCGAACACCCGGCGCATGAAATCCGAAACATTGTCGCGCAGCAGGGCCAACTGCCCCGGCAATCCGAAAATCGCAATCCGGCTGACACCATCGGGTTCTTCGGACAGGCGGTCGATCACCTCGTCCGACAGCCGCCCAACCAGCCGGTCATATTCCTGCGGCACCATCTGCCATGTCTCGGCCTTGCGGTCCTTGGTCTGGAACGTCGCACCCCAGACCAGCTTGCGCCGGTTCAGGTTGAAACTGGCAAAGAATTCGCGGAACCCCGATATCAGATCGGCCTTGGTGAACAGCACATAGACCGGAAAGTCGATCTTCAGCTGTTCATGAATTTCCGCCAGCCGCGCCCGCACGGTTTCTGCATTGCGCGCCAACGTCTCTTCCGTCGCGTTCATCATGTCTTCGACCGAAAACGCTAGGATCACACCGTTGATCGGCTGGTTCGGCCGGCTTTTCTTCAACAGGTCCAGAAACGCGGTCCAGCTTGCCTCGTCCGCGCCCTTGTCGCTGTCTTGGGTGGTATAGCGCCCCGCCGTGTCGATCAGGATCGCATCCTCGGCAAACCACCAGTCGCAATAGCGCGTGCCGCCAAAGCCTTCGATGACGCCGCCTTCATTCTTGGCCAGCGGAAATTCGATGCCCGAATTTTTCAGGGCCGTGGTCTTGCCCGCACCCGGCGGCCCGATGATGACATACCATGGCAGATCATACAGAAACGTCTTGCCGCCCGACTTTTTCAGGGTCGCAAGCGCGCCCTGCATCCGTTCCGCCAGAACCTTGCCATCGCCCACAGGTTCGGCCAGCAGCACGGCCTCCAGGTTTTCGGCCTGCCGCCGCCGCCTGCGCCATTTCACGAACCACACGATCAGGAAAATGCCGACGATCCCGCCGATCACCGCCGCGCGGAACCACACGGTGCCGAACAGGTCGATCCCCGTCATCGGCCCGCCAAACCAGATGCCCGCAAAGAATGCGGCGATGAACAGAATGTAGAACGGCCACGCCATCCATGGCCGCCATTTGATGCGCGGCAACATGCGTAGCAGCACTGCGAAGATGTTGTTCAAAACGTCCCCTCCTTGGCCAGAAGGATCTCGACCCGGCGATTCAGCGCACGGCCCTCTTCGGTTTCATTGTCGCCAATCGGGTCCGCCTCGCCCTTGCCCTCAACCGCGATGCGTGCGGGGTCGGTCAGCGTGGCAGAAATCACATCGCTTACCCCCTGGGCGCGCGCGAGCGACAGCTCATCATTCGATTTGAACTGCCCACGTCCCGACATTTGCGTGCCGTCGGTAAAGCCCAAAATCCGCACCGGCCCCGGTTCGGTATTCAGCATGGCGGCAATTTCCGCCGCCAGGTCTGCAAACTCCGGTTTCACCGTCGCCTTGCCGGAATCAAACAGCAACAGGTTGCTGACCCGCACAAAGATGTAGTCACCCTTGGTCCCCACGGCGATGCTGCCATCATCCAGTCGCGTCTGCAGGGCCGCGCTGATCCGCTCGATCTGCGTCGTATCCACCGGCGCCACAAAGGCCTGCACAATCGGCGTGCTGCGCAGCAGGGTAATCGCCGCACTGTTCGGATGCATCAGGTTCAGGGTCCGCACCACCTCGCCCCCGTCGCGCGCAAGCAGCGTGCTCAGTCCCGCATAGGTGCCCACGATCGCCGCCAGCGCCAGCGACGCCACCGCCCAGATCGGCACGCCGCCAAACTTGCGCCGCCCGCCCATCGGCACAGCGGTCCAGTTCACCGAAACATCCTCGTCCGGGCGCGGCTTCACCCGCCGCAGCGTCTCATAGATCGCGGCCCTGATCCGCGCCAGTTCAACCGACCCGTTCGGCATGGTGCGATACTGGCCTTCAAACCCCAGCGAGAGGCAAGTCAGCATCAGCTCCAGCAGTTGAAACCGCTGCCCCGGCGCCTGCATCGCCTTTTCGGCTTCCATGAAGAAACCCACACCCGAATTGCGCTGCTGAAAGAACCGCGCAACCATCGAATACTGTTCCCACACACCCCGATCCGACCCCGGCAGGTTCTGTACAATGTCATCCGCCGTGCCGCACAGCACATATTTGCCCACCTGCGCCTCGTGCGGGTCACAGCCGGATTCGACGGCGTTGCGTTCAAACAGATCAATCTCGCGCGTGACGTGGTCCATCAGCGGCATCGCCTGCATTTCCACAAGGCCCGTGCGCAACCGCCCGAACAGGATCAGCAGGTTCGCCGCCGCCGCGACCAGCGGGTTGGACGATCCGCCCTTGCCCAGACCCGTGGCGCGCAGTGCAGCGTCCAGGCTGATCCGGGGTTGCTGCATCTGAACCGGCGCTTGCGGGCGCTGTGACGGCATCGTCGGAAAGAAACCTTCGGGCGCGCCCTGCGCTTGGCCGATGGCGCTTGGCGCACCATAGGTGGGCGGTGGCTGATAGGGCGGCTGCGCCATGGGCGGCGGCTGATAGGGCTGCGGCGCGGGCGGCTGATAGCTTGGTTGCGGCGGCAACGCACCACCCAACCACGTATTCCCGCCTGCAGGTGGTGCCCCAAACGGCTGCTGTGGCGCTGGTGCAGCGGGCTGAAATCCGCCGGGCTGATAGCCACCCTGCGGGGCCGCCGGACGCGGCTGGATCGGCAGCGCGCCACCGATGACCGTGCGATCACCACCCTCGGCGGGCTGGCCGATGCCCGACGGGCGCTGCGGCTGCGCGCCGAACCCCGGCAACGCGCCCCCGAAAACTGTCTTGTCCTTGTCGCTTCCGCTCATCAGGCTTTCTCCGGTATCGCCCACAGCTCCAGCTTCAGTTCAGGCCAGTCGCCTGCGAAATGCATCCCGATGGCGGGTGCGGTCGAAAACTCCGTCCAGAACGGGGTTTTCTTGTCCAACAGGAAATACACGTTGGTTGACACCACCCTGATCTGCCTTGGCGGGTTCGGCAAGTGTACCAGTGAAATGCCTGGCAGGTTGTTCTTCACAATCTCGCTCATCCGCGTATTGGGGCCAACCTTGCACAGTTGCGGGAACTGCTGCTGCACCTGACCCAACGGTTTGGCCAATTCGACCTCCACCACGAATGTCGCCTCGCGGAACAGGTTCCGGTCGGCCACTTCGGCAATATACGAATTCTGCCGCACCTGCCGCAGATCGAGCCGCACCGCGCGCCCCAGATCGCGTGCCAGAAACCGCTGAATATCCTGCACCACGGGCGTGAAAGTCGCCTTCAGATCGGCATGATCATAGGCCGCATAATTCCGCGCCATCCGCTCGCCCGCATCAAAACTCGCAAGCTCCCCTGCCAGACTGACCAGCTCGTAATACAACCGCTCGGGATGCACGCTGCGCATCGTCGACAGATGCCGCAATCGGCTGACTTCGCGGTTCAGGACCATCAGCATCAGGTAGTCGCCCGCCTGCATGCCCCCCATCGTCGGATCGGCCGCATAGCGCGCAAGGCTCGTCAGCTTCGCCTCGATCCAGCCCACCACGCGCGACAAAAAGCCCAAGGTCACCGGATGCACCGCGATAATCAGCGCCGGCGGCGGCGTGGTATCATCCAGCGAAATCACGCCATCGCGCACCTCGTTGATCCGTGCGATGCGGATGCACTGATACCCCGGCTTCGCCGTCTGCCGGATATCAAACTCCAGCCGCGGAAAGGCAACCTCCACCGGATGTTCCACCCTGCTTGCACTCGCATTGTCGGCCACCATGGATGACCCCAGAATGAACCGCGTCGTGGCCGCATCCGCGCCAATGCCCACATCCTGCCCGTTCTGGCTGGGGTCCGGCAGCGTCAACCAGACCGACAGCCCCTTGGCATCTTCTGGCACGTCAATCGGCAGCGGCAGCGGGGCCGCGTTCGGGGCATCAAACGGCGTGCCATCGGGCATGATTCCCACCGCCGTGCGCAGACCAAAGCGCCCCTGCTGCGCCATGTCGCGGTCGACCACCATTTCCGCCATGCCCCACGGATAGGGGGTAATCACGTCCGTGCGCGACTGAATCAGCTTTTCGACATAGCGATCTGCCTGCTGCAGATGCTGCGGCTGTAAAAACAGCCCTTCTTTCCAAGCAACTTTGCTAAACCAAGACATCGTGTTCCAATCCGTCCAAAGGGTATAGCATACCGCCCATACCCCTGCGCCACAAACGAAACCTTGGAACCTGACCGCCGTGTGGTCAAGCCTCCGCCGCTGGCGCGCCGCTTAAAATTGCAAACGCAACTGCCCGGTGATCCCATAGCTGTTCAACTGGTCGCCAATCCGCGCATCTGCACGGACCGACGCATCCAACTGCCGCGCCGGGCCAATCTGACCGGGGTTCAAAATACGCACATAATTCCAGCCCGCCGAAAGCTCGGTGTAGGCCCCCAGGTTTTCGTTGACCAGGTTTTCAACGACCGGAACGCCAGTATCGAAAACGGCCGTCGGATCATCGGCAAAGTCATTGTAGTAGGATGCGGTGATGAACTGCCTTTGCAGTGAATCGCCGCTTTCGCTGAAGATGGTCCGCGCGACGGTTGCACCGACGAAAACGGTCTGACTGTCGAAATCATCAATCAAAAGCGTATCGCCATTGTCGAACACGATCGGATCGGTCTTGGTCCGCGTCCATGCGAAACCTGCCGTCGGCACGATGGCGAAATTTGTGTCTGCAATCGGGAAACCATAGCTGGCCGATCCCGAAAGGGTCTGGGCCGCGCTGGAAAAATCACTGTCCGTGATCCCCAGTGCCGCGCCACCACCCACTGCCGTGTTGTTGACGGTGAAATCCGTCTTCTCCAGTCGGTATTGCAGATCAAGGGCAAGCGGCCCCCGCGACGCGGTGGCATAAACACCGCCATAATACTGCAGGAAGTCCGCATTGGTGATGCTTGTGACAATCGACGGATCTCCGATCCCGACGCCCGGAACCGTCACGGGCTGATCGACCGTGCCAAGGTTGACCCCGCCAATTCCCCCCGCCGCGACATCCCAGCCATTCAGATAGCCGTTAAAGCAGGCAAAATCGCCCCCCAACTGGACCCCGCCATAGGTGGCGCTCAATGAACTGCCGGTTATCAATTCCTCGGGTCCACCCGGATCTGCCGTGCTGTTGCCGGTTGCATCCGCTGTCCCGGCGATGGCGCGCGCCCAAAGCCCGGCGCCGCACGGATCCGGGTCATCATAGGCAAGGCCGCTGACGAACGGGCTGGACGGGCGGTTGATGATCGACCCGATCAAACTTTGCGTCAGCGTGACGTTGCCTGCCAGCGCCGTGATGCCGGGGTTCACCTGATTGCGCAGCAGAATATCACCGCCCACCCCATCCGGCTGCACAAGGAAGTAGACAAAACTTCCACCCGTCAGCGGCGGTGCAAACGACGGCGTGCCCACATTCAGATTGTTGGCCCCGCCTGCCGCATCGATGATCAGCAGGTCGTCAAGGTCCACGCTGCCCGCGCCAAGGCTGGTAAACGCAAGCGTGACGTTCCCCGTCGCCGTGCCGCCCGTGATGACAAGCGTGTCTGCCGCGCCCATCGTGCCAACCGCCGGATCAAGATCAATGTCGAAACGCAGCACCGTACCGTTCAGGTTCGAGTCTGCCCCAAGCGTGATCACGTCATTGGCAGCCCCATTCACCGTGCTCAGTGTCCCGGTAGAGTTCAGCCCTCCACCGAATGTCAGATTGCCCGACCCATTGATTCGCCCCGCATTGGTCACCAACGGGGTAAATGTCGTGCCCCCGGATGCGTTGATGATCCCTGTCGCATTGTTTCTGACCGCACCGGTGAAACTTGCACCAACGGCATTGATCGTGCCGCTGTTGTCGGTGATCGCGTTGGTTGATCCATCAATATTGAAGATACCGCTGTTTTCGATCTGGTCGCCCGGCCCCGCAAAATTCGACGTCAGCGTTGCCCCCGCCGCGATGTCCAGCGTCGCCCCGCTGGCGTTGATGATCTGCCCGTCAAACGTCACGATCCCGCCCGCC
>CAWAPA010000055.1:0-28328 GCA_963783595.1 uncultured Alphaproteobacteria bacterium | reverse complement strand
CTGTACAAGACGCGGGTGTTCGAGACCTGCCGTTGGCGCAATGCCCATCATGCGCCATGGATGATGGGGCCAGCGGGCGAGGTGATCCCGCCCCGGGTGATCGATAAGCCGCCATCGGCCGAGTTGCGCCCGGATCAGAAAGACGAGGACAGCCTGCCGCCATATCCGTTGCTGGACCGGATACTTGATGGGTTGGTGGACAGGGATATGTCGGTCGAGGATCTGGTAGCAGACGGGCTTGACCGGGCGACGGTCAAGAAGGTGGAACATCTGGTTTATCTGAGTGAATACAAAAGATTCCAGTCCGCGCCCGGCACGCGGCTGACGAAACGGGCCTTCTGGCTGGACCGGCGTTATCCGGTGGTGAACCGCTGGCGGGACGGGGTGTAAGTCCGTCGGGGGAAGCCGTCGGTCGGGGGCATTGAGCCCCGCTCGCGACGGCGTTGGCGCTTGGGTCGGCAAGGCAGAACCCGTGGCAGGGGGCGGAGCCTCCGGCGGGGATACTTTTTCAGAGAGGAAGTATGCGTCGTCAGGTTCTTGATGCGTCGGTTGCGGCGTCGATCAGGGCATCGGCGACGTAATCAAGTTCTGGCGTTGTGAGCCGGGCGGGCAGGCGGACGTCGCAAGCCCGCATCAGCATGGCGCGGGTGTGCGGCAGATCGGGCGGGGGCCCGAGGAATTCCCAGTTCCAGAAGGCGCGGGCGTTGCCGTCTGACAGACCGAACACCTGCACCGCAACGCCACGTGCCTTGGCGGCGGTCTGAAAGGCGAGGGCCTGCGCGTCCGTCCAGCCGCCCACGAGGTTGAACTGGATGCTGTCGGGCGCGCGGCTTTCCTGTGGCAGCGCAGGGGGCACGTGCAGGGTTTTGGTCTGGTTCAGGCGGGCTGCAACATGGTCGTGGTTGGCAAGGCCGCCTGCGACACGGTCTGCGACCAGTGGCAGTTGCGGGCGGATCACGGCTGCCGACAGGTTCTGCATGCGCAAGTTGTAGAGCGGCAGTTTGTTCTGCCAGTGGCAGAAGCTGTTTTGCAGGCCGGGGTGTTTCTTCCAGTTTTGCTCGTACGCTCCCGACATGATGATGGCGCGGGCGGCGAGTTCGGGGTCATCGGTGACCATGATGCCGCCTTCGCCTGCGTTCACCAGTTTGTAGGATTGAAAGCTGAAGCAGCCGATTTTGCCGATCGTGCCGATATTGCGACCCGCCCATGTTGTGCCAAGGGAATGGGCGGCATCCTCAACCACCGGGATGTTCGCGGCATCCGCGAGCGCCATGATGGCGTCCATGTCGGAGGTATGGCCGCGCATGTGGCTGATGAGAACGGCATTTGCACCGGGAAGTTTGGCGGCAAAATCGGCCATGTCGACGCGGTAGTTCGGGCCAACCTCGACCAGCACGGGGGTGCAATCGGCATGAACCACTGCCGAAGGGACGGCTGCGAAGGTGAAGGCGGGGATCAGGACTTTTGCGCCCTTTGGCAGATCGAGCGCCTTGAGCGACAGAAAGAGGGCTGCCGAACAAGAGGAGACGGCGAGGGCGTAGCGCGATCCGAGCAGGGCCGCGAATTCGACCTCCAGCAGGGCCACCGGGGCATCTGCGGGGGCGGTATAGCGGAAAAGATCGCCCGAGGTCAGCAGGCGGTCGATTTCGGCACGGGCGGCTTCGGGGATGGGTTCGGCATCGTAAACGTTCGGGGCGAGGGTCTGTCCGTCATGTGGCATCTACAGTTTTCCTGAATGTCATATTCGGGAAACCTGTAAGTGAGGCGCAGCACAAAACGCCAGTGACATCTTGATGACGCCGCTTTTGGGGGGCGGAAAAGAGCCTAAAGCCCGAGCCTGTCGCGCATCGAATACCATGTCATGGCCATCACAAGAAGCGGCCAGCGCAAGGCGGCCCCACCGGGAAAGCTGGGCAGCCGCAGGGATGACAGCAGGTCAAACTCTGCGGATTGGGCATGGATCGCCTGCGCCATGATGCGGCCCGTCATGGTGGCCATCGCGACACCGTGGCCAGAGCAGGCAGAGGCCGCCATGACATTGGGATGGATGCGCAGCAGCGCGGGCATGCGGTTGACGGTGATGGCCAGCGTGCCGCCCCAGGCGTAGTCGATCTTCACGTCGCGCATCTGGGGGTAAATATCCAGCATCGGTTTGGTGACGGCCTTGATGATGTCGGGAAAGCGGTAGCCATAGCTTTCGGCACCGCCAAACAGCAGGCGGTTGTCGTCGGACAACCGCCAGTAGTTGACGACGAATTTGGTGTCGGCAACGGCGACGGGTTCGGACAGGAAGTCTTTCGCGCGGTCGCCAAGGGGCTCTGAGGCGAGGATGAAGTTGTTGATCGGCATGACCTTGGCCGAATACTGCGGTGCGAGGCCCGCCATATAGCCATTGCCCGCAAGAATGACGTGGTTGGCCGTGATCGTGCCAGAGGTCGTTTGCACGACGGGCTTTGCGCCGGGGCGGATGGACAGGGCTTCGGTTTTTTCGTGGATGCGCACGCCCGCATCACGGGCGGCCCTTGCAAGGCCGAGGGCGAAATTCAGGGGGTGGATATGGCCCGCACCGCGATCGACACTGCCACCTTTGAACGCCGGGGAACCGATGAGGGCGCGGATGGCGGGGGTGTCCAAAGCGTCGATTGCATCATAGCCATAGTCGCGGGCAAGACGGGCGGCGTAGGCGTGTTCGTGGGCAACCTCTGCCTCTGTCCAGCAGGCATGGGCCACGCCGGGGCGAAAGGTGACAGGCATCCGGTGGCGGGTGATCAGATCGCGGACGAGGGATTTGGCATCTTCGGCCAGATCCCACAGGCGGCGGGCATTCGCGCGACCCACCATGCGTTCCAGATCATCCTGATCGCGGCGCTGGCCGCTGCCGACCTGTCCGCCGTTGCGGCCCGATGCGCCAAAGCCCACACGATGCGCGTCGATCAGCACAACATCATGGCCCGCCTCGGCCAGATGCAGGGCGGCAGACAGGCCCATATAGCCGCCGCCGACCACGCAGACATCGGCCATCTGTGCACCTTGCAGGACCGGGAACGGGTCCAACGGCGTGGCAGTGGCGGCATAGTAGGAGGGCGGGTATTCGCCCTTGCGGTCGTTGGCGTAGAGCAGGTTCATACGTTCAAAAGCAGGTGTTCGCGTTCCCATGGGCTGATGACCTGAAGGAACTCTTTGTATTCATTGCGTTTGACGGAGTTGTAGACCTTGCAGAAATCCGCCCCCATGACATTCCACAGCGCAGTGTCTTCTTCCAACAAATCCAGCGCATCGCCAAGGTTCACGGGAATCTCGTCGCTGTCGATATAGGCGGAGCCGGCGAATTCGGGGCGGGGGGCCTTTTTCTCCATCAGGCCGAGATAGCCACAGGCGAGGGTGGCTGCGATGCCGAGATAGGGGTTGCAATCCATGCCGGGCAGCCGGTTTTCGACGCGGCGGCCAGCCGGGCTGCTGATCGGGATGCGCAGGCCCGTGGTGCGATTGTCGCGGCCCCATTCCAGATTGATGGGGGCGGCGAAATCGGGGACGTAGCGGCGGTAGCTGTTGACGTAAGGCGCGATCAGGGCGATGGCGCCGGACAGGTGGTTTTGCAGGCCGGCGATGAAATGCAGGAAGGCATCGGTTTCAACGCCCTTTGGTCCGGCAAAGATGTTCTTTTCGGTTTTGGCATCCACGACAGAGGTGTGGATATGCATGGCCGAGCCCGGTTCACCCGCGATGGGTTTGGCCATGAATGTGGCGAAACAATCGTGGCGCAGTGCGGCCTCGCGGATCAGGCGTTTGAAGAAGAACACCTCGTCCGCCAGTCGGATCGGGTCGCCATGGGCGAGGTTCAGCTCAATCTGGCCGGCACCGCCTTCTTGCAGAATGCCGTCGATTTCCAGACCTTGTGCTTCGGCGAAATCGTAGATGTCGTCGATGACCTTGCCGTATTCATCGACCGCCGACAGGGAATAGGCCTGCTTGCCAGCGGCCCTGCGCCCGGAGCGACCCATGGGCGGGATCACGGGCTGGTTGGGGTCGATGTTGCGGGCGGTCAGGAAGAACTCCATCTCCGGGGCCACGACCGGGGTCCAGCCTTGGGCGGCATAAAGATCCATGATGCGGCGCAAGACGTTGCGGGGGGCGAAGGGCACAAGATTGCCCTGCTGGTCCTTGGCATCGTGGATGACTTGCAGGGTCACATCCGCCGTCCATGGTGCGGCGGTGGCGGTGCTGAAGTCAGGGACCATGATCATGTCGGGTTCTGTGAAGGCATCAAACGGGTTGTCGGCCCATTCCCCGGTGATGGTTTGCAGAAAGATCGAATTTGGCAGGAAGTAGTTGGCCTGATGCGCGAACTTTGACGCGGGCATCGCCTTGCCGCGCGCAACGCCTGCAATGTCGCCAGTCACGCATTCCACTTCGTCAACGCGGCGGCCGCCGATGTATTCACGGGCAGCTTCGGGCAGTTTGTCGGTCCATTTCGACATCGGGTCACACTTGGGTTTGGCCAGCCTCAGGCGGCGCGGCGAGGTTGTTTGAAAAACGCAGCAATCTGGCCAGCCATGGATTTGTCGGCAAGCGGATCATCAAGGCGCGCGCGGGCGGCGGCCATCAGTTCATCAGGCACAAGGCCGGGGCCGCGCGTGCGCATCAGGCCATCGACAAAGGCGGGGCGGAATTCGGGGTGGGCCTGCACGGTAAGCGCGCGGTCATCGTAGAGAAGCGCCGCGTTGGCGCAGAAATCATGCGTGGCGATGACGGTGGCAGAGTCCGGTTTGGCCACGACCTGATCGCGGTGCCATGCATTCAGCGTCACGTTCTGCCCACCAAAATCATAGTCCTGGGCACCGACCGCCCAGCCACCGGCATAGCGTTCGACCCGGCCGCCCATGGCTTGCGCCACGATTTGATGGCCAAAGCAGATGCCCACCATCGGCACATGCGCGGCGTATGCATCACGGATAAAGGTTTCCAGCGGTTTGATGAAAGGGTGATCTTCATAGGCACCGTGCCGCGATCCGGTGATCAGCCAGCCATCTGCGTCATGAACGGATGCCGGAAAATCCATGCCTTCAACGTGCCAGGTCCGGAAGGTAAATCCGTGGCCTGCCAGCAGGGTTTCGAACATGTCGGGGTAATCGCCCAGATCGCCCTTCAGGGCGTCGGGGGCCTGTCCGGTTTGCAGGATGCCGATCAGCATGGCGGGTTTCCCTGTTGGGTGTCAAAGCGTAGTCCCGCGCCCCCCTGCACGGCAAGGGGGCATCGGTTTTGTCAGACGGTATCGAGATACAGTTCGACCCGTTCCGCCTCGGTCAACTCGGCGATGTAGTGCAGTTCCTGCCGTTTGGTCTGCACCAGATTGCGGATCAGTTCGGGGTGCAGGAAACGCGGCACGATGGCACTGGATTCGAAGGCGTCGATGGCATGTTCCCAGTCTTCGGGGATTTGCGGCAGATCATCGACCACATAGGCATTGCCGACAATGGGTGACGGCGGGTCCATTTCGTTTTCGATCCCGTCAAGCGCCGCGCCGAGGATGGTGGCGAGCATCAGATACGGGTTCACATCGCCCCCCGCCACACGGTGTTCGATCCGACGGGCTGCCGGATTGCCAGCCGGAATGCGGATCGCAGCGGTGCGGTTTTCGTAACCCCAGCAGATCGCGGTCGGGGCATGTTTGCCGGGGATCAGACGTTCATAGCTGTTCTGATGCGGGGCAAAGATCAGCGCGGAATCGTGCATCGCATTGATGCAGCCTGCCACGGCCTGACGCAACAGTGCCGTGCCTTTCGGGCCGCCGCTGTCAAACACGTTGTCACCATGTTGGTCGACCACAGAAAAGTGGGTGTGCAGGCCAGAGCCGGAATATTCCGGGTAGGGTTTTGCCATGAAGCTGGCAGCAAAGCCGTGGCGGCGGGCAAGGCCCTTGACCAGCATCTTGAAGAACCATGCATCATCGGCAGCGCGCAAAGGATCGTCGCAGTGCATCAGATTGACTTCGAACTGGCCAAGGCCGGTTTCCGACGTGGTGGTATCGGCGGGAATATCCATCGCCTCGCAAGCGTCGTAAAGATCGGTAAAGAAGGTATCGAAGGCATCGAGCGCGCGGATCGACAGCGTCTCGGCGGCCTTGCGGCGCTTGCCGGATCGGGGTGATGCGGGCACCTGCATGGTTTTGCCGCTGTCGTCGATCAGAAAGAACTCCAACTCCATCGCGCAGACGGGCGTCAGGCCGCGGGCCTTGAAACGGTCGACGACGGCGCGCAGCGCATGGCGCGGGTCGCCTTCGTAAGGCGTGCCATTCTCGCGGAACATCCAGATTGGCAGCAGGGCGGTGGGTGCCTCGAGCCACGGCATCGGCATGAAGCCGCGTTCAGTGGGGCGCAGCACGCCGTCCACATCGCCTTCGTCGAACACAAGGGGGCTGTCATCAATATCTTCGCCCCAGATGTCGAGGTTCAGAACCGAGAAAGGAAAGCGGGTGCCGTCCTTGACGACTTTGTCGGCAAACCGTGCCGGAACCCGTTTGCCGCGGGCCTGACCGTTCAGGTCGGCCGCCGCGACGCGGATGGTGCGCACATCTGGGTGCTTTCTGAGGTAGTCTTTCATCATGATACCGACGTTCCGGGCCGCCGGTTCATCCCCCGATCACAATGGGGGGTGAAATCGGACCATGCCCTTGGTCCTTCCTTTTTTGCGATCATTTCCACATCGAGATGCCCGCGGTGCGCGGCTTTGGACCCATGTCCAACGAATTTGATCAAAACTTGAATACTATCGGATCACCTGCGGACGCAAGCGAATTCTGCTGCGCTGGTTCGAGGGCAGATGCCGATTGAGGTAGCGGTTTACCATCCCGAACAGCAGTGTCACGATCAGGGTCAGCACGATGAAATAAAAGCCGACGATGGGATAGGGGATGAACGGGTTGAAGGTCTTGTCGGCGAAATAGTTCGCGTAATACAGCGCATCGCCCTTTTGTTGAAACGCGGGAAAGCCGGAAAAGAACACGAGCGTCGTGGCGTGAAACAGAAAGATCGCCTCGTTCGTGTAGGCGGGCCAGGCAAGTCGCAGCATGGTGGGCCACTGGATGCGGCGGAATTTCTGCCAGCCGGAAATGCCGTATGCATCGGCGGCCTCAAGATCGCCACGGGGGATCGACCGCAGCGCACCATAAAAGATCTCGGCGGCATAGGCAGAGGTGTTCAGGAACATCACGAACAGCGCACCCGCCCATGCCTTGGTGGTCCAAGCGGTGGCGACGGTGATGCCGAACACGTCCAGACCCGCACGGGGCAGCAGTTGCAGCGCCTCATACGCAAGGAAGAACTGGATGAAGAGGGGGCTGCCCCGGAAGATGAAGATGAACCATTCTGCGGGCTTGCGCAGCCATGCGCTGTGGGCGGCGTGGGCCATCGCAAGCGCGGTGGCGAACAGGAAGCCGAAGATCAGCGCGAGGATGCCGAAATACAGGTTCCAGATCATCCCCGACCCGATCAGGGTGAACTGCTGGCAGATGGTGAAATCGGAACTGGGCAGCAGACGTTCGCCGATCCCCAGTGCGCGCAGGCCGTAGGCCGTGACGGTTTCCCAGCAGGTCATGCGGCGGCCTTTCGCATGGCGTCGCCCGCCATGGTGGCCTGTCCGCGCGACAGGCGCGTGGTCAGACGGTTCAGCACAAGCTCGGACAGTTTGGTCATCACGAGGTAAAAGATCATCAGGCCAAGGAAGTAATACAGCCGCCAGTCGCCATGCGGATAGGCATAGGCCTGGGTCTTGGACCCACCAAGCTCGCGCGCCCAATAGACGATGTCCTGCACACCCAGCAAGAACAGCAGCGGCGTTGCCTTGATCAGGATCATCCACAGGTTCGACAGGCCGGGCAGGGCGTAGGACCACATCTGCGGCATCAGGATGCGGCGGAACACCTGCCGTTGCGACAGACCGTAGGCCTCGGCGGTTTCAAGTTGTGCGCGGGGCACGGCCTCCATCGCGCCGTAAAGCACGTTCGCGGCAAAGGCGCCAAACACGAGCGCGAAGGTAAAGACGGCAAGGCCAAAGCCATAAACCTGATGCCAGAATGACGAGGAGCTGCTGAGGGGCACTTTGGCCTCGGGGCAGACGCGGAATTCAAGGCCTTTCCAGACCGGTTCCGTCCAGTCGGGGCATTGGTACTTGATGGTTAACCCATTCGATGCCCTGATCGAGCGCGATCACGAAGAACAGAAAGAACACGATGTCGGGCACACCGCGCACCATGGCGGTATAGGTCTTTCCCAGCCAGCGCAGGGGGGTGACATGCGAGCGTGCCGCAATGGCCCCGCCAAAGCCAAACGCCATCGCGGCGGGCGCGGTGATCGCCAGCAGCATCAATACAGTGACAAAAGACCAATAGAAATCCAGATGCTTGCCTGTGGTCAGGTAGCACAGGGTCCAGTTCAGGCCCGACAGTGTTGATGGATCGGCGCAGGATGCGAACATGGGATGTGCGGCCCCCGGTATCGTCCGGGGGCCGTCCTTTTCTGGATCAGAAGGTCAGCGCTTCGGCACCGAACCACTTGGTGATCATGGTGTTCAGGGTGCCGTCGGCCTTCATCGCGGTGATGGCGGCGTCAAACTTGCCCTTCAGTTCAGTGTCGGATTCGCGGATGCCCAGACCAACGCCGCCGCCAAGTGCGACTTCTTCAGCCAGAAGCACCAACTCACCGCCTGATTCAGCCGCGATCGGCACGAGGTAATCCTTGTCGGCGAACACGGCGTCGGCCTCGCCGTTGCGCACGGCAGCGACGGTTTCTTCGGGTGTTGCGAACTCCATCAGGGTTGCACCGCTGTCGGCGACATAGCCTGCCTGGATGGTGCCGGTCTGGGCTGCGATGACGCCTTTGACGTCTGCGTCAGCGGACAAAGCGATGTAGGCCGACGACGCTGGCGGGATATAGTTCTGAGAGAAGTCAATGACTTCGTCGCGTTCGTCGGTGATCGACATGCCCGCGATGATGACGTCATAGTTGCCCGATTGCAGGTTCGGGATAATGCTGTCCCATGCGTTGGTGACCCATTCGCAATTCAGTTCAGCACGTTTGCAAAGTTCATCCCCCAGTTCACGTTCAAAGCCATCGACCTCGCCCGCGTCATTGATGAAGTTGTAGGGCGGGTAGGCGCCCTCGGTGCCAAGGCGCACAACGTCCTGGGCCAGTGCGGCCCCTGCAGTCAGCGCCACCAGCGCGGTGGTCAGGATCAGTTTCTTCATCGGTTTCTCCCCTTTTGATATGAAGGTCGGGTTGGACGCGCAGGCGATCATGGCCAGCGCGCATTGAATGTATCGAGTGTGCCGTCAGCCTGCATCGCGGCCAGAGCCGTGTCCAGTCGGCCAAGCAAGTCGGTGTTGCCTTTGCAGACGGCAATGGCTGGACCGTCAACCCCTGCAGATTCGGAATAGAGATAGTCAAAGCCTGCCGCCGTGAATTGCTGTTGCAGGGCTGTGGTGCTGAAAGACCCGAAGATCAGGTCAATCTCACCTGCGCCCAAGGCCGCGATGGTGGCGGTCTGAGTGGGGTAGACACGGATATTGCGGCCGGTCTTGACCAGATGGCGTTCATGTATCGTGCCCGACTGCACACCGATCAGCGCCTGATCGGGTTTGGGTGCGCCCGCACGGCCGACGAATTCATCGATGCCGCCGGACTCGTTGTAGTCACGGGTGAAATTCACCAGTTGTTCGCGTTCGTCCGAACTGGCCATGCCTGCGATGGCAAAGTCGAATTCCCCGGCCACCACGCCGGGGATCAGTTTGTCAAACTCGGTCACCACCCATTCGCATTGCAGCGTCAGGCGGCGACACAATTCATCCCCGATGTCGCGGTCAAGCCCCTCCATCTGCCCTTGGGCATTCAGCGATGTATAAGGAGGAAACTCGGCTGTCGTGCCGATGGTCGTCACCCCGCCCGATGCCAGCGTCAAGGCGGTAACCAGCCCCGCAATGCTGCCGATACAAGACATTATGCCCCCGTCGCGGACAGAAATCCGCGCAGACGATCAGTCTTGGGTGCGCCAAAGAGTTCCGCGGGCGGGCCCTCTTCTTCGATCTTGCCCTGATGCAGGAAGATGACGTGATCGGAGACGTCCGCTGCCAGTTTCATGTCATGCGTCACCAGAACCATTGTGCGGCCTTCATCGGCAAGTGCCTTGATGACCTTGACCACCTCTTGTTCCAGTTCCGGGTCAAGGGCGGATGTCGGTTCATCAAACAGCAATGCGCGCGGTTCCATGCAAAGCGCACGGGCAATCGCCGCGCGTTGCTGCTGGCCGCCAGACAATTGCGCGGGCCAGGCATCGCATTTTTCAACGATGCCAACCTTGGCGAGATAGCCGCGCGCCTTTTCCTCGACCTCTTTCGGGTCGCGCTTCATCACGGTGATCGGGGCCTCCATCACGTTTTGCAGGATGGTCATGTGAGACCAGAGATTGAACTGCTGGAACACCATGGACAGGTTGGTGCGCATCCGCGTCACCTGCGCGCGGTCGGCGGGATGGCGGCGGAGACCCGTGCCCTTCCAATGCACAGCCTCGCCCTCGAACAGGATGTCACCTTGCTGGCTGTCTTCCAGCAGGTTGCAACACCGCAGCAATGTGGATTTCCCCGAACCGGACGACCCGATCAGGCTGATGACATGGCCCCGCGGCGCCGTCAGGTCCACCCCCTTGAGGACCTCAAGCGTTCCATAGGCCTTGTGCAGGTTCCGAATCGTGATGACCGGAGCGTCTGATGGCACGGCAGTCGATGCAGCGTCCACGGCGTCTCGCATTTTATACCCCTGTTACATGCGAATAGGCATAAGGTTTTGCCACAATGCAACGTTCAAAGTGATGCGACCTTGCGGAAACGGCATCGAATTGTGCAATTGCCTTGCGCAAACTGCCTAGGCCGCTGCAGGGGTAGGCACTGCGAGGTAGGCCGCAGCCGGAATTGCAACAACACCGCGCAACCGCGTCACGGCACGATCTTCGGCCGACATGGTGGCGATGGCGTTGGAAATGACGTCAAACAGCACCGGCTGGTCTGCAGTGATCGCAGCGATATAGGGCAGGCCGGGCGTGGGGGTGGTGTGGCCAACGACCTTGACCTTGCGCGTTGCGGGGTCGTGGTCGCACAGCAAAGCCCATGTCAGCGCATCAATCGCCGCGAGTGGCGCGCGCCCTTCGGCTACGGCCTGCATCGACAGGCGATGGCCGCCGGTTTTCAGCGTCGGGTGCAGCGTCATGCCAAGACTGTGTGCGTGATTTAGCGGCGCGGCCCAGCCGGATTGCGAGACGGGCTCATTATACGCCATGTTGGCGCCATCGAACTGATCCAGCCGCAGCCGGGGATCGTCGATGTGGGCAATGAAAACCGAACGGTAGTGCCCCGCCGGACAGTCCGGCAAGCCATAGTCGGGCGTGCCAATCAGGCTGACTTTGCCATGCAGGCGCGTCCGGTACGGCATGCCGCAGGTCTGGCTGAGGATCAGGTCGGGGGCCAGCCATTGCGCGAAAAGATCGGGCGCGTTGCGGGTCAAGGTATCAGGCGCATCTTGCCCTGCGCTGCGCAGGTCATCGCGGATGCGCACCCACAGCCGATCATTGGCGGCCATGGCATGCGGCATGTCATACATCGGCAGAGCGGCGATCATGGCATGGCCTTTTGGCGGGCAAGCGCGCTTTCCACGTCGGACAGGCCAAGCAGGTTCGCGACGAGACGCAACAGGCGATCCTCTTCCGCGTCGCGCTGGCCATCGGCAAGCGCGACGGACCACATCGCCTGCATCAGGCCCATCCGATCCTCCAGCGGGACTGCGGATTTGAGCGCGCGGGTGAAACGCACCGTATCGGGTGCGATGGTTTCAAGCGTCTCTGCCTGCGCGCGCAGGGCGCTGGCGGCAAAGGCAGACAGGCCAAAATGGTTGGACAGGGCGCGGTCGATGCGGGCGATTTCCCTGTCGGTATAGTGGTCATCGGCCCGCGCCACACGCACAAGCAATGCTGCCAGTGCCAGTTGCGCATCGGGTTCAGGCAGGCGGTCGGGCTTGGGTTGGGTCAGGGCGCGGAGCAGGGAATCAAACATGTCACCAACATAGGTGGGCGGGTACAGGTTGCCAACGGGGCGTCACGACAGGGTGCGAAACTTTTGCGTCAGGAATTGTGTCTCATGATCAAGGCCGTAGGGCGGGTTGATGATGAACATGCCGGACCCGGTCATCCGGTGGCCATCACGGACGGGGGGAAAGCGGACCTCGTGGCGGATGGCACCCGGATGGTCGTTTTGAAGGCGGGTCAGCATGGGCAGATGTGCGCCACTGGTCAGCATCGGATACCACAGCATGATGATCCCGACGTTCCATTTGCGGGCGATATGGCCGATGGATTTGGGGATGGTGTCGTAGTCGGCCTTCACCTCATACGACGGGTCGATCAGCATGCAGCCCCGGCGCGGGGTGGGTGGGCACAGTGCCAGCGCCTTGGAAAACCCTTCGGTATCATAGACATGCGCAGCCCAGGGTTGGGCATTCTGGCGCAGGTGTTGGACCTCGGTGGGGTGAAGCTCGCAGAGGTGAAGGGTGTCGACATCCCGCAGGCTAAGGGCGGCGATGAGGGGGCTGCCGGGATAGGCGGCGGGGCCATACATGCTGCGGACTTCGGACAGACGCTGGTGGTAGGGGTGATCGGAGCCAAACCATTGTTCGGTAATGGTAATGCCACCCGCAGCCTCGGCCGTTTTCAGGGATTCTGCAGCGCCAAGATCATACAGCCCCCGGCCCGCATGGGTTTCGATATAGGAAAGCGGTTTGTCCTTTTGCGTCAGGTAGTCAAGCACCCACGCAAGCAGGCTGTGTTTGTGCACATCGGCCAGATTTCCGGCGTGATAAGCGTGTTGGTAGGACAGCATGCAAAAGCGGTAGCAGGGGGGAATGGGGCGCGCAATGGGGCGTAGCCGGGGCGCGCGCGGTTGCCACGGTGTCACAAGAAGATCTGCAAGTGATTTTGAACCACAAAGTGCACGGCACGCACGGCACTGCGCCCGCCCGACGCCAAGGCACCGCAGGTTGTGATACATGGCGGTCAGTGATGACAGGCAACGGAGTGTCCACCCCGTGCCAACCCGTTGACAGGTTCCAACGTTTCCACCAGTCTTTGCCGTGAAAACATGAGGACGCGATGACCCGCACGCGCGAACGCTGCCCCGGCCCTGTCTTCGCCCTGCGCATCCCGCAGGGCTGACCGACGGCGCATCTTCTGTCCGGTCTGCCCGATGCCCCGCGCATGCAGCGCCCCATCGCAACTGATCCCGGACATGACCCATGACCCTTCTTGCCGTCAAAGCGCTGTCGCTGACCCTTGGCAGCCCGCTGTTTTCTGACCTTTCGTTCACCCTTGCCCCCGGTGATCGGCTGGGCCTTGTCGCGGCGAACGGGCGGGGGAAATCGTCCCTGCTCCGCTGCCTTGCGGGCTTGCTCGACCCAACAGCAGGCGACATCACCCGCGCCCGGGGCCTGACCGTGACCCTTGTGGCGCAGGATGTGCAGCCCGCGCTGATGGCCCTGCCGATGCGCAGCGCAATCCTGTCCATGCTGCCGACCGACACGGCCGAAACCGAAAGCTGGCGCGCCGATATTGTGATGGATGATCTGGCTGTGCCCACGCCATTGCGAGACCAGACCCTAGGCAACCTGTCCGGCGGCTGGCAGCGCACTGCCCTTCTGGCCCACGCTGCCATCACCGAACCTGATCTATACCTGCTGGACGAACCAACCAACCACCTTGACCTTGGCCGTATCGGCCATCTGCAACGCTGGATGGCGGCCCTTCCACGCACCACCGGCGTGATCCTGACCAGCCATGACCGCGCCTTTCTGGACGCAACCACCACCCGAACCTTGTTCCTGCGCCCCGAAAACAGCCGCATCTACGCGCTGCCTTATTCCGCCGCACGCTCTGCCCTTGATGAAGGCGATGCCGCCGATGCCCGCAGGTTCGAAAATGATCTCGCCCGCGCCGATCAGTTGCGGCGGCAAGCGGCCAAGCTGAAGAATATCGGCATCAACTCCGGCTCTGACCTGCTGGTGGCCAAGACAAAACAACTGAAAGATCGTGCCGACCGGCTGGAAGCCGCCGCCAGACCCGCGCACCGCGAGGCGACGGCGGGGGCCATCCGGCTGACCAACGCGGGCACTCATGCCCAGGCGCTGGTGGCCCTGAACGATGCCGCGATTACCACGCCGGTTGGCCAGGTGTTGTTCCAGACGGGGCAGAAATGGATCGCACGGGGCGACCGTGTGGTCATCCTCGGGGCCAATGGCACGGGCAAATCCCGCCTGATCACCGCGGTGCTGGATGCGATCAACGGCGCGGATGGCCCTATTCGTGCTGCAGCCTCGCTGGCGTTGGGCCATTCCGACCAGAACCTTGCGCAACTGCCCGCCAAGGCCACGCCGTTCGACGCCGTCTCGCGCCTCGGCCCGTCCGACCCCGTGACCCGCAGCCTGCTTGCGGGAGCGGGCATCCGGCCCGACTGGCAGAGCAGGCCTATTGCGCATCTGTCGGGTGGCCAGCGCGCACGGCTTGCGATGCTGATGTTGCGCCTGTCGCGCCCGAACTTCTATCTGCTTGATGAACCCACCAACCATCTGGATATCGACGGTCAGGACATGCTTCAGGACGAACTGTGTGCGCATGGTGCAACCTGCCTTCTGGTCAGCCATGATCGCAGCTTTGTCCGCGCCGTTGGCACCCGGTTCTGGCAGATCGACGGGGCGCGGCTGGTCGAACAGGACAGCCCCGAACCCTTTTTTCAGTCCCAGATTGCGGGCTGACGTGCTGATGGCACCACATCAAAGCGCCACTCCCCACGGGAGGGGCCAGGTGTGGTCGGGCATTCTGGCATTCGGCGCCTTCCCCCCTTGCCAACCCGTGCGAACCGGGGATAGCTGCGCGGGATGGCGGCCTTTACCTATGATAAAAACCTGACACTGCACGGGGTTGGCTGGATGCTGGCGTCGGGGCTGTGCTTTGTTGGCGTGACCGGGATCGTGCGGCATCTGGGCACCGACCTGCCTGCCGCGCAGAGTGCGTTTCTGCGGTTTGCCTTTGGCGTTGCGTTTCTGCTGCCCGCGCTGCTGGCGGTTTGGCGTGACGGGTTGCCGCCGGGTGTTTGGGTGCTGTTTGCAGGGCGAGGCGTAGTCCATACGGCGGCCGTGATCTGCTGGTTTTATGCGATGGCACGGCTGCCGGTGGCCGAGGTTACGGCGATTGGCTATCTGAACCCCGTGCTGGTGAGTGTGGGCGGTGCAATGATCTTTGGCGAGGTGCTGGCGCGGCGGCGCGTGGTGACAGTGCTGGTGGCGCTGTTGGGGGCGGTGATCGTGCTACGGCCGGGCCTGCGCGCAGTCACCGACGGGCATCTGGCGCAACTGGGGGCGGCGGTGTTCTTTGCGGGCAGTTATCTGATTGCCAAACGGCTAAGTCAGATGGTGCCGGCGGGTGCTGTGGTGGCGGTGCTGTCGTTGGTGGTGACTATTGCGCTGGCCCCGTTTGCATGGGCGGTCTGGGTGCCGGTTACGGCTGTGCAATGTCTGTGGCTGGCAGCGGTGGCGGCGTTCGCGACGGGCGGGCACTACTGCATGACGCGGGCCTTTGCGGCGGCACCTTTGGCGGTGACGCAGCCGGTGACGTTTCTACAACTTGTCTGGGCGACGCTGCTGGGGGTGATGCTGTTTGAGGAGGCGATTGATCCCTACGTCATCCTTGGCGGCGCGGTCATTCTGGGTGCGGTCAGTTGGCTGACATGGCGCGAGGCGAAGGCAGAGCCGATCCTGCCTGTTGCGTGACGGGCGGGGGGCGCGCGCGACGGTGTCAGGGATCGGTAAGGCATGGCGGCTAGGGTCGCAAGCCAAAGCTGAACCCTGCGGAGGCCGCGCATGCCCGAACTCGTCACCCATCCTTAACCTGCCCTATATCCTGCCTGCGCAGGCCCAAAAGCATGTGACGCATAATGAGGCGATCCAGCGGCTGGATGTCATCGTGCAGTTGGCTGTAGCAAGCCGCGCCTTGACGGTGCCACCGGCGACGCCCGAGGTGGGCGCACGTTACATCGTTGCGGCAGGGGCTACGACGGGTGCCTGGGCGGGAAAGGCCACGCAAATCGCGGTGTGGAACCTGACGGGATGGGTTTACGTGCAACCACTGGCGGGCTGGCAGGCCTATGTGACGGATGAGGCAGCGAATGCAACCTTTGACGGAACGGCATGGGCCGCACTTGGGCTGCCATCGCAGTTGCCGCAACTGGGATTGAATGCGGCGGCGTCTGTGACGAACCGGCTAACAGTAGCGGCGGCGGCGACGCTGCTGAACCATGACGGCGCGGGGCATCAGGTCAAGGTTAACAAGGCGGCGGCGGGCGATACGGCAAGTCTGCTGTTTCAGACCGGGTTTTCGGGCCGTGCCGAAATGGGGCTGGCGGGTGACGACAATTTCAGCATCAAGGTCAGCGCGGATGGCACAGGCTTTGCCACCGCCGTTGTGGCCGACGCGGCAACGGGGGGGGTGACCCTGCCACAACCATTGCAGCTGGGCGGGCAGGCGACTGATCCGGTGGGGCCGGTGAACGGCACATTATGGCTGAACACCACGACGGGCGAGGTCAAACTGCAGACGGGCGGTGCGACGGTTGTGGTCGGAGCGGGTGGTGGTGGCGGTGTGGCCGACGGTGACAAGGGTGATGTCAGCGTAACGGGCGGCGGCGTGACATGGACGATTGACGCGGGAGTGGTCAGTCTGGCCAAGATGGCCGATCTGGACGCGGGGCGGTTGATCGGGCGGGTAGGTGCGGGAACAGGCTCGCCTGAGGCGCTGAGTGCCGCTGCGGTGCGGGGCCTGTTGAACGTGGCGGACGGAGCCCAGGCGAATGTGCCGACAAACCTGAGCTATGATGCGCCAAACCGGGTGATCGCGAGCGACACGGGTAGTGATGCGACGCTCCCGCTGGTGACGGATGCGCTGGCGGGTCTGGCCCCGCCGTCGGGCGGCGGCACGACCAATTTTCTGCGGGCGGATGGCAGTTGGGCGGTGCCAGCGACAGGGGGCGGCGGCGTGCCGGGTGGCACAGCGGGACTGGTGCAGTTCAATAACGCGGGAGCCTTTGACGGCGCGGGCAAGGTTGCGATCGGTGGCGACGGCAATCTGGGGTTGCTGAGTAATGCCTCACAGCCAGCTGCCCCGGCGGCGGATACCCTGGCACTGTATGCCCGGCGCCGTGCGGGTGCGGACTGGGTGGATGTGCAGCGCCCAAACGGACGCGACTTTCCGCTTGGCCCGCACATGGGGCTGAACCGGGTGGCATGGTGGGCGCCATCTGTGTCGGCGACGGTTGTAGTCAACGGTGTTCCGCGCACGGTGACCGGAACAACCGCAGCCCAAACCCTTGCCGCAACGAACCTGTTGTCATCGGTGCGACGGTGGCGCGTGACATCGGCCGCAACCGCAAACCAGGTGTCCGATGAGCGGTCATCGGTTACGGCGTGCTGGCGCGGCAATGCCCCCGGTCTGGGCGGGTTCACCTATACCAACCGGGTGGCACTGGTGACGTTGCAGGCCGCATCAAAGGGCTTTTTCGGTCTGTGGTCCAGCACTGCGGCGGGATCTACGACATTGGTGCCGTCCACGCTGACGGATGCGGTCGTCTTCGGGTTCAATGCACCGACCGATACCAACTGGAAGCTGTTTCACAACGATGCATCGGGGGCTGCGACCGAGGTTGATCTGGGTTCAGGGTTCCCCGTCAGCAACTTTACCAATCTTTACACGATCATTCTGTACTGCCCGCCGAACGGCGCATCAATCTGGGCGCGCATGGTAAACGAGACAACCGGGGCGGTGTTCGATCAGGAGATTACCACCAACCTGCCCGCCGCCACGACGTTTCTTTCACCGCGCAATTACCTGAACAATGGTGGGGCGGCGGCGGCGGTGGCCTATGATTGCGCGGGTATCTATCTGGAAACCGACTACTGAAGAAACCGCTTGGCATTGCTGGTGTACACCCCGCGCATCCGCGCGGGGTGTCGTTTGTTTGACACTCTGGTTGGCCATGCATAGGTAGGTGCAGCACAACGGGTCCGGGGTAACACATGCGTATTGCGATGATTGGCACGGGCTATGTGGGTCTGGTGTCAGGGGTGTGTTTTTCCGACTTTGGCCATGACGTGATCTGCGTAGACAAGGACCCGGCCAAGATTGCCCAATTGAAGGCGGGCAAGACACCGATCTTTGAGCCGGGTCTGGAAGACCTGATGGCCAAGAACGTGGCGGCGGGGCGTCTTTCCTTTACGCTCGATCTGGCGGGTGCTGTTGCGGGGGCGGATGCGGTGTTCATTGCTGTGGGCACGCCGACGCGGCGGGGCAGCGGACATGCTGACCTTACCTACGTGATGGCGGCGGCGGCCGAGATTGGCGAGGCATTGACCGGTTACGCTGTGGTGGTCACAAAATCGACAGTGCCGGTGGGGACCAACCGGGCAGTGGCAGAAGCGGTGAAAGCGGCCCATCCGGGGGCGGATTTCGATGTGGCGTCGAATCCGGAATTCCTGCGCGAAGGGGCAGCGATTGATGATTTCATGCGCCCTGACCGGGTGGTTGTTGGGGCCGAGACCGACCGCGCCCGCAAGGTCATGGCTGATGTTTATCGCCCGCTTTATCTGCGCGAGTTTCCGGTGGTGTTCACCGATCTGGAATCGGCCGAGATGATCAAATACGCGGCCAATGCGTTCCTTGCGACCAAGATCACCTTCATCAACGAGATCGCCGCCCTGTGCGAAAAGGTGGGGGCGGACATCAAGGCTGTGTCCAAGGGCATGGGGATGGACGGGCGGATCGGGAACAAGTTCCTGCATGCGGGCCCCGGTTATGGCGGATCGTGCTTTCCCAAGGACACCAAAGCTTTGGCGCGGATCGGACAAGATCACGCCGTGCCGATGCAGATCGTCGAGACGGTCATCAAGGTGAACGAAGAGATCAAGCGTCGGATGATCGACAAGATCGAAGATCTGTGCGACGGCAATATGCGCGACAAGACGATCGTCGTTCTGGGTGTAACCTTCAAACCTAACACCGACGACATGCGCGATGCGCCGTCGCTGACCATTGTGCCGGCTTTGGTCGGGGCGGGGGCGAAGGTGCGGGTCGTGGACCCGGAAGGACGACGTGAAGGTGAGGAGTTGCTGCCGGGCGTGGCATGGTCGGATAACCCCTATGGCGCGGCGCAAGGTGCACATCTGGTGGTGATCCTGACGGAATGGAATGAATTCCGTGCGCTGGACCTTGGTCGGATGGCCAAGAAGATGGCGGTGGCGCGGATGGCGGACCTGCGCAACATCTATGATCCGGCCGAGGCGCGGGCGGCGGGGTTTGCAGAATATGTGGGCGTGGGTCGGTAACGGGTCGCGGGTTTCTAGCGGGTCGTCTCAGACGGTACAGCGCAGCGCGGACCAGACGAACGCCGCAAGCAGTAGCACATGCGTCAAAAGCCTGATGACGATAAAGGCCGCAAGGCTATGGTGTTTGCCACCTTTGCCAGTGCGCTGGCGCTCAATCAGAAGTGATGCAAGGCTGGCAGTATCGACAAACATATATGTGAACGTGGCATAAAGACCAAAGATGCCAATCTCGCAGCTTGCCTTGGATATTGCGTTTTGAAGGGTCAGCGCGTTGGACAACCATGCAGCGGCAACCTGCGCAACACAGGTCCAGAACGACACCGAGAGCCGTATCGCTGGCGGATCAACGTCCCGAAACCGCAGGATGAGCACCGCGAACGAGATCGTCAGCAATGTCAGATAGACGAAAGGTGTTGGCAGGAACGCTATCACGTAGGTGATCTGATCAAGAATCGGTGTTCGCAGCATGCGTCAACCCTTGCGGTGATCACACCACATTAGCGCAGGGCGGGGCACGACGGAAATGGATCCTGCCAGAGGGCATCAGGGCTTGTCTGCTGGGCCAGGTCTTGTCTTGATGCGTGGCCAATGTGGTTCAGATTGCTGGCAACCTCTTTAGTCGCGTGCGTTCAGCCAGCCCACCAAACGGACGGCGCGGCGCAGCACGGTAAGAGCGGCACCGATCAACACCACCCAGAGCGCCCAGGTCAGGATACTGCCGGGCGTCAGGGGCAACAGCGGTTCGGCGATGGCCAGCAGGGCGGCCACGGTCATCACCGCCATCCGGTGCGGTTTGGCCATCGGGCCGCTGAAATCGGACGGCGCACCCACGGCGCGACCCAATTCGCGGACATAGGCGGTAAAGACGGCAATCGCGGCGGCAGCAAAGCCCAAGGCCGGAGTCCCCAGACCCAGACCTGCCCCGCCAAGGATCAGGATATCGGCGACACGGTCGGGGAATTCGTTCCAGAAGGGGCCGGAGGGTTCCTTTTTGCCCCCCTCCATCGCGACCATGCCGTCCAGCAGATTGCAGATCAGCCGTGCCTGACAGAACGCGGCAGCAAGGATCAACAGCGCCGTGCTGGCCCAGACTCCGGTCTGCCCCGCCCACCAGAATGCACCGCCAGCCAGCAGCGCCGCCCCTATGGATACGATGGAAATCTGGTTTGGTGTCACCGCGCTTGCGGCCAGACGTCGGGCGGCGGCCTGCGCCCAACCAGCGTTGCGGCTGGCGATGGGGCGGCGGTCGTTCATACGGTAGACCAGAAATAGCGGGTCAGATGAAAGAAGATCGGAGCGGAAAAGATCACCGAATCCAGCCGGTCGATGAATCCGCCGTGGCCTGCGATCATCTGGCCCCAATCCTTGACGCCTCGGTCACGTTTGATCGCGCTCATCACCAGCCCACCGAAAAAGCCCATCAGCACGATCACCAGCGCCATGCCCCCGGCCTGCAGGGGCGTGAACGGGGTCAGGAACGACAGCGATGCCCCAATCAGGATAGCGCTGAGCGCACCACCGATGAACCCTTCCCATGTCTTTGAAGGCGACAGGTTGGGGGCGATCTTGGTGCGTCCGAACAGCTTGCCCCAGATGTACTGGCAGACATCCGAGCCTTGCACGACAACCACAAGGAACGCGATCAGCAGCACGTTGCGCCCTTCGAACCCCGGAATTTGCAACGACAGCAGGGCGGGCACGTGACTGACGGAAAACACGCAGACCATCAGCGCCCATTGCAGTTCGGCCACGCGCGACAAAAACCGTCCGGTATCGCCGCGCAGGGTGACGATGATGGGCAGCAGAAGAAAGGCATAGACCGGGATCAAGATCGAATAGAACCCATACCATTCCGACCAGACAAGCAAATACTGCACCGGGATCACCACAAAGAATGCGGCCACCAGCGCCATGTGATCGGCGCGACGGGTATCGGTCAGGGTAATGAATTCGCGCAAGGCCGCAAAAGAGCAGAATGCAAACAGCACTGATGCGCCCGCCTTGCCGAAGGTCAGCGCAAGACCCATCATGATGACCATCACCCACCACGCCTTGATGCGGGCATTCAGATTGTCAATGACCGGATCATTCGCCCCGCGCGCATAGGCCAGCAGCCTGCCCACCACACTGGCCGTCAGCAGAACGCCGGCAAGGCCCAACAGCAGCATCCAAAGATCGCCATTCGCACCCGTCATGTCGGCACGCGGTCGGCGGGGGCGGTGGCGCGCAAGGCGGCCTCGGCGCGGGCAAGGAACGGCTCTTTCGCCTCACCTTCCAAGATGTGCAGGGGGGTGCCGAAGGTGACAGTGCAGATGAGCGGAATGGGGATCACCTCGCCCTTGGGCATGACGCGGTTCAGGTTCGCGATCCAGACAGGGACCAGATCAATGTCGGGGCGCTGGCGGGCGAAATGGTAAAGGCCGGTCTTGAAGGGCAGCAGGGTTTCAGTCGTCATGTTGCGCTGACCTTCGGGAAAGACGATCAGGGACGCACCGGCATCGGCGGCCGCAATCATCTGGGCGACCGGATCTTCGGTGCGGGCCTCGGGGCGGCGGTCGATCAACACGGCGTTGAACACGTCATGGCCGATAAAGCTGCGCAGAGGCGAGGTCAGCCAGTATTCGCGCGCAGCCACCGGGCGGGTATTGGTGCGCATGAAGGGGGGCAGCACCGTCCAGATCAGGACGAAATCGCCGTTGCTGGTGTGGTTGGCGAAATAGACGCGTTGGCGCGGTTCGGGCGCACATCCGGCCCATGTCGCTTGCACAGCGGTGACGGCGCGCGCAAACAGCCCGATGGCGGTGCCTGTGGCATTGGCGGCAAGGCGGCGGGCGAATGCAGGGATCAGGATCGGGCCTATGGCGGTCATGACAGTTGCGTGACAATGACTGCCCGCAAGGCTTGCATCAAGGCGCGATTTCCATACCCGGAAAAAACAAGGACCGCCCAAGGGGCGGCCTGTCTGGTTCGTGACTTAGCGGCGGTTTGGTGGAGCCAGGGAGGATCGAACTCCCGACCTCTTGAATGCCATTCAAGCGCTCTCCCATCTGAGCTATGACCCCGCCGGATCGCGCCGTGCATTGCTGCGCGACATGCGGCTGATTATGGGAAGGGGCGGGGGCGTGCAAGCGAAAAACGCAATGCCCCCGCGCGGTTTGTCACACTTCTTCTTCGTCGCCTGCCACATCGGCGAGTTCATCCAGCGACACGTTATCGTCGCTGTCGTCTTCCAGCAGATCGTCGTCGATTTCCGTTTCGTCCGCAGCGCCGGTTTCCAGCAGATCATCATCTGCTTCGATGTCGATGACGGCGTCGTCATCTTTTTCGGGGGCAACACGGGCGATGACCGAGGCGGCCATCTTGCGGCGCACCGATTCGATATCCACGACCTCGCCCGTGTAGGGGCTGACGATCGGGGTGCGGTTCAGGTCATAAAAGCGCTTGCCTGTGGTCGGGCAAATGCGTTTGGTTCCCCATTCTGCAAGTGGCATGGATGTTCCCTTGGGTTTTGCAGCATCAAACAAGGCGCCCGCTTGCCAGAAGTCGGGCGCGGTGTCAAAGGCTTTTGCCCATGACACGAAACGGGTAGATGGCGATGTGCAAGGGTCGCGTCAAGGGGGAAGTGATGCCGGTATTGCCGGGCGTGCCGCCGATAGAAATTACGCTGCGCCGTTCGGCCCGGACGCGGCGGTTTTCATTGCGCATCAGCCGGATCGACGGGCGCGTAACGCTGACGCTGCCACCGCGCGCGCGTGAGGCGGATGCGATGGATTTTGCGCGCGTGCAGGAAGGCTGGATCCGGGGCGCGTTGCAGGCGATGCCGCAAGGGGCGTTAGTGGGCATGGGCACCCAAGTGCCGGTGGAGGGGCGGTTGTTGACGGTGACGCCGGGGGTCGGGCGCATCGTGCGGGTGGACGCAGAGACGCTGGTGGTGCCGGGCGACGCAGCCCGCGCGGGCGTGCGGGTTGGCGCGTTCCTGAAGGCGCTGGCGCGGACCCGGCTGGCGGCGGCGTCGGATCGCTATGCGGCACTGGTTTCGCGGCCGTTCTCGCGGCTGAGTTTGCGCGATCCGCGATCACGCTGGGGGTCGTGCACAGCGGATGGCGCGTTGATGTATTCATGGCGACTGGCGATGGCCCCGCCGGATGTGCTGGACTATGTCGCGGCACATGAGGTGGCGCATCTGGTGGAAATGAACCATTCGCCTGCGTTCTGGGCTGTGGTGGCCCGCTTGCGGCCAGACTGGAAATTGCAGCGTGACTGGCTGCGCGGGCAGGGGGGCGCCTTGCAGGCCTATCGCTTTGGTGATTGACCTTTGCGGGCGGGCCGTGTTCGGCTGCGCGCCATGTTGATGCCGCGCCTCACCGATCCGAATGCCCATGCGCATGAACGCCTGTACCGCAGTCTGCGCCAGCAGGTCATGCATGGCGAACTGGCACCGGGGCAGGCGCTGACGTTGCGCGGGATTGCAAAGACCTTTGACGTGTCGATGATGCCTGCCCGCGATGCAGTGCGGCGGCTGGTGGCAGAAGGGGCCTTCACGCTGTCGTCCTCGGGGCGGATTTCCACACCGGAGCTAAGCCCCGAACGGATCGAGGAGCTGGCCGCGATTCGTGCGCTGCTGGAACCGGAGATGGCCAGCCGTGCCCTGCCCCGCGCACATTTTGCGCTGATTGACAGACTTGCCGCAATCAATGCCCTGAATGGTGACGCAGTGGCGCGGCAGGATGCGGTGGCCTACGTCCGTACGAATCTGGAATTTCACCGCACGTTGTATTTGCGCGCGCAAACGCCTGCGATGCTGGCGATGGTGGAAACTGTGTGGCTCCAACTGGGGCCCACAATGCGCGCCGTCTATGCCCGGCTGCGCCGGAATGAGGCGCCACAGCACCACCGCCTGATCCTCGCCGCGTTACGCGCCGGGGATGAGCCCGGCCTGCGGCTGGCAATCCGCACGGATGTGACGCAAGGGTTGCGACATCTGACGGGGTAGTTGCCAGTGTCAGGCCACCGCAGGCGCCTGCTGCATGCTGGCCATGATCTGGTCGAACCGCGATTGCGTAACGGCAAGCCCACCCGCAAGGCCATTCAGGAACTTTTGCTCATCGCGCCCGACCTGACCATCCGCCGCCAGAACCATCATCGCACCGCGCATCACGGCGTCTTTCTGGCTTTCCGTCAGGCCCTTTGCAAAGGCTTTGAACTGCGCTGGTTGCAGCGACTTTTCGCAAAGGGAAATCATTCGCCCGATCTTTTCTGCATCAAAGGACATGCCTGTCAGTTGCCCCGCGATGGCGGCGATGGTGGCAGCCATGCGCTCGTGGACCTGTGATGCCCGGCGTAGCAGTGCCTAGCATTTCATACTTTATTTTCTATACCTTATAAGGATTCAATGTTGCGCCCCGTTGCAAAGCGTTGCCACATGTCCTATCTTTAATGATGGGTTTAATGATGGGTGTGCGTGAATGCCGAAACTGTCGCTTGAGATGGGACCTCTCGACATTAAGCGCCGCAGTCACAGTGGCGGCCCTTACAATGACATGGTTGCTGTAGGTGGTGTGGCAGGGCTTTATCTGCAGGTCACACCCTCAGGAGGGAAGACCTGGATCTTGCGGATCGTGGTTGGTTCCAAGCGACGCGATATTGGACTGGGGGGGTATCCGACCGTCACCCTTTCCCACGCGCGGGACAAGGCGCGGGAAACGCGGTCGATGGTTGTGCGGGGCGTGGATCCGGTTGAAACCCGCAAGAAAGCAAGAGCGCAGCTGATTGAATCGCAGCGCAGACGGCTGACCTTTCAGGAAGTTGTTAAAAAGTCACTTGAATCAAAGCTTGTTGCCTTCAGCAATGAGAAGCACCGAACACAATGGCGAAACACACTGGACCGCTATGCCATGCCCGAGATTGGGGATATGCCTGTCGACAAAATCGATACGGCTGCAGTCTTGCGGGTTTTGCAGCCGATCTGGGCCACCAAAACGGAAACAGCCTCACGGCTACGCTGCAGGATCGAGGCTGTTCTCAGTTGGGCGACGGTCGCGGGCCACCGATCTGGCGACAACCCGGCGCGGTGGGCTGGAAACCTGAAAGAGTTGCTGCCTGCTGCAAACAAGGTCGCACAAAAGTCCAATCACCCTGCCCTTCAACTGAATGATGCGACCAGATGGTTCGCGGATATCCGTCGGCGAGATGGAACCGCGGCGCGTGCACTGGAATTTATTGCATTGACCGCCGCACGGTCTGGCGAGGTGCGCGGTGCCATGTGGGATGAGATTGATTTATCATCAGGCCTCTGGCTGATCCCGGCAGAGCGGATGAAGATGCAACGGGAACACCGTATTCCCCTGAGCATAGAGGCAGTCAACCTGCTAAAGGCACTGCCAAGACACCAAGATGTACCATTTGTTTTCCCATCCTCCCGGGGACGGGCAGCTTTCCGACACTACCCTTTCTGATGTTGATGAAACGCCAACATTCTGCTGCTGTGGACGCGGGCAGAACTGGTTACCTGGACCGCGTTTCCAAACGACCAGCCGTGCCGCATGGATTAAGGTCGACATTTCGTGATTGGGTAGCAGAGACTCACTGAATATCCCGGCGAAATGGCTGAAGTGGCCTTAGCGCACCGCATCAACAGCACGGTTGAGGCAGCTTATCGGCGTGGTGACATGATTGAACGGCGGCGCAAAATGATGTCAGATTGGGCAGTTTTTCTTGGCTTCAGCGCATTTTCTGAGAGTGTTGAATAGCTTTATGGCCACGCATTACAAGGAAGCTGTAGCCTATGCCACGGATTTCGCTGACTGGTAACTTGCATAACGGAAAACTAGGGAACCACTCGGTGGAGCCGACTGAGTTTCTGTATGTTTTTGGATTGCAGATTACCAATCATGGGATGACCATCCTAGATGTGGCTCGCACTTCTCTTGTACTGTTGATGCCTTCAATTACCTCTTCCGACAAAGTGAGGTTGACAAGGGCGCATTCGACCTTGCCTCTCGCATTGTTGGCTGCAAGCTTCTGCGAGGCGAAGCGTTGTCGGATGCGGAAAACTTTTTCGCGGGGCAGGTGGTGGTCGGGCTCAGAGTTGCCCCTCCTCTGAAGGGAAACGGCAGGCTACAACGTTCGCCAAAACATCCAATTGGTCTTTCTCGCCCGCCGCCTCGTCGCACAATTCGGTCTGACGCTTACGCGAAATGATGAAGGTTCATTGGAAGAATCCGCATGCGACGCAGTATCGCAAGCTTTGTCAAATGTTAACATAACCAGATCATCGAGAGCGATAAAAGACCTTCTCCTGCACAAGACCAGCAAGCGGGTAAGGGAAATAGCCGACAGAGTTCACATGTACCTTGCTGATTTCGATACGGAGCACGGCGAAACGTAGTGCTCTCTCCTGTGACGGAGATATTTGATTTAGCTCCGTCATGACCGCCTCTAGGCCATCCTAATAGATTGCAACCAAATGCAACCGTTAGCTTGGATTAGACAGATGCCCGACCTTTACCTGTCCGACAGTCAACTTGCCGCGCGCTATGGCGTCCATCGCACGACGCCTTGGCGGTGGGCGCGCACTGACCCCTCCTTTCCAAAACCGATTTGTTTCAGTCCGGGATGTACGCGCTGGCGGGTGGCTGATGTTGAAGCGTGGGAGCAGATCAAGGAAAATGCGAAGTGAATAATCCTCGTATCGCCGACGCCCAGACTTTAACGCTTGCCCGCAGCGGGCGCTGGCATGGGCACTATGGCACAACACCTTGCCCTATTGCTCAACCGAAGCGCGTCCTGGACAGAATGCCTTGACCCTTTCTGATGGTTCAGGTCGTTGTCGATGAAGAAGGCCGGATGTGAATTCCGTACCATCATGGCTGCCATCGGCATTGCGCAGGGCGGTTTCGAGCAATCGGACCCGGCGATCATCGTCCGGCGTGATGCCGACCGGCGTAAGAACGCCGAGAAACACGCGCTGCAGGCCCGTAAACTTTGGAATCAGGCTGGGGAGGTCAGCGGATCCGTTGCAGAAATCTACCTGGCCCGCCGGAACCACTTGCGACCTACTCGATACACTGCGGTTTCACCCGGAATGCTGGCACACACCAACCTCCCGGCGCTGGCCTGCCATGCTTGCCCGGATCGATGGCTGCCCGTCATTTTCGGTTCACCGCACGTGGCTTTGCCATGATGGTACTGGAAAGGCACCGATTGAACTCGGCGAAAGCCACGATGTCGCCTGCGGCGGCGGCCGGCATCTGGAGCTGGCTGGCTTGACAAGGCCACCACGTCACGGGCGTGGACCGCGACCCGGCCGCACTGGCGATGGTGGCCCGGGCCCTGCCGACAGCGGCCTTGCTGCAGGCCGATCTGGAAGGCGCACCCTGGCCGCTGCCCGGTCGTCAGTTCGACGCCATCGTCGTCACCAATTACCTTTGGCGCCCGGCTGTTCCCCGCGACCGTCGGCCCGCTGGCCCCCGGCGGTGTCTACCTCACGAGACCTTCGCCGACGGCCACCAGCCCATCGGCCGTCCGAGCCGGCCGGACTTCCTGTTGCAGCGCGGGGAGCTGCTGCGGGTGTGCGCCGGGCTGCGGGTGGTGGCGTTCGAAGACGGCTCAAGCGGCAGACGGCAGCCGCAGCGCCGTTGCGTGCAGCGCATCGCGGCGGTGAACGTACTCGCCGCGGCGGTGTCGAAGCGCGCTGGCCCCTGGGGCTGAAAATCCTACCGAGCCCCAGGCCCGGGCGCGAAAATCCGCCGATTCACCTTGTCCCCCACCCGCATGAACCCCATCCAAGGCAGCATCGTCGCGCTCGTGACCCCGATGCACGCGGACGGCGGCATCGACGAGCAGATGAACGACGAAGGTAGGCAACATAAACAT
>CAWAPA010000054.1:0-16613 GCA_963783595.1 uncultured Alphaproteobacteria bacterium | reverse complement strand
GACCACGCCCCCATGTTCACAGTAGAGGTCCGCCTGCAATCGGGCGAGGCCGAACAGGCCACCGCCCGCAGCAAACGCATCGCCGAACAGATGGCCGCCAAGGGCCTGCTGGCGCGGTTGGAGGAAGAACCAGGCTAATCGGGCAGCGTTGTGGGTGGCATGTGTCCCTTCTGTCGTGCGTCGCAGCGCCACAGCTTGGTTCGGATTCCTGCGGGCTCCAGATGACGATACTTCCCGCCCGAGAACTTACGCCAGTCGATCGCCAGTCCGGCACGGACCATTTCGGCGGAAAGGTCACGCCCGTCCTGCAAATAGCATGATCCGACCATTCTTCCGTAAGTCTGATCGCCTTCAATCACCGCACGGATGGTCTGACCCTGACAAAGCCGGATCAGGAATCGCTTGGCATTCTGGCCATACGGGTGATCCAACTCGGGCGCATCAATGCCCGCAAGACGAAGGCGAGTGCCGTCGACGTCTATCGTGTCTCCGTCGATGACCCAGCAGCGCCCCCGAATCTCGACCGGGTCAACAACGATGATCTCTGGGCCGGACCACTTTTGTGGCTGCGTTCTTGCCGCAAGTTTTTCTGCAACCGATGTACGCTCATAATGGATGACGGTACGTGACTGCGGTCGATAGGGCCGGCGTGGCTGACGCGGTTTCCTGATCCCAAGAAGCGACAGAAGCAGTCGCAGAATTCCCATCGCAAAATCACCATTCCTTGTTCATCAACGTCATGATCCCGCAAGATTGTCGGGTATTCAATGCGAAAGGATATCTTTCTGTTGCGTGACTGTGCATGCGCGCCCGCACCAAGGCACCTAGCAAACCCCGCCCATTTCGACTAAGGCCCAAAGCCATGCAAGAACCAGAACCCACACGCGCCGGTTTTGTCGCCCTGATCGGCGAGCCGAATGCCGGCAAGTCGACCCTGCTGAACAAGATGGTCGGCGCCAAAGTCTCTATCGTCACCCACAAGGTGCAGACCACCCGCGCCCGCATCCGTGGCATCGCCATGGCAGGCACCGCACAGATCGTGTTTGTCGACACGCCCGGCCTGTTCCGCCCCCGCCGCCGCCTCGACCGCGCCATGGTCAAGGCCGCATGGGGCGGGGCGGCCGACGCCGATGTGATCGTTCTGTTGATCGAGGCGCATCGCGGCCTGACATCGGGCGTCCAAGCCATCATCGACCGGATGCGCGACCAGATCCCGCAAGGCCAGCCCGTGGCCCTTGCGATCAACAAGATCGACCGTGTGAAATCCGAAACCCTGCTGGCCCTTGCGCAAAAGATGAATGACGCGTTTCCCTTCCGCGAAACCTTCATGATTTCCGCCGAAAAGGGCTACGGCGTTGAAAAGCTGCGCGATTGGCTGGCGGGGCAGTTGCCCACCGGCCCGTGGTTCTACCCCGAGGATCAGATTGCGGATCTGCCCATGCGCATGATTGCCGCCGAAATGACGCGCGAGAAACTGACGCTGCGCCTGCACGAAGAACTGCCCTACCAATTGACGGTCGAAACCGAAAAGTGGGAGGATAAACCCGATGGCACCACCCGCATTGATCAGTTGATTTACGTGGCCCGCGATGGTCACAAGGGCATCGTGCTGGGTAACGGTGGTGAGACGATCAAGGTCATCGGGCAAGCCGCCCGCGCCGAAATATCAGAATTTCTGGGCCGCACCGTGCATCTGTTCCTGCAAGTGAAGGTCCGCCCGAACTGGCTGGAAGAGGCCGAGCGGTATTCCGAAATGGGTCTTGATTTCAAGGACGGGGATTGACCCCATGCCCCCGCGTCTGGCAGCACGGGCGTCTGGGTTTCCGCCTACCTTGCACGGCTGCGACTGTCCGATATCCCCGCCTATGTCATCGCGCGCGGCGATGACACGGCGGGGGCTGTGATCGTCAAGGTTGCCACGCTGGACGGGCAGGCGCAGGCCTATCAGCGCAGTTTCGATCTGATGACGGACACCCGCATATGGGTGATGCTGACGCAAGGGCCGGAAGCAGAGGTCGACGCCATGCTCGCCCGCCAGCGCGCCCGTGACCGCGATCTGTGGCTGATCGAACTTGAAGACCGCGCCGGGCGTACCCTGCTGGATCAGGACGGACTTGCCGATTGAACACCGCCGCCAGAACCCGGCGCCTCCCCTCCCCCCTGTGGGGAGGGGCCGGGGGTGGGGGGGGGCCGCAGAACGGCCCGTCGATCCGTGATACACTTTTCGTTCTGATCCCGAAAAAGGTGCCCCCATGCCCGCCACGTCCCTTTATGCCACCGCCTCCAAGACCATCGCGCGCCTTGCAGGGCGCCCAGTGACGTTCATCCTTGCCGTTGGCATCATCGTGGTCTGGATCATCACTGGCCCGCTGTTCGGGTTCAGTGATACATGGCAGCTTGTCATCAACACCGGCACCACGATCATCACCTTTCTGATGGTGTTCCTGATCCAGAACACCCAGAACCGCGACACGCAAGCCATTCAGGTGAAACTGGATGAGTTGATCCGCGTCACCGAAGGCGCGCATAACGCCCTGCTGGATCTGGAGGAACTGGGCGAGGCCGAACTGGATATGTTCCGCGCCAAATACGAACGTCTTGCCGAACAGGCACGGGCGCGGCTGGCCAAAGGAGATGTCGACACCGATGTGCCCGACGCAAACTGACCCACCGTATGATATGCAGGATGGGTAATCTGCCCATCTTCGCGCAAAATTAACACTCTTCACGCAATGTTTCAAAAGTCTTAACGCGCTTCGGAAAAAATAAATTAAGTATTTGATAGTAAACAAAATATCTGAAAATTGACAGCCGTCAATTCACCCGGTTCACATGCCCCATCTTGCGCCCCGGCCGCGCTTCCGCCTTGCCATACAGATGGATCGCTGCGTTCCGCTCGCGGCTCAACGCAGGCACCCGCTTCACATCGTCCCCGATCAGGTTTTCCATCACCACATCGCTGTGCCGCCCGCCATCACCCAAGGGCCAGCCCGCGACCGCGCGGATGTGCTGTTCAAACTGGTCCACCGCACAGCCGTTCTGCGTCCAGTGCCCGGAATTGTGCACGCGCGGGGCGATCTCGTTCACGATCAACCCCTGCGGCGTCACAAACAACTCCACCCCCATCACGCCAACATAATCCAGCGCGTTCAGAATCCGCGCCGCGATCAGCACCGCATCCGTGCGCTGCGTGGGCGACAGCCGCGCGGGCACCGTCGTGGTGTGCAAGATTCCATCCCGATGCACATTCTCGCCCGGATCATAGCAGGCAACCGACCCATCCTGTCCACGCGCCGCGATAACCGAAACCTCGTGGCTGAAATCCACGAACCCCTCCAGCACCGCGGGCGCGCCCTGCATGGCCTGCCACCCCACGGGCGCATCGCCGGATGACATGATGCGCGCCTGCCCTTTGCCGTCATAGCCCAGCCGCGCGGTCTTCAGAATTGCAGGTGTCCCGATCCGCGCGACGGCGGCCGTCAGATCGTCCAGACCGCCCACCGGCGCATAGGGGGCCGTTTGCAACCCCAGCCCGTTCAGAAAATCCTTCTCCGCCATCCGCTCCTGACTGGTGGCCAGCGCCCGGCGATTGGGGTGAATGGGCCGCACCGCCTCCAGCGCATCAAGCGCGGCTGTGGGGATGTTCTCGAATTCATAGGTGATGACATCGACCGATTGGGCGAAAGCGATCAGTGCCGCGATGTCATCATAACCGGCGGTGGTCAGCCGGTCTGCCACATGCCCCGCTGGCGCATGGGGATCGGGGTCATACACATGGCAGCGCAATCCCAACCGCGATGCGGCCGCTGACAGCATCCGCCCCAACTGCCCGCCGCCCAGAATCCCGATCGTGGCCCCGGTTTCAAGCATCCGAAGGCTCGTCCGGAATTGACGCCGAAAGTGCGGCGCGCCACGCGTCCAGCCGCGCCGCCAAGGCGGCATCGCTCAACGCCAGAATGCCCGCCGCCATCAGACCCGCATTCGCCGCCCCACCAATCGCCATCGTCGCCACCGGATAGCCGCGCGGCATCTGCAAAATTGAATAAAGACTATCCACCCCCGCCAGCGCCTTTGTCTGCACCGGCACACCAATCACCGGCAGCCGCGTCTTCGATGCCATCATCCCCGGCAGGTGCGCCGCCCCACCCGCGCCCGCGATGATGACGCGCAGGCCGCGTTCGACAGCTGTTTTGCCATAGTCCCACAACCGGTCCGGTGTGCGATGCGCGCTGACGATCTTGGTCTCGTAGGCCACGCCCAGCGCGTCCAGAATGGCCGCCGCGTCCTTCATCGTCGGCCAGTCTGACTGGCTGCCCATGATGATGCCGACTTCCGTCATTTCCGCCCCCGAAACCGCCCCGCCCGCACTATAACGGCGAAGGGGGCAGGGGCAAGGTCGCCCGCAGAAAGTCGATCATCGCGCGCACCTTGGCGGGCAGATAGGACTTGCTGGGATAGACCGCCCAGGCACCGGTATCGAATGTTGTCGCCGTCACGCGCCAGCCCGGCAGGCAGTGGATCAATCGCCCCGCCGCAATATCATGATCCACCAGCCAGTCAGGCAACAATGCGGGTCCCAGCCCCGCCAGTGCCGCATCCCTGAGCGTCCCTGCAGGCGTCAGCGTGATATCGCCGTCAATCGGGACCTCTTGCTGCCCAGCCGCATCTGCAAAGATCCAGCGATTGCGAAAGGCGCGCAGGCTGAACAGCAGCACACGGTGGTGATGCAGGTCGGAAGGGGTGTCCATCGTCGCATGCGTCCGCAGGTATGCCGGTGATGCAACCACCCGGTATTGCGTCGTCATCAGCCGTGTCGCAATCAGATCGCCCTCAATGGTCGGTGCCAGCCGGATCGCAAGATCCACCCTGTCTGCAATCAGATCGACATTGGTGTCCGTGAAGATGCAATCCAGCATCACGTTGGGGTAGCGCGCGCGAAATGTGGCCAGCAAGGGGACGATCCGCATCTGCCCGAACGTCACCGACGCCGATAGCCGTAACGTGCCTGTCGGCCGCGTGCCTTCGTTGCGTGCGTCCGCGGCAATCCGGGCCAATTCCTCTATCAGCGGGGCCGACCGCGACAGGTAATGATCGCCCGCCTCCGTCAGGTTCAAACGTCGGGTCGTGCGTTCGAAGATGCGAATGCCAAGGTTTGCTTCGATGCCCGCCACCGCCCGCGAGACAGACGAGGGATCGACCCCACGCTCGTCGGCCGCTGCAGAAAAGCTGCCAAGGCGAGCCACATCTTGCAAAAGCGAAAGATCCATACCGTTCATTCGTGCATTTTGCGCACGGCTGTTTCGCCAAGACAATCATTTTTCAAACCTGTCCGCAGCAATAGACAGGTCTTTCCCGGCGCACGTGCCGGCCACCGATAGACCCCGAAAGGATGCCTCATGACTCATTTTGATCTGCACACCGTCGAAACCGCGCCTGCCGGGTCCAAGGATCAGCTGGCAGTGGTTGCAAAGGCTTGGGGCTTCACGCCCAAGCTGCATGCGATCCTTGCCGAAAGTCCCGCGGCGTTGATCGCCTATGACACGCTTTTTGGCCTGATCGCCGCATCGACACTTTCGCCGGTCGAACAGCAGGTGGCCTATCAGGCGATCAACGTCTTTCATGGCTGCGAATACTGCACGATGGGGCATACATATTTATCGCGCGCCGCTGGCATGGATGAGGCGACGATTGCCGCACTTCGTGACAACCGCGCGCCCGCCGACCCGCGTCTTGGCGCATTGTGGTCGTTTGCGCGTGATGTCGTGGAAAGCCGTGGCCTTGCGGGCGATGCCGCCGTCACGGCGTTTATCGCGGCCGGCTTCACCAAGGCGAATGTGCTGGAGGTGGTGACGATCATCGCCACCAAGACGATCTCGAACTACTCCAACCACATCACCCATACCCCGAAAGAGGCATTCATGTCGGATCCCGCACTTGCCTGGACTGCACCGCAACATGCCGCTTGATGATGGAACAACGGGGCCGGGGCGACCCGGCCCGGAATTCGGGAAGCGAACATGAAAATTGGATTTCTGGGCCTTGGGGCCATGGGGTTGCGGATGGCGACCCGGCTGATTGCAGCGGGTCATCAGGTGACAGTATGGAACCGAACGGCCCGCCGCATTCCGCCCGGTGCCGATGGCGCGGGAACGCCGCGCGCGGCGGTCGTGGGGGCCGATGTGGTGATCGCGATGGTCCGTGACGATGCCGCGTCGGCGGCGGTGTGGACCGATCCTGATACCGGGGCCTTCGCGGGCATGGCACGGGGTGCGACGGCCATCGACTGCGCCACACTGTCACCCGGCCATATGCGTGGCTTGCACCAATTGGCGCGGCGCATGCAGTTGCGATTTGTCGAGGCACCTCTGGCCGGATCGCGACCCCAAGCCGAAGCGGGGCTGTTGATCTTTTTTGCAGGCGGTGACCCTGCCGATGTCGCCCATGTTGAACCCATTTTGCTGGACATGGGCGCTACCGTTCACAACGTCGGGGGTCCCGGCGCGGGGGCCGCGATCAAGCTGATGGTTAACACCCTTTTTGCCGCACAGGTGGCCGTGGTGGCCGAAATCCTGTCATTGGCCAAACAGGAAAGGCTTGACCCGGTCCGCGCATGGGATGTTGTGGGCGCGACCCCCGTGGCCAGTCCCGCCGCAAAGGCGGCGGGTGCGGCCATGCTCGCCCGCGCCTTTGCCCCGGCCTTTCCGATTGATCTGGTTGTTAAGGATCTGACGCTTGCGGCCACAGCGCTTTGCCAGCCGATGACGCAGGCCACCCTTGCCGTCTTTCAGGAGGCCACCGATCAGGGGCACGCAGCCGAAAACATCACCGCAGTGGTGAAAACGCGCCTGCCCTAGGCGATGATGTCGGGGATCAGCTGATCCTCGATTTTCACGATCTGATCCTTCAGCGCCAGCTTTTGTTTTTTCAGCCGCCGCAGCGTCAGTGGATCGGGTCGCCCTGCCGTTTCCAGAACATGCACGGCCTCATCGAGATCACGATGCTCACGCCGCAGCACCTCCAGCCGGATACGGAGCATTTCTTCGAAATTGAGTTCCGTGGGCGCGTTCATAAATCGTGGCTTCCGGGCTGAGTCGCAGTGGTTGCGTTATGGACGATATAGTGATTCCCGTCGTAACGGTGAAGGATTCTGCGGTGATTTTTGCAGGGCTTGCAGCCTTTGTCCCGCCACCCCATATTTGACAGGCAAGACTGCCGCAATCGGGGCCTTGCAGGCATTGTCGCTTGGCACAAGGGCAGCATGGATGACGAAACTTACCTTTGGGGCGCACCCCTTCCTTCTGGGCTTTGAACAGCTTGAACGTCTGGTTGAACGCACGGCGAAAACCGCGTCGGAAGGTTATCCCCCGTTCAACATCGAGGCCACGTCCGAGCATACCTATCGCATCACGCTTGCCGTAGCCGGATTCCGCGAGGAAGATATGGCAATCACGGTGGAGGATCGCCAGTTGGTTGTCCGTGGCCGTCAGGCCGACGACAACGAAGGCCGGGTTTATCTGCATCGAGGCATTGCCGCCCGCGCATTTCAGCGCAGTTTTGTTCTGGCAGACGGGGTTGAGGTGGCCGGGGCCGTGATGGAAAACGGCTTGCTGCACGTCGACTTGCGGCGGCAACTGCCGGAAACCGTTGTGCAGACGATTGCCATCCGTTCATCCAAAGGAAAGGCGTAAGCCATGAATACGAAATATGGGAACCTGCCGGGCACGACAGATGGTATCGTCTACGTGCGGGCCATCGCCGTGGCCGATCTGCCCGACGAACTGCAGAATGAAATCCAAGGGCTTGAAACCGTCTATTCGGTGCACCGCCCCGATGGCATGCGCGTCGCGCTGGTCGCCGACAAGGCGATGGCATTTGCGATTGCGCGGCAGAACGATCTTGCCCCGGTAAGCGTGCACTGATCGGCGCCTGGCGATGTTTCAGGTGGTTTTGCGCAGCCGCCGCCACAGGTTGCGATAGGCCCGCGCGGTGAACGGGTAAGCCATCTGCCCGGCAAGCGTGGGCGCCATGTCATCTGTGACACCCAAAGGGGCCGTGCAGGGGCCGGGCACCCGCCATGTGCCAAACATCCGGTCATACAGTGCAAAGACCGTGGCATAATTGGTGTTGAACGCGTTCACATCTGCGGCGTGGTGCCAGCGGTGCATGGCGGGGGATACGAATATCTTGCCCAAAGGCCCATAGGTCCATGGCAGGTCAGCATGGATGAAATAGCCATAGTAGTGCCGGAAAAGGTTGCATGCGACCACCGCATATGGCGGCAAGCCCAACAGCAAAAGCGTTGTGGTATCCACCGCAAAGGTGGTGAACCGATTGATCGGGTGAAATCGTTCAAGGGCAAGCCATGTCATTTCCGTATCGGAATGATGCACCGCGTGGGATGGCCACAACAGCGGCGTGTGTTCCATCCGGTGGCGCCAGTATCCCACGAAGTCACCGACGCAGACACCCAGAAAGATAACCAATGCTGCGGGCAACGTTTCCCATGCCGCGACCGGGATCAGCGTGAACTGTTCGGTACGCACGAATTTCAGCAAAGCGATTGAACTGACGGTAATCAGCGGCACCACGAAGATCAGGTTGAACACCATGATCTGCACATTCAGACTGGCCTCAGCCGCAGCGCGGGCCATGTCGGCGAATAGCGCGCGGCCTTTCACAAGCATCCCGAGCAGCAAGAAAAAAACCGCCGGCCACAGCATGCCGCGTGTCGCGTCCACAAGGACGTCCCAGCTGAACCAAATAAAATGCGTCAGGTGTGCGATCATGGAATTGCCCCGGTTGCCCGGTGATCATTTCAGCCGGGCAATGCGGTAATTCTATGGACAAAGCGGGGCGCACGAACGGTACTGTCAACCACCCCCGCCGCGCGCGAAACAATCGCGCGGGTGTCCTTTGCAATTTCAGCCCGCGATGAGCCCCATGCTTTCCAGCTTCAGGATCACCTGATGCGCGCAGTGGTCAACGTCCACGTTTTCCGTGTCAACCACCAGTTCGGCATGCGTCGGGGCCTCATAGGGGTCTGAAATCCCCGTAAATTCCTTGATCTTACCTTCGCGGGCCAGCTTGTACAGTCCTTTGCGGTCACGACGTTCGCATTCCTCGATGGATGTCGCCACATGCACTTCGATGAACGCCCCGAAGGATTCAATCATCTCGCGCACGGCCCGCCGCGTGGCGGTATAGGGCGCGATGGGCGCACAGATCGCGATGCCGCCGTTCTTGGTGATTTCGGACGCCACATAGCCGATCCGCTTGATGTTCAGATCGCGGTGTTCCTTGGAAAAACCCAGTTCCGACGACAGGTGTTTGCGCACCACATCACCGTCGAGCAGCGTCACGGGACGCCCGCCCATCTCCATTAGTTTCACCATAAGCGCGTTGGCGATGGTGGACTTGCCCGAACCGGAAAGCCCGGTGAAAAACACAGTAAACCCCTGCTTGCTGCGCGCGGGCGAGGTTTTGCGTAGTTCGGATACCACCTCGGGAAATGAAAACCATTCCGGGATATCAATCCCTTCGCGTAGACGGCGACGCAGTTCCGTGCCCGAAATATCCAGCACTGTGCCACCTTCCGGCACTTCGTTCGCAGGGAAGTACTGGGCCTTTTCCTGCACATACACCATGTGTTTGAAATCGACCATTTCCAGCCCGATCTCGGCCTCATGCTCTTTGAACAGGGTCTGGGCGTCATAGGGACCATAAAAATCCACGCCTTGGCTGTTCTTTCCCGGCCCCGCATGATCACGCCCCACGATAAAATGGGTGCAACCGTGGTTCTTGCGGATCAGGCCGTGCCAGACCGCCTCGCGCGGGCCAGCCATCCGCATCGCAAGGTTCAGCAGGCTCATTGTCGTGGTGGACGACGGGTATTGCCCCAGAACCGCCTCATAGCAGCGCACGCGGGTGAAATGGTCCACATCGCCGGGTTTGGTCATGCCGACAACCGGGTGGATCATCAGGTTCGCCTGCGCCTCGCGCGCCGCGCGGAACGTCAGTTCCTGATGCGCGCGGTGCAAGGGATTGCGGGTTTGAAACGCCACGATCTTGCGCCAACCCACTTTCCGGAAATAGGCGCGGAGTTCGTTCGGCGTGTCGCGACGCGATTTGAAATCGTAATGCACCGGTTGCTGAATACCCGTGATCGGTCCGCCAAGGTAGACCGGCCCCGCCACGTTGTGCAGATAGTTCACGGCCGGATGCGCCAGATCATCCGCGCCAAAAACCTTGGCGGCCTCGTTCGCTTTGTTGGGCACCCATTTGTCCGTGACGGACAGGATGGCCAAGATCACGCCTTCCATGTCACGCAGTGCGATATCCTGCCCCGGCGCCACGCCTTCGGCAAATTTCTCCGACACATCCAATGTGATCGGCATCGGCCACAAATGCCCATCCGAAGTGCGCATGTTTTCCACAACGCCGTTGTAGTCGGCCTCGGACTGGAACCCCTTCAGCGGATGAAACCCACCGTTCATCAGCAGTTCCAGATCACAAACCTGCCGTGCCGTCAGATCCCATGATGGCAGATCGCCGGCCTCAACCTTCAGTTTCTGGGCGGATTCGTAGGATACATAGAGCTCCGGGATCGGGGCGTGGTTCGACAGTGCCATGGGCCAGTTGCCTTTGCAAAATGCAGGGATCAGGTGCGCCAGATGACACACCACTCGGCGTGGCGTTTAGCGCCGCTTGCCCCTGAATATCAAGGGAATCTGCCGCGTGTCTGCAAAAATGGGGCGGAAATACCACGTTCCCTGCCCAGTGCGGGAAGGCATTTCCCTCAAAGACCGCTCCCTCGTCAGATCGTTCTCGCGGTTGGCGACAATGTGGCCGCATTCTTTTCACGCATCTGGGCTGCCGCGGCATCAGACCAGCATGGCAGAAACACTTAGCGCCGTCCCGCGGTCACCTGGCTGACCTTGTGTGGCAGCGAACAGGAAAACACCACGGCCCTGCCCTGCGGTGCCTTGAACGATTGTCGACCATACTATGGGAATGACACCTCGCCCCCGTGAAATCGTCATTCTGGTTGACCGACACTGCAAATCGCCGATGGGCGGTGCCGGGGGGGCTTACGATGGCCCTGAAAATGCCTGCCATCCTTGGCGCATAGAAGGCCACGAGATATCGCTCCATCCGGGAGACAGGAGACTGGTGCACCTCGGCGATTTTGGGCACGTCAAGAGAGACAATCGCGCGCGGTGGGTCGTCATCGCGCTGACAGGTATCAACCGCGATGCGAGAGAATGCCGGATTCAGACACCGCAACGGCCAATTTATGGATGATCAGGGTTCCAGCAACATTCCGTGGCCGGGAAAATTCGACACGCCCCTCAGAACCGCAGCGACGGAGCGCGACGCAAATACGTCACCACAGATCGCGGCGGTCAACATGCCTAGGCCGACGAACCCTGCATGTGCCGGTTCATGCCCTGACCCACCGCCCGAAATGATAGCAACATGCGACTTGTCCCAATCCGACCTTACGATGACATGGATGAATAGGTAACCGACCAGTCTTGCCAAAGCCCCGCTAGCGGCCCCGATGATGCCATCCAGCGCCTGTTGGACGATGTCTTCAATTGCATTGATGAACTGCGCCATTCTGACTGTCTTTGGTTTGGTCATCTTGCCCAGAATAAAGGCCTCGCCGGACACCGGGAGTCCGTGCCCGGCGAGGGTGCACGCAGCCAGCCAGTACGAGACCCACCTGGCAACCGACTGTGCTTTGTGCATGCTGTGGCGCGCGCCGCAGGTGGCACGCAGCCATGTCAGTTGATGACGTTGCCGTAGAAGTTCGCCTCGACATCTGCCATATTGATGGCGGCCAGGTCTTCGGGCAGGGCATAGGCTTCGGCGTCAGCATGGACCTTTGCCATATCGAAGGCATTCGCCTCGGCGATGTAGTCATTGGTCACATATCGCGCCGTATCAATATCGATGCTGGACATACCGATGTCCTTGAGGATCTTGAAGAAGCTGTCCCAGGCCGGAATGTCATGTTCGCCCCAGCCCGCCCGCTTTGTCATGTCGCCTTTGAAAGTGCGGTGAATCTGCATCAGGCTTTCGGTCCCTGCGCGCGGGCCATAGTTGGCTCTGGTGGTCGGCAGCGCCTTGAACACGATCTCGGCGGCGGCGCGTGGGTTGCGGTCGGCAAATTCGCTGCCCATCGCCCAGCCGCGCAGGTATTTCTGCAGGAACGCCAGCCGGTCGGGGTCTTCCAGATCGGCCCGGCGCACCACCAGCGAGTTTGACGGCAAAGGCGAACCACGCATCCCCAGCCAATAGTCGAAGTCCAGCCCCTTGGCCCCCAGATCGGCGCGCAGGCCTTCCCATGCCAGGCAGGCATCGCCCTGCCCGCCCGCCAGCGCCGTGGTCCAGGTCGGCCAGCCCGCCTCGACATAGGTGATCTTCTTGGGGTCCACGCCGACGGCGGCAAACATCGGGTCGGCAATGGCCTGCCAGGCGGCCGAGCCCAGAAGAACCGTCTTGCCCTCCAACCCTTTCAGGTCGGCCATGCCCTCACCCTTACGGAATGCGATGTTGAACAGGTCCAGATAGCCGCTGCCATAGATCGACACGAGGTCCATCCCGGCGTTGACCGCAAACGACAGCACGCCCGGCGACGGAAAGCCGATATCGGCCTGTTCGACGGCCAGAAACTTCACCACCGCCGTGCCGTCCGATGGGCCCGGCTCCATCGCGGTTTCCACGCCCAGATCGCCAAAATAGCCCATCTCCTTGGCCACCCAATAGGGGTAGTCGTCCATCACTTCGATCGTGCCGCGCGGCGAAATCCAGGTAAATTTGTCGGCATAGGGCGCGGCTTGCGCTTTGCCGGGGGCCAGCAGGCCGCCGCCAAGAATGGTGGTGGTCACAAGGCCGCTGGCGCTGACTTGCAGCAGGCGGCGGCGTGTCATGTTTTGGATGGTCATCAGGTTTCCTCCCGTGAAATGGTATACCGCAGGGTATGTGATTGTTCAGACGGATGCGGCTGCTCCGCCCGCTTTTCGGTCAGCTTTCCCAACCCGCCAGCTTTTTGCCCAACCAGAAGAAGAAGGCGTAAATCGTGATGCCGGTGACGGCGAGGATCAGGATGCAGGCAAAGAATTCTGGCATCCGAAGGGTGGACGAGTAGGTGGTCAGCCGGCTGCCAAGGCCAAACCCGCCGCCCGACATGTCCGCCCCGACCGCAGTGATCATCCCGAAGATCGCCCCGATCATCAGACCAACAATTACCATCGGCATCGCCATGGGGATGCGTATCTTGGTAAATATCTGCAGCGTCGAGGCTCCACAGGACCGCGCCAGCGCAATCTTCATCGTATCCACACGCCGGAAGCCGGTAGCCGCGTTGATCATCACCATTGGGCCAGATGCAAGGGCCACAGCGATGATCCGGGGTGCGTATCCAAAGCCAAAGTTCAGGATCAGCAGCGGAACCAACGCCAGCATCGGCGTGGTGACCAAAAGCAGGATATAGGGCGTGATCACCTTCTCGACGAAGGGAAACTGGGTAATGACGGCGGCCAGAACCAAGCCGATTGAGGCCCCGATGGCATAGCCGGACAACAGCTCGATCAGGGTGTAGGAATAGTGCGCGCCAATCGTGGGCATCTCGTCTGAGCCAAACACCGCAGCGATGGCCGATGGGGTGGGCAGGATGTATTGCGGCACTTCAAGGAACCGCAACAGAAGCTCGCCTCCGCCAATGACGATAACCGCGACTGCAACAATGGCAATCACTTCGCGCAACCCTTGACCGCCAAGTCCACTTGCGAGGCCTGTCGGGCTTGCAATGCCGGTGCTGTTCTGGGTCATGCTGCCCCCCGTGCCGCATGCGGCGCCTTTGGTTGATGCTGGATGTCGTGTTTGATCAGATTGACTAGATCGAAGAACTCGCGTGTTTCCATGAGGTCCAGTGACCTTGGCCGCGCAAAGGGCACGTCGACGACGCGCGAGATCTGGCCCGGACGCGCCGACATAATGTAAACCTTGTCGGCCAGAAACACGGCTTCGGCGATGGAATGGGTAATCAGGATCACCGTCTTGCGCGACTCCAGCCAGATCTCCTCGACCAGCTTATTCATCTCGTCGCGGGTAAAGGCGTCGAGCGCACCGAAGGGTTCATCCATAAGAAGGACCGTCGGATCACTTGCCAGCGCCCGCACGATGGACGCGCGTTGCTGCATGCCCCCCGAGAGTTCGCGCGGCATCTTGTCGCCAAAGCCGCCCAGACCCACACGCTCCAGCAGCCCGTCAATCCGGGCCGCATCCGGGCGGCGTTTGCGGATTTCGAACGGCAGTTCGATATTCTTTCGGATCGACCGCCACGGCAGCAGGTTCGCCTCTTGAAACATCATACCGATGCTCGGGTGCGGGCCGGTGATGAATTCATCGCCCAAGGCAATCGCCCCAGAAGTCAGCTTGTGCAGACCAGCGATGGACCACAAAAGCGTGGTCTTGCCACAGCCCGACGGTCCGACAACCGAGATAAACTCACCTTGTCGGACGGTCAGATCAACGTCCTTCAGCGCATGAATGCCGCCGGATTGGGTGCCATAGATTTTGGTAGCACCCCGCACATTCAGGGCCTTGTCCGTGGTGTAGTTCATCATCGCCTCCCTCGGCGTGGTTGTGGGGGTCGTATGCCCCCACCGATCCCCAAAGTTTGTTTCGGGGTTGGTGTTGTTGCAGTTGGTTTGCCTAGTCCGTGAGCAGTTCGGTCAGATAACGGTCCACTTGGCGCATGTAGTCCGGCTCAAATCCGTTCAGCCCCATGTGCCCCTCGGGCGAGTGGATCATCCTGAACTGCGCGCCCGGCACAAGCTGACTGTCGGCCTCACATTCATTCGGCGGAAAGAACAGATCGTGACTGATCGGCATGACCATGGTTTTCGCTGTGATCCGCGCCAGAGCCGCAGCAAGATCGCCGCCTGCGTGGCCCGACACATCGGCCCGTTGCCATTTGTGCATCTGGCACAGCAAGGCATTCGGGTCCATTGGCTCGAAGTAGGCCTTCATTACCCCATTGATGAAGTCGGCCAGCGACGACATCCCCAGGATGCTGCGCCAGCGTTCATCCTGATAGAACTGTGCTGACCAGCCCGCCGTTGCCACGATCCGCGCCATCCGGTCTATGCCTCCTCGCACATCCAGACCTGACGCGTACCAGCCACCGTTCCATGCCGGATCAGACGTGATCGCCTCGACCAATGTTTCTACAAACACCCGCTGGTGCAGGGAAATGCGCGCGGTCGCCGCAATGACCGCCGCCCGCTCGACAGCCTTTGGGTAAGCGATGGCCCATTCATAAACCTGCTGCCCGCCCATGGATCCGCCAACGACCAAGGCCAGTTTTTCAATGCCGAACACATCATTCAGCAGCTTGCGCTGCGCGAAGACATCATCCCCGATCGACAGTTTGGGAAATTTCGCCATCGCCTGCGGGGCCGGGGTGTTGTGCGGCGAAGAAGACACGCCGCCGCCCAGCTGTTCGACGATGATGATGAAATAGCGTTCCGGATTGAGCGCATGCTCTGGCCCGACATAGACATCCTGCATCACCTTGCCGGTCCCGGAGAACCACGTGGTCAACAGAATGGCGTTGGACTTTTCGGCGTTCAGCCTGCCGGCGGTGCGAAAGGCAAGTTTGGCGTTGCGGAGCGTCTCACCACATTCAAGGACTAGGCTGCCCAGATTGTGAAGGGTGAAATCGCCCTGCGTCTCGGGGCCATAAAATGTATTCTGGATTACCACGACTTCCCCCCTCGGTCCCAGCCAAGCGCCCCTCCACTGGCGATGTGACTGTGCACGCTGACCTGCGTGCTTCGGAGATCGGTACAGGATGGCAGCACGAGCGGTCCATCGCGAACGTTCGCGATAAAGGCACGCGCAACGCTGCGCTGATCAAGAGATTTTGGCGCGGGTCAACAAATGTATCAAAGCCGCCGTACTGGCCGCACCGGTCTTTTCGCGGATGCTGCGAAGCTGGTGGTCGATCGTCGAAAAGGACCGGCCGCGCAGTCTTGCGATTTCCTTGTAACTCAGACCCTTGGCCACCGACTTCGCCACCCAGGGCACGCCCATCGCCATCAGCCTGCAGCGCATCGGCAAAGAGGCCGTGCTGCAATTCAGCAACAGCGGACCGCCGCTGCCGCCGGATATCGCCGAACGCCTGTTTGATTCCATGGTGTCCGCGCGCAAGGCAGCAAGCGGCGACAACCCGCATCGGGGGCTGGGACTGTATATCGTGCGCGTGATCGTAGCGTTCCATGGCGGGCGCGCCAGTGCGCGCAACTGGGACAACGACAGCGGTGTGGTCATACAAATCCAGTTCGCCACCCCGGGATGAAAATGCCACCTCGATTCGATATTGTTCCCGCAACACGCGCCCTGGTGCCGGCCATTCACGGCATGATCGGTGAACTCGCGCGCTACGAAAAACTTGAACACCTTGTCAGCGGCCCGAGCGAAGCCCTGGCGCACGAACTGTTTGCCACGCACCCGGTGATCGAAGCCGTGGTCGCGCTGGCGGACGCAGCCCCGGTCGGCTTCGCACTCTACTTCCACAACTACTCGACCTTCCTCGCACGCAA
>CAWAPA010000053.1:0-58061 GCA_963783595.1 uncultured Alphaproteobacteria bacterium | reverse complement strand
CCCGACGCGCGCGCCGCTGAGCGACTCGACCAGCCACTCGCGCTCCTGGCGGTACACCGCATCTTGCCCCACGCCGCCGCGAGCACCGGCACCGTGCCGCGCACCTGGGTCTGCGCGCGCTCGACGACGCGGCCGCCCTCGAGGCACTCGACGCGCCCGAGCGCATCGGCGAGCCACGTCGCCGGGCCGCACAGCGCCACGCGCGCGCCGGGCTTCGGCGCCACGCGGGTGACCACGCCGCCGTCCTCCCGGCGCACCACGCCGTCCTTTCGTACGCGAGCGCAGCCCGCCCTGGAGCGCCGCCGCGAGCACCCTGCCCTTCGTCGCGAAGGCGACGCGCGCCGTGCAGCGGCCCTTCGCGCGCAGCGCCGGCCGGGTGGCCAGCGGGCCCAGCGCGTGGCACTCGGGGCAGGCGCGGTGCGCGTGCTCGAGGCCGCAGGCGCAGCGCACGAAGCGCAGCTGCAGAAGCGCGGCCGGACGTCGTCGCGGCGGTCGTCGTCGAAGCAGGCGAACCGTCAGCGCGTCGTCAGACAGCGCGCACGGGCACCGCCACCGCGCGGCACGATGACGTCGTCACGCAAGATCGTGTGCCGCGCCTCGGCGCGCCGCAGCAACGTCGGCAGCTTCGGGTGCGTGCCGCCATACGGGTGCACGCCGAGCAGCGACTGAAACAACAACACCCGAAACGCGTAGCGGTCGTTGTCGACGGAGAACGCCGGACCATCGACCAGCGACGTGCCGTAGAGCCGCGGATCGAGGAAGCGCTCATGGGCCACGGCGCAGGGCAAGCCACCGAGCTGCATCGAGTCGGCGTCGATGACGAAGGCGTCGGCGTCTGCGCCAGTGGTGACGACGACGTTGCCGTCGTTGAGGTCGCCGACGACGACGCTGCGCGCGTGCAGGGCCTTGACGGTGGCGTGCAGCGAGCGGAACAGCGCCATCACCCGCGCGTTGGGCACCGCCTGCTCGCGCCACTTGCGCGAGGACCGACCGACTCCGGCTTCACCTGGACGGCGGCACCTCGACCTGCCCCGGCGCCAGCGACGTGCGCGACGTCGCCTGGGCTCCAGACGGCAGCGCGGTCGAGCGGGGTTCGGCCCGCAGCGCAGCGGGCGCGCCAAAGCGGGCCTCTCGCAGCGCGGGTTCCGCCCTCTGGGACCGCACCATGACAGGGGCCGCCTCGGCCATCGCCGCCCGACGTTCCATCCGCCGTTCCTGCAAAACCTGTGCCGCACGCACGCCGCCCGCCGCACCCTTGCCCATCGCATTGGCCACCGCATTATAGCTGATGATCGACCCCACCAGCAGGAACCGCGCAATCGCCTTCAATTCCGCACGGTCAAAGCCTGTGACAAACAGCATCATCACGACCAGCCCCGCCGCCATGCCAAGCGACAGCAATTTCAACGCGATGCCCGCCTGAAACGGCAAAATCCCCAGCAGGAATCCCATCGCCGTATCGCCAAACAACCCGCCAAGCCCCACGCCCTGATGCGGCCAATCCGGCCCCGGCAGAATCGTCGTCGCATAGGCCGACGCCATCGCCACCGCGATCACCGCAAACACCATCCGCCCCAGCACCCGGTCATTGCCCCGATGCGCCACAAACCGCACACCCCACACCATCAGGATCATGGGGATCGCCCACGCACCCTTGCCCACGATGATCATCAGCGTTGACGCCACCGCCGCGCCAAACCGGCCCAGCAGGTTCTGCGCTGCGTCGTCCGTTGCAACCATCCAGCCCGGATCATCCGCCGAGTAACTGCCAAGCAGCAGCATGAACCCAAACGCCGCCGCAATCAGCAAAACGCCCAAAAGCTCGCGCCCCCGCCGTTCCAACATCGCCTGCGTGTTCTGATCCAACAGCGGATCACGTTGCCGTGCCTGATAGGATGCCATGCGTTCCCTCACCCGTACAAACAATCACGAAGCCGTTCCAGCCCGCGTTGCGTTTCTGCTTTTGGGGCCACAAGTGCGACCCGAATATACCCCGTGCCCGGATTGCCCGTGGCCGTATCGCGCGACAGATACGCCCCCGGCAACACCTTCACACCCGTTTGCGTCCACAGTTTGACCGTCGCCGCCTCACCATCATCCACTGGCAGCCACAGGAAAAACCCGCCGTCAGGGGGCGCATAACCCTGCATGCCGCCAAAAATCTCATCCGCGATACGGAACTTGTCGTGATACATCGCAAGACTGGCCGCCACATGCGCCTCGTCGCCCCAGGCCGCCGCCGCCACCTTCTGCAACGGCATCGGCAACGGCGCGCCCGCAAATGTGCGCAGCTTTACCATCCGCTGAATGCTTTGCGCGCCCCCCGCCACGAAACCCGACCTGAGGCCCGGCAGGTTGGAACGCTTTGACAGCGAATGAAACGCGCAGACACGCTCCGGGTCCACGCCCATTTCGGCGGCCACCTCCAGCACACCAACCGGGGGTGCCACGCGCCAGATCTCGGAATAGCACTCATCCGCCAGAATGCGGAAATCATGCTTTTCCGCCAGTGCCAGCAAAACCTTCCAGTAGTCACGGCTGGCCACCGCGCCCTGTGGATTGGCGGGCGAACAGATGTAGACAATCGCCGTCCGGTCCAGCAGCGCGGGATCAAGGCTCGCGAAATCCGGCAGATGCCCGGTCGCCGCCGTTGCATTCACATAAACCGGCTCCGCCCCCACCGTCAGGGCCGCCACCGCATAAACCTGATAAAACGGGTTCGGCATCAGCACGACAGGCTGCTTGCCATTCTTCGTTTCCGGGCACAACGCGATGCAGGCGTTGAACAACCCCTCGCGCGTCCCGTTCAGGGCCATCACCCGGTCCGGCCCCAGCGCCACGCGATACCGCCGCTGCACCCATGCGCAGATTGCCGCCAGCAACTCCGGCGCGCCCTCGTTCACCGGGTATTGCCCGAAGCCGCCAAGGTTTTCCGCAATCATCGGCCCCACGAAATCCGGCATCGGATGACGCGGCTCGCCAATCGTCATCTGAATGGCCTCGCCACCCGGCGCATGCGCATCCAAAAGCGTCCGCAACCGCGGAAACGCATATTCTGGCAGGTTCGAAAACCGCTCCGGAAACGCCATCATGCCTCACGATGCAGGGTCATTGCGCCCCGCTTGGGCTTCACATTAGCGACAGTTTTCCCCCCGGTCCAGAAAAACGCTGCAATCCGTGGGGGTTGCGAAGGCGCATTGTGGCATCTTTGCCCAATCCGCCCTCAGGCCATCGCCGCCTGCCGTGGCACGAAACGCGACATCGCCAGCGCAATCACCCCGCACAGCGCAATCGTGCCCAGCATCGGCACCACCGTGCCATCCAGAAACGGCCCCGCGAGCGCCACCAGAAGCCCCGCCGCCACCATCTGCATCGTGCCCCCCAGCGACGACGCCAGCCCCGCATGTTCGCCCTGATCCTCCAGCGCCAGAACCTGCGATGTCGGCAGCACGACGCCCAGAAACATGTTGGCCACAAACAGCCCCGCCATTGTCACAAACAGGCTCGCGAACCCCGCCAGCGCCAGCCCGAACAGCAGGGTGGTCGCGCAGGCGAAACCCGTCGTCGCCAATACGATCATCCGGTGCGCCCCCAGTCGTTGTCCCAGTGGTGCCGCAAACTGCGATGCGGCAAAGAACCCCAAGGCATTGATGGCAAAGGCAAAGGAAAACTGCATCGGCGAAAGCCCGAACTGCCCGGTATAGACAAATGACGCCGCCGCGATGAACACAAAGAAACTCGCAAACGCAAATCCCGCCAGAAACGTCATCGACATGAACCCGCGGTCGCGCAGCAGCAGGCCCGTGCCAACCCGCATCGTGGCCACATCGAACCGCTGCCGCTGATCAGGTTTCAGGGTTTCTTCCAGCGCGAAATGGATCAGGAAAAAGCTTAGCACCGCCGCCACCAGCAACGCCCAGAAAATCAACCGCCACGTCCCAAGGGTAAGCAACGCCGACCCCGACAGCGGCGCAAGCAAGGGCGACACCGCAATCACGATCATGATCGTCGACATCATCCGCGTGGCATCCGCCCCCGTCGCAAGGTCACGGATCACCGCGCGCAGCACCACCATATTCGCGGCCCCGCCGATGCCCTGAATGAACCGCCCCAGAATAAGCACCTCGATTGTCGGCGCAAACGCACAAATCCCCGTGCCAATGATGAACAGCGCCAGCCCCGCATACATCGGCGGCTTGCGTCCTGCCTGATCGGCCCATGGTCCATAAATCAACTGCGCCAGTCCAAAGGCGATGAAATACGCCACGATCGTCCACTGCACGGCCTGCATGGATGCTGCCAGATCAGCCCCGATTTCCGGCATCGCGGGCAGATACATGTCGATGGCAAATGGCCCGACAGCGGCAACCAGCCCAAGGATCACCGAATATCGCACCCGCGAAACGGCTTTGGTCATCATACACTCCGATTCCAAGGAATCGCTGCACGCTATGCCGGATGGCCGTCGGGCAAAAGGGCGGAACGTCGGCGCGCACGGCAGAAATGACCGGCGCGCCCCAAAACGCAATTCCCGTCAGGCCTGCGTGCGGTAACCCAGCTCGGTGCGGAACAGTGATGCAATCTCATCACGGGTAACCCGGTTCACACGGCGATCAAAACGCGTCGCGGTCACGTGGGAAATTGTGTCGGTGCCAATACCGAAATTACGCACAACGCGCAGAAATGAAAGCGAGGCAGGGCTGATTGAGGTTGCTTGCATGTCCGATCTCCTTATGAGCCCCCACCCACATCAACAACAACGGGACACATCCCTCACAAGTTTCAGCAATTATGATTCTTTTGCGGTATCTCTGCTATTATATTGTTTTATAATAATTTTTTTGTGTTCAAAAATGGCACCGCACCGGAAACACGATGCGCATCCGTCATCCGGGGGCCGCGCCGCCCGCACCGCAAACCGCCTGTTAACCGCCCCCACCGTCATTCTGCAGCTTTGCGAAAGGGCGTTCCATGACGGCAATCACTCCGCTTGATCCCCGCCTCATCCATGCCGCAGGCATGGCTGACCGTCTGGAATCCGATACGATGGAAGACGCCCGCCTTGCCGCCGCCATCCGCGATCATGGGCAGCAGGTGCCCATCCTCGTGCGCCCCGACCCCACCCGCCCCGGCCATTACCAGATCGTCTATGGCCGCCGCCGCACGCTCGCCTGCATTGACCTCGGCATCACCGTCAACGCCATCATCTGCCCGATGAACGACGCCGCCCTCGTCATGGCGCAGGGGCAGGAAAACACCGCCCGCCGCAATCTGTCCTTCGCCGAAAAGGCCAGTTTCGCCCGCCAGTTGACGGACGCAGGCTATGACCGCTCCTTCATCTGCGCCGCCCTGTCCTGCGCGATGACCGATCTCAGCCGCATGATGACCGTCGCCTCCCGCGTTGCCCGACGCGCTGCTGGAAACCATCGGGGCCGCCCCCGGCGTGGGCCGCGACCGCTGGCTGCATTTCGCGGGCCTGCTGTCACAGGATGCGATCACGACCGATGACCTGACGGCCCTTGTGGCGCTTTCCGATGGCCCGACATCCGACGCCCGTTTTCAGTTCGCCTGCGACACGGTCCTGCGCCTGCTCGGGCAACGACGTGCCGCGCGGACATCCGTCAGGACAAAGGTGATCATCACTGGGGACGGGGTGATCCTCGGCAAGGCGCGCTATGTCACCCGGCGCACTGACATTCAATTCGAGACCCGGCACGTAGACCTGCGCCTTGATACCAAACGCACTGACGGCTTCGAAGACTGGCTCATCGCCCGCCTCCCCCGCCTGCACAGCGACTGGCTGGCCAACTTGCTCTGACCCCGCAGAACCCGCGCCTCCCCTCCCCCTCCGTGGGGAGGGGCTGGGGGTGGGGGGCGTTAACACTCATCACGCAATGTTTCAAAAGTCTTAACGCTGACCCGGCCTTGAAAACCTATCCATATGATATATATGGATAAAGCTGAAAATTGACAGCCGTCAATTTCACCCCTTTTTCAAGACCTTGCTTCCCAGCAACTCCGCAATCTGCACCGCGTTCAACGCAGCCCCCTTGCGCAGATTGTCGGATACGATCCACATGTTCAGCCCGTTATCAATCGTGCTGTCCTGCCGGATGCGGCTGATGAAGGTCGCGTATTCGCCCACGCATTCGATCGGCGTGATGTAGCCGCCGTTCTCGCGCTTATCCACGACCATGATGCCCGGTGCCTCGCGCAGAATATCGCGCGCCTCGTGTTCATCCAGAAAATCCTCGAACTCGATGTTCACCGCCTCCGAATGGCCCACAAACACCGGCACCCGCACGCAGGTCGCCGTGACCTTGATGGATTTATCCAGAATCTTCTTGGTTTCCGCGACCATCTTCCATTCTTCCTTGGTCGAACCATCGTCCAGAAAAACGTCGATATGCGGGATCACGTTGAACGCGATCTGCTTGGTGAATTTCACCGGCGGCTTGTGATCGGTCGGGTTGTAGATCGACTTCGTCTGATCCCACAGCTCGTCAATACCTTCCTTGCCCGCGCCACTCACAGACTGATAGGTCGAAACCACCACCCGCTTGATCCGCGCGCGGTCATGCAATGGCTTCAGCGCGACAACCATCTGCGCGGTGGAACAGTTCGGATTGGCGATGATGTTCTTCGCCTTGTAGCCCATGATCGCATCGGCATTCACCTCCGGCACGATCAGCGGCACCTGCGGATCATAGCGGTAGAGGGATGAGTTATCGATGACGATGCACCCCGCCGCCGCCGCCTTTGGCGCATAAATCTTTGTCGCCTCCGACCCCACGGCAAACAGCGCAATGTCCCAGCCGGTAAAATCGAACGTATCCAGATCGCGGGTCTTCAGGGTTTTCTCGCCAAAGCTGATTTCCGTGCCCAGCGACTTGCGCGAGGCAAGGGCTGCAATCTCGTCGACCGGGAATTCCCGTTCGGCAAGGATATTCAGCATTTCGCGGCCCACATTGCCCGTGGCACCCGCAACAACGACCCGGTAACCCATGATGGTGTCTTTCCTGTTCAGAACGCTGCCTGTTAGCGCAAGCCGCGTGCAGCATCAAGGCGCGCCGCGAATGCCGCCATGTCAGCAGTGCCCCCCGGCCAGTCGAATGCCGGGTAATAGCATTGGTCCAACCAGTTCATGAAGGCAGCCCTCAGCTTCGGATCAAAGCTAAGTGCGCCCGGATCGGCGAGGGCCGCATCCAGTTTGATCTGACTCGTCGCTTTCGTCGCCACCCCCGGCAGCGCCCAGAACGCCTGCCCCAGCACCACCACCGGCTTGTCGTGAAAAAACGCCTGCAATCCCATCGATGAATTCAGCGTCACCACACCCCGGCTCGCCGCCAGCTGCGCAAAGCTATCCGTCGCATTGTCCAACACCACCCGTCCGCCTGCCACCAGCGGCGCAATCAGATCACCCAGCCGCACCTTCGCACTTGGATGTTCCTTCAACCGCAGATGCCAACCGTCCGGCATCCGCTGCGCCGCCTGCCCCAAGGCCGCCAGAAACCCCTCCAACCCGCCGGTCCAGCCGGCAAACAGCCTGACCTGGCTGTCGTCCGGCACCTGCAGCGGGCAGAACAGAAAGGGCGTGTCGGGCAAGGAATGGCCGCCCTGCCCCACATCATCACGCCGCGACGGGCGCGCAACCATCCCCGTGCCCAAGGCGCGCCAGCCATCGCCCGTGCGCGACGGATCATCACCCGCCCAATCGCGGTAGAATGCCGGGTCCTGCGGCACCGACCCTTCGGCATTGACCCCTGCCGGGTCCAATGTGATGCGCCCCGGAAAGGGGGCGAGTTCGGCATAAAGTCTCGCCGCCCCCGCATCCTTTGCCCCCGCCATGAACGCCATGCGCGATCCGGTCAGCCCGTTCCATGCAACTGCGATATGGTCGGGGTGTCTGGTAAAATACGCGCGCGACCAGTTGTATTGCCCCCGGATCAACCGCCGCTTCAACCAGCGCATGATGCGGCCCTTGGGCTGCCGCTTGGCCCGCGCCAACGCCGCATCCACCCGCGCCGCCGTTTCGGGATAATCGGTGAACGACAGCGGGATGATGCCCAACCGTCGCCCGCCATCCACCTGCGCCAGTGCGGCAAACACGGCCTCTTTGCGGTCATTGTATTCGGCGGGGTAAACGATCATGCCCGCAAAACTAAGCGGATGCGCCCGAAAGGGAAAGGATCAGTCAGTCCGATCCTGTGAAAATGCGTAGATCACCAGCCCCACGGCCACGACCCCCGCCAGAAACAGAAACACGACCCCGTATTGCGCCGGGGCCGCCAGCCCCGCCCCCGCCGCGTGAATGCGCCCTGTGGCCACCTGCACCAGTCCCGCCGCGCCAATCCCGAACAGGTTGATCAATGTCACCCCCCGCCCAACCATGTTCGCTGGCAGAAACGCCCGGCCATGCGCCATCACCACCGGGAATGTCGCGCCAAACGCCCCGATCAGCACGATCATCGCAAGCGGTAGCCAGCCATTGTGATCGGGCCACAGCCACAGCGCCGCAAACGCCGCCAGCACCACCAGATTGCCGCCGACAATCACGCCCTTGCGGGTGCCAAACAGCCGGTCCATGGGGCCATAGGCAAAGTTCCCCGCGATCATCGCCAACCCCATGACCAGCGAAACAACTCCGATCCGCGCCGCATCGGCCCCGAACACATCCGCGTAATATGGCCCAACCCACAGCCCCCGCAAACTCGCCCCCGGCGCATAACACGCCGCCATCATCAACATGATCGGCCACAGGGCGCCGCATCCGCAGAAGTCCAGCAGACTGCCCCGCGGCCCCGGCGGCAGGCGCGCCGGATCACGCACCGTCAGCAGCACCAGCGCCGCCACCGCAAACGTCACCGCCGCCATCCCCCACAGCGTCGCCCGCCAGCCATAAGCCTCAATCGACCACGCCAGCGGCACCGACGCGGCGATGTTCCCCAGATTGCCAATCGCAATGATGAACGCGGCCAGCGTCGCAAAAATCGCTGCCGGATAAATCCGCGCAAAGATGTAGTAGCTCGCCATCAAGACGGGCGCGCAGCCAACTCCGATAAGCACCATGCCGATCTGTATCTGCACCGGCCCATGGGCCATCGCAAACAGCACCACCCCCACCCCGCCAATGGCATGCAGAACCGCCGCCGTCAGCTTTGGCCCCACCCGGTCCAGCGCCGCACCAATCGGGATTTGCATGATTGCAAAAGCCAGAAACCACGCACCCGACGCCGTGGCCAGATCATCCGCGCTGATGCCCAGATCGGTTTTCAGAACCGGGCTCAGCACCGCCAGAAACGCGCGGTAAAACTGCGACAGCATATAGGCCAGTGTCAGGCAGAATATCCCGGTCTTCACGGCCTATGCCACCTGCGGCGTCATGCTGCGTTCGCGGATCGGCAGATGGATGATCGCCGAAAACGCGCCGACACCGATCCCGATCCACCAGACCGCCTCATACCCGCCTGTCAGATCATACAGCCGACCGCCCAACCAGATACCCAGAAAACTGCCGATCTGGTGGCTTAGAAACACAAATCCATACAATGTCCCCATATAGCGCAGTCCATAGATATGCGCGACCAGCCCACTGGTCAGCGGCACCGTCGCCAGCCACAACGCCCCCATCACAAGACTGAACAGAAGCACGGTCGTGGGCGTCATCGGCAGCATGATGAACAGAATGCTGGCAATCGTCCGCAGCACGTAAATGCCCGACAGCAGGTATTTCTTGGCATAGGTTTTCCCCAACCACCCCGCCGCGATACTGCCCCCGATGTTGGCCAGCCCGATCACGGAAATCGCAAGCGCGCCCAGCGCCGATGTCGTTGTGATCCCCATGGCTGCCAGCGGCCCCGTCGGGTCAATCGCGCCGCAAACCTCGGTGATGAATGCCGGGAAATGCGCCGTGATGAATCCCAACTGATACCCGCACGAGAAAAAGCCAAGCGCAATCATCACATAGGACGGGTCGCGAAAGGCGCGCAGCATCACGGTACGCATGGTCTCTTCGATCTCGGCCTTGGTCGCCACCACGGGCGCGCGCAGAAAGGGCAAGGCGAACAACACCGAAAGGATCATCACCGCGAACACCACGAACACGCTTTGCCACGGCATCACCGCCAGCAGATATTCAGCCAACGGCGCGCCCAGTACCTGCCCCAGCGATCCCGCCCCGGTCGCAATCCCCAACGCAAGGCTGCGGTTCTCCGCACTCGCAGCGCGCCCGACCACGGCCAGAATGACGCCAAACCCCGCCCCTGCAATGCCAAACCCGACGAACACCTCCAGCAATTGCATCTGCAACGGCGTGACCGCCATGCTCGACAGCACCAGCCCAAGGGCATACATCACCGCGCCGATCGCCACGGCCTTGCGGTCGCCAAACCGTTCGGCAATCGCGCTGAAGATCGGCGCGCCGATCCCCCATGCGATGTTCTGAATGGCTATGGCCATCGAAAATTCGGCTCGCGGCCAGCCGAACTCGGCCGCAATCGGAATCTGGAACAGCCCAAAACTCGACCGGATGCCAAAGGACAGGATCAGGATGATCGTGCCTGCAATCAGGACGGGGGTGACAAGGGGGGCTTTGGTCATGCACAGGCTCCAGCACAGGCGCGCAAACTGATCCTGCGGGCAGGCCGGGTCAACGGCAAAAATGTGTGGCGTACAATGCCCCTTCCGTTGCGCGCCCGCCCCGGTATGTTTGCGCAAGGCAAGAGGGGACAGCAGATGCAGGAATGGTGGCGCGGGTCGGTGACGTATCAGGTCTATCCCCGGTCGTTTCAGGACAGCAATGGTGACGGCATCGGCGATCTGCCGGGGATCACGCAGCGCCTTGAACATATCGCGGGTCTTGGCGTGGATGCGGTTTGGCTTTCGCCGTTCTTCCGCTCGCCGATGGCCGATATGGGCTATGACGTGTCCGACTACACCGATGTGGACCCGGTTTTCGGCACGCTGGCCGATTTTGATGCGCTGGTCACGCGCGCGCATGAACTGGGCCTGCGGGTCATCATTGACCAGGTGCTCAGTCATTCTGCCGCAGCCCACCCCGCCTTCACCGAAAGCCGCGCCAGCCGCGATAATCCGAAATCCGATTGGTATATCTGGGCCGATCCGCGACCCGATGGATCGCCCCCGAACAACTGGCTGTCGGTGTTTGGTGGCACCGCTTGGACGTGGGACGCGCGCAGAAAGCAGTATTACTTCCACAACTTCCTGACCAGCCAGCCCGATTTCAACTTTCACAACCCCGCCGTTCAGGATTGGCATCTTGAAAACCTGCGCTTCTGGCTGGACCGGGGCGTCGACGGGTTCCGCTTTGATACCGTGAACTACTTTTTCCACGACCCGCTGTTGCGCGACAATGCCGCTGACTATCGCGTAAAACCAGAGGCCGAGGGTAACCCGTACGGCATGCAATATCATCTGTTTGACAAGAACCAGCCGGAAAATCTGGCCTGGCTGGAACGCATCCGTGCCTTGCTGGATCAGTATGATGCCCGCGCGTCGGTGGGCGAGATGGGCGAAAGCCACCACGCCATCCGCATGATGGGGCAATACACTGCGCCGGGGCGTTTACACCAATGCTATTCGTTTGAACTGATGGGCAATGACTACACCCCTGCCTTCTTTCGCGGCAAGCTGGAGGAGTTTTTTACCGGCGCGCCCGATGGCTGGCCGATGTGGGCGTTTTCCAACCATGATGTCGTCCGGCACGTCGGGCGCTGGGCGAAACACGGCGCGACGCCCGAACTGCTGGCGAAACAGGCCGCCGCCCTGCTGCTGTCGTTTCAAGGCTCGATCTGCCTGTGGCAGGGCGAAGAACTGGGGCAAACCGATACCGATCTTGCTTTTGAGGAACTGACCGATCCTCAAGGCATCGCCTTTTGGCCTGAACCCATAGGCCGTGACGGCACCCGCACGCCGATGGTCTGGGATGGATCGGCGCAGGGTGGGTTTACCACTGGAACACCGTGGCTGCCGGTCAAGGATGCCCAAGCCGCGCGACACGTGGCGTCGCAGTCAGGGGCGGCGGGGTCGGTTCTGGAAACCTATCGCCAGATGCTCGCGCTGCGGCGCAAGCTGACCGCGCTGCAGACCGGCACGACGGTCTTTCACAACACGCCAGACCCGATCCTGATGTTCGACCGCACCCTGCACGGCGCAACTGTCACCTGCGCCTTCAATCTGTCGCCAGGCGCGGTAACGCTGGCGGCGAAAGGCGAACTCGCCGGATTGTCGCAGAATGCCGACATGCGCAATGACGGTCTGGCCCTTGGCCCGAATGGTTTTGCGTTTTTCGTCTGAGGCGCGGGCTTTCTACAACGCATGCCAATGCACGCCCGCAGGCGGGATCAGGACGCCATCCCATTCAACCGGGATGGCGTTATAATTGAACCAGAACCGATGCGTGGCACTGTCCCTGCGCCGCAACCCTTCGGGCAGCAGATCGGGGTCGATCCCGACGTCGTGCGCCATGACCGACACGATCCGATCCAGCGTCGCATCGTCCGGCCAGCCTGCCAGATAATGAATGCCCCCTGCCCGCACCAACGCAGGCCAGCCATCCTCGGTTGCCTCCATCACTTCGGCGCTGCCTTCCAGCTTTTCGCGCCAATGCAGAAACTGCCCGCCATTCGCCAGCGGCACCGGCACATCCGGCGGCAGGCTTTCCACCCGCGCCACAACGGCGTCCAACCCCGGCAGGTTTGGCGGCAATGGCACCGGCGTTGCAAACTCTGCCGTCTTTGCATTGCTGCGCGGCCCGATCAGCGCATGACCCTTATAGCTCGCCAGCGCCGCAAGGAACGGCGCGGACAGCGTTGCCACACCGGGGGCCAGCACCATCTTGTAACCTGATAGATCGTCCGTATCAGGGGGCAGAATATCGACGTTCATCCCTAACCGACGCAGGCTGCGATAGACGTGGAACACCAGCCGGAAGTAGCTGAAATCGCGCCCCTGCGGCTGCGTAGCCCAAGCCCATGCAGATGCATAGTCAAACACCAGCGCCACATCGGCCCGCGCCGTGCCCACATCCGGCATCGCTGCCAGTTCCCGCGCCACAACGCTCGCCTCATCATATGCTTGCGCGGGCGCACTGTCGGGCCGCAACAGCCCCGCATGCATCTGTTCCTGCGCGAACGGGGCCTGCCGCCAGCGGAAATAGCACACGGCTTCGGCCCCATGGGCAAACGCCTCCCACGCCCACAGCCGCGCCATGCCGGGCAGCGGGTCGGCATTCCATGGCGCCCAGTTCACCGGGCCGGGCTGTTGTTCCATGATCCACCACCGCCCGCGCCCGACGGCGCGGTAAAGGTCATGGTGGAACGCCTGAAAATCCGGATCACCCTGCCGCACAAAACGCCGCTTGTGTTCGGGCGGCATTTCCAGCCGGTCAGACAGGAACCCCAGAGGGTAGCTGTCCCATGACGCGATATCAAGATCCGCCCCGGTGCCGAAATGGTCAAAATCCGTGACATTGCCCATGTAGTTATGCGCAATCGGTGCGGTGGAATGTTTGCGGATAATGTCGGTCTGCACCTTGTTGAAACTGACCACCTCATCGGATGCAAAGCGCCGGAACGCCATTACATGCGAAGGGTTGGCCTCGGTCACCGTCAGGTTCGGCAGGTTGATCTTGTCAAAATCGCTGTATTCCATCGACCAGAACACGTTACCCCACGCCCGGTTTAATGCATCCGGGCTTTGATACCTTTGCGCGCACCAGTCGCGGAACGCATCCCGTGCCGCATCGGAATAGGACAGCGTTGTGTCATGGCAGGCATATTCGTTGTCCGTCTGCCACGCCGCCACATGGGCGTTCTTGCCATACCGTTCCGCCATCGCGCCCACGATCCGGGCACATTCACCACGATACCCCCGGTGGCTGAAACAATAATGCCGCCGCGACCCGAACCCGCGCACGCGGCCCATCGCATCCACCGCCAGCATGTCCGGATGCCGGTCGATCATCCAGCGTGGCGGCGTCGCCGTCGGCGTGCCCAGCACCACCTGCAGCCCTGCCGCGCCCAGCACATCAATCGCGCGGTCCAGCCATGCCCAGTCGTAGGTGCCGGGGACTGGCTCCATCCGGCTCCACGCAAATTCGCCGATCCGCACCCATGTCAGACCCAATGCCTTCATCCGGGCAGCATCTTCGACCCATTGCGCTTCGGGCCAATGCTCGGGGTAATAGCAGACACCAATCGTGCGTTTCATAAGATCACCTGATATTCGGGAACGCCCCGCGCAACGCCCGCGGCGGCAAAGGTCATGCCCGCGCGCGGCTGCGCTGTGCGGGCGGCGTCATCCATCCCTTCAAGGGCGGTCGTGCAGTAAAGCGTCGTCATGTCAGACCCGCCAAACGCCGGGCAGGACGTGTGGGGCGCATCAAACGCCACCGTTTTCACCAGCGCCCCATCCGGCGCATAGCAGGCCACCCGGCCCGCCCCCCATTGCGCCAGCCAAAGCCGCCCTTCGGCATCACAGACCCCGCCATCCGGGTTCAAACCCTCGGCCGCAAGGTCGAGATACACCGCAGGCGTCCCACGTGGCCAGCCATCGGCATCCAGCGCCACCCGCATCACGCGCCCCGTCGCCGTATCGGCGAAGTGCGCCGCCTGCCCGCCGGGGGGAAAGCTGATGCTGTTGGGAATGGTCAGCCCGTCATACAGCTTGCGCAACGTGCCCCGGTAATAGCGCCAGATCGACCCTGCACCCTGTTGCGCCCGCTTGCCCATCGTGCCGATCCAGAAACCGCCGTAGGGGTCCGCCCGCCCGTCATTCGATCGCGTCACGGGATTGTCTGCCTCCAGCGCGACCACGTCCGTCCGTGTGCCCGTCTCCAGATTGAACCTGAACAATGCCACTTCGGATGCAATCATCACCTCGCGGGCATTGATCCAGCCCGCCGCCGATACCAGATGCGCAAAATGCCATTCCTGCGGGCCATCAACGCCCGTCGTCAATAACCGCTTTCCCAGAATATCAAACCAGAACAACTGATTGCGCTTGGGGTGCCACAGCGCACCTTCGCCCAGTTCGCACCGCCGGTCGTCAAAGACGGTCATCCGCGCGCGGCCTTGTAGGCCGCCACGATTGTGGCCGCGCGGGCCGTGATGTCTGCCACTGACAGGCCGGGCGTGTAAAGTGCGGTGCCAATCCCGAACCCATCCGCGCCCGCCGCCATCCAGTCACCGAAATTCGTGGCCCCCGCACCACCCACGGCATACACAGGGCAGGCCTTCGGCAGCACCGCACGCATCGCGCGCAACCCGTCCGGCCCGATCAGCGAGGCCGGGAAAATCTTCAGCCCGTCCGCCCCTGCCGCCAGCGCTGCAAAGCATTCGGTCGGTGTCATCACTCCGGGCCAGCTTGCCATGCCGCGCGCCTTGGTGGCCGCGATCACCGCCACATCACAGTTCGGCGATACGATCAGCGTGCCACCCGCATCCTGCACCTGTGCCACCTGCGCAACAGTCAGCACCGTGCCCGCCCCGATTTCCGCCACATCGCCATGCGCCTTTGCCATCGCGGCGATGGATGCGAACGGGTCGGGCGAATTCAACGGCACCTCGATCCGGGTGATCCCCGCGCCGATCAGGGCATCGGAGACAGGCAGCGCCTCATCCGGGGTCAGGCCGCGCAGGATGGCAATCAGGGGCAGATGGGTCATCGGGCAAATTCCGTCTGGCGCAGGCTGGCAAGTCCCGCAATTGTGCATTCCGTCGCCGGGATCAGCGTTGCCTTGACCCCTTGCGCCAATAGCGCGCGCGCATAGGTCGCGGCAAGCCCTTCGGCCCCGATGATCGTCACCGCCTGCCCCAACCAATAGGGTTTTGACGCCGCAAGCTCGATCCCGATCAGCAGACCTGACAGCCGCGCCCGCGCCGATGCAGCCTCCAGCCCCGCAATCAAGCCTTCGGCGCGCAAACCAAACAGGCGCGCGGCAATCCGTTCAGGCCGCGACAACGCATCTGACAAGCCTTCATCGAACGCCGCATCATCCCAGCCATCCCCCGCCATCCCGTGCCGCAACACGGATTGCGTGGACAAAAGGGCAAACATCTCGCCCGTCATGAAGGTTTGAAAACTGACGACTTCGCCCGCGCTGATCTGCGCCCATTTGGAATGGGTGCCGGGCAAGCAGATCACGCCATCCTCCGCCCCCAGCATCATGGCTCCGGCGATCTGCGTTTCCTCGCCGCGCATCACATCGGCGGGCGTCATCTGGCGCAAACCGGGGGCAATCCGCACCGTCAGGCGCGCGTCATGCGTCGGCACTGTCACCAGCGCATCCTGCGCCAGCGGTGTGCAGGGCACCGTGCGATACGGTGCCTCAAACCAGCCCTGCCGCGACCCCACCATGCCGCAGGCAATGACCGTCGCGGGCCCGGTCAGCCATGGCCCGATCAACCGCAGCAAGGCCGCCTCGAACTGATCGCGCGTCAGCGTGCCCATGCCATCAGCCGAGGACGCATGGTCCAGCACGCCGCCCGCCCCCATGCGCCATGCGCGCAGGTTCGATGTGCCCCAGTCAACCGCGATCCAGTCTGCCGTCATCCCGTCACCACCACCCCGCCGTCAATCACCAACGCCTGCCCTGTCATCATCCGCGATGACCGCGACGCCAGAAACAGCACACCGCCCACGATATCCGCCTCGACCAGCGGTTCCGGGATGCACTGCCGCGCCAGATGCCCGGCAAGCCCTTCGGGCGTGACCCACAGATCACGCTGCTTTTGCGTCAGCACCCAGCCGGGGGCAAGCGCATTTACCCGAATACGGTCCGGCCCGAATTCCCGCGCCAGCGTCCGCGTCAACCCGTTGATGCCGGCATTGGCGGCAATATAGGCCGCATAGCCCACCGTCGCCATCATGTAACTGATCGAGGTGAAGTTGATGATCGCCCCGCCGCCCATGGCGCGCATTCCGGGAATAACGGCCTGCGCCGCAAAGAAATAAGCCTTCAGGTTGATCGCCATCGACCAGTCCCAGAAATCAGGGTCCACCGTCAGTGTGTCATGCCGTTTGTCATTGGCCGCATTGTTGACCAGCACGGACACCGGCCCATGCGCCTTTGCCGCCGCCGCCAGCGTGGCCTGCAGGGCCGCCATATCCGTAATATCGCAGGGCAGGAACAAGGGCCGCGCGCCCGTCGCTTCCTGCATCGCATCGCAAAACGCGGTTGCGTCCGACCGTTGGCAAAATGCGACCTTGGCCCCTTGGCGCAAGAACGCCTCGGTGATTGCCGCCCCAATGCCCGACCCACCCCCGGTGATGAACACCGAACGCCCCGCAAGGTCGCCATAGACGGCCATATCATCCATCACAGCCGCTCCCCTTCCACCACCCACATCGTTGCGGGCCATGCGACAGGCAGCGTCAGCCCCTGCTGCATCAGGGCGGCCCCCGACAGGGTCATCGCCCCCGACCGCAGCGCCACTGGCCCCCGGCTTTGTTTCGCCGCATCCTCTGGATTTTTCAACGTCACCCGGTAGCGCGCCGCAGGGTCCAGCCCCGTCAGGCGCAATGGGCGTGGCAAGATCTGCACCGATGTTTCCGCCTGCCCGGCAAAGACCACGAACCGTCCGCCATCGCGCGCTACCTGCACTTCCGCCGTTACCGCCGGATCAGCCGCATCCAGCCGCAGGATCGTGCCCGCCATCATCCAGTCGCGGTTTTCCTTGTACCAGGTGGTGACGCGCCGCAGCACCGCCGCCTCGTCATCCGTCAATTCGCGCAGGTCCATCTCGAACCCCATGTGGCGCTGTGCGGCGACCCATGCCCGAAACGCCATCGGCAACTCTCGCCCTGACGTATGGCAATGGCGCGGCCCGACATGGCTGCCCGGTGATGCATGATGGCAGAAACAGCGCTGCGTCGTGTTGCATGCGCAACCGCTCCAACGCGTCATTGCTGTCTGACAGCCACACCCGGTGCGTATGGGCAAGGATGCCTGCATCAATCCGCCCGCCACCCGATGCGCAGCTTTCAATCTCCACCCCCGGATGCGCGATCCGCAACCGCTCCAGCAGCGCATAAATCCCCCGCGTCTGATCGGCATCCACCACCGGCAGCAAACGGTTGTGATCCCATTTGATGTAATCAATCGCATATTCCGTCAGCACCGCAGAAATGGCGTCAAACAGATAATCCCGCACCGCAGGCAGCGCGAAGTTCAACACCATCTGATGCCGCCCCGGTATCTGGTCCTGCCGCCCCAAGATCCAGTCGGCGTGTGCGCGGGCAAGGTCGCTGTCGGGGTTCACCATTTCAGGCTCAAACCACAGCCCAAAGGTCATGCCCCGCTTGTGGACATGCGCGATCAGGGGATGTAGCCCATCGGGCCATTTGTTGCGATCCACCACCCAATCCCCAAGCGATGACCGGTCATCATCGCGCCGCCCGAACCAACCATCGTCCAGCACGAACCGCTCCGCCCCAATCGCCGCCGCGCGGTCCGCCATTTCGGACAATTCCGCCAGATCATGCCGGAAATACACCGCCTCCCAGCAGTTGTAATGCACCGGGCGCGGGCGTGTCGCATCCGGCCACACCACCACCCGATCACGGATATCGTGCTGAAGCGCCGCCCCGATGCCGTTCAATCCGGCATCCGACACCACCGCAATCAGGGGCGCCGTTGCAAACGCCACGCCCGCCGCCAGTTCCGCGCCCATCGCATGGCCAAACTGCACCTGCCGCCGCCCGTCCGGCAACTCTTCCGCCACCATCCGGTGCCCGCCGCTCCATGCGTAATGCAGCGCATGCGCCACCCCGCGCGTGTTGGTGCAGCCGTCGCCTGCAAAGATCACGTAAGGCGGATGTTCGTGCCCCGATCGCCCCGTGCGCACATCACGCACCCGCGCTCCTTGGGTCCAATCCACACGGTTCAGATGAAACTCCCGCGTCCATTTGCCATGCACGTCCATGATATTGCCCGTCTGCGGCGCAGGCAGCACGGGCGCTGCCAGCCACTGCACCCGCATGGGCCGCGCACTCGTCAGCCGCGTCTGCAGCAGCAAAACTCCCGTCGCTTGCACCGCAATGTCATGGCACAGGGTCATGTCGCCGTCGCAGCTGAACAGTTGCAGACGGCCCTTCTCCACGACGGCACGGTCAAAGGTGAAGGCAGGCTGCAGCGGCGTCCCGTCGGCCGCCGCTATCATCAGCCCCGGCTGGCCCTGAAACTCCCGGTGCGGGCACAGCGACAGGGGCGGCAGCGCATCCAGCATCCCACCCGTGATATCGCCCCGCGTCGATGCCGCCAGCACCGCCAGATCCTCATCCGCAGGCAAGGCCGCACCCCAATATACCGCCTCGGGCACGCCACCCCAGGATGCCAGAACAAGGGTCTGCGCACCCGCATCCACGCGCCAGAAATTCACTTCACTGCACCCAGCGTCAGGCCCGCAATGAAATGTTTCTGCATCAGGAAGAACATCGCCACCGGCGGCAGGGCCGCCAGAATGGACCCTGCAGAAACCAGATGCCACGCCGCCACCCACTGCCCGTTCAACGATGACAATCCGGCGGTAATCGGCTGCACATCCGCCTTTGTGGTCAGCACGGTAGCCCAGAAAAAGTCGTTCCAGATGAACGTGAACACCAGCACCGACAGCGCCGCAATCGCAGGCCGCATCAACGGCAGCACGATGTGAAAGAATATCTGCACTTCGCTGACGCCTTCGACCCGCGCCGCCTCGATCAACTCGCGCGGCAAGGACCGGATGAAATTGCGCATGAACAGCGTGCAGAACCCCGACTGGAACGCCACATGAAACAGCACCAGCCCGGTATAGGTGTTGATCAGGTTCAACTGCTGCGTCATGTCGCGCACCGGCACCATCAAGATCTGGAACGGCACGAAATTGCCCGCGACGAACAGAAAGAACACCAGCAGGTTGCGCGGAATTTGTAGATGCCAAGGGCGAACCCCGTCATGCAGGAAATCGCCACCGCCCCGATCACCGTGGGGATCGTCACGTAGAACGAATTCTTGATGTATTGCCACATCGGCGTGTTCTGAAACACCTCGACATAGTTCTGCCACGCGAATGATGACGGCCAGCCGAAATAGTTGCCCGCCGCAAGGTCGGACGCAGGCCGCACGGACGTGAACGCCACCCCCAGCAGGGGCAGCAGCCACAGGATCAACACGATCGGCAGCGCCACCTGATAACTGATGCGCGCAGGGGCCGAGACTTGGGCGATAGGACGGGGAAACATGTCAGTAGCCCTCCTTCTCGTCGCGGACCATCTTCCAGATGAAACCGCTGATGAACACCATCATGATCAAGAACAGAACCACCGCGATGGCCGCGCCATATCCCATCCGGAACCCGTATTCCGACAGCGCCTGTTCATACATGTAATAGGACAGCACGCGGGATGACCCGAACGGGCCCCCCGTCGTCATGATCGACACAAGGTCAAACGACCGCAGCGCCCCAATCACCGTCACCACCACCGCGATGAACGTCGCCGGGCGCAGTTGCGGCAAAATCACATACCACAGCATCTTGAATCCCTTCGCCCCGTCCAGCCGTGCCGCCTCCACCTGATCGGGCGACACATTGTTCAGCCCCGTCAGATACAGGATCATGCAATAGGCGGTCTGCGGCCAAAGACCCGCTGCAATGATGCCATAGGTCACCTTGCCGGGGTCGGCGAGGATCGCTGTGCCCGTGCCCGTCAACCACTCTGTCAGCAAAAACAACAAGCCAAAGTTCGGCGCATAGAACCACGAAAAGATCAGGCCGACGACGACCTGCGAAATCACGAACGGAAAGAAGAACAGCGATTTGTACATCCTGATCCCCCACACCGTCTGGTTCAGGAAAATCGCAATGAACAACCCCATCGGCACCGCCAGCATATACAGCACCAGCCAGATCAGGTTGTTCTTCAATGATGTCTCGAATGCGCGGTCAGTCATCAGCTCGGCATAATTGCCAAGCCCCACCCATTCGGCAGTCGAACTGCCGTCGGGCGCGCGCAACCCGTTCCAGTCATAAAAGGAAATCCAGAAACTGCTCAGGATCGGCCAGACGACATAGACCGCGAACATGAACATGCCGGGGATCAGGAACACCCATGGCGTCAGCGCCTGCTGATTGCGTTGCCACCATGTGCGCGTGCTGGTGCCATTTGCCGATGTGCATTGCCATGCGACCACCCCTCCCCAAGGTTTCGCCCCGTTTGGGGTCTTGTCCGGCTGCAAAGGAACAAACGAATGAAAATGGCGGCCGGGGATCTGCCCCGGCCGCCAAGGATGATTACTGGTAGATCCGCTGGCGCGCTTCTTCCAGACGGGTCAGGATATTCTCCAACTCCTCCGGCTGCACCATGAACTGCTGGAAACCTTCCATGCCGATCTTGGCCATTTCCGCAGGCGCATCCCGGTCAAAGAACTGCGCCAGCGCATAGGCGTTCGACAGCATCTCGAACCCGGCCGAGATGAAGGGGTCGTCCGCCGCAACGGTCGAATCCTTGTTGGTCGGCAACTGGCCCAGCGCCGCGTTCAGCTTGGTCTGCGCCTCCGCACTCGCCACATAGGCCAGGAACAGCTTCGCATCCTCAACGTTGGTTGCGCCTGCAGGGATGTGGATGGTGTCGGTCGGCGCATCCTCGGCACGCGGAATGCCGGGGGTGATTTCCGGGAACGGCATGAAGCCAAGGTTGTCATTCGTCATGCCGCCTTCCTTGAAGGTCGCCACGGCGAAGTTGCCCATGACATAGTTTGCCGCCTTGCCCTGCACCAGCAGTGCCGCCGCATCCTGCCAGTCGATCGCCGCGTGGTTTGCGGTGATATAGCCCGGCTCCACCAGTTTTGCCCATTGTGCGAACACATCGCGGGTCTTCTGGTCGGTCCATGCCACCTTCCCGGCGGTCAGGTCCATGTGCCATTCATAGCCGTTGGTGCGCAGCGACATATAGTCGAAAATGCCCGCTCCGGGCCACAGCGCCGACGTGCCGGTGGTCAGACAGTCAATGCCCGCCGCCTTGAACTTTTCGCAGTTGGCGATGAACTGGTCCCAAGTCGTCGGAACCTCTGCGCCGACCTGCGCATAGACGTCCTTGTTGAAGTAGATGCCCCACTGGTAATAGGTGTACGGCACGCCCCACTGCTTGTCGTCGATGGTCATCGACGCGCGCGCCGAGGCCAGGCTTTCGTTCAGCCCGTTTGCCGCCCAGACGTCCGACACATCCATGAACTGCCCGGCCTCGACGAACGGGGCCATCCGGTTGCCGGCATACCAGTTGGCCAGATCCGGCGCATCCGTGGTCAGAAAGTTGCGGATCGCGGTCTTGTAGCCTTCGTGGTCAAAATTGTTCAGCTGCACGTCGATATCGGGGTTTGCCGCCTCGAAATCCGCAATCAGCGCCTCCATCGCTGCCAGTGGATTTGGGTCGTAGTCGGCAAAATACGTCAGCACGCGCTGCTGCGCAAAAGCCGACCCCGACGCAAGCAGCGATGCAACAACGGCAAGCGTTCCCGCTTTCATATGGACCATGGTTTCCTCCCTTTTGGTTCCATTATGTGAAACTTAGTCTTGAATATTGAAAACTATGCTGCGTATTGTTAAGGCTGTCAACAGGGACGGGAGGACCTGCATTGATGACGGCAGATGGCGGCCCCTACACGGCAAACGGCGGTGACGGCACGGTGGGCAAGGCCCTTGACGTGCTTGATCTTGTTGCACAAACCGGGCGTCCCGTGCGGTTCTCCGAACTCATGGAACACCGGCTTTTCCCCAAGGCGACGCTTTACCGTTTTCTGCAAACCCTGACGAATCAGGGCATGCTGACCTACGATCACGATACAGGACATTATGCCTTGGGTGTGCGTCTTGTGCGTCTTGCCCATGCTGCATGGGCCCAATCCAGCCTTGCCCCTATCGCCCGTCCCTTTGTTGACAGCCTTGCCGCCGACACCGGTGAGACGATCCACCTTGCGCAAATGGATCAGGCGCAGGTGCTCTACGTTGACAAACGCAACGCCACCCGCCCCGTCGAGATGTTCAGCCAGGCGGGCAAGGTCGGCCCGGCCTATTGCACGGGCGTGGGCAAGGCGATGCTGGCCTACATGCCCGACGTGGCGCTTGACCGTGCGCTGCTGCGCCAATCGTTCCACGCCTTCACGCCGCAAACGCTGTCGACGCCCGACGCCCTGCGCGCCGAACTCGCCGCAATCCGCGCACGCGGCTATGCGTTCGACCGCGAAGAACATGAATCCGGCATCATCTGTATCGCGGTGCCGATCCTGTCGCGCTCGGCGCATGTCATTGGTGCGCTGTCTGTGACGTCAACCACCCAACGCACGACGCTGGCGGCACTTGAGGCACAGGCCGACCGTTTGAAACAAACCGCCAACGCCATTGCGGCCGCTGCCGAAAACTGGCGCTTTCCAGAACAGAACCAAAAGGGAGAACAGGGATGACCGGGGTAACACTGCGCAAAGTGGTCAAACGTTACGGCGATGTTCAGGTGATCCACGGGGTCGATCTGGATGTCGAAGATGGCGAATTCTGCGTCTTCGTCGGCCCGTCCGGCTGCGGCAAATCCACCCTTTTGCGCATGGTCGCGGGGCTTGAGGAAACCACCGGCGGCGCCATCAACATCGGCAACCGCGATGTCACCCGCGCCGATCCGTCGGAACGCGGCGTGGCGATGGTGTTCCAGACCTATGCGCTTTACCCCCATATGACGGTCGCCGAAAACATGGGGTTTGGTCTGAAAATGACCGGCCATCCCAAGCCCGAGATCGAAAAGAAAGTGGCCGAGGCCAGCCGCATCCTGAAACTGGATGACTACCTGACCCGCAAGCCCAAGGCCCTGTCCGGCGGCCAACGTCAGCGCGTCGCCATCGGCCGCGCCATCGTGCGGGGGCCGGAAGTGTTTCTGTTCGATGAACCCCTGTCGAACCTCGATGCCGAACTCCGCGTCGAAATGCGGGTGGAAATCGCCCGCCTGCACCGCGAGATCGGGGCCACGATGATCTATGTCACCCATGATCAGGTGGAGGCGATGACGCTCGCCGACAAGATCGTCGTGCTGCGCAAAGGTGTCGTCGAACAGGTCGGCAAGCCGCTGGAGTTGTATCACAACCCCGACAATAAATTCGTCGCGGGCTTCATCGGCAGCCCCGCGATGAACTTTGTGTCCGGCGTTGTTGATGGCGGCAAGGTTGTGGCCAAGGGCCTTGTATCGGACGTTGCCGCAAACGTCGCCTTGCCCGGCAACGGGGCCGAAGTTGTCGTCGGCCTGCGCCCGCAACAGTTGCGGGTCACCGAAGGGGCCACCCACCGGGTGGAAATCACCGAAGCCCTTGGCGGTGTGTCCTTCATCCACCTCTCTGCCCCCTCAGGCGAAAAGCTCATCGTCGAGGCGCGCGGCGACGTTATCGCCGAACCGGGCAAGATGGTGGGCGTGGCGTTCGATGCCAGCGACGCGCTGTTCTTCGCGGCGGACGCGGCGGGCGTGCGGCTGCGGTAATGCTGCAGGCTGTGTGCCTGCACGCACCACGCTGCGTTATCTGCGTCACATCGGTGCGTGCAGACCGGCCTCATTCGGGCCGCTTGCGCGATAACCTTGCAATGAATATTGCTTCCACGCCCCTGATCGCCGCTGTTGCGGGACAAAGCTGTCATTGGCCGATCTTGCCGGGCGGAATGCGAACATGTGCAGGTCCAGCACAATTCGCCGACGCCCGTCTGATGCGAACGCCCACGATGCGGACCCAAACGTCTGGGGTGCCTATGCTTCCACGTTGACCGTTTCCGCATCCTCGACGCCAATCACCTTGGCCAACTGCCGCAACCGGCTTTGCACCGCATCGCTGTCGGGCAGGTCTTGGGTCTCAAGAATTTCCAGCCGGACGGCATCGACATCGATCTTGAGCCGCGAATGCTCAAGGATTTCCGGGACGCATGCCGAAAACCGGTGCGCCACAAGCAAGGTCCGTCCCAGAATATTGGCCCGACGCAGATCGCTTTCGCTCAGCAGTTTGTCGGTCGCGTCCTTGACCATGTCATCCAGCTTTCCGCCATAGCGCGCGAATATTGCCACCGCAACGAACGCACGTTCGCTGTGTGACAAACCGATGAACGGAAAGGCAAGCAGGCGCAGGAAGCTGTCGGCGGCGCGAACCTTGGCATGTTCGCGCCAGGCGATGTCGGTCAGCGCACAGACCGACAGACGCAGCCGCCGTTCGCTTTGGGTTTCGCTGGGAAAAAGATCTTCCGTCCAGCGGCCAAGCGCCGCGCTGAACGTCGGCACCCGCGCCATGGGCAGGCCAATCGCCTGCGCGCCCTCCAGCAGCGGGTCGCGATACTGCTCTGTCGCATCAAGCTGCCGGTAAAGCCAGCCTTCGCGCAAGCCATAAGCCGAAAACACCACGCGCTCGGGCGCAAGTCTGCGCAGAACGCGCGACATCACCAAAGCCGAGGCAGCCAAGGTCTCAATGCGCCGGTTCGGGACGTCCGGCAGTTCGGCAATCTCTTCGGCGGGCATCTTGGCAATGTCCCTGGCCAGCGCGCGCAACGCGTCTGTGGGCAATTCATAGCCATGCACCACGCTGATCGGCATCTTGTTCATGGCAATGTGAATCCGCGCCAGCGCGCGCCATCCACCGCCAACCGCATAAAACACCGGGTCGGTCAGCATCGGCGGCAGGCTTTCCTCCAGAATGCCGTCAATCCACTCCTTCGCAGCGCCATAGCCTTCTTTCAGCTTTTCGGTCACCGGGAACGCACCCAGCGGCAGGCTCGTCATCCGTTCGCCAACCCGGTCCACCAGCACTTCGGCCACTTCCAGGCTGCCGCCACCAATATCGCCGACCATGCCTTTTGGCTGGAAAAAGCCGGATATCACCCCGAATGCGGTAAATTCCGCTTCCTCCTCGCCGGTCAGGACACGCGGCTTCAACCCGGTTTTCTTCTGGATCGCCTTCATCAGATCATTGCCGTTCTCGGCCCGCCGCGTCGCTTCAGTGGCGATCACATCGACCCGTTCCACCTGCATCGACCTGGCGATGGCATCCATCCGCGTCACCGCATTCAGGGCGTCTGCGATCACCTTGTCAGAAAAGCGCCCGTTGGCACCAAGGCCCGCTCCCAGCGCAACCATGGATTTCTCGTTGAATCGCGGGAAGGGCGCGCGGCTTAGATCATCATAGACGACAAGCCGAATGGAATTGGACCCGATGTCGATCACCCCGTAATGGGATTGTTTCCGGCCCAGAACACGTCGGGTTTCGATTTCGATCTTTCGTGGATCGGTGTCATCCCCGGTGTTGCGACCATTGGACAATTCGGCCTCCCGTCAAAAGACTTCGTCCCAATCATTGCACCTGCAAAACCTGATGGTCCAGCAACTCAACGGGGCCCCGTATGCTTTTCTGACAGCGCAAGCGTAGGGCGGGTGAAACCCACGTCTTTCCGCCCGCACCGCGCCGTCGCTGGTGTTCATCGCCAATGGCTCCCGCAACCTCCCCGGCTTGGCGTCAGGAACGCGCCAGACACTCCGATCACGCAATGTTTCAAAAGTCTTAACAGGCCCTGTGGATAACTTTCAAAATTCATTGATTTCATTGAATAAAGTCAGAAATTGACAGCCGTCAATTCCCCCTCACTCCGCCCCCAGATGCCGCTTTCCCCGTGCCGCCGCAAGGTCCATCTGCCGCTGCCGCTCCCGGAACCGCGCCCGGTCTTCGGGCCGAATACTCGTCCACACAGGCCGCACAACACACCCCCGGCTCATAGTGCGGCGATGCCACATCGATCACCGGCCGCCTGCATGCGCCGCAAGTCACATAGTCCCCCGGCACCAGCCCATGCCCCACCGAAACCCGGTCATCGAACACATAGCATTCGCCCTGCCACAGGCTGTCATCCGCCGGCACATCCTCCAGATACTGCAGGATGCCGCCCTGCAGATGATACACCTCCGGCACCCCCTGCCCGATCAGCCAGTTGGTCGATTTTTCACACCGGATGCCGCCCGTGCAGAACATCGCAATCCGTTTGCCTGCGAACCTGTCCTTGTTGGCATCCCACCACGCCGGAAACTCCCGGAACGCCCGCGTCTGCGGGTCCACCGCACCTGCAAAGGTGCCAAGGCTCACCTCATAATCATTCCGCGTATCAATCACCGCCACATCGGGGGCGGCGATCAGCGCGTTCCAATCCTGCGGTGCCACGTATCGCCCCACCTGTGCCGTCGGGTCCACGTCCGGCTGGCCCATCGTCACGATCTCGGCCTTGACCTTCACCTTCATCCGCCCGAACGGCATCGCTCCTGCCGGGCTTTCCTTCCAGCCAAGACCGCCAAACCCCGGCCATCCCCGAATCACATCCAGCACCGCCAGCACCCCGTCTGCCGTGCCAGCGATCGTGCCGTTCACGCCCTCGCGTGCCAGGAGGATCGACCCTTTCACGCCTTGCGCACGCGCAAATGCCAACAGGCCCGCCTGCTGCGCCGCAGGGTCAGGCAGGGGGGCAAAGTGGTAAAAGGCGGCAACCGTCAGCATGGCCGCGTCATAGGTCCAATTGCTGGTCTGGGCAAGCATGCGGCCACGGCCTATGCTCTTTGCAACGAATGAAAGGACATCTGATGGACGCATTGATCGTGATCGACGTGCAGAATGATTTCTGCCCCGGCGGTGCGCTGGCGGTGGCCGATGGTGATGCAATCATCCCCCGGATCAACGCCATGATGGCCAAAGCCCCCATCCGCATCCTGACGCAGGACTGGCACCCGGAAAACCACGCCTCCTTTGCCGCCAATCACCCCGGCGCGGCCCCCTTCAGCCTGACTCAGATGCCGTATGGCCCGCAGGTTCTATGGCCGACGCATTGCGTCATCGGCACGCAAGGTGCCGCGTTTCACACAGACCTGCGCACTGACCCGGCAGATATGGTGATCCGCAAAGGTTTTCGTCCGCAGATCGACAGCTATTCCGCGTTCTTTGAAAACGACCACGAAACCCCCACTGGCCTTGATGGTTATCTGCGGAACCGGGGTGTCACCACACTAACCCTCGCGGGTCTTGCGACCGATTTTTGCGTGGCCTATTCCGCGCTGGATGCAGCACGGCTGGGCTATGCCGTCACGGTTGATCTGGCCGCCTGCCGCGCGATTGATCTGGATGGCAGCCTTGCCAGTGCCATCGAACAGATGCGCGCGGCGGGGGTTACGCTGACCTAAGTCACCACGATTTCCACGCGATCAGGGGCCCTGCGTGATGCGACACGGCATCCTGCTGGATTGCCTGCACGTCCGCAAACGGCGCAGCCGCGCGGCAGGTTCCCCGCGACAAGGTTTTGCGGCGCGATGCACACAGCACCCCCCCGTGCAGCCAGCGTAAAGACCAGCGGCCCCGTCGACCACCATGCGGGCGCATCAGGCATCGCCGTCAGCGCGGCCCCAAGCGATGCGTTCAGGCGGTGCAGCGCCGGGTGATCCGCAGGTGTCGCGATGAAGGAATTTGCCAACAGAAGCCCACCCTGCCCGGTCAGACGCGGCACCTCTTCGGCCATGGCCGTCAAGCCGATCATCGGGAGCAGATCGTGAAACGCCAGATCATTGCGGGCGGGATACCAGTCGCAATCCAGATACACGCCACCCTGTGCTGCAAGGATGGCATAGCGCGCCACATCAACCGCCCCCGGATAATCACCCCGCGCCAGCATATCGGCAAAGACCGGGTTGGCGGGCAGGCCAAGTGCTGCAAGATCAGCCTCGCGCCACAGACGATATTCATAGCCTGTGGCATCGGCATGGGCCTGCCATGCAGCACAGGCGGCGGGCAGCGGCAGCGTGCCGATCCAGATCTGATGGATCACGCGAGGCACCGGGCGGGCATTGGCCGCATTGATCGCGCGCTGTTCGGCGGCACTATAGCGGAACAGGGGGGCAAGGATTTCGGGCGGGGGCACAAGATGAAACTGGTATCCCGCGCGGCGCAGGGGATCGCGTTGCGCCTTGGCCAGATGCAGCAGAACCGAATGCAGGCGGCGCGGCAGGCCAAGGGCTGTTTGCGGGCCTAGCATCCGGATCGCCGGATCATCGGTCAGACTGGCGACAAGTGTGGCGGCCCCCTCCAGATCACCGCCTGACACCATGGCGCGCACTTGGGCAATACCGTCGGTCATGCGCTGTTTCGGGGTCATGCTGCGATCCTTGTGCCGTCAGCCCGTCCGTATCACATCAAGAAAGGCTTGCCCAAAACGTTCAATCTTAAGCTCCCCCATCCCCTGAATACGATCAAGCTCAGACAATGTAGAGGGGCGGCCTTCGGCAATCTGGCGCAGCGTGGAATGTGTGCACGACAGGTATTTGCCGGTACCATCCTCACCCCGCGACAGCGCGAGTTGCACTTCGGCCAACCGGTCAAACAATGTGCCTGCGTCCGTCCCGGCCAGCCGCATGCGTGCGGGATGCAACGGCGCGGCTCCCTCCCCGGTGATCACGGCCAGAAACGCCGCACCATAGCTTTCCAGCTTTTTCGCGCCGACACCTGTGATGCCCATCATCTGATCCAGATTGGCAGGGCGGCGTTCGGCCATTTCAATCAGCGTCCGGTCGGGAAAGACGACATAGGCCGGCACACCCGCAGTTTCGGCCAGTGCGCGGCGCTTTGCCTTGAGCGCGGACAGCAACGGCGCATCCTCATCCGACACAAGGGTCTTGATCGGCGCGCGGGCAACGGCGCTGTTGATCGTGTCGCGGCGCAGGCTGATCGCCGCCTCGCCACGCAAGATCGGGCGGGCAGCATCGGTCATGCGCAAGGCACCGTAACGATCAGGGTCGGGGCGGATCAGATCGCGGCCCATCATCTGGCGAAAGACTGCCCCCCATGCAGGTTTGGAAAGGTCGCGCCCGACGGCAAAGGTGGGCAACTGGTCATGGCCCTTTTCGCGCACTTTGGCGGTGGCATTGCCCGTCAGAATATCAATCAGATGGCCCGCACCGAACCATTCCCCGGTGCGCAAAATCGCCGACAATGCCTTGCGCACGGCATCGGTGGCGTCAAACACATCGACGGGCCTGTCGCACAGATCGCAGTTACCGCAAGGCGGCGCATCTTCGCCGAAATACCCAAGCAAAACCTGACGGCGGCAGCGCGTCGCCTCGGCCAGACCCAAAAGGCCGTTCAGGCGGGCATGGTCCGCGGCCTTGCGGTCAAGCGGGGCCACGCCTTCGTCAATCTGGGTGCGGCGCAGACGAATATCATCGGGGCCATACAGCGTCAGGGTTTCGGCAGGCGCGCCATCACGCCCGCCACGCCCGATTTCCTGATAGTAGGATTCGATGGATTTCGGCAGATCGGCATGGGCAACCCAGCGGATATCGGGCTTGTCGATCCCCATGCCAAAGGCCACCGTGGCCACCACGATCAGGCCATCTTCCTGCTGAAACCGGATTTCAACGCGGCGGCGGTCGTCCGGGTCCATGCCTGCATGGTAATGACAGGCGGCGTGGCCCGCATCGCGCATCGCCTGCGCAATCGCCTCGGTCCGGCTGCGGGAAGCGCAATAGATGATGCCCGCCTGCCCCTTGCGCGCGGCGGCAAAGGCCAAAAGCTGTTCGCGCGGGGTGTTCTTGACGGCAAAGGCGAGGTGGATGTTCGGGCGATCAAATCCGCGCAGGAATGTTTCGGGCGCCTCGCCCGCGAACAGCCGGGTCACAATCTCGGCGCGGGTTTCCTCATCCGCTGTTGCGGTAAATGCGGCCAGCGGCACACCAAGTGCGCGGCGCAATTCACCAATGCGCAGGTAGTCGGGGCGGAAATCGTGGCCCCACTGGCTGACGCAATGCGCCTCGTCCACTGCGATCATCGTGGTGTTGATCCGGCGCAGCATCGGCAAGGTCGCGCTTGCGGCCAGCCGTTCGGGCGCGATGTACAACAGTTTCAGTGTGCCTGCATCAAGGGCCGCAAATACCTCTTCGGTTTCTTCCTCGGTATTGCCTGATGTCAGGGCACCCGCCTCGACCCCTGCGGCCTTCAACGCGCGCACCTGATCCCGCATCAGCGCGATCAATGGCGAGATGACAACCGTCACGCCATCACGGCACAGCGCGGGAAGTTGGAAACACAGGGATTTGCCGCCCCCCGTCGGCATGATGGCAAGCGTGTTGTGGCCAGCGGTGACGGCATCGACGATTTCGGCCTGACCGGGGCGAAAGCTGGAAAAACCAAAGATCGTGGCAAGCAGTTGATGCGGATGCGCGTTCATACCCGGTCCAAGATCGCCATCCATGGTTAACAAACCCTCACTGTCAGATAAAAAGGGCTTGGTTGTTCAGCAGAATGATCCGCAGGGCGTAAATCACCAGAATTACCACAAGCGGTGCAAGATCAATGCCCGCGATATAGGGCAACAAACGGCGCACGCGGGAGTAGATCGGTTCCAGCAAGCTGTTCAGCACCCCCCAGACTTGCGACACAACAGGCTGGCGGATGTTGAGAACCTGAAAATTGATAAGCCAGCTCATGATGATGTGGGCCAGAACGATGAATTGCGCCACTGTCAGAAGCATCAGAAGAATTTCAAGAACAGATCGCATCACGGGCCTCGTCGCTACAGGTTGTGGTAGGGGTATCCTGCGGCCCATAGAAGGGCAACCATCTTCCGCTGCGTTGCCCTTGACGGCAGGCCACATTCGCGCGACCGCTGCCGCAATCGACGGAGCGCATGATGTATCCCTATGTCCGCCTTGCCAAGGAAATGCTGAAGTTCCGCAATGCCCCCGCATTGCCGTTTCTGGGCACGCATATCTCGACCCACCGCATCTGGCCACAAGACCTTGATCCGTGGCGCGAATTGAATAATGGCCGCACATTGACCCTGTTTGATCTGGGACGTTTGCCCCTGTTTGCCCGCACCGGAATCATCAAGGACATCGCGGCACAGGGCTGGTTTCTGACTGTGGCAGGCAACACGACACGCTATCGCCGCCGGGTCACGCTGTTTCAGAAGGTGACCATGGTCAGCCGCTGCATCGGCTGGGACGCGCGATTTTTCTATATGGAACAAAGCCTGTGGCGCGGCGATGACTGCACCAGTCACATGTTGCTGCGCGCGGCGATTGCCAACGGTCAGGGGATCATCCCCCCGGCCGAGGCGCTGGCAAAAATCGGTCGGGCCGAGGACAGCCCAGCCTTGCCGGATTGGGTCCAAGGCTGGATCGGGGCCGATGCGGAACGCCCATGGCCCCCGGTGCGGTGACGCTTGCGCCACTGGCGTTTTTCGGGCTTGATCGCGCAAAACACAGGGGCAGGGCATGGCTGGCAACAACAAACGCATCTGGGGCTGGTATTTCTTTGACTTTGCAAGCCAACCCTACAACACGCTGCTGCTGACCTTCATCTTTGCCCCCTACATGGCCGATGTCATGGGCGACGGCAGTGCCGCGCAATCGGTCTGGGGGTTTGGCATTGCCGCCGCGGGGATCATCATTGCCGTCGCATCCCCGTTGCTGGGCGCCGTGGCTGACCGCACGGGCGGACGCATGCGGTTCATCGTGTTGTTTTCCATCATGTATGTCGTTGGTGCGGCGGGGCTTTGGTATGCGGCCCCCGGCAGCCTGAATGTCTGGCTGATCATGTTGTCGTTCGGCATCGGCCTGATCGGGATGGAGTTTGCGACCAGTTTCACCAATGCCATGATGCCCGATCTGGTCAGCAAGGAAGAGATCGGGCGCATGTCGGGGTCGGGGTTCGCCTTTGGCTATGTCGGCGGGTTTCTGACACTTTTGATCATGTTGCTGCTGCTGGATGATGGCACCAATGGCAAGACGCTGCTGGGCAATCCGCCCCTGTTCGGCCTTGACCCCGCACTGCGCGAGGGCACGCGATCGGTAGGGCCATTGTCGGCAATCTGGTATGTCGTGTTCATGATCCCGTTTTTCCTGTGGGTGCGTGAACCCGCCCGCACGGATGGTGTGCCCATCGGCGTGGCGCTGCGCGAGGCGATCCCCGGCCTGATGAAAACGCTGCGCACGTTGCCTGCGCGGCGCAGTTTCACGGCCTATCTGGCCTCGTCGATGTTCTACCGGGATGCGCTGAACGGAATGTACACCTTTGGCGGCATCTATGCAGCGGGCATCCTGAACTGGGAAACCCGCGACATCGGGATCTTTGGCATTCTGGCCATCATATCGGGCACCATCTTTGCCTGGCTGGGGGGCAAGGCCGATGCGCGTCTGGGTCCAAAGCCGGTGATCATGGCCACGGTGTTGATCCTGACGCTGACGGCGATTGCGGTGGTGACCATTTCACGCGATTCCGTGCTGGGCATTCCGGTCGGCATCGACAGCAGCCTGCCCGACTATGCCTTCTATCTGGTCGGCGTGCTGATCGGGGCGGCGGGCGGGGTGTTGCAGGCCGCAAGCCGCACCATGATGGTGCGTCAGGCCGACCCGGACCACATGACCGAAGCGTTTGGCCTTTTCGCGCTGACGGGCAAAGCGACATCGTTTCTGGCACCATTGCTGATCGCAATCACCACGCAGATCAGCGGATCACAATCAGTTGGGGTCGCGCCGTTGATCGGGCTGTTCCTTATCGGGTTTATTCTGCTACTTTTCGTCCATCCCGATGGCGCAGAACAAAGGCTCGCAACCACATGATCCGCATATTCTCATTGGCGATCCTGATGGCCCTTTCAGGGCCTGCATTGTCTGAAACCAAGGCCAATCGGCTGTTTGGCGCCGTTGATGGGCCATCCGCCCAGGAACCGATGGCAATTGGCAGTTATGCACGGGGTTGTGCGGCGGGGTTGGTGGCGTTGCCCGAAACCGGGCCGACATGGCAGGCGATGCGCCTGTCGCGCGGGCGTAACTTCGGGCACCCGGTGCTGGTGGAATTTTTGCAGGAACTGTCAGTCGCGGCGACCAAGGTCGGCTGGGCGGGCCTTTATGTCGGCGACATGAGCCAGCCGCGTGGCGGGCCGATGACATCGGGGCACGCCAGCCACCAGATCGGGCTGGATGCCGATGTCTGGATGCTGCCACCCCGCAGGCTTGACCTCAGCCGGGCCGAACGCGAAGAGATCAGCTCGATTCCGGTACGGTCTGCCGATCAACGCTCTGTCACGGCCAACTGGACCCCCGCGCATGCAGCACTGATGCGCGCAGCGGCCCTCGACCGCCGGGTGGACCGGATTTTCGTCGCAGCAGCAGTGAAAATCGAAATGTGCAAGACCGCAACGGCGGATGATACCGTCTGGCTGCGCAAGATCCGGCCGATTGCCGGGCATGACACGCATTTCCATATCCGGATGCGCTGTCCCGCCGGATCGCGGCTGTGCCAGACCCAATCGCCAACGGTGACGGAACTGTCCAACGGCGGCAACGGCTGTGACGAGACGCTGATGTGGTGGGTGACCGATTATCTGAACCCGCCCGATCCGAACGCAGCCCCGGCAGAACCCGAAGAACCCAAACGCCACCCGCGTGATTTCACCATGGCCGATCTGCCCCGCCAATGCGCAGACGTTCTCAATTCAGACTGACGGCCGCGCTGGCCGTTCTTGTCGGACTGCAATCATCGGCAGGTGCGGCCCTTCCCGAAGGATTTGTCGGATCATATGACTGGCGCATCGCGGACCCGCGCTTTGGCGGCCTTTCCAGTATCGAGCTGACGGATGACGGCACGGGCTTTACTGCGATGTCCGACAGGGGCACGCTGTTTCAGGCGCGTATCAGCCGCGATGATACAGGCGCGATCATGGCGATCCACGATGTGGTGATCCTGACGCTGAAGGGTGCGGGCGACGCCCCACTCGATCCCGCCCGGAACGACACCGAAGGATTGGCCATCGCCGTCAATGGCACGATCTTTGTCTCGCTCGAAGGCCCGGCGCGGGTGTTGCGCTTTGACACGCCGGACGGCTCTGCGGCGAACCTGCCGACACCGCCCGCATTTGACGCCATGCAGAAGAACTCATCGTTGGAGGCACTGGCGATTGACGCCAATGGCTGGCTTTATACGCTGCCGGAACGGTCAGGCGCGCTGAACGCACCATTCCCGGTGTATCGCTTTCGCGGGAAAGACTGGGACCAGCCATTCAGCATTCCACGGGATGACACTTACCTTCCCGTCGGCGCGGATTTCGGCCCGGATGGCAAGCTCTATCTGCTGGAACGCAAGTTTCATGGATTGCTTGGTTTTCAAAGCCGCGTGCGCCGGTTTGTGGTGACGGGCGATGCGATTGATGCGGGCACGGTCGTTCTGGAAACGCCCGTCGGTCAGCATGGCAATCAAGAGGGCCTGTCAGTCTGGCGCGACGGGGCGGGGCAGTTGCGCCTGACCATGGTATCGGATGACAATTTCCGGTTTTTCCTGCGCACCAGCCTTGTCGAATACCGCATTACGGATTGACCACACCTGCCGCGCGGCGTAGACGCCCGCCTGTCCTTATGGGACCAAGTCTCCGCAACCTTGTGAAAACGGAATAATATCATGCGTCTTTTCCCCGCCATTCTGGCGATGGCCGCCATTGTTGTGGCGTCAAACATCCTTGTGCAGTTCCTCGCTGGTCCCTGGCTGACATGGGGGGCGTTCACTTATCCGTTCGCTTTTCTGGTCACTGATCTGACCAACCGCATCTACGGCGCACCTGCCGCGCGCCGCGTCGTGTTGGCGGGATTTGCCGTCGGGCTGGTCTGTTCGCTGATCGGCACGCAAATCATCGGCGATTTCGGCCCGCTGGTCACACTTGCGCGTGGCCATGGGGTCGGGCCTTGCGTTCCTGTGTGCGCAACTGATCGATGTCACGGTATTCGACCGCCTGCGCGCAGGGTCGTGGTGGAAAGCGCCGCTGATCTCGACGCTGGTGGGATCATCGCTGGACACGGCGGTCTTTTTTACCATCGCGTTTTCGGCGACGCTCGCTTTCATCGAACCCGGCAACGACGTGTCATGGGCGACAGGCACCGTGGCCTTGCTGGGGATGGGGCCTGAGGCACCGCTCTGGGTGTCATTGGCGCTGGCGGACTGGGGCGTGAAACTTCTGCTCGCAATAGTGGCACTCGTGCCATTTCGGCTGCTTGCCGCGCGCCTTGGCACAACTATTACGTAATTTTGGTTTGACAAACACAAAATCTGTGCCACGATTCTTCTATCGGCAACCAATTGAAAGGAGGTGATCCAGTGTCTAGAGTGATGTTGGAGAGACGTGTCGGGACAGTCATGGGGGGTGTTTTCTGAAGGCAGCCCTTCGGTAAACAGACCATGTGATTGGGCAAGATACCTAACTGGCCCATCTCCTTGAAACTCGGAAAGGGTTGCCTCGCGTAGGCAACCCTTTCTCTTTTGTGGCATCTGCGGCGGCAGGACTGTTGCGGTTGCCCCCCACCCCATCCCCCCTTTCGTCGGAAGGGGGGGCGCCATCCGGGTGCTTTCCTTTCCAGAACGATCACTTTAGCGTGCCGCCATGCTGCGCGTCACCGACACCCTGTTCATCGCCGATTGGGAGCTTTCGGAAAGCTTTACCCGGTCTTCCGGACCCGGCGGGCAGAATGTGAACAAGGTATCGACAGCAGTGGAATTGCGGTTCGAGGCGGATCGCTCGCCCCATCTGGCCCCGGCGGTCAAGGCCCGGTTGCGGCGTCTGGCGGGGCGGCGCTGGACGGTTGATGGCGCGATTGTCATACAGGCCGAAGAAACCCGCAGTCAGGCGCGCAACCGCGAACTGGCGCGCGAACGATTGGTCGAAATGATACAAGCGGCCCTTGTGGCCCCGAAACGCCGCATTGCAACCAAGCCGACGCTGGGCAGTCAGCGGCGGCGTCTGGTCGCAAAGACGGTGCGGGGGGCGGTCAAGGCGGGCCGGGGAAAGGTGGTGGATGATGACGACGGATGACATGATCGCGCGGCGCGCGCGGCTGATGGGGCCGAATGTGCCGACCTTCTATCAGCACCCGGTGCATATCGTGCGAGGCGAGGGCGTCTGGCTGTGGGATGCGAACGGCAAGCGCTATCTTGATTGCTACAACAACGTGGCCCACGTGGGCCATTGCCACCCGCGTGTGGTGGCGGCAATTGCGGCACAGGCGGCCACGCTGAACACCCATACGCGCTATCTGCATGATGGCATCCTTGATTACATCGAACGGCTGACCGGCACGCTGAACCACGGGATTTCACAGGCGATCATGGTCTGCACGGGATCCGAGGCGAATGACATCGCGCTGCGCATGGCGCAGGCGGTCACCGGCCAGCAGGGTATCATCGCGACCGATAACACCTATCACGGCAACACCGCCGCCGTCAGCCAGCTCTCTACCCGCAAGCCACCTATCGGGGGCTATGCGCCCTATGTGCGCCTTGTGCCATCACCGTCAAACCTGCACCCCGTGGGGGGCACCCGCGCGGGGCAGGCGCAGGCCTTTGCCGCCCATGTGAAAGCCGCGATTGCCGATTTGCAGGACAAGGGCTTTGGCCTGTCGGGCATGCTTTTGTGCCCGGTCTTTGCCAATGAAGGCTTGCCCACGGTTGAAAAAGGCTTCCTTGACCCCACGGTTGCCGCCGTGCGCGCCGCAGGTGGGATCATGATCGCCGATGAGGTGCAGCCCGGCTTTGGCCGTGTCGGCAGCCATTTCTGGGGCCATGACTGGCTGGGCTTTGCGCCTGATGTCGTCACGATCGGCAAGCCCATGGCCAACGGGCATCCGGTGGCGGCGGTCCTCGCGCGCCCCGATGTGATGGCGGCGTTTCGCGAGGCGTTCGGCTATTTCAACACCTTTGGCGGCAATCCGGTGTCGGCGGCGGCCTGCACGGCCGTGATGGATGTGATTGAAGACGAAGGGCTGGTTGAAAACGCCGCCCGCACGTCGGCCTATGTGATGGACCGCCTGTCCGCCCTGCGGCACCCGCTGCTGCGCGATGTGCGCGGCGTGGGGCAGTTTTACGGCGCAGAGTTTGTGCTGGATGATGGCGCGCCTGCAACCGCCTTTGTGGGCGATCTTATCGAACGGCTGGTCGCGCGCGGCTTTATCCTGAACAAGATCGGCAAGGGCGGCAACACCCTGAAAATCCGCCCGCCGATGCCCTTTGGCATTGAACACGCCGATATGCTGATGGATGCGCTGGCGGATGAACTGGCCCGCACACCCGTGCCCGCATGACGATTGATGACGAGGCGGCGATGGCCGCTGGCCTGTGGGGTGGCAAGATCATCCGCCTGATCAAACACCGCGAAAATGCGGTGTTCGAAATGGCGCTGCCATCGGGGCGGGCGGCCCTGCGGTTGCACCGTGTCGGCTATCAAAGTGAACGCGCGATCCGGTCGGAATTGTGGTGGGCCGCAGCCCTTGCGGATGCGGGCGTCGCGGTGCCCGCACCGCAGCCCGCCCTTTCGGGTAACACGCTGGTGACACTGCCCAACGGGCGGCACTGTTCGGCCATCGCATGGGTGAACGGCCACCCCTTGGGCGAGGCGGGCGTGCCCTTTCCCGATCCGGTCCAAACGCAAATCGCCCGCCATCATGCCCTTGGTGCGCTGATGGCACAGGTCCATGCCGCCACCGCCCGCCTGACCCTGCCCGACTGGTTTACCCGGTCACACTGGGATGCCGACGGGCTGACGGGGCATGATCCGTTCTGGGGCCGGTTCTGGGAACATCCATCGCTGACGCGGGCAGAGGCCGCCGAACTGCTGGCCACCCGCGACTATCTGCGCGGCTGGCTGCTCGCCCTGCCCGATCCCGACATTGGCCCGATCCACGCCGATGTGCTGCGCGAAAATGTGCTGGTGGATGGCGACCACCTTTCCCTGATTGATTTCGACGATTCCGGCATCGGCTATCGCCTTTATGACCTTGGCACCACGATGAGCCAGAATCTGGATGAGCCGCACTACACCGCCATCCGTGATGCCCTGATCGCAGGCTACGGCCGCGCAACCGTGGCCGAGGTCGAACATTTCACCCTTGCCCGCACCCTGGTATCGGTGGGCTGGACCGCCCCGCGCGTGCCATTGGACGATCCGGTGCATCGCCGCCATATCGACCGCGCGCTGAAATGGTCGCGCCATGTGTTGCAGGCTGTGTGAACAGGATTTGACCCCGACGCACAGGCTGGCATAAGGCGGGTAAGGGACAAGGAAACCGATCATGGTCGATATTGCCACGCGCGTCTGGAACCACAAATGGAAGATCGACCCCATCGTGCGGTCATTGATCGACACTGACTTTTACAAACTCTTGATGTGCCAGTCGATCTTCCGCAACAAGCCCGACACGAATGTCACCTTCAGCCTGATCAACCGCACGAAATCCGTGCGCCTTGCCGATCTGATCGACGAAGGCGAATTGCGCGAACAACTGGATCATGTCCGCACCCTTTCCCTCAGTCGGGGGGAAAGCACATGGCTGCGCGGCAACACATTCTACGGCAAAAGGCAGATGTTCCGCCCCGACTTCATGGAGTGGTTCGAAGGGCTGCGCCTGCCGCCCTATCATCTGGAAAAGCGTGACGGCCAATATGAACTGACGTTCGAAGGCCGCTGGCCCGATGTCATGCTATGGGAAATTCCCGCGCTGTCGATCCTGATGGAGTTGCGGTCGCGCGCAGTGCTGGAAACGCTGGGGCGGTTCGAATTGCAGGTGCTTTATGCCCGCGCGATGACCAAGCTGTGGGAAAAGATCGAACGTCTGCGCGCCACACCCAGCCTGCGCATCGCCGATTTCGGGACACGGCGGCGGCATTCCTTTCTGTGGCAGGACTGGTGCGTGCAGGCGATGCAGGAAGGTCTTGGCGGGGCCTTCACCGGCACGTCAAACTGCCTGATCGCCATGCGGAGCGAGCTGGAGGCGATCGGCACCAACGCGCACGAATTGCCGATGGTCTATTCCGCGCTGGCCAATTCCGACGCCGAACTGGCGCAAGCCCCCTATCAGGTGCTGGCCGACTGGCACGAAGAACATGACGGCAATCTGCGCATCATGCTGCCCGATACCTATGGCACGACCGGGTTCTTGCGCAACGCGCCCGATTGGCTGGCAAGCTGGACCGGCATTCGCATTGACAGCGGCGATCCGGCCACAGGGGCCGAGATTGCGATCCGCTGGTGGAAAGAACGCGGCGAAGACCCGGCGCAAAAACTGGTGATCTTTTCTGACGGGCTGGATGTCGAAAAGATCGAAGAACTGCATCGCCAGTTTGCGGGCCGGGTGAAGGTGTCCTTCGGTTGGGGCACGATGCTGACCAATGACTTCCGTGGCTTGGCGGCGGGCGATGCGCTCGCACCCTTCAGTGTGGTCTGCAAGGCCGTGTCTGCAAACGGGCGGCCCACCGTAAAACTGTCAGACAATCCGAACAAGGCCATGGGTCCAAAGGATGAGATTGCGCGCTACAAGCGGGTATTCGGTGTGGGCGCGCAGCAGCCCGTGCCAGTGGTGGTTTAGGGTATCCGCCCTGACCACCTCACCCGTGCAACGGGCCTTTTTCATCCCCTGACAGTAACGCGGGCAGACCTACCCAGCGGCACGCCGGATGACCCTGTGTCAATGCGAACAACCGTTCAAGAACGCCCCATGCCTGTACATCATGGACCAGGTGATGCGTCAGCACACCGATGGGCCCGCCGCGCGCCACCGCTTGCGCCAGATCGGCGAACACCGCCGCATCGTCCCGCCCGCCCCGCGTGCCGCGCCAATCGATGATATCGACATGCGTATTCACCACCCGCAACGGTGCTGCCTTTTCCGGCCCGAACACCGACAGCCCGGTAAATCCCAGCCCCGGCAAGGCCGCGATCACATCCGGCGCAATCCGGTTCCATGGCGGCACCAGCACGGGGCAGAACTGCGTGGGAAACAGCCCGGCAATCCGCGCAAACCCGCGCTGCACCTCATCTGTCACCACCGACAATGGCCGATGTCCGCCCAACTCCTGCGATTTTTCGCCCGAACGCGCGTGGTTCACATGCGCCCAGCCATGCACCGCCACCGTCACATGCGCCTCACGCATCAGCCGCTGCGCCAGCGCCGCGCCAGCAGGTTCCGGGATCACCGCCAGCGTCACCGGAACGCCCATTGCCAACAAACGATCCAACGCCGCGCTTGGCACCGTCGCATCATCATCGCGCAGCCAAAGCTCTACTGGCGTATCGCGCAGCGCCAATGCCCGCAGAAACGCGTCGCTCATCCCACCACCCCGCGCAGCAACGCGTCCAGCCGCGCCGCCGCCACCGGCAGCGCATGATGCGCCAGAACGTGGGCCCGCGCCGCCTGCCCCATCCGGCGCTGCACCACCCCATCCGTCAAAATCCGCGCAATCGCCGCTGCCGCCCCTGCATCATCGCCATCGGGCACCAACACCCCCGTCACGCCGTCCATCACCACCTCCGGCACGCCCGCAACGGCCTGCGCCACGACGGGCACACCCGCCGCCTGCGCCTCCAGATAGGCCAGCCCATACGCCTCACCACAGCCCGGCCAGACATAGACCGCCCCCCGCGTCAGCAATGCCGCCACCGCCGCCGCATCCACCGCACCCAGCCATGTGATCCGCGCGGCCACCCCGGCAAACATCGCCTGCACCTCTCCCCGCATCGGCCCATCGCCCGCAACGGTCAGGTGCCAGTCCAACCCGTCCGGCAATACCGCCAGCCACGCCGCCAGCCGCGCATAACTGTCAAACTTGTCGCCTGCGCGCATCATCGCGACGCAGACCATGTGCCCCGGCTCTGGCACAGGGTCCGCCCCGAACGCATCCACCGCAATGAACGGCGCAAACCGCTCCAGCCGGGCTTGCGGGATGGCGGCCTGCAACCCTGCCAGATCGCGCGCCGTCAGACACAGGTTCAACGCGGCCCCCTGAACCGCGTCCAGCGCATGGGCCTGCATCTCCACCCAGACGCCGATATTGCGCCGCGCCGAATACGACGCCTCGCAAGTGACATAAGGCAGACCGAACCGCGCAGCCAAAACCGGCCCGATCAGGTCAGGCGATTTGTAGTAGGGATGATAGCAGAACCACAGATCCGGCACGCCCGCAGCCCATTCCCCGGCAATCCTGTCACATTCCCGCGCAGCCTCGGCCTGCACCCGCGCCCACCCTGCGTGATCGCCCGCATCGCCCACATAGGCCCGCAAGTCGGACACCACCGTCACCTGATGCCCCGCGCGCACCATGCAACCCACCAGCATCCGCGCCATCAGCCGGTCCCCCGACGGCACCGCATGCCCCGGCGATTTCAGCGGCGCGTAAAACGCAATATCCAGCTTGCCACCCTTCATCCTGTAACCCTAGCGGAACGCCCGCGCGCTTGACAGGCCCTGCAATCTCGCCCATTCCCAACCGAAAGCACTGGAAACAGCCTTGCCCACATCCCCCCTTCTTGCCCTGCTGGACACCCGCCGCGCCCGCATTGGCGTCATCGGTTTGGGCTATGTCGGCCTGCCCCTTGCGATCACCGTCGCCCGCGCAGGCTTTACCACCCTTGGCTTTGACACCGATCCCGCCAAGATCACCGCCATCACCGCCAGCCAAAGCTATATCGAGGCCGTCCCCCAACCCGTCCTTGCCGCCGAGGTTGCCGCCACCCGCTTTTCCGCCACCGGCGATTTCGCGCAACTGGGCACCTGCGATGTCATCGTGATCTGCGTGCCCACGCCCCTGACCCGCCACCGCGAACCCGATCTGTCCTTCATCACCCGCACCTGTGACGACATCGCGGAAACCCTGCGCGCGGGCCAGCTGATCGTGCTGGAATCCACCACTTACCCCGGCACCACCGACGGCCCCGTCCGCACGATCCTTGAAGGCACGGGCCTGCAGGTCCGGCACCGATTTCTTCCTTGGCTTCTCGCCCGAACGCGAAGACCCCGGCAACCGCGCCTTTGACACCTCCACGATCCCAAAGGTCGTCGCGGGTGACGGCGCGCAGGCGGGCGCGTTGATGCAGGCCTTCTACGGCGCCGTCGTCAAGACAACCGTCCCCGTATCCACCACCGCCACCGCCGAGGCCGTCAAGCTGACGGAGAACGTCTTTCGCGCCGTCAACATCGCCCTCGTGAACGAGCTGAAGGTGATCTACGAGGCGATGGGCGTCGATGTGTGGGAGGTGATCGACGCCGCCAAGACCAAACCCTTCGGTTTCATGCCCTTCTACCCCGGCCCCGGTCTGGGCGGCCACTGCATCCCGATTGACCCGTTTTATCTGACGTGGAAATCGCGCGAATACGACCTGTCCACCCGGTTCATCGAACTCGCGGGTGAGATCAATTCCGCCATGCCCCGCCATATCGTGACCCGCCTGGCCGAGGCGCTGGACCGTCAGCATGGCCGCGCGCTCAGCCGGTCGCGCATCCTTATCATTGGCCTCGCGTACAAGAAAAACGTCCCCGACATCCGCGAAAGCCCGTCGCTGAAGCTGATCGAACTGATCGAGGAACGCGGCGGGCAGGCGGCGTTCCATGACCCCCATGTCGCCGAAATCCCCACCACCCGCGCGTATGGCGCATTCAAAGGTCGCGCCTCGGTGCCCCTCACGGAAAGCAATGTCCGCGGCTTTGACGCCGTCCTTGTATCCACCGACCATGATGGTATCGACTATGCCGCCCTCGCCCGCTGGTCACCGCTGATCATCGACACCCGCAATGTCTTTGCCCGGAACGGCATTCCCGGCGATCACATCGTCAAAGCCTGAAAGGCGAAACATGAGCCGCCTTGACAGTGTCATCCGCCGCCTGACCGCACAGCGCGACATCCTCAACCACCTCGCATCGGCGCAAACCCTGCCTGCCACGGGCGCGATCCTTGAGGTCGGCCTTGGCAACGGGCGCACGTATCATCACCTGCGCGAATTGTTCCCCGGCAGGCGGATCATCGCGTTTGACCGCAAGCTTGGCGCGCATGCCTCCTCCGTTCCCGAACCAGGCGATCTGGTGCTGGGCGAGATTGCCGATACCGCCCCCGCCTTTGCAGGCCAAGACGCGGCGCTTGTGCATGCCGACATCGGCACGGGCTACCCCGACAAAGACGCGCAAACCCTGACATGGTTGCCACAGCTCGCCGTATCCCTGCTCGCCCCCGGCGGCATCGCGATGAGCGGGCTGCCGTTGGACCATGCCAGCCTGCACCCCCTGCCCCTGCCCCCCGGCATCGACAGCGACCGCTATTATCTGTATCGCAAACAGCCCTGACGCAGGCGATGTCACACCGGGTCGCCATCATTGCCGATGCGCATTTCCACGATCCGCGTGGCGATTTTGGCGCGGGCCTCATGGTTGGCGGTGAATACCTTGCGCTGCGCAGTTGGCACGACACGATGACCGGCCCCCGTGCCGTCAATGAAACCGCCACCGCCCTGACCGCCGCGCTTGACCGCATCATCAGCGCAGGCATCCGCCATGTGATCCTTGCGGGCGATTACACCGATGACGGGCAGGCGGAAAATGCCCAACGGCTGGCGCTCTTGCTGGGTCGCTATGCCGACACACATGGCACCCGCTTTTACGCCATTCCCGGCAATCACGACACCTATGGCCCGCACGGCAAACATGTCGCAACCCGGTTTGTCACCGGGCCAGACAGCACGGCCCTTGTCACCAGCGACCCTGCCATGGGGCCGGATGCCATTGTCACCCCTGCCATGCGCTGCGCAGGTCTGCCTGCCGCCTTGCTGCCGATGGCGCGCTTTGGGCTGTTTCGCCACCCTGGCGATCTGCATTGGGAAAGCCCCTTTGGTGCATCAGACGCACCCGATGACCGCCGCTATGATGCCACCGCCGCCGACGGGTCGGTGACGCATCGCCTGATGGATGCATCATATCTGGTCGAACCCGAACCCGGCCTGTGGATATTGATGATCGACGCGAATGTGTTTGAACCGCGCCCCGGTCGCACGGATCCCGCCCGCAAGAAGGCGTTTCTTGATCCCTCCGATGCCGGATGGAACGCCGTCCTGCGCGTCAAGCCATTCTTGCTTGCGTGGATTGCCGATGTCGTGGCCCGCGCAAAGGCCGGGGGCAAGGCCTTGGTGACCGTCTCGCATTACCCCATGCTCGATCCGTTTCAGGATATTGCCGGGTCTGAACGTGCCCTGTTCGGCGACACCTCTATCGTGCGGCGCACGCCCGTGCCTGACGTCGCAACGGTGCTGATCGCCACGGGTCTGCGCTGGCATGCAGGCGGGCACATGCATGTCAATGCAACCACCCGGCAGGGCGGATTTACCGATATCGCGATCCCATCGCTGGCGGCCTTTCCGCCTGCGTTCAAGATCGTCACCGCCGCGCCCACGGGGGCTGCGTTCGCCACCGTCACGCTGAACGACATGGCCCCTGATCCACAGCTTGATGCCGCCTATCGCGCCCAAGGCCGCATAGCACCCGCCATGCCATATGGCGTGTTTCTGGCCACCCAGTTCCGCGCCCATATCATCGCCCGCGTGCTGCCGCGCCGTTGGCCATCAGCCGTTCTGGCCGCTGTCGCGGATACCGATTGCGCGGGGCTTCTGGCGTTGGTGGGGCAGGCTGACCCGGCGTCCTTTGCCCACAGACATGGCCTTGCTACCGACGTCCTGCACAGCTACCCCGCGTCCCAGATGATTGCCGACGCCTATCTGATCCACAGCGCGGGATGGCTGGCATCGGATGTGGTCACATCTGCGCACCTCACCATCTGTCACGCATTTGCGGACGATTTTGGCGATGCGCAGATCGACCCGCACCTGTCAGACGCCGCATTCATCCGGCGCTTTCTGTCGGTCCTGAAGGTCTCTCTGACCCGGATGAAAACCGATCACGAAATGTTTCAAAAGTATTAATCCGTTCCGGAATTTAAAAGTCAAGTAACTGATAAAAATAGATAATGTTGGAAATTGACAGCCGTCAATTTTCCCGTCACCCCGGCAAATCCGTCGCCCGTGCTGCGGTATGAATGTCAATCGGCACGCTCAGCCCCCTGATCTCCACCGCTTGGGCTGCAACCCCCTCGCCCGGCACCAACCCCGATGCCGCCATCGTCGTGGCCGACACCGCAACCTGCACACCCAGATCCTTGGTCTTGCTTTCCAACCGGCTGGCAATATTCACCGTCTCGCCCAGTGCCGTCAGCGGCGCCGCTGCGGTTGCCCGCTGCACCGCGCCGATGCGCCCAAGGATCACCGCCCCCGTATGCAGCCCGATCCCCATCAACAAAGGTGCTGGCAATTCTTCGCGCAGGCTCTGGTTCAACCCGTCCAGCACGCCACCCATCGCGCGCGCCGCCGCAATCGCCTGCTGCGCGCCCACGCGGGCCGGCGCATCCATTCCGAAAATCGCCATGATGCCATCGCCCATGAACTTGTCCACGAACCCGCCGGTATCCTCGATCGCCTCTGCCATGCGCCCCAGAAACTGGTTCAGGATGAACACCACATCGAACGACAACCGCCCCTCAGACATCTTGGTGAAACCGCGCAGATCGCAGAACAGGATCGTCACCTCCTGTTCCACCCCCCACTGATACTTGTCCAACTGCGCGGTCTGCCGCCCATCGATGTTTGCGGGCAATAGCGTTGAAATCGTCAGATCCGCCACCGGGCGCAACTGGCACGCCAGCCGCACATTCACAGGCGACCCGATCCGGCGCAGAACCGCCTGCTCTGCCTCTGACGCCAGTGGCTGTGCCTCCAACCCTTGCAACACCCGCACCCGGCAGGTGGAACACCGCGCCCGCCCGCCACAGACCGACGCATGCGGTACCCGGTTCTGACGGCTTACCTCCAGCAAGCTCAGGCCGCGCTGCGCCGAAATCGTTGGCCCATCGGCATAGCTCACCGCCAGCTTTGGCCGCAGCCGATCACGCAATAACAGCAACGACCAAAGCCCGACCGCCACGACCAGAATGCCCAGATAGGTGTTCCGCGAGACGACAAAGGCCTGCTGAATCATGGCGTATTGGTCCGGCGTGAACGGATTGCCATAGCCGCCTGCCAAGGCGCGCGCCCGGCCCGCCGCGACAAATCCCGCATAGCTCAATGCCGGGATCAGCACCGCCAGCCCATACCAAAGCCACAGCATATCGCGGTACCACGGCTTGGAGATCAGCCATTGATGCAGCCCGATGCAGCCATGCACCCAGACCAGCACCATCAGAACGGCTTGGTTCAGCGCCTCATTCGGCCACATCGCCCACAGCGCGTATTCGTAGTCGACTTCGATGCCAAAAAACGTACTCACCCCCCGCGTTCCCAGCACATGCCGGATCAGCAGGATCGGGATCAGCAACCCGAACAGCAGTTGCACGCCGCTGCGAAAGCCCTGCCGCCATGTCCGGGCGCGCAAAAACTTTGCCACCCCCAGCGCGAAATGCACAAGGGCCGCGCCCACCAGAATAGCCGTGCCCACCGGATTGCGCGTCAATGTGGTGCGCGCCTCTTGCCCGGCTTCCATCCATTCCAACGACACCAGACCAAAGGCGTGGTTGATGAAATGCGTGGCAGCAAAGACAAACAGGATCAGGCCGGACCACAACCGCAACTGTACCGCAGTGATCGGCCAGCGGGTCGCCGTCATACCATCGGGGATTGCCGCCACCGGTTCGTCCTTATGCCAGCACCACTAAGTCAACTGACTGCAAAAGCCCCGCGATTGCAACATCGCGGCGCAAGGGCGGAACGTCGCCATCATAGCCCTGCGTCTGTGCCAGCGCGAAAGTCGTGCTATCGGTCAAGACGCGTGTGCCTTGTATCTTGTTGGCTGCTTCCAGCTTGGCCGCCAGATTGACTGCGTTGCCGATCACGGTGAATTCGAACCGCCCCTGCGCGCCAACCACGCCCACCGTCACCTCACCCGCCGCCACGGCCGCGCCGGTGTTGAACGGAACTGGCCAGCCGACCGCCCCAAAGGTATCGGACGCGGCATCCAGTGCCGCGATCACGGCGGTGGCCGCCCGCAGCGCATCGGCGGCATGGCTTTCATTCAATTGCACCGCCCCAAACGTCGCCAGAATGCCGTCGCCCATAAACTTGTCGACGCGCCCGCCGTGCGCCTCGATCTGTCGCAGCGCGATGTCCTGATAGCAGGTCAAGACGGCCATCACCGTCGCAGGCTCCATCCCCCGCGCCGTGCGGGTAAAGCCCCGAACATCCACGAACAGGATCGCAGCAATCCGGGTTTCCGGTTTGGCTGCTCCGGGTTCCGCCTCCGACCGCGTGATCAGTTCGGCCACTTCGGGCGCAAAAAACTGGCTTAGATCATCAGCCGCCGAATGGCTTTGTATCGCGTCCAGCAACACCTTGCGCGCCCGGAATTGTGCAAAGGAAAGGATCAGCGTTACCCCGACAAGCGTCAGGATCTTGTCGATCTCGGCCCCGATCAGAATTGTGTTCGACGTCAGGTATTCAACATAGTTGCGGGTGATCCGCATCTCGCCCATGTCCGAGGTCAGCGCATGGGCCAACATCGCGATCCATCCCGCCACCGCAATCAACCCCGATGTCAGCACATAACGCGGATCGAACCGCAGCACCCGCAGGCTGATAAAGATGAAAAGATAGATCATCGTCGGCGCCTTAAGGTAGAACGCCGCTGGCTGTGCATACTGGATGTGAAACGAAAAAATCAGCCCGCATAGCAATGCGACATCGACCACCATCGAAATCACCAGAAACCATGACGGGATCGTGATCCGGTAGGACAGCGCGACCCGCAAGACGGTAAAGGCAAAGTAGGCTGCCAGCGTCATCGGCACAAAGTTTTCGCCGGCCGCCCCTTCGGCCCGCGGGGCGATCGCATACAGAAGCACGAAGAATGATACGAAGGTCAGTTGCACCCAACCGATCGTATGTTCGGCGGCGGCCTCGCGGCGCTCGATCTCGGCCAGCACGCGTGCGGGGATCAGATGATTAGGGGGCCAACCCGTGCGGGCGTAGGCAACCAGATATCGAAATGTTGAAAGAGCGCTGCCCATCAAGTTCTTTCATTCGCTGCCAAAGCTGCATTGCCGCTGGCAATCATACGGCAGATCACCATACCATGCATGCATTGTTACCATGCTTCACGGTATTCTGGGATGTCACCCCCAGCCACCACCACCGGGGGTCAGCATTTCAAACATCGCACCGCTGGGCAGGTCGCGTTCATCATTGCCAAGCAGCACTTCGACCTGTCCATCGGGCCAGATCACGCGGTTTTCCCCCAATGCACCAGGGCCACCACCCGCCCCGCCAAAGGGCGCGATGATCCGGCTGGAGCAAAGAGTCGTGACCGTCACAGGCTCCAAAAACCGGATGCGCCGTATGGCCCCGTTTCCGCCACGAAACGCCCCTGTCCCACCAGATCCTGCGCGGATGCCAAATGCCTCCAACCGCACCGGGAAACGTTTTTCCAGGATTTCCGGATCGGTCATCCGCGTGTTGGTCATGTGGCTTTGTACCGCATCGCAGCCGGGAAATCCCGGCCCCGCCCCCGTGCCGCCCGCGATGGTTTCATAATTCTGAAACCGCGCATTGCCCCAGACGAAGTTATTCATTGTGCCCTGACTGCCCGCCATCACGCCAAGCGCGCCATAAAGCGCGTTGCACGCAGCCTGCGACACCTCGGTGTTGCCCGCGATCACTGCCGCAGGTGGCCGTGGGTTCAGCATGCAGCCTTCCGGTACGATGATCGTGATGGGCGCAAGGCACCCTTCGTTCAGGGGAATGGCCTTGCCCACCAGTGTGCGGAAAACATACAGCACGACGGCCCGGCATACCGCCATGGGCGCATTGTAATTGCCGGAATGCTGGGGTGAGGTGCCGGTAAAATCCACCGTGGCGGTCCGTGCGGCCCTGTCCACGGTCACCCGCACCGCAATCTGCGTGCCGATATCCATCGGCAGCGTGAACGCACCATCCGACATCTCGTCAATGACCTGCCGCACGCTTTCCGCCGCGTTGTCCTGCACGTGGCCCATATAGGCCACCACCACATCCGCCCCATGCGCCTCCACTGCCCGCAAAAGCCCACGCCGCCCGGTTTCGTTGGCGGCAATCTGCGCCTTCAGGTCGGCCATGTTCTGATCAATGGCACGGCAGGGATAGCGGCCAGAGGCCAGCAGCGCCCGCGTGGCGTCGTCGCGCAACTGCCCCGCCGCCACGAGGTGAAACAGGTCGATCACCACGCCTTCTTCTTCGATACGGGTGGAATCTGGCGGCGATGACCCCGGTGTGCGCCCGCCGATATCGGCATGATGCCCGCGCGATCCCAGCCAGAAGGCGGGCCGACCATCCACGAAAACGGGCGTGATGACCGTCACGTCCGGCAAATGCGTGCCCCCGTTGAAGGGGCTGTTGAGCATCCAGGCATCGCCATCCCGCGCCTGATCCGTCGTCGCCGCGATCACCGTTTTGACCGCGTGTGACATTGACCCCAGATGCACTGGCACATGCGGCGCATTGGCCACAAGATCGCCGTTCGCATCAAAGATTGCGCAGGAAAAATCAAGGCGTTCCTTGATGTTCACCGACCACGCCGTATTCGCCAGCGTCGCCCCCATCTGATCGGCAATGGCCATGAACAGATTGCCCATCACCTCCAGCAAGATCGGGTCGGCCCGCGTGCCTGCCGCCGCGATCCGCGCCATCGCGGCCACCCGTTCAAGGATAAGGTTGCCTGTGGCATCCACCCGTGCCTGCCATCCCGGTTCCAGCACAACCGTTCCCGTTGCCTCGCGGATCACCGCGGGCCCCGCGATCACCGCCCCCGCACCCAGTTGCGGGCGATCAAAAAGCGGGCAGTTGGCTTCGACCCCGCCAAACCAAACGGGCACCTGCGCAATTGCAATGGCGTCACCCGTCACAATCGGATCAGATACGGGATTGAGGCCACCACCTGCAGCCTCTGCCACCAGCATCTCGAATAAAACTGCCCGTTCTGGGGCGACAAACCCGAACCGCGCCTGATGCGCCTCGGCAAAGGCCGCATGCATTGTGTTCACATCGCCAAACGGTACGGGCAATGCCTGATGTGATCCGTCATAACGCAGATGCGCCTGCACATCGGTGCGCACATCATCAATCCCCTGCGCGCGCAATTCTGCGACGGCATCGGCCATCAGCGCCGCAACGGCAGCACTTGCATCAACATCAAGCGGGTGATCAAACTGCATTTCGCGCAAGGCGCGCGTGTCCGCCAGCCCCATGCCATAGGCTGAAAGTACACCCGCCAAAGGGTGCAGCAAGACCCGGCCCATCCCCAAGGCATCGGCCACGGCACAGGCATGCTGGCCGCCCGCCCCGCCGAAACACTGCAGCGTATAGTTCGTCACATCATGCCCGCGTTGCACCGAAATGACCTTGATCGCGTTGGCCATGTTATCCACCGCAATGCGCAAGAACCCTTCGGCCAGCGCTTGTGGCCCCATGGCGGGCTGCCCCGTGGCCGCCGCCACCTCGGCCCCCAACCGCAAAAACGCGGCGCGCACCGCCTCCACATCTAGGGGCAGATCGCCGTCCGGGCCGAAAACGGGGGGGAAATGTTCCGCCGATAACCGCCCCAGCATGACGTTGCAATCAGTGATGGTCAGCGGCCCACCACGGCGGTAACTGACCGGCCCCGGATTGGCCCCCGCACTTGCGGGGCCAACCTGAAACCGCCCGTCGCGGAAACTGCAGATTGAACCGCCCCCAGCGGCGACCGTATGAATATCCATCATTGGCGCACGCATCCGCACACCCGCAACCTCGGTTTCAAACGACCGTTCAAACGCCCCGGCATAGTGGCTTACATCGGTTGACGTGCCCCCCATGTCGAACCCGATCAACCGTTCAAACCCCGCAGCCTCACCCGTGCGCACCATCCCGACAATACCTCCCGCCGGGCCAGAAAGAATCGCATCCTTTCCCATGAACCGATCCGCTGCCGTCAGCCCGCCATTCGATTGCATGAACAACAACCGCCCCGTGGCGCGCCCCACATCCAGCGCGTCCTGCACCTGCGCGACATATCTGCGCAAGATCGGCGAAAGATACGCATCGACCACCGTGGTATCGCCGCGCGCCACGAGTTTGGCGAGCCCGCTGACCTGATGACTGACCGAAACTTGGGTGAAACCAATCTCTACCGCTATGTTTGCCACCCGCGTCTCATGGTCGGCATTCACATGCCCATGCAGAAATGCAATCGCGACACCGCGAATTCCGCGCGCAAAGGCGCCCGCAAGTGCGGCACGCGCGGCAATTTCATTCAAGGGTGTAATCTCGCCCCCATCGGCATCGAACCGTCCCTGCACTTCGGCGATTTCGGCATACAAAAGATCTGGACGACGGATATGCAGATCGAACAAACGAGGCCGCGCTTGTGTGCCGATACGGAGAAGATCGCCAAAACCTTGGGTGACCAGCAGCAGCACGGCGTCGCCCTTGCGCTCTAACAGCGCATTGGTTGCCACTGTCGTGCCCATTTTGACCGCGCCAATTGTCGCGTCCGGGATGGGCTGGTCAGGTAGCAGCCCAAGACATTCCCGAATACCTTGCACCGCCGCATCGACATAGCGTTCGGGATTTTCCGACAGTAGTTTGCGCGTCTGCACTCTCCCATCAGGCGCGCGCGCCACAATATCAGTGAACGTGCCCCCGCGGTCGATCCAAAATTCCCAAGGCGCCATTTGCCCTCCGTGCGCCCTATGGGTCCGCCATCACCGCATTGCTGTCAACAGTCCTTGTGGTCGAGCTTCTGCCATTGTTTTGAATGCATCGCGAACCAGGCGCTGCGTGACTTCCGTCGCAAACAGAAAGTCCCAATGCCATGGCCGGACTGTGCGTCAGTGCGGAACCGTCTTCGGCCATCGCTGTCATGATCTAGCCGATCGACGATAGCGTGTATCTTGGCGAAGTGGAGAGCGCCGCAAAGCATGGGGTTGGGTATCAACCACAAGACCTTTGCAAAGCAGCGCAAGCATGTGGCGGTCATGGTGGCCAGAAGCCGTTCATCAATCTTCATGCCAAATCCGCCGCATGTGGGCACATTCTGATGCGGCAACCTGCGCGATTGACGGCTTTTGGCGTGATCTAGGTCGGCCTTGACGGAAAGTCCATGTGAGCATTCGTGCGACACGAATGATCAATGAAAATCTCGGGATTTCGGTATAATACGCACGTCGCGTGGATGGCGGTGTGTGCTGTTTGGTAGTGGCTTGCGCACTTCGTCCGCGCGGGCCAATGGCACATCCATATGATCATTGGACAACCGGTTCAGCGCGTCACTGCGGTCTTTCAGATGATGCACAACCACATGGACCACATCATCACTACGCTGCACGATGCCATGCACATCGATCAGGCGGGATTGCATGATTGGTTTGCGATAGGCCTCCATCACTTTTGGCCAAACGACAAGGTTGACGACACCTGTTTCATCTTCGAGGGTGATAAAGCAGACGCCTTTGGCGCTGCCGGGACGTTGGCGGATCAGGACGATTCCAGCGATCTTGATGGATTGGCCATTGCGCATGGATGTTAGATCGGTGGCAGGGCGATATCCTTGCAGGCTCATGCTCTTGCGCAGGAACGACATCGGGTGCGCGCGCAAAGATAGCCGCAACGTCTGATAATCGGCGACCACATGCTCGCATATGGGCATTTGAGGAAGAATGAATACTGATTCTGCCCCTTCGTCCTTCTTATCTTTGAACAACGGTAGATCAGGTGCATCTTGCAACGCACGGCTATCCCAAAGCGCCTGTCTGCGGTCGCGATCCATTGATCGAAACATGTCGGCTGCTGCAAGTTTGCGCATGGTGCCAGTGTCAATGTTGGTGCGGGACTTGAGGTCTTCAAGATCATGATATGGCGTATCGCGGGCCTGCATGATCCTTTTTGCCATATCCTGTCTGACCCCATCGACCTGCCGTAAACCGATACGAATTGCAAAACCATCCGGACCGTTGGGTTCAAGTGTATTGTCCCAGTTGGAATAGTTCACATCCGCCCCGCGAATGGCGACTCCGTGTTCACGGGCGTCACGGACAATTTGAGCGGGTGCATAAAAACCCATTGGTTGCGAATTGAGCAATGCAGCGCAAAAGACATCCGGGTAATGGCATTTAATCCAGCTTGAGATGTAGACGAGCAGCGCAAAACTGGCCGCATGGCTTTCTGGAAAACCGTAGTCACCAAAGCCTTTGATCTGGTTGAAGCACCGGGTCGCAAACGCAGGGTCGTAACCGCGTTTGATCATACGCCCGACCATTTTTTCCTCCAGTTCCCCAATGGTGCCACGCGATCGGAAGGTGGCCATCGCCTTGCGTAACTGGTTGGCTTCGCTAGGGGAAAACTCTGCTGCGACCATGGCAACCTTCATCGCCTGTTCCTGAAAGATTGGCACGCCTTTGGTACGACTAAGAATTTTTCTCAATTCATCGGGATCATAATCCAGGCCGGGGGATGGATAATCCTCTGGCTCTTTGCCGCTGCGGCGGCGCAGATAGGGATGCACCATGTCGCCCTGAATGGGGCCGGGCCGCACGATGGCGACCTGGATCACCAGATCGTAGAATTCACGCGGTTTAAGGCGTGGCAGCATGTTCATCTGCGCCCGACTTTCAACCTGAAACGTACCAAGGCTGTCACCTTTGCACAGCATGTCATACACACGAGTGTCTTCCTGTGGGACGCTTGCCAGATCGTAACGCTTGCCATGGTGGGCGGCGATCAAATCAAAGGCCTTACGGATACAGGTCAACATGCCCAGTGCCAGCACATCGACCTTGAGGATACGTAATTCGTCGATATCGTCCTTGTCCCACTCGATGAAGGTCCGGTCTGACATCGCCCCGTTGCCGATAGGAACGGTCAGGGTCAGGGCCTTTTCGGTCAGGATAAACCCTCCCACATGCTGGCCCAGATGGCGGGGCATTCCGATCATCATATCGGCCAGTTTGATTGTCCGGGCGATCAACGGATCGCGCAGATCAAGGCCCGCCTCTGCTGCCTCTTTCGCTCCGATTTCGCGCCCCCAACTGCCCCAGATTGTTTTGGCCAATGCCGAGGTTATATCCGATGACAGCCCCATAACCTTGCCCACTTCGCGTACGGCCATACGCGGGCGATAGTGGATGACCGTGGCACAAAGGGCTGCCCTGTTGCGCCCGTATTTTTTATAGATGTGCTGGATGACCTCTTCACGCCGTTCATGTTCAAAATCGACGTCGATGTCAGGCGGTTCGCGCCGTTCCTCGGAAATGAAGCGTTCAAACAGCAGATCATTTTTTGCAGGGTCCACGGCGGTGATCCCCAGCACGTAACAGACGGCGGAATTTGCCGCTGATCCGCGACCCTGACACAGGATCGGCGGCTTCACCTTGTGTCGCGCGAATTGGATGATGTCATAGACTGTCAGAAAATACTGAGGGATATCCAGTTTGGCGATCAGACTGAGTTCTTTTTCAAGCGTCTTTCGGGTGTGGTCGGGAACCCCGTCTGGATAATGCTCTGTTGCGCCTTTCCATGTCAGTTCGGTCAGATAATCTTGCGGAGTGCGCCCTTTGGGGATCGATTCCTGAGGATATTCATAGGACAGTTCACGCAGGTCAAAGGTGCAGGCATCCGCCACGTCGCGCGTCGCGCGGACGACAGCATTTCGGGCAACAGCACCACCACCAGAGCGCCGAGCAGCGGCCCGCTCGCGCTTGCCTGGCCGCCGACCAGCACCATCAGCACGAAGGTGATGGACAGGAAAAACGGAAACGACTCCGGACTGATGAAGCCCTGCAGGGTGGCGAACAGCGCGCCCGCGAACCCGGTCACCGCCGCCGAGATCGCGAACGCCAGCGTGCGCACCGCGACCATGTTCGCGCCGAGCGACTGCGCGGCAATCTCCGCGTCGCGCGTGGCGCGCATCGCGAGACCCCAGCGGGTCGAAGCAAAGCGCGCAAAGCCGACCAGCAACAGCGCGGCAAGACCGGCGCAGAGAATCGCGAGGCCCTTGTCCGACAGCGGCCCGCCGAGCCAGGCCGGACGCGGGATGTTCATGAATCCGTTCCATCCGCCGGTCAGGTCCTTCCACTCCGCGGCGCCCTGTTCGACCACGAAGCCGAAGGCAATGGTCACCATGGCAAGGTAGGGTCCGCGCACGCGCAGCGCAGGCAGGGCCAGGACTGCGCCCGCGGCGGCGGCGAGCACGCTGCCGGCAAGGGCCGCCAGCATGAACGGCACACCCGCCTTGGCCGAAAGGATGGAGGCGGTGTAGGCGCCGATCGCGAAGAATCCGGCGTGACCGAAGGAGATCTGCCCGGCAAGCCCGAACAGCACGTTGAGTCCGGTGGCGACGATCGCGCTGACCGCAATCGAGCCAATGATCAGCAGGTGGTAGTTGTTGGCGTAGGACGCACCCACGGCCGTGGCCGCAAAGCAGAGTGCGGCCAGCACCAGCGTTGCGCGCCCGGCTTTCATACCTTCTTTACCGCAGCGAGCCCGAACAGTCCCTGCGGACGCAAGGCGAGGGCGCAGATCACCAGCGCAAAGGTCAGCATCTGGGTATAGGTCGAACCGAAGCCCGCGGTGATCACCGCCTCCGACACGCCGAGCAGCACGCCGGCGAGCATCACGCCCCAGGGGTTGCCCAGGCCCCCCAGGATCGCGGCCGCGTAGGCCTTGATGCCGAACAGCGTGCCCATCCCGGCCGAGACGGTGTAGAGCGGTGCGATCAGCATCCCGGCCACCCCCGCAAACACGCCGGACACGGCGAACGCGCCGCTGACTGCAAGCGACACGTTGATGCCCATCAGTCGCGCGGCGTCGCGGTTCTGCGCCACCGCGAGCATCGCCTTGCCGATGCGCGCGCGGTTGACGAAGGCATTCAGCGCCACCGCAATGCCGATGCCTGCGAGCGGAATCACCACCTGCAGCAGGGTGACGCGCAATCCCGCAAAGCCAAATCCGGTGTCCGTGAGGAACGAGGCCGGCATGCCGCGCGGGTCCTTGCCGAAGGTGAACAGGACCACGTTCTCGAGGATCAGTCCAAGCGCCACGGTGGCGAGCAGCCAGGATTCCGAACCGTGCCGCGCAAACGGCCGCACGGCGATCCGCTCGACCAGGGCGCTCCATGCGCCGCACAGGGCCAGCGAGGCGGGCACCGCGAACCAGAATGGCAGGCCGAATTTCACGTTGAAGCTGAACACGAGCACCGCGCCGAGCATCAGGGTCGCACCCTGCGCAAAGTTCACCGTGCCCGACACCGCGTAGGTGACGAAGAAGCCGAGCGCGGTCAGCCCGTACATGCTGCCCAGGCCCACGCCCGTCACCGCGGCCGAAAGAAAGGTATTCAGGTCCATAAACGACGAGCCCCGCGGTTCGGCGGGGCCCGGTTTGTGCGCGACAAGTGCCTACTTGACCGGAACGATCCTGCTGCCCTCGAACTTCACCATGATGTAGTCGTCCGGTCCGATGCCTTCATGGTCGTCGGGTCCGAAGGGTTTCTTGTAGGTCTTGATGAGTCCCGCATACTCGTCGATCTGGTACATCGCCTTGCGGATCGCCTCGCCGTCGGTGCTCTTGGCTTTCTCGATCGCGCGTGCGACGAGGTTCATCGCGTCGTACGCGTTGGCCGTGCCGACCGGGGCCAGCACGTCGGCCGCGTCCTTCACCCCGTACTTCTTCATCAGTTCCGCCAGCACCTTCTTGCCGGTGGGGTTGAGATCCCCGAAGAAGCTGTAGGTCTGCACGAAATGGGCGTCCCCGGCCGTGGGTCCCACCAGCTCGTTGAAGCGCCCGCCCGAGATGCCCCAGTGCGATACCACCGGCACCTTCCAGCCCATGCGCTCGCGCGCCTTCATCATCTGCGCCCCGGGTGCGGCGTTTGCGACCAGGATCAGCGCGTCCGCGCCGGCGTTCTTCAGGCGGGTGAGCTGCGGTGTCGCGTCGACGTCGTTGGCCTCGATCTTCTCGATGCCGGCAATGGTGATGTTGGCTGCCGCGGCGGCCGCCTTGAGGCCTTTCTCGTTCGACTCGCCCCAGGGATTGTTGATCAGTACCAGGCCGGGCTTCTTCACGCCGTAGGTGGCCATGGCGTACTTGACCAGCTTGACGTCGACCAGGTCGTCACGCGCCGAGACGCGGAACACGTAGTTC
>CAWAPA010000052.1:0-3775 GCA_963783595.1 uncultured Alphaproteobacteria bacterium | reverse complement strand
CGCCGTGCAGGTGCATGGCGGTATGGGTTTCATCGAGGAAACCGGCATTGCGCAATTCGCCCGCGATGTGCGCATCACCACGATCTATGAAGGCACCAACGGCATTCAGGCAATGGACCTTGCGGGCCGCAAGATGATGGACAACGGCGATGCCGCCTACCGCCTTCTGGCCGAGGTGCAAAGCGGCGCGCAAACTGCGCGCGAGACGCACCCCGACCTTGCCCATGATGTCTGGCAAGCGGCAGAATTGCTGCGCGACGCGACGGATGCCCTGTTGGCGCAACCGATGAACGACCGCTTTGCAGGGGCCGTTCCTTACCTGCGGGCGTTTGCCCGTGTGCTAGGCGCGCATTTCCACCTTGCCGCAGCGATTGCCGACCCCGCCCGCCTGCCGCTGGCCCGCATCGCGATCAAACGGCAATTGCCGGAACTGTCCGGCCTTCTGGCGCAGACGAAACCGGGCGCGGCGGATCTGTTCGCCATCTCGGTTGAGGATCTGGCCGCGTGAATGCAGGCATCCGCCACCCGTTTGATGCGGCCCCGGCGGAAGGTGAGGCCATCGAAGTGGCAGACGGCATCCTGTGGATGCGCCTGCCGCTGCCGATGGCGCTGGATCATGTGAATGTCTATGCGCTGCGCGACCCGGATGGCTGGACACTGTTTGACACTGGCCTGCACAGCCGCCGCACCGTGGCCTTGTGGCAGGCGTTGCTGGAGGGGCCGCTGCAGGGCGCCCCTGTCACCCGCGTGATCGTCAGCCACCACCACCCTGACCATATCGGCATGGCGGGTTGGTTTCAGACGCGGGGGGCGGATCTGCTCACCACACGCACGGCATGGCTGTATGCCCGGATGCTGACGCTGGATGTACAAGAGAGCCCGTCGCCCGAGGCGATCACCTATATGCGCCGGACGGGCATGCCCGATGCGATGCTGGCCGCCAAAGCAGCAGAGCGGCCGTTCAATTTCGCCGATATCGTGGCCCCGATGCCGACCGGCTTTGCCCGCGTGCAGGATGGTGAAACAATTCATGCGGCGGGTCGCGACTGGACGGTACGCGTGGGCCATGGCCATGCGCCGGAACAGATCACGCTTTGGTCGGGCGACCTGATCCTTGGCGCGGATCAATTGCTGCCGGGCATTTCGGCCAATATCGGCGTTTATCCCACCGAACCCGATGCCGACCCTTTGTCAGAATGGCTGGCATCCTGCGCAGCGTTCCAGCCACTGGCGCGCGACGCGCAGTTGGTGCTGCCCGGCCACAAGCTGCCGTTCACCGGCCTGCCCCTGCGCCTGACACAGATGATCGAAAATCACGAACAGGCGTTGGCACGGTTGCTGGCCCTGCTTGCCACACCCCGCACTGCGCATGACACCATGGCAACCCTATTCAAACGCGATCTGGGCCCCGCCGAATACGGCCTTGGCATTGTCGAGGCCGTGGCGCATCTGAACTGTCTCTTGCGGCGCGGGCAGGTTTCGCGTCAGTTGAACGCTGAAGGACAGTATATCTGGCAAACCGCATGACCCCGCAAAAACCGTCTCAGAAAACTGCCAAGCCACCCGCGATGGCCAAGGATATCAGTCCGGCAGGGCAGGCTTACGCGCGACTTGTCATGTTCATCCAGAATTTTGAGGCAAAGCTGGACAATACCCATGAAATGGCCATGGGCTTTGCCGGTGGCGCCGCGGGTGTTTTGCGCATCGAAGGGGTCGGTTTTGTCGATCCCGATATCCTGACGTTCTATGGCCGTGATGAGGACGGGCTGAAAACCCAGCTGATCCAGCATGTCAGCCAATTGTCCTTCATCCTGCGCGCCGTGCCGAAGGAACGCCCCGAGGGCCCGCCGCGCCGCATCGGCTTTGCCATGACCGCAGGCTGGGCGGGCGGCGAATCCGGCGATGGAAGTGCCTGACCCGCGATGATGTGACCGCTGCGCGCATTTGCCCCCCGTGACAGGGCGCGATGAATCGGTTATGCGCGACGCAACAGCATACACAGGGAAAAACCATGGCCGATCACGAACACAAACATGGCAGCATGGACACCACGACGCAGGAAAAGACCTTTGCCGGTTTCATGCGCATGGTGACATGGGGGGCGGGCATTTCAATTGGCGTCCTGATCTTTCTCGCCCTGTCGAATAGCTGATCCGGCATGTGGTCTCGTCTTGCCCTTTTGCTGGCCGTTTGCGCCGGTCTGTCGGCCTGCGGTGCAACATCGGTCTATGCCCCGGACGAGGCGGTTCGTGCCGCAACCTTCGTGTCGGACGAGCCGCCTTCCATCACCCTTTATACCGTCATCTCAAACCGCTCGAACGCGGGCGCGCACACGGGGCTGCTGATCAATGGCAGTCAGCGGGTGATGTTTGATCCTGCGGGCAGTTGGACCCATCCGCGCCTGCCCGAACGCAACGACGTGTTCTTTGGCGTGAACGACAAGATGGTCAACTACTTCATCGACTATCACGCCCGCGAAACCTTTCGTGTGATGGAACAGAAAGTGTTCGTATCGCCCCAGGTGGCGCAACTGATCATGACGCGTGCGCTGAACTATGGCGCGGTTCCGCAGGCGCAATGTTCGCGGTCCACCAGCACGATCTTGGAAGGCGTGCCGGGATTTGAATCGGTCAGCAGCACATGGTATCCTCTCAAACTGTCCGAACAGTTCGCGCAAATCCCCGGTGTCAGGACGCGGGTCATCACGGATGAAGATGCCGATGACAATCATGGGGTGCTGCTGACCCAGGCCGCAACGCCGATACAGCCGGACTGATCCACGCGACGGATATCAGGTAGGGAATGACCATGCGGATCTGGGGTGTGATCCTTGCGGGCGGTCAGGGACTGCGGATGGGCGGGGCCGACAAGGCACTGCTGCCGTTTGCAGGCAGCACCTTGCTGGCCCATGGGATTGCCCGGTTTCAGCCGCAGGTCGAACATCTTGCCATCAGCGCGAATGGCGATGCCGCGCGGTTTGCTGCATTTGGTTTGCCCGTGCTGCACGATACCGCCCCGCTTGGGCCGCTGTCAGGTGTGCTTGCCGCATTGGACTGGGCAGAGGACGCCGATATTGTCGTCAGCATTGCGGTCGATACGCCCTTTATCCCCGGCGATCTGGTGCCGCGTCTGTTGTTGGCCGGGATACCCGCAATGGCTCATAGCGGCGGGCGCGATCATCCCACCGCCGCCCTTTGGCCGCGCGTGCTGTGATATGATAACATCCGTACAGAAACCCGTCCGATGGCGGTGTGTTCGGACACAAACAAGTGATAGATGAAGTGCAGGATCTGGATATTGGTTCCTCTACAGGGTCTGTCAACCTGGCCCCCTTTACTACTTTTTCATACTCCGCCTGCGTGATCACTTGCTTCTGGTTCGCAGAAGAAGCCTTGGCTGAGATCATTCGTGAGGTATCGATGTTCCAAACATGATGCAAACTTGGCCGCATTTTTGGGCTCGATAATCTTTGAAAGCAGCACTCTCAGCATCGAGCATCCTGTCGTTAACTTTTCAGTGGCTACATGTCGACCAGTGGTTCACGCGTCACCTCGTGGATCATCTGTTTGATCTTCTCTTCGGCTGCTTGCAAGTCAGACGAAAACTTCTGACGAACCTTCTCCAGTTCTTGTTGTTTCTCCAACTCGATGACAGACAAGAACATTGAGAACTCTGTGCCCAACTGTTCATCGAGAGGGTTTGGCAAATCTGATTGGCCTCTCTCACGCTGGGCCTCTAGGAATGCCACAAGAGCATCTCTTTGTTGCTTGTGTTA
>CAWAPA010000051.1:0-124230 GCA_963783595.1 uncultured Alphaproteobacteria bacterium | reverse complement strand
AGGTGGCGCTGGTCTCGCTGTCGACCACACTTGCCACAAATGCGCTGGTTGAAGGTCAGGGCGGACGGATCGCGCTGATTTTCATCGGCTTTGATGCGGGCGATCTGGAGCGCGGCGGGCTGACTGACGCATTGAAGGGTGATCCGGTCATCATTCTGGCGGGCGGGCACAATCATGCGGGCGGCGAGGCCGCGCCACTGGATCTGGCGGGGCTTGAGGCGGCGTTGCATGACCTGGACGGGCAGGTCATGGGCTTTGCCGTGGCCGCCCGTTTTGCCACGCGCAATGCGGGCCATGAAAACACGGTGCGCGATGTGATCCGGCGGGTGACCGGGCAGCCGGTGACCTGTTCACATGAATTGTCGGCCAACCTGAATGGGCCAAAACGCGCACTGACGGCGGTACTGAACGCGCGGTTGATCGGGATGATCGACGGGCTGGTGGCGGCGTGCGAGGCGCATCTGGCGCGACTGTCAATTGACGCCCCCTTGATGGTCGTGCGTGGCGATGGCGCGTTGATATCGGCGGCCATGGTGCGCGAACGCCCGATTGAAACCATCCTGTCCGGCCCTGCCGCCAGTATCGTCGGCGCACGCTGGCTGACGGGGGAACGCGATGCACTGGTGTCTGACATTGGCGGCACGACGACGGATATTGCCCTGCTGAAGGACGGCTTGCCCGAAATCGACCCCCTTGGCGCGCAGGTAGGTGGCTTTCGCACCATGGTCGAGGCGGTGGCCATGCGCACCACCGGACTGGGCGGCGACAGCGAGGTACATCTGATCACCGAAGGGCTGGACGGCGGCCTGCGTCTGGGCCCACGACGGCTGGTGCCCTTGTCGCTGCTGGCGATGGATGCGCCCGACCTTGTGCATGCCGCCCTTGACCGGGCGCTGTCGGCGGATGCGGTGGGCGAACATGACGGACGCTTTGTCGTGCCATTTGCCGGATCGCGCGACGGATTGAACACGCGTGAGGCGGCCCTGATGGCGCGGATTACAGGGCCGATGCCGGTGTCAAAGGCGCTGACATCGCGGATTGAAAGTGCGGCGCTGGAACGCCTGGTGGCGCGCGGGCTGGTGCGGCTGGCGGGGGTGACGCCGTCGGATGCGGCACATGTTCTGGGCCTGTGCGCGGATTGGGACGCGACGGCGGCAGAGAAAGGCCTGCGCCTGATGGCGCGCCGCCGCACCGGGCGGGGTGAACGCTTTGCCGACGATGCGGCTTCGCTGGCCCGATTGATCGTGGATCAGGTCACGGCGCAAACCGCGGATTGCCTGCTGGAAGCCGCCTTTGCCGAAGATCCGGGGTTTGATGGCGCCCCCGCAACCCTGGCACGGCACGCCATTACTCATGCCGGATTGCGCGGACATCAGGGGGTCATGGCTGTCGACGTGCGGCTGAATGTGCCGGTGGTGGGGCTTGGCGCGTCGGCACCGACCTACTATCCGGCTGTTGGCGCGCGGCTGCGTACGCGGATGGTGCTGCCTGAACACGCGGGCGTTGCCAACGCGATCGGTGCTGTGGTGGGCCAGATCTCACAGCGCGCGCGCGGGATCGTGACAAGTCCCAGTGAAGGCCGCTTTACCGCGCATCTGCCTGCCGGGCTGCAACATTTCAACGACCGCGATGCGGCCCTTTCGGCGATGGAAGCCGCGCTGACCACCGAAGCCGTCACACGTGCCAAGGCATCCGGTGCCGAGGATTTGCGCATCATCGCAACGCGCGACATTCGTGAAGCCGAAATTGAAGGGCATATGATGTTCATCGAGGCGACGCTGACCGTGACGGCGGCCGGTCGCCCGCGCGTGGCACACGGTGCGCGGTCACAAAACCCACTTGACGCCCCTGTGCCCCACCTGTAACCCCCGGCGCAGTGGCTAGGTAGCTCAGCTGGTTAGAGCACGCGACTCATAATCGCGGGGTCGGGGGTTCGAGTCCCCCCCTCGCCACCACTTTTACGTACAAAATCGTCGTATGACATGTGAAAATCCTTGTTGTATAAGGATTTCGTGTTCCCGGATTGTCCGATGTCCTCTGACATGATCCGCTAAGATACCCCGGGTTTGGGGGTATCACTGGGGGTAACAGGAAGAACGCGAAAAAGGCGATACCCCCACGATGCCTTTGACGGATGCTGCTGTTCGAAACCTGAAGCCGAGGGAGAAGCCATTTAAGGTCTCAGACTTTGAAGGTCTTTTCCTTTTCGTCAAACCGACCGGGTCGAAGCTATGGCACTTCAAGTACCGGATCGATGGCAACGAAAAGCTGTTGTCCATCGGGATCTATCCCGAGGTGGGTTTGGCGATGGCCAGAGCCAGAAAGAACGAAGCGCGCGCCTTGCTTGCGGCAGGGAAAGATCCCGGCGAGGTCAAGAAGGATCAGCAGCGTCAGGAACGGGCTCGGCGTGGAAACACATTCGAAGTTCTGGCGCTGGAATTCATAGCCAAAGCCGCGGCAGAGGTCAGTGTCGACGAGCGGGTTTCTTCATCATCTTCAACTCCACTTGGGGTAAAGATGAGCCGCAAACCCTCCGCTACGCAATCACGCTAAACTGTTCCATGGGCGATGATAGCGGACACGTTCGACACGCTTGATGTCGAACTGCAGATGGACCGGGACTGTCAATGGCAACTGCACTCCAGTTTCCTTTGACATAGCCAGTGCGACTATTTGCCCGAGAGAACCTATAGCAGAATTGGTCCAATACCGGTCTCATCAAAAAGGCGTCCGGTCGGCACAAGATCGCGGCTGTCGTGGCCAAACAGTCGTGCTTTACCGAACCTTGGCTTAATATGGCAAAGTTCTGGAGAAAGGACTTTGAAGACAGGAGCTCGAACGTCGCCGCGCGAAAGATCGACGAAGATGGCCTGACAGTTGTGGCTAAGAAGTGAATTAATGCACGCCTCGAGTTGCCACGGCGCTGCCTCCGATTGCGTTAGCACCTCTTCCAGACCGGAACCCTCAAAAAGTGGCGGGTTGCACGCACGGGTCTGGTTCACCCACGTCTCAGTCATGGCATCACCGGACATGTCGCGCCAAGGCGGGAGAGAGGTTTCAATCGCTAGCATTTCAACAGTCGCGGCAGAGGCTGCCATAGCCAAGTCCACCTTTGCCGCAAAACCGAGTGCGACGACGGTGCCATCTGGCTCGAAAGATGCGGCGGCCACCACCGGAACGGCCAGATCGGTCGTTATTTCGAATAGCCTGCAAATACGGGACCGCTTGGTGAGATAGGCGCGCAATTCAGGATACGCGTCGAGAACGGCCATAGCTAACGGTGGCCGTTTTCTTTTACCGTACCACCATCTGGCTGCAGCATCCCGCTCAATCAGCTCCAGCAACCCGGCCAACTTGGCCGTTTCCGGTGTCGGACCGCAGGCGCAGCCGTTGCTGTCCGCCACGGCAACCGCGGCTGCATCGCCCGGTTTGCGCAATCCGATCAGAACGGCATCGGCCGAAACGTACAGGCTCCGGCCAGTACCCGCCTCTTCGGCTTCGATCCAGTCCAAAGGCGTTTCGGCGCAAAAAGGCGCAGGGACCCAGTCATGCCCGGCCAGTATCTGATTTGTCTGCTCGCGGAACTGCATCTGATTTCTCGAAAAGCCATTGATGCGGTCAGGGCGAACAGCGCAAGGCCCTAATTCGCTTGCCGTTGCAGAGACCAGTTGCTCGTCGCCCCAGACGCAGCTTTTCATCAACTCGACGGCTTCTCCAATCCCGCTTCGCCGACTTGCCATCCAAGTAAGACCACAACCGGTTGCCACACGACCCGACGCGGGCAAGGCGGCCGCTGGGAAATCTGGCCATTTCTCCAATGCGCGCTCATTGGCAACTGCCGCGCAAATGTGCATCAGGGGTCCGCTCGGCATCGGTAGTACGTCAAAGAAGGGCTCCAGATGACCAAGCTGCCACTCCAGCAACTTCATTTCCTCGCTGTTTTTGGCGCTCTGCTGTAACATCGCCGGAGCCGGGTCCCATCGGGGGTGCAGTATGCTGAACAAACCTCAGCTTCTTGCCATCATTTTTGCCGATCTCGAAGCTTACAGCTGGCACATGACGCGAAATGAGGTGGCGACGATCGCCTTTATGGAACGCAGCTTTGATCGGGCGCGCCGGGCAAGTATGCGGTTCGGCGGAACTCTGGTCAAGACGACCGGTGATGGCTGGATTGCACTCTTCTCCAGCGCCAGCCATGCCGTGGATTGCGCGCGCCTGATGCAACGCCAGACCCGCCGGCTGGAGATTGATCCGCCTTCACTGTTCCGCATCGGCGTTCATCTGGGTGAGGTGCGGCTGGAAGGCAATGAAGTCTATGGTCATGCGGTCAACATCGCCGCGCGCCTGCAAACTCTTGCAGATCCCGGCGGCCTCGTTGTCTCGCAGCCTGTGTTAGCCATGATCGCACCATCCTCCGGCTATCACCTCGATGCGCTCGGCCATCCGCTGCTGAAGAACATCGGCGACGGTCTGGGGGCTTACCGCTTGGTCGAAGGATCGGGTCGAAGCCAGCGGAACGAGATGCTGTGTCTGGAAATTCTAGGCGGCGTCCGCATGAAAACAAAAGGCGGCGAAGCGGTTGCGCTGCGATCCCGAACCGCGATGGCGCTGATCGGCGCGCTTGCACTTGATCCGGAAGATGCGCTGGAGGCGAGCCGGATAGCGGTGATGCTGTGGCCGGGCAAGGACCCGAAGAAAGCGCAGCAAGCCTTGGCACATACCCGGCGCCTGTCGAACGCTTACGCCGATTTCGCCGCGCCTGAAATTATCATTGCGGACGGCCCGATGCTGCGGCTGGACACGAGCGCTGTCGAGGTTGACCTGCATCTGGTCTACCGGGCGCTCCTTTCGGGCATCGTGGAACCCGTCCTGCGCCGCCCCGAAAGGGTCATCGAAGGGCTGCTTTCCGGTCTGGAAGCAATAAGCCCGCTGTTTTCCACCTGGCTGCGGGTTCAACGTGTGATCTGGCGTGATCGGCTTATCGCGGGCCTGGAACTCTGTCTGGAACGGCACAATCATGCACAACCCGCACTCCGCGCCGCATCCGAGACCCTTTTGCAGTTTGAGCCGGGGCATGAACCGGCATCCCACGCACTGATGCGCCATTTCGCGGCAACCGGCCGCAGTGACGCAGCGTTGCGGGAATTTGATCGCCTGTCCGGCCATCTCCGCGACGTCTATCAGCTTGTACCAGGCAGCGACATCAGCGCCTTTGCGACTTCACTTCACGGATTGACCCCGCCTGATGCGGACAAGCGCATGGTCGGGGCAGCACCCAGCCTGCCGCAGATTGCCATTGGCAGCTTCATGGCCGATGACCTGGCGGCCCAACCTGTCGCGGAAAAATTTCGCTCTGATCTCTTGGACAATCTGTCGCGGTTCCGGACTTGGGCCGTTCTGGACCTGGCAAATGAAAATTTCGGCGGCGCAGATTACGTTCTGACCGCTCGGTGCGATATGTCCGAAACTGGCGCCAGCCTAAGCCTGCGACTTGTGGAGCCCAAGTCCCACCGCATCGCCTGGAGCGCGCTTTACGGCATTTCAGCCGCCGAGTGGCGCAGCGTTCAAGGTCAGATCGTCGGCAAGATCGCAGCAGCACTGGAGGTATATGTCTCCGCCGACCGGCTCGCGCAGCGCATCAGCACCGCGCCAACCGATACGGCGGACTATGATGACTGGCTGCGCGGCGAGTCCCTGCTGCTGCGATGGACGCCCGAGGCCGACAAAGAGGCCAAGGACCTCTTTACCCGGATCATTTCCCGCACCCCGGAATTCGCCCCGGCATATGCAAGCCTCGCCAGCATCCACAATGTCCGCCACATCCTTTTCCCCGGCAGCCCGCCCCACACCGAAGACGCCAAAGCCGCCCGGATCAGCGCCGCTTTCGCGGTCGAACTTGACCCGATGGATGCTCGCAATCATCTGGCACTGGCTTGGTCTGCAGCATTGACGGGCGGGTTCGATCAGGCGGGCGTCCATCTTGATCTTGCCATGTCGCTCAATCCCTACAGCCCGACCACGACGATTTCGGCAGCGATGGGGTATGCCTTTCTCGGTGATCATCCGCGCGCAAGTCAGGTGCTTGACGCAGCAATCGCGCTGGCACCGATGTTGCGGCCGCATCAGTGGTGCTATGCGGCGGCAGTGCGCTTTCTGGGTGGTGAGGATGCCGCTGCAGTGGAAGCGGCACGCCGGTCCGGCGACCAGATTGTCGACAATCAGGGATGGCTTGCGGCCGCATTGGCCCGTCAGGGCAAGATCGCCGAAGCGCAGGACGCCTTCAAACAGCTTATGGCTGAACTCGCGCCGGTCTGGGCAGGCGAAGGCCCACCCGATGCCGAAAACGTCCATGCCTGGTTCACCACGGCCTACCCGATTCAGCGCGAGGAGGACCGCGTCGCACTGTCCCGCGCGCTTCGCCTCGCCATGCCGACCTCGGCAATGCGTGCAATCAGCGGCACCGGCGGAATGTGATCGTGCCGAGAAGGTATTTTTGCTTGCCCGGTGTCGGATTGGCGACGCCAAGATCGCTGATAACCTTGGTCAAATAATTGTCCGCGGCAAGAAGATCCCCATTCCCGCCCGAGATTGCGATATGCATCACGTCCACGTCCTCGCCGTCAACTTTGTCCTTCTTGTCTTGCATTCCCCGCAGCTTGAGGACCGCTGACGGGTCACCCGGTTTGAAATAATAGGTCCCCTTTTGCCTATTCTTGATACTCAGGATGTTCGCGGGATCAAGATAGGTTGCGATGAAATCCGTGTCGTCAATAATCTCCTGAATCGCTTTGTTGACTTTCTCGTCGGCAGTCAGGCTGGCGTCCATGAAATACTGGTTGAAAACCTGACCCAGCTTGCGCATTCCCAGTTTTCTTCTTTCTTCCTCGGTGATGCTTACATCAACCTTGAAAACAACAATATCGGCCATGATAATTTCCTCCGGTTTGAGAAAGTTTCTGAAATCAATCGCTAAATGCGAGTTGTACGAGATCACTGTAATCGAACTTGGTCTTTGACTTGCCGCCAAGACGCGGGTCGGAACTGAACGGCGCTCTTATCCCGTTGACGATCATTTCGCTCCCGCTTGCCTCGACGGCTGCACTCAGCGTTTCGGCCACGATGCGACCACCCAGTGGACCAAGCTGATTGCCATCGCCAAATACCGCCGCTTCCCGCAGGATATAAAGCCAGAGCGGCGTCTCATCGACAAAGCGTTGCCCCGGTGCGCCGTCTTGCATGATCATGGTGGCCTTTGTGTTGCCGGGTATCGTCAACTGGTCTGGCCGAAGTATCGGAATGCGGCAGGGTGAACCGGCGGCGATCAGCTTCTGCTCCACCTCCCGTGCAAGGGTCTGGCCCGTCTTCAGCCCAAGCTGACCGCCGCCCACCAGCGTGCGTCGTGCAAGGTTGAGGTGGCCCGGTTCATCGCCGGAACAGGGGATGTCGAGCTTGCTTTTCTGGAAAAGATAAGCAGGCAGGCAGAACAATTCCCGGCTGAGCGCGGTGCCCACCTGCGTCGCCTTGATCGGCGTGACCGCGTCCAGCCCCAACATATGCCGCCAGTCAGTTGCCCATTTCTGCAACAGCTGGCCCTGCGTCAGGTTTCCGCCAACAAAGGTCATTTCCAAAAGACCGGACGCAAGCGCAAAGGGAACCTCATCGTCCGGATCGACCGTATTCCAAGGCGCATAGACATCGCGCACCATCGCGTGCCCAAACCGGAAAACCGCACCCGAAAATTCGGGCGAAACATGGAAAGGATAAAGGCTGTCCTGTTCGTTCGACGGCGCCACCCAGACGCGGCCTTGCGTCATCACGTCATCCCAGGTGTCCTTGTCGACGAGCCGGGGAAGGTAGTCTTGCAACACGACCGACTGAAAATGCCGGATCACGGTTCTAAGGATGCCCTGCGCGTCTGCCCCCGCCTCCTCCAGAATGCGTATTGCGGCCTGCGCAAACCGGGTGATCGCGACATGGGTCTGTGAAAGGGCAAGGTTCTGATCGTTGCGTGGTTCAAACAGAAGTGCGGACCCGTCATTCAGCCGCGGCAAGTCAGCAAGGCCCGCGCCCGGAAAATTTGCGCCCAAATCGGGAATGGTCTCGCCCAAGGCAAGCCCTTCGACGTCCTGAACATGGCTGGGCAGCTTGGTCGGAAACGCAATGGGACGCATGAAAATCGTCTTGAGATCAATCGAGCTGTCGATGGTGGTTTTCGGCGGCTCCTTTGATCCGGTTGGATTCCAAACTGTCATCTCATGGGCCAGAAACTGACCTAGATAGGTGAAAGCGGCCGGGGTTCTTTTCATCAGTTTCGGCAATGGCGGGGGTGGCGCAAAATCGTAATCCACCAGCAGCGCGTCGCCCAGTCTTCCCAAACGGTCAAGCATCGCCGCGTCTGCAAACGGCACGGCTGTCGCGATGCGTTCATAAATCCGAACTGGCGTGGTGCGGAACAGGTCTATCCGAAACTCCCTGCTCGTATCCGATGTTCCGGGCGGCGAAATCAGGCCGCCAATCTGGGCGGCGGCATCATCGCTGATGCGCAAAGAACGACCGCGCTCCGTCTCCACGAGATCCAGCATAATGGAGTCTTTGAGATTGTTTGCAATTCCGTCGGGGCCAAACAAATCCGCTGGTCTTCTAAGGCCCCGCATTTCCGCGCGCGGCCTTAGGACCAGTCGATAGCCCGCACCATGAAGCGACGCAATGTTCGTCAAGTTCATGCCTTTCCGAGAAAGGAAAGCTCAAACCCGAAGGTCAACAGACCCGAAATTGTCTTTTCACGCAGAGCAGAGTCGTTATCGTTCGGCAATTATCATGGGCGCTGTTTGGCCATCCGTCAATTCGGGAAGTTCCACATTTGCAAGGGCCATGCTGCAGAACCCAGTCCAGCATGGTCAAATTGGACAAGCCCGTTGCTTCTTTCCGCCCCGAGTTGCCATCATAGGATCTTTCCCATCCTCAATTCCATGCCATGGAACGCCCGAAGAACTCGCCGCTTTCGGCTCAATCTGTTTGACTTGGGCATCCGGACGAGGAGCCCAGCCAATTCCGAAACAGCCCAATTTTCAGAGCCTCCTTGCCGCTCTGGAAAAGAAGCGCACGCGGCGCGAAGAATTCCTTGCAGAGATGGGGGGCCGTGGTGTCGGCTACTGGCACTGATTGCGCTGCACGATCCGAAGACGGGGCTGGAGGGCCGTTGGCGGCCGCTGGCGCTGGCGATGATGTTAAGGGTAGATTTCCTGCAAATCAGGTAGGGCTTCCCGGCCCTGATGTATGTGTCGACTGCTGTTCGCAATTGAGAATTTGGCACGACTTCGGAAATCGCTCATATGTATCCGGCCTGTTGATCGGCTCGCGGGCCGTGGCCTTGATGGGGTTACGCACGCGCCTGGGTCTCATTAGCGGCAAGGTCTTTGCTGACCATAAGGGCCGTCAGACTCTGGGGGCGTATTTTCTCCGTTCCATGCTGTCCTCTCTGTCGCGAACTCCTTTTGACCGTGGAAAGCGTCAGATGGTTTCCATGGCCATATCTCTTGGGGCGTCGAACCGGGTCCCGTGTCGCAGAACGCTCCACGCGGTTCGGGCAAGTTTGTTGGCCAACCCCGCCTCGCCGTGATCTGCAAGGGCATGACGCCATCGATAGAAGCTGGCTCTCCCGATCCCGAAGTATCGGCAGGTCTTGCTGACGTCACCCGACGCCGCAGCGTGATCCAGAATGCGCAGCTTGCGCCGGATTTCCTGTTGGTCTTTGGCCATTGAACTCACCCTCACACTCCCAAATGGAGATTACAGAAGGTGTCTCGCTGAATCGACAGGTCCTGCAGTGGTATTCGAATTGACTTGACCTGGTCATTTTTTGCATCCAATTGGATGCAAAAGGATGCATTACATGCATGACGCAGACAGCCCTCAGGGTGACACCGTTTATCGGCACTTGATTGACGAAATCAGGTCCGGCGCGCTGCTGCCCGGTGCGCGATTGCGCGAAGTGGAGCTGGCGACGCGTTACGGCATCAGTCGGACACCAGTGCGCGAAGCGATACGCCTTTTGGAAATGGATGGACTTGTCGTCCACCTTCCGCGTCAGGGTGCCACGATCCGCGGGCTGGACTACGCGGAAATCATCGAGCTTTACGAGATGAGGATGGTGCTGGAGGGCACTGCGGCGCGGTTGGCCGCGCGCGTCGCCTCATCGGCCGAGATCGACGGCCTCGCCGCCATTCACGCCGCCTTTGCTGCGGCCCCGGCCGGTGCATTGGCGCAGGATCTGAACCGGCAATTTCACAACACCCTCGTTCGGGCCGCGCGCAACAGGTTTCTGGTCAAGGCGATGAGCGCGCTGCAAAAAACCCTATTGATCCTTGGGCCAACGACGCTGGCAGAGGCTGACCGCCTTGCCGAAGCGGTTACAGAGCACGAGGCGATCCTTGACGCACTGTGCGCAGGCGAAGGTGCGCGCGCCGAGGCTATGATGCGTGCCCATGTCGAAGCGGCGCTGAAGCAACGGATCGCTGCACTGCGCGGGGCCGCGCTGCCACTGGATGATACCTTATGAAGGATTGGCCCGAAATTTTCGATGTGGCTGTTGTGGGTGGCGGCAACGCCGCCCTTTGCGCTGCGATCACCGCAGCCGAGGCGGGTGCCACGGTAGTCATGCTTGAATCCGCGCCGCCGGTCTACCGCGGCGGCAACTCTCGACACACGCGCAATTTTCGCTGCATGCACGCAGGGCCACTTTCCGTGCTTACCGGAAGCTACGCCGAGGACGAATACTTTGACGATTTGATGCTGGTGACCAAAGGCGAGACGGACGAGCATCTGGCCCGTCTGGTGATCCGGTCGTCAGAAGAGTGCCTGCCCTGGATGGAGGCGCGGGGCGTACGCTTTCAGCCATCGTTGTCGGGCACCCTGTCGCTGTCGCGGACCAACGCCTTTTTCCTTGGCGGCGGCAAAGCGCTGGTCAATGCATATTACAACACTGCCACCGATCTGGGCGTTTGCGTCGCTTATGAGGCCGAGGTGATACATGTGCACCGCGACGGCCCCGCGGTCACCCATCTTGAGGCGCGGATTGGCGGCCAACCCGCAACGATCAAGGCGCGGGCATTTGTCCTGGCGTCGGGCGGCTTTCAGGCCGATCTTGATTGGCTGGCGCGCGCATGGGGGCCGGCGGCGAAGAACTTCCTGATCCGTGGCACCCCATACAACAAGGGTGTTGTCCTGCGCGACATGCTGGATCAAGGGGCCGACAGCGTGGGCGATCCGACCCAATGTCATGCAGTAGCCATCGACGGGCGCGCGCCGCAGTTTGATGGCGGCATCGTCACCCGGTTGGACTGCGTGCCCTTTTCGGTGGTGGTCAACCGCGACGGCGAGCGGTTTTACGACGAGGGTGAAGATGTCTGGCCCAAACGCTATGCCATCTGGGGCAGGCTTGTTGCGGCACAGCCCGACCAGGTGGGCTATTCGGTGATCGACAGCAAGGCGATTGATCTGTTCATGCCGTCGGTATTCCCGCCGGTCAAAGCCGACAGCGTGGCCGAACTTGGTGTCAAGCTGGGCATTGATGGCGCAGCGCTGGATCGCACCGTCAGTGCGTTCAATGCGGCATGCCAGCCCGGTGAATTTCACCCGACCACGCTGGATGGCCTTAGAACCCATGGCCTCAACGTGCCCAAGACCAACTGGGCCCGGCCGATTGATACACCACCATTCTATGGCTACCAGCTACGCCCCGGCGTGACCTTCACCTACCTCGGGCTAAAGGTCACCGACGGCGCACAGGTGCAGGCTGCTGGGGGGCTGCTGGACAACGTCTGGGCTGCGGGCGAGATCATGGCCGGCTCCATCCTCGGGCAGGGCTATCTGGCCGGGTTCGGGATGACCATCGGAACCGTCTTCGGACGCATCGCGGGCCGGGAGGCCGCTGCCCATGTCGCTTGACACCCTGCTGGACGATACCAACCACGATGCCCGCGCCGAAGCGCGCCGCCAGATCGAGATCTGCAATGCCTGTCGCTATTGCGAGGGTTTCTGTTCTGTCTTTCCGGCAATGACCCGGCAAAAGGCGTTTGCCGATGGCGATATCACGCAGCTTGCGAACCTTTGCCATAACTGCCGGGGCTGCTATTATTCCTGCCAGTACACCGAACCGCATGAATTTGCCCTGAACCTGCCTGCGGCCTTGGCCGAGGTACGACAGGAAAGCTGGGAACGGCTGATCCGCCCCGTCGCCTTTGCGCGCCAATTTCAAAGCAATGGCCTTGCGATAGCCGCGCTGCTGGTTGCAGGACTGGCGACATTCTTCTGGATGCTGGCGGCACTGCGCCCGGTGGCGGGCGACGGATTTTATGCTCATCTGGGGCACAACGCGATGGTGGCTGTGTTCGTGCCGGCCTTTCTGGCCCCCCTTGCGGTGATTGGTCTTGGCCTGCGCGCCTACTGGCGCGAGGTCGGGGGCGGCCGGATCAGCCTTTGGCATCTGCAATCGGCGTTGTCGCAGGCGGGGCGGATGCGCAACCTTTCGGGCGGGCAAGGGCAAGGCTGCAACTTTGAAGAGGGCGACCGCTATTCCGACCGCCGCCGCATCGCCCATCAGGCGGTGATGTGGGGGTTCCTGTTGTGCTTTGCTTCAACCTCATCCGGCACGTTGATGCACTACGGGCTTGGCTTGCAGGCGCCCTATCCGTTCTGGTCGCTGCCAAAGTTGTTGGGCGTGCCAGGGGGGCTGATGATGGTGGCGGGGTGTGGCGCGCTGATCTTGCTCAAGCTGCGGGCCGACCCGGCCTTGGGGGCAACGCGGGTCTGGGGCGGCGAGATGGCCTTTGTCGTGCTACTCGGGTCGGTCGCGTTGACGGGGCTTGCACTCTATGCCGCGACGGGGACTGGGGTGGTCAGACCGCTGCTGGCGGTGCATCTGGCAACGGTGCTCACGCTGTTCCTGCTGATGCCCTATTCCAAGATGGTGCATGGCTTTTTCCGTATGGCAGCTCTTCTGGCAGAGGCAGGCAAACCCGCGCCAGCAGGTGGCGGGGCATGACCGAACTCATGCATGCGTCTTCCGTCTGTTCGGTGATCTAGTGGGCTGGATCACCCGCCCGCGCAGTGCAACTCTCGGGTTGGCAGGGGCTGGGGCATTCATCTTCTGGTGGGCGGGCCTGCCACTTCCATTTCTGTTCGGGCCAATGGCGGCCTGCCTTCTGGCCGCGCTTTGCGGCGCGCGTCTGCAAGGCATGGGTCAGGTCGGCAAGGGGATGCGCACCATCCTTGGCGTTGCAGTGGGGGCGTCGGTCACCCCGGCGCTGATCGGGCAGTTGCCGACAATGGCTGCCTCGGTGGCGCTGATGCCGCTGTTCATTTTGGCCATAGCCTTGGTCGGTGTGCCGTTCTTTCGCCGCGCCGGGTTGGACCCGGTGACGGCGTGGTACGCCGCGATGCCGGGAGGTTTGCAGGATATGGTGATCTTTGGGCAAGAGGCAGGGGCGGATGTCCGTCGCCTTTCACTGATCCACGCCACGCGGGTCCTCATCATCGTCACACTGGCCCCTGCGATTCTGACCGGACTTTATGGTGCCCAGCTTGGGGCGCCGATCGGTGCGCCGCTGGCGGATGTGCCCCTGACGGAACTGGGCTTGATGGTCGGTGCCGCGCTGTTGGGTTGGCTGGGCGGCGAGCGCATCGGGCTTTTCGGCGCGTCGATCCTGGGGCCGATGATCGTGACCGCGGCGCTGTCATTGGCGGGCCTGATCCATATGCGGCCCCCGGCTGAACTGATCCTGATGGCGCAGGTGTTCATCGGCATGTCGGTGGGGGTGCACTATGTGGGCGTCACCTTGCGAGAGTTGCGCAACACCGTGCTCCTCGGGACTGCCTTCGTGCTCATCCTTGCGGTTCTGACCACACTTTTTGTCGAAACCGTGGTGCTGACCGGTCTTGCTGGACCCATAGAGGCGTTTTTGGCATTTGCGCCCGCCGGGCAGGCCGAGATGACATTGCTGGCCATCGTCGTGGGGGCCGATCTTGGGTATGTGATCCTGCACCACCTGACGCGGATCGTTCTGGTGATCACCGGTGCACCGATTGCAGCACGGCTAATGGGGCACAGGGCGCGCAAGCCCTGACTGGCTCGGCGTCAGATCATGCCGGTCAGCATCATCACGCCGCCGACAAGGATCAATCCCTCAATCAGCATGGTGTGCAAGCGCAGGCTGGTGCGCTTGACGATCCACGCGGCGCAGGCGGTACCGGGCACCGTGCACAGGCCAAGTACCAGACCAAGCACGAAATACGGCACGCTCAGTGCATCTAGCGCGCCGAACACAATCGCCTTGAACAGGTTCACCGCGACGGCAATTGCCGCATCGGTCGCCAGCAAGGCTGGCCCGGCAAAGCCAATACCCATCAGCATCGGCACAATCAGCATGCCAGCCCCGACAATGATCGACGACAAGAACCCGAACGCGGCCCCAATGCCATACACGCCCACAGGCCCCGGCCTGAATTGCGCCCGATCCAGCAATCGGCGGACCGGTACCGACAGGATCAGCACGCCACCTAGCACCGTCTGAATGATGTGCGAATCCAGCCTGACGTAAAGCTGCGCACCCAGCCATGCCATCGGGATTGCCACCGCAGAGATCTTCACTACGGTAGGGAAATCCATTGCATGACGGTAAAACCAGACACGGCTGCCGTTATTGATCAGCATCAGAACCGAGATCACCGGGATCAGCGCCTTTGGCCCCACGATGGGGGCGATGAAAAGCGTGACCAACAACCCCGCGCCATAGCCAGAAAGCCCACCCAGCACCCCCGCGAAAAAACACACGGCCATCGCTGCCAGCGCAAGGCCGAACGTCAGGTTTCCCGCCAGAAGATCGGCCTCGCTCAGCAAAGCTGCAACCGGCCCATATCCACCGTCCCGCGCCCGGCCATCAGGTCATCGGCGAACCGCGCAAGAAGGTCTGCCCCCGCCGTATCGCGACCCGCGAAAGCAAGGTTTGCCCGGCACTTGGCTAACAGCTCGGCGCGGCTGAGCGGGGCCTGCGCACCGCCACGCAGGCAAGGCACACGCGCCTCGACTACCGATCCATCCAGAAGCGTTGCTGCGATGTGGCCGGTGTAATTGGCGGGATACTCATTGTTGGGGTCAATCCGGAACGTGACCTTCCCCGCCAAAGCCAGCACACGCAGATCGCGCACCGAAGTTTCGGTGAACTGCGCCAGACCCGCATCGCCGAACACCCAACCCGCTGCAAGGCAGTAGGGGCCACTGAACTTGGCCGCATAGGGCGTTGGCGGGGTCTGTTTCAGCGCAAGCGGCGCCCACAGCCGGTGCACCGTGCCTTCACCTACCTCGCAGGTGATTGACGAGACGTCTTCAGGGCGGATGCCGCGCCGGGCAAGGTCGATCGCGCAATCGACGTAGGGCTGCGTCATGGTTCCGCAGGCAAAAGGCTTGAAGGCAAGGCGCGACGACTCCCATCGGGTGCCAAGATCGTCCGTCAAAGGCGTAAAGTCGGTGGCATGAGGCTCGGAGAACCCATGGAAAAAACCATGCGCGCCTTCGAAGACCGTGGCAGGCCCGGTAAAGCCCGCAGCCCCCAAGGCCGCCGCCCGCATCCCCGATTGCGCGGCCCAGCCCGCATGCAGGCGTTTGGTCGAGGTACCATCGGCAAGATACTCGATAATTCCTGATGCCATCGACCCCGCAACCCCAAGCGCATTGCGAATGGCGATCCGGTCAAGCCCCAGTGCCGCAGAAACCCCGGCGGCTGCTGACATGGCACCCAACACGGCAGTTGGGTGAAACCCCGCCTTGTGCACCGCCTTGTCGGCCACAAGGCCAAGGCGGCACATCACCTCGATCCCGACCACGATGCCGCGGGCCACGTCGGCGGCTGCCAGATCATACCGTTCCGCAGCGGCCAGAAGTGCGGGCACGATCACCACGCCGCTGTGTACCGGGCAGCCTTCAAAGGTGTTGTCGTAGTCCTCCCCATGCCCGCAGATACCGTTGATGGCGGCGGCTGCTTCGGGTGATCGACCGTCGGGCAGACCCCAGACCGTGGCCGTACCGGCGTCAGAAAATGCCTTGCGGGCGGACTGGCCGTAGTCGGTTTCCAGCGCAGCCACGGTCAGTGCCATGGTATCCACAATGGTATCGGCACAGCCGGCAAGTGCCTTTGGCGGAACAGAAGCGGGGTCAAAGCTGACAATCCAGTCTGCGATGGTTTCGGATACGGTGGGATGAACAGTCATGGCTACGTCCTTCTGCGCGAGCGATCCGCGCGATCACGGAAAGGGTTCAGGCCCCGAAATCGGCAAGCCCGGAAAGAGTGGAATGATCGTGCAGGTCTGCCATCCAGCCGATCAACGCGCCCGCACGCGCGTCATCCCATCCACCTTGATGGCAGTTCGCCATGGCCTTGGCGTGGATGTCCGCATCGGTCAGCGGCTCGCGCATCCCTCCGCGCATGTGTGGCTGATCCAGCGCGATATGACGCCCATCGACGGTTTCAACCCGGATGTGACCGGAATAGTTGTGCGGATACTCGTTGGCGGGGTCGATCTGGTAGGAGATCTTTGCCGCCAGATGCAGGATCTGCGCATCCTGCGCCTTGGCATCGCTGAACTGCGCAAGTCCCGCATCGCCATCAAGGAAACCAACCGCCATGCAGAACGGCATCGAGAACTTGGCGGCATAGCCCGATGGCGGGCGGTGCTTGTCTGCCAACGGCTCCCACAGCCGATGGACCAGCCCATCGCCCGTCGGGCAGACGATGCGCGCGATGTCATCGGCGCCGCAGGCCGGTTGCCGCGAGGCGGATCATGCAGTCGATATAGGGATGGATCATCGTGCCGCAGGCATAGGGCTTGAAGGCGATCCGGCTTGGCGTACCAGTCCTGACCCAGATCCCGTTCAGAAGGTGCGAGAAATCCGGCGTCGCGGTGGGGGCGAAGGCGTGAAAGAACCCGTGCGGCCCGTCCAACACGGTGCGCGGCGCAAAAAACCCGGTGCGCGCCAGAATGGCCGCCCGTAGACCCGATTGCGCCGCCCAACCGGGATGCAGCCGCTTGGTCCACGCGCCTTCGGACAGGTATTCGAGGATACCAGAGGCCATGCTGCCAGCGATGCCGAAGGCCATCGCCTGCTGGCGGGCATCGAGGCCCAGCGTCACGCCCGCCGCCGCCGCCGCACCCATTGCTCCGATCACGCCAACGGGATGGAACCCCGCCCGGTGGATCGCCCCCGGGGCCACGTGGTTCAGACCGGCATACCGTCTCCAGTCCCGCGACGACCCCCAGAAACGCCCGTTCACCCGACAGACCGAACCGTTCGGCGGCGGCAAGGGCCGCGGGAATGGTCATCGCGCCAACCCGGATCGGCGCGCCTTCCAGCGTGTCGTCGAAATCCTCGCCATGGATGGCCACGCCCTTGGCCAGAGCCGCGCCGCCTGCATCAAGCCGTCGGCCATGGCCAATCGCCGTGCAGGGGCCGTCGCTGTCCCATCCCGAAACGACCTGCACCATGTAGGGCTCGCGCCGGCGCCGCTACACACAGGCCCGCAGCGTCGATCAGATCGCGGATCGCGGCCGCACGCATAACCGGTGGAATATCGTCCATGGCCAATGCGGCAAGCCATGCCGCATAACCTTCGGCGAAGTGTAGGTTCATTCCTGGCGTCGTCAGATGTCATTGCGACGCATGCCCGCATCATCCGAGGCTTAGAATGCGTTTCTTGCCGGCCTGGACATGGTCAAACCCCGCTTCGAACGCGGCGCGCGGATCGCGGGCATCCAGCGCTGCCACGATCGCCCGATGCTCGATGTTGGAATTTGCAAATCCACCGCCATGCACAAGACCCCGCGCGCGGAACAATTGCAGGCGACTGACCAGCCCAAAGTAGTTTTCCGCCAGCACCGCATTTCCTGTGCCGGTCACGATCGCCGTGTGAAATGCAATGTTCAGGGGGAAATAAGCCTCAAGATCGCGTCGTGCCCCAGCGCCGTCCATCTGCGCCAGCAGCGCATTCAGCTCGGCACTTTGCGCGGCGGTGATGCGCTCGGCCAGAAGGCGGCAGGCCGTGCCGAACACACCGGCCCGCACATCGTAGATCGCGACTGCGTCATGCCGGGTGACCCGCTGCACGAATACGCCACGGTTGGGGATCATCTCGACCAGTCCGCGGGCGTGCAGCGCCTGAAACGCCTCGCGCACCGGGCCACGGCTGACGCCAAGCCGATCGGCCAATGTCTTTTCGTTCAGCTTTTCGCCCGGGGCGTAGGTCCCCGAAAGGATGACCCGCTCGATCTCGCCCTGAACCACGCGCGACAGTGACGACGTCCGCAGCAGATCCAGCGCGTCCAACGCAACGACTTTCCTGGGCCATTGTCCACGATCCTCGTCCTACCACTGCAGCCATATTGTCAACAATTTGCAAAACTCCGCAAGTGGCGATACAGATCGGCAAAGTGTCATCACATGGAATTTGGGGGCAGAATGCTGCACAGAAGTGACAGACCGCTGGTGGGCAAGGTGGCTGTGGTGACCGGGGCGTCGCGCCGAATCGGGCGGGCGGTGGCCCTTGGCTTGGCGCAGGCCGGGCGCGGATGTGGTTGTCCACGCCCGACAATCGCCGCGATGAGGTCGAGGCGGTGGCAGCCGAGATCCGGGCCATGGGCGGACGAGCGCTTGTTGTGCTAGGAGACGTCACCGCAAGAGGCAGAGGTGCTGGCGGTCTTTGTTGCTGCAACCGAAGAATTTGGCGGGGTGGACATTCTGGTGAACAACGCTGCGATCCGGGGGCAGAAGCCCTTTCTCGAGATGACGCTTGAGGAATGGCGCGGGCCAATTTCGGTCATCCTGGACGGAGCGTTCCTGTGCAGCCGCGAGGCGATCGCGCAGTATGGTGGACGCGCGGCGGCGGCACGATCGTCAACCTTGGCGGCGTGTCGGCCCATGTCGGCGCAAAGGCGCGCGCGCAGGTCGCGACGGGCAAGGCGGGGTTGGTTGGCCTGACCAAATCGCTTGCAGCTGGAATTCGCGGATCGCGGGATCACGGTCAACTGCGTGGCGCCCGGCAAGATCGGCGGCAAGCGGTCGGCCACTGCCGGCGAATCGCCCGAAATGGCAAGCGGTGGACCCATTGTGGGGCGTGAGGGCGAGATTGCCGAAGCGGCCTTCGTCATCCTGTCGCTCTGCATGCCAGAGGCGCGGTTCATGACCGGCCAGACCGTGCATGTCAGCGGTGGCATGTATATGCCCTGACCGTGGTTACAGACTAGTCCTGCGCCGCGAACAGCGGGCGCAGGCTGCGCACATCGGCGACGGCATCAATGTCCAGAATGGCCGCCACCAGTTGCGCAGCGGCAGGATCGCCCAGTACCGGCGCGATCAGATCCATGCGCCTTTGCCGACAACCTGCGCCCGGCTCATCGGATTTGCCGGAGTGCCCAATACTGCGCGGGTGTGGTGCCGCAGCGTTTGCCCGTCGGTTGTCTCGATCTCCACGATGGCCTGACGGGGCGGGCGCGCCGCAGATCAATGCTTTGTCCGGAATAGCAAAAATACGCTTCCGCAGGTCGAGTACGGCGGGATCGCGCATCCGTTCATGATCATGTGCCTCGGCAAAGCCAAGCCCGCCGTCAATCAGTGTGACGGCAAGCAGATGCTGCAGGCACACGTCGGGCATCGCGCGGTCGTCAACGATGTGCAACCGGTCATCGGGCATGATTGCGGTGATACGGGCCACGATAGCAGGCGTCAGCCCATGTTGGGCCATCAGGGCGGTTAGCGAATCAAGCGCCGCCTGAATGGGTGACCCGACGCACCATTTCTTGATCGCGGCTTCCATGATCTCATACCGCTGGCCCAACCCATCGCTCAGCGCTTCAGGCACCGGTTTTTCGGCAAAGGCCGACAAATAGGATTGCGCGCCGGTCAGCACGCCTTCAACGCCAGTCCAGCCTTCGCTGACCATCAGCGCGGCAAGGACGCCGTTTCTGGCACCCATTCCACCAAAGTCGAAGGACTTCTCGATGTGGTCCGTGTCGCGCCGCCAATAGGGCACGCCCGAGGTTTGCTGCACGGCATAGGAAAGCGCATGCATTGCGCCGCGCAGGTCAAGCCCGGCAAGCGCAGCGGCTGCCGCCGTCGCCCCAAAGTTGCCGCCGATGCTGTGGGTAGAAAACCGCGCCTTGTCGGCCGACGTGACGCCAAGCGCCATTACGGCGCGTGCACCGATATCATAGCCCAGTGCTGTGGCGCGCAGTAAGTCCATTCCGCTGCGGCCATGACATTCGGCAAGCGCCATCGCGGCCGGAATGATCGCGCATCCGGGGTGAAAGCGCCCGCCGACATGGCTGTCATCCGTCTCGTCCGCATGCGCGGCCATGGCGTTGGCTAATGCGGCCTGGGGCACCCCCACAAGCGCGCGGGCCCCAATCGCCAGCGCTTCTTCCGGCCCGCCTAACCGGCGGGCAAGTCTGGTTCCGGCTTGCCCCCCTGCAAGCTGCGTTCCCGAAACGATGGCAGCAATCGTATCCAGCAAATGCAGTCGCGTCTTTTCAGCAACCTCTTCCGGAAGGGGCATCTGCAGCGCCGATGCAATGTGGGCGGCAACAGCGGAGGTCTGGCGGCAGTGTGGCGTATCAGACATCAGATTCTCCTGAATTGCAGATTGTCTACGATTGACATCTTTCTAATCTTGGTCATGGTAGTATGCAACAGTCGCCAACAAGGTCCATCACGGCCAGACGGCTGGCAGCACCTGAAACGGGAGGAGATCAGATGTTTCGTTCTTTTGGAAAATTCGCCGGCAGGGCGGCATTGTCCGTCGGTCTGGTACTGGGGGGGGCAAGTGTCACATCGGCACAGGAATACCCGTTTGACACGGTCACACTTGTGACCCACTCGTCCGCGGGCGGAGGGACAGATGTCTTCCTTCGCGAAATGGTCGGATTTCTTGGCAAGGCCATGGGCACCACCTTTGTGGTCGAGAACGTGACCGGCGGCAGCGGCGCCAACGCGATGGCCAAGCTGGGCACGTCGCCTGCTGACGGGTCCATCTTTTACGGAACCACGCCAACCTTCATCAACACATCGCTTTTGTCGGAACTGGAGTACGATTTCACCGACCTTGAAGGCGTCGGGAACGTCTTCATGGACCCGCAGATCGTGTTCGTCAAAACCGACAGCCCATTCACGTCCTTGTCGCAGCTTATCGATGCCGCCAAGGCCGATCCGGCTGCCGTGCTTTTCGGCGTGACCACACCGGGTTCGCTTGACCGTCAGGTCATGGAGCAATTCAAGTCGCTGACCGGCGTCACCTCGCCCGTGATTACGCATGATGGTGGCGGCGAGCTGCTGATCAGCGTTCTGAACGGCACCGTTTCGGCCGCCATCGGCGAAGTGCAGGAACTGTCCGCGCAGATTGAAGCCGGCGAAGTCCGCCTGCTTGCAACCTATACCGAAGAGCGTCTGCCAAACTTCCCCGATGTCCCGACGGCGCGCGAAGAAGGCGTCGATCTTGTGGTGACCAAGTTTCGTGGTATCGCCGGTCCGCGCGGCCTGCCGCAGGACATCAAAGATCTTTGGGCCGTCGGGATCGAACGGGTGCTGCAGGACCCCGAGTTCAAGACCTGGTACGATGCACAAAGTCTGGTCCCTACGATGATGAACGCCGCCGACTATGATGCCTTCCTGACGCAGTTCGCTGTGGACCAGAAGGCGTTCCTGATCGAATTCGGCATTCTCAAGCAATAGGTTGGTTGGTCAATGGCAATGCAGTCGGCGGTTCACTTTCGCATCCCGCGGGATGTCTGGCTTGGTCTTGGCGGCATCGTCTTTGCCGGGGCCTACTGGTGGTCCGCCGACCGCATTCCGATCAGCCCGCTTGACGGGGCGGTCAACGCCGCGATGATCCCCAAGACGTTGGCCTACCTGCTGATCGGGTTCTGCGCGATCATGATGGTCAGGGCGCTGGCGATCGAGATTTTGTTTCTGCGTGCGGCCCGCGCCGCAAACACACCAGCCGTTGTCGAGCGCCCAAGGGAAGCCGGCGCCTACTACTTCAGCCTGCGACAGCATTTGAAGGCAGCTGGTGTCATTGCAATCGGCATTGCCTACCTTCTGGTGCTGCCATGGCTGGGATACGTTCTGAGCGTGGTCCTGCTGATCTTGGCAATGTCGACCTACATCGGCGCCAAGGCCAGTCTTTACACCGCCGGTGTGGCGGTGGTGGTCGCGGCGGTGTTCTACGGATTGTTCGTGCAAATCCTCGGCATTCCACTACCCGCCGGTTTCTGGCCATTGCTGCTGGGCTGAACGCGCCGCCAGATCTGCAAAGCGGGCGTCGCGCGTTGGGCGGCGCCAGCAACGTCTGAAACTCCGGTCTGAAGACATCACAGCGGTGTCAGAGAGGTAAACATGGACGGTCTCCTTATGGCTTGGGGCGTTCTGACCACATCACCTGCGATCTTTGTCGCCATTGCCGGTGTCGCCTGGGGCATCATCGGCGGGGCGCTTCCCGGCATCTCGCCCTCGATCGCACTCGCGCTGTTGTTGCCATTCACCTATGGGATGGACCCGATCCCGGCGATCGTCCTGCTGGCCGCGACCTATGTCGGCGCCGAATATGGCGGGTCGATTCCGGCGATCCTGATCAACACGCCCGGCACCAATGCTGCCGCCGCAACTGTGGTCGACGGCTATGCGATGCACCGGCAGGGACGGGGCGGCGAGGCCTTGGGCATCTCGCTGCAATCCGGTGTTGTCGGTGGGTTCTTTGGCCTGATCTTCCTTGTTCTCTTTACCGAACCGTTGTCGCGGGTGGCGTTGTCGTTCAACTTCCCCGCCTATTTTGCGCTGGGCGTCCTTGGCCTGTCGGTCATCGTGTCCCTTTCCAACGGTTCGTTGATCAAGGGCATGATTGCCGCCGTCGTGGGCCTGATGATCGCAACCATCGGCACCGACCCCTTGTCGGGGGTCAGCCGCTTCACCTTTGGAACGCCCGAGTTGTTGACGGGCATCCCTTATGTGATCGTGATGGTGGGCGTGTTCGCGATGTCCGAACTGATGATGACAGCCAACACGCCCGACTGGGGCAAGACCGATCAAAAGCAGACCCGGATCAAGCTGCCATCGTTTCCCCAGTGGCGTAAGCTCTGGCGCGCGCAGGGGATCGGTAGTGGCGTGGGCATCTTCGAAGGCGTCATGCCGGGCGCGGGTGGTTCTATCGCCGCCTTCATGTCCTACAACGAGGCCAAGCGCTGGTCATCCGAGCCCGAAATGTTCGGCAAGGGTGCGGCCGAGGGGATTGCCGCCCCCGAAGCTGCCAACAACGCTGTTGCATGCACGGCACTGGTGCCGGTGCTCAGCTTTGGCATCCCCGGATCAAACTCGGCAGCGATCCTGATGGGGGGAATGCTGATCCACGGGCTACAGCCCGGCCCGTTGCTGTTTCAAAAAGAGCCAGAGTTCGTCTATGGCCTGTTCGCGGGTCTGGCGGTAGCCAACATCGCCCAGCTTTTCCTCGGAATCCTGATGATGGCCCCGGCACTTTGGCTGGTGAACCGACCCAAGCCCTATCTGATGGCCGCGATCTTTGCGCTTGTGTTTTCGGGCATCTACTCGATCCACAACAGTACTTTCGATCTTTATCTGGTGCTGCTTTTCGGGGTTGTGGGCTATCTGATGCGCGTGTTCGGCTTTCCGTTCCTGCCCATGGTTCTGGGGCTGGTTCTTGGCTATCTGGTCGAGGCGAACTACCGCCGTTCGCTAGAACTGACGAGCGGGGATCATCGCATCTTCTGGGAGACACCGATCGCGCTCGGCCTGTTGATCGTGGCGGCTGTCTTTGTTCTGGGCTCTGCCATCCGCGACATTCTTGCTGCCCGCAACGCCGCACGAAAGATCGCCAAAGGTTCTGTTCCATGACCATGGTCTATCATTTCAAACCTTGTGCGCCGGACGCTCGTCCGGCCGCAAAAGACCAACTGGCCTGGAAACTGGCGGAACTGGCCGCCGCCGCAAGACCGGTTGATCCGCAGGCGGCACAGCTTGCGGGATGCCGTCTGATCGACAACGCCGCCGTTGCGATCGCGGCCCTGAACCGTGCGCCGGTCGCTGCGGCGCGTGCCACCGCGCTTTGCTTTCCCAAACCGGGTGCGGCACGGCTGATCGGGTTGCCGCCAAACGTGCGTGTCGATTGCACATGGGCGGCCTATGCCAATGTCACCGCAGTGCGTGAGCTTGATTTTCACGACAGCTTCTTTGCCTTGGACAGCAGCCATCCCGCTGACTGCATCATGTCGCTTCTTGCCGTCGCGCAGCAATTTGGTGTGTCGGGCGATGATCTCGTCCGGGGTATCCTTGTGTCGTATGAGGTGCAGACCACACTGGTCAAGGCGCTGCCCCTGCAACGCCACCGGATCGACCACATCGCACATCTGGGGCCTGCGGTCGCCGCAGGTCTGGGCGCGATGTTGCACTTGCCCGTCCCGGTGATCTATGAGGCGATCAACCTGTCAGCGCATCTGTCGCTCAGTACGCGCCAGATCCGCAAGGGGCGCATATCATCGTGGAAAGCCTCTGCCCCCGGTCACGCCGGCAAATGCGCGATCGAGGCGGTAGATCGCGCGATGCGCGGCGAAACCGCGCCGTCGCCGATCTATGAGGGCGATTACGGCATTCTCGCCGTGTTGCTTGGCGGGGCCGAAGCCGAGGTGTCGCTGCCTGCCCCGGATCAGCCCTGCGTGGCAATCCTGTCGACCCTGCCCAAGGCCCATTCGGCAGGCTACCATGGACAGGCCATTATTGATCTTGCGATCCGCCTGCATGCCCGCCAGCTTGACCTGTCGCGCGTTGCCACGATCACGCTGCGCACAAAGCGGATGACGCATATGGTCATGGGCTCGGGCGCGGGCGATCCCGACAAATGGGATCCCGCCGCCTCACGCGAGACGTTGGATCACAGCGCGCCGTTCCAGTTCGCCCGCGCTCTGGTTGACGGGTATTGGCATCACGACCACAGCTATGACACCGCCCGGATAGCACAACCCGAGTTTGTCGCCCTGTGGCGCAAGGTGGAAACCGTGGATGATGCCGACTGGAACCGCCGGTTCGACGCGGCCGAACCGTTGGACAAACATCACGGCGCCTCTGCCACCATCGTGCATGACGATGGCCGGGTAAATGAGATGGAGCTTGCCGTCGCAGACGCGCACCCCAGAGGTGCGGCGCCTTGGGGATTTTCGGACTATGCCGCAAAATTCGAGTATCTGACGGCTGGCATCGTATCTGTAGAAGAGGGGCGTCAGTTCCTGACGGCTGCGGAAAACCTTGGTTTGCTGTCTGCCGAGGTGGTCCACAATCTCGGACTGACCGCAGACCAGACCGCGGTTCAAGACGGCCCGAAAGGGTTGTTCGACCGGCCTGTGCCAGCGTGACGATTGTGGGTACGATCCATGCCCTGAACACCGTGACAGTCGCGCAGATCGTGACCCGGCTGCGCACGCGCTGGCGGGATGAATGGGCTTTTGTCGATCTGCGCGAAGTGGGCGAGGCAGCCGAGGGGCATCCCTTCGGCACGACCAATCTGCCCTATTCGACCCTTGAACGCGACATCGGCACATATGTGCCGCGCCGAGGCACCTTTGTGGCGCTGATCGACGGCGGCGACGGCGTGGCCAGCCGCGCCGCTCGTCGCTTGATGTCCTTGGGATATGTCAATCTGGCCATGGTGGCAGGGGGCATACCTGAATGGCAGGCCGCAGGACTGCCGCTCCTGAAGGGTGTGCATACATGGTCCAAAGCCTTTGGCGAATGGGTGCATCACCATTTCGAAACACCCGATATCAGCCCCGAAATACTCGCCGGACGCTTGTGCGGGGCAAATCCACCCTTGGTGATCGATGTGCGCCCGCTGGATGAACACCGCAGATTCACCATTCCCACCGCGCAGAATTGCCCCAACGCCGAACTTGGAATGCGGCTACCTGCAATGATTGCGCCGGATCGACCGATTGTGGTGCATTGTGCCGGGCGCACTCGGTCGATCATCGGGGCGCAGACTCTGCGCGATCTGGGCCTGCCCAACCCGGTTCTGGCGCTCCGCGATGGCACGCAAGGCTGGGAGCTGGCGGGGTTCGAGCGTGATATTGGCGCCGACCGTTCAGCGCCGACAAGCCCGTCGCCACAGGCGCAGACGGATGCCGCGCACCGGGCCCGACAGATGATGCTGCGCGAAGGCATCGCGCTTTTGGATAGCGAAACCCTGTGCCGCTGGATGCACGACAGCGCGCGCACGACCTATCTGTTCGATCCGCGCAGCGCAGGCGACGGCACTGTTCCGCAAGGCTTCCGCCAAGCTCCGGGAACAACCTTGATCCAGCAAACCGACCGGTTTGTCGCGGTGCGTGGCGCGCGCGTGGTGCTGCATGACCCGGCGTTGTCGCGCGCGGCTTTTGCGGCGCTTTGGCTGCGCCGCATGGGAATAGAGGCCCATGTGCTGGATGGCCCGCCCCCGCAGGATGTGGCCAGTCAGGATATCCCTGCGCTGCTGCCCGCGCTTGCGGAACTTTCAGCACCGGATCTTGCTGCCCATATTGCTGCAGGCGGACAGATCGTGGACCTGCGCCCCTTTGCTGCCTTTGCGGCGAACCATGTCGCAGGTGCGATCCGCTGCCCGCGTGCACGGCTTGACCGACTGCCGTTTGCCGTAGGAAGCCGGGTTGCGCTTGTTGCGAATGCCATCGACAGCGCGGCCTTTGCGGCAATCGATCTTGCCGAGGCCGGGCATGTTGCTGTTGGCGTCATGGTCGCGGACCCCGTGGCATGGGCGGACGCTGGTATCACCATGGCTCAGGTGCATTCCGGTTCCAATGGAACAACCGATGACGACCGCATCGACGAGGTGCGCTTTTGCGCTGGCCGCCATGCAGGCAATCTTGATCATGCCCGCGCCTATCTTGCCTGGGAGACCGGGCTTCTGACGCAGCTTTCCGTGTCGGGGCTGATGCCCTGGCCCATAATCGAACCCTTCGACGCCCCATCAGGAGATTGACCCATGGCCGCCATTTTGAACGAATTTGCCCACACTCCCGATGGTATGGCGATCACAGAGGATGCATCGCGCTTTGTCGAAGAGCTGCGCTTTGAAGATATTCCCGCCGATGCCATCCGCATAGGTCTGCGCTGCATCATCGACGCCATGGGCCTCTATGTCGCGGGCAGCGAAGAGCATTCGGTTCATATGCTGATCGACGATGCGCGCGAAACCGGGGGGCGTCCGGATGCCTTGCTCTTGGGCGGCGGCGGAATGAAGGTGCCCGTCGGCCTTGCTGCACGGGTTCTGGGAACGGCGGGGCATGCGCATGACTGGGACGACACGCAGGTGTCAGTTGATCCGGCGCACGTCTATGGCCTGCTGACTCACCCGACGATCCCGCCGCTGACGGCGGCCCTGTGCGTCGGCCAGTATCTTGGCGGGGCCGACGGGCGCCGCCTGATGTTGGCCTTTCAGGCCGGGGTCGAGGTTGAAAGCAAGATCTCGGAATGGATGCTGCCGCAGCACTATCTGTCGGGCAAGCATTCGTCCGGCACGGTCGGCACCTTCGGCGCCTATGTCGCGGCGGCGGTCATGCTGGGCCTGAAGGGTGAGACCCTGCGCCGGGGCTTTGGCATCGCGGCCAGCATGGCGTCGGGCATCCGCTGCAACTTCGGCACCATGACCAAACCCCTGCATGTCGGCCGCGCCAGCGAGAATGGCGTCACGGCCGCTTTGCTGGCAAAACGTGGCTTTACCGCCGACATGGCCGGGCTTGACGGGCCCTGGGGCTTTTTCGCGGTGATGGGTGGGGGCATCAGCGCCGACAAGATCGCGCAGGGCTTTGGCCGTACCTGGTCAATCACCGATCCCGGCGTGTCGATCAAACCGTATCCCTGCGGGATCCTGACCCATCCGACGATGGATTTGATGTTGCGCCTCGTGACCGAAGCCGATGTGAAACCGGACGAGATCGAAACGATCGCCATCCACGCCGGCAGCAATATCCTGAAGCCGATCCGCTATCCGATTGCCGCGAACCACCTTGAGGCCAAATTTTCGCTGCCGGCCGAGGTGTCGATGATCGCGCTTGTCCGGCAGGCGGGCAAACGCGAATTTTCGGATGAGTTCGTGGCGTCAGAGGCGATGCAGGCGATGCAACGCCGCGTAAAGACCGCGTTCGATCCGGCGATCGAGGCGATGGGGTTTGACAAAGTCCGCTCTCGTATCACGATCACGCGGCGGGACGGGTCTGTCGTCGAAGGTTGGGCAGATGAACGCTATCGGGGTGGCCCGGACAACCCGATGGCAGATGCCGAGGTCGAGGCCAAGCTGCGGTCGTGCTGTGCAGGTGTGCTTGACGCAAATGCTCAGGATGGAATGATCCGCAAGATATGGGCCCTGATTGACGCACCGGATGCGACGGATTTGGTCAGGCTGTTGCCCTGATCTGCCCCCCGCATACATGACCGTTTGGGGTAGACGTTTTTTTGCGACGGTTTTTTGGCTGGAATAACAGCGCACGCCCGTCGCGGACATCTGCCGCAATGCTGGGATCATCCAAGGACGTGTAGGCCGGTGTGTGCGGCCTGCCCACGCCATCTGGCTATCACGCTGGATTCAGGCGATGAATCCCGCTCGGGCGCTGCGCAGCGGTGCCTTTCTCAAAAACAACAGGCTCCTCACCCCTTTTGTGCGGTAAAAGTCCAGTTAAAGACTGCAATGCCAAATTATCGCCATATTGCTCGCATTAGTTGAACCAAGAGAAAGTTGGGCAGGTCTGACAACGCCGTTTGTTGCGGAAAGTGACCCGACACGAAAAAAGGGTAGAGCAAAATGCGGTTTCTGGCGGTCGACGATGACCCACTTTTCCTCCAGTTGTTGACCGCCCAGTTGGAACGACTGGGGTATTCTGACGTTTCTACCGCGTCGTCGGGCCCGACTGCCCTTTCGATACTCGAGCGTGGTGAGGCCACATTTGACTGCATCCTGCTTGATGTTCAGATGCCAGAAATGGACGGCATCACGCTGTGCCGCAATATTCGCAGACTCCAAAGGCACCATACGACTCCAATCGTGATGGTGACATCAATGTCCGACAGGTTATACATTGATGCAGCCTTTGATGCAGGCGCGACCGACTACATTACAAAGCCTTTGGATCGGCTGGAATTGAAGGCCCGTATCGGCATGATTTCGCAACTGCGTCAGGCTCTTCGGGCGCAAGACCTTGCGGCAAGCCCTTCATTCTCATCCTACAGCATCGAACCAACGCATGACTTTAGCGATGCAATCGTGCTTCCAAATGTCGAACGGCTGACAAGCTACGTCGCGATGACAAACTATTTGATAACACTGGGCCTAAAGCGCTCCCACGCATTGCGTGCGTTTGCCGTAGAGGTCGAGAATGCCTATGCTTTCTACAGTTCTCAAAGTTCGACAGCTTTCGTGGACATGATCGGTGATGTTGCAAGTGCGATTCTCGATAGTCTGAAAACGGAAGATGTACTGCTGTCGTATGCAGGCAGCGGGGTATTTGTCTGCATTGTCCGAAGTGAAATGCGATGGGACATCGACGATATCGCGCTTGCGACGAACCTTACCTTGTCTGACTTCTACACTCTGTACGAAGCGGATGAACTACCCCTTCCCATTCTCCACTTCGGTGCACTGGTGCGCAATTCGGTATTTACATTGCCTCGGTCATCGAAGTTACCCGAAATGGCAATTTCGGCGATGCAAAGTGACCTGTACAAGAACATCAGTCATCAGAACAAAAGTAGAGCTGTCTAATGCTTGCGCCCACCAGCACCACCAGATCCAATGAATTCGATCACGCAATGCAAGCAACGTTGCATGCCGTGCGCATCCGCTTCATCGAATCTGTTTTGCCGCGTCTGTTGGAATTCGAGGCTCTTAAACAGAAGTTTGCATCTGATCCCCACGACATGGCACCTCTGTCGGCTATCGGCGCGATGGCGCATAGAATCGCTGGGGTTGCTGAAACCTTGGGGTTTGGTGACATTGGTCTCCTTTCAAGCCGCATCGATACCGAAATTGTTCGTGGCGTGAATGGCCAGAAAGCGCCCGCTGTCATATGGCAAACGGTCGCAGCGCCGCTGGAAGAGATGCTGGAAAAGCTTGAAAACCTGCTGGAGACTTGATCGCTTTTGGCGGCAAGCGCACGGTATCAGGCGAAAATGATCAACTCTGACCAACCGTTTTCATGCACATGAACGCAGCTTTCTGACACCATTCAAACCAAAACGGCCGCAACACGACCGAAGATTACTGTCGACGGGCGTTGAACACCGATTTTCGCCGCGCCGCCGTCAGGATGCCAGAATTGCCCAGACAGCACTGACCAGTTCTTCCCTGTGCAGCGGTTTCGGCAGCATCATGGTCGTGACACCGGCCGAATCCTGTTGCGCCGCGTGTAGTGTGTCGGCGCTCAGCCGGATGGCCGGCGTTCTTGCGTTCATCGAGTTGCTGGCACGCAGGTGACGGATCACGCGGTCACCGGTGATAAACGGCATGTTCTGATCGAAAATCAGAACATCAAACCGATTTGCAGTCGCGGCCTCCAGCGCCGCACGTCCATCGTTGACCGTCGTCAGCTTGAACTCGACGACATCTTGCAAGAATGCGCAGATGATCTCGCGGTTGATTTCATCATCCTCAGCCAGCAGAATCTTCACAGTTTTTCGGTCATCACTGATCGACATCTGAACTCCGGTCTGACTTGCACACGCATCTGAGGTAGGTGCGCCATTGGCGCGATCAACCCATGCATACGCTGGCTTTTGGGCAAGTTCATGACGAAATTGAGTTTGTCTCTTTCCTCTTTGCAGACCAGCGGCGCAACTGTGATGCCGGTCTTCAAGATCACAGGCTTAACCCGACCGTGGCGGCAAAAGCGTCGAGACGGCATGCAGCAAGGCGGCCCGACGAAATGGTTTGGGCACATGGGCATCAAAGCCGGCCATGATGTATTCTGCCACCTGGTGCGACATCGCGTTGGCGGTCACCGCAATTGCAGGCACCGATGCGCCCTCCCCTTCCTCTGCGCGGATAGCCGACAGGGCGCCGACGCCATCTAGGACCGGCATCGAGATATCAAAGATCAGAATATCAGCCGGTCGACCGACATCGCGCATGCGCTTCCAGACGTCTGTGGCCTCGGCACCGTTGGTGACCATCGTGATTTCGGCCTGGGTGTCCGCCAACATTTCCTGCAACACGCGTCGGTTGGTCGCGGAATCGTCGGCAATGAGAAGTCTTGTACCCGCCAGGTTTGGGATTGCGGATTGCTGTTGGTCTGACGTCTGACTTGGCGCATGATCCGCTCCTCGTTCAAGGGGAAGCGTGACGCGCACAGTCGTGCCCTGCCCGGGACTACTTTCAATCGTGATTTCGCCGCCCATCAGATCGACCAGCTTGCTGACGATCGCCATGCCAAGACCTGTTCCACCAAATCGGCGCGTTGTCCCACCCTCTGCCTGCTCAAAACTCAGGAAGACGCGTTCAACCTGCTCGGGGGTCATGCCGATGCCCGTATCACGAACCTCAAGGATCAGTGGCTTGCCCTCGCGGACAGAAACCGAAAGCGCTACGGAACCTGTTTCTGTGAATTTTATGGCGTTACTCAAAAGATTGTTGAGAATCTGTTGAATACGAAACTGATCACCAAGCCAGACAAGATCAGCCCCGCTGCTTGAAAGCACATCGAACTCAATACCTTTTTCCTCGGCCCGAAGGCGATGCAACGGTTCGATGTGACGGATAATCTCGTTTGGCACGAAAGGTGCTGTGTCGATCTGCATTTTTCCGGCTTCGATCTTTGACATATCGAGCACTTCATTCAAAACATTCAACAAAACCTCGCCAGATTTGCGGATTGTTGTGATCATGTCCTTCTTCCGCGGGTCAGTGATAAGCCCGTCCAGAATCTCGGCCATGCCAAGAACGCCATTCAAGGGCGTCCTTATCTCGTGGCTCATGTTTGCCAGAAAGGATGATTTTGATTTGCTGGCCTGGCGTGCTTCGGTCAAGGCAAGCTCAAGAAGTTCATTGGTCAAGATATCTTCGGTTATGTTCACGAATGATGTGATGATGAGTTTCTTCCCATCTTCGCTATTATAGGGGGCTGCATTCACCGACAGGATCTGGCGCCGTCCATCCGGCCATTCGATGGCAATCCTGACGTCGCGAACCGGTTCCTGCCGATCCACTGCGATACGAAATGGCAAGTCCTCAGGTGCCATCTCTTTGCCGTCCAGTCCGGTTATCTTCCATTCCGGGTCATCATACCGACGGCCCTTTATCTTGCTGATGTTGATACCAAGGATGCGCTCCGCCTCTGAATTGGCGTATGTGATCTCTCCTTCCTGGTTCAGAACGGCAATAGCGGAAACCGAGGCATCCATGACTTGGGCCAGAAATGACTGGCTGCCTCTCAGCTCGTTTTCAAGGTGCTTTCGCTCCGTGACGTTCAGATGAATACCGACAACCCGCTTCGGACGGCCGTCGGAAAACCGATCGGTGACAGCCGAGCGTGACAGTATCCATACCCATGTTCCACTTTTGTGTCGCATGCGCAATTCGTGCTCACGCACGGTTTCCTGACCATCGGGCGATGCCTGAAAATCTTCCTGCTCGGTCGAGTCCAAAAGAGCCATGTCTTCAGGGTGAACAAGGCTTCGGAACATGTCATTCGATGGTGGGCCGAGTTCATTTGGCGCATAGCCCAGCATTTCGGCATACCGACCGCCAATCCGCAGCCCTTCGGTTTCCACCTCCCACTCCCATGTGCCGACATCTGCGCTTTCAATGATCTGGTTCAACGAGCCCTGGGCTTCCCCCAAGGCACGATTTGCCTGATCAAGCTCTGCCAGCTGCTGGTAAGCCTTGGTAGCGTCAATCCGTACGGCGATGCGACCACCATCCGAGGTGCGCAAGTCCAGACGGCGGATGCTTCGTCCGTCCGGACGCAGAATCGTGTCAATGGTCGGCTTGCGGAAGCGTTGGTATTGCTCCTCGATCCATTCTTCTTCGCGGTCCCATGCATCGGGAAAGGCGCGTCTTGCGATACCCAGACGCAAGATTTCTTCTTGCGATACACCATCGACAAGCGCATCGGCTACTTCGGGATACATTTTCTTGTAGCTTGTATTCACCGCGACCAGGCGGTCCGCCTCATCCCAGATCACCACGCCATCCGGCAACGCCTCAATGGCGTTCTGCAGCCGGTTGCGGGTCAGTTGTTCGTCGGCAGCAAGGCGTGCAATTCTGGCTGCATTCTCCTTTTGCGCCGTCACGTCCGTCTCGACGGACACGTATCCCTGAAGTGAGCCGTCAGCGTTGAACAAGGGCACTGCGTTGAAATCAACCCAGTAACGGTTGCCATGTCTGTCGCAGTTGAGCGTTTCCCCTTGAAAAGCCTCAGACCGCTCGATTGCCGCTGAGGCCCGTCTCGCGTTTTCCGGATCTGAATCCGCGCACCGAACCAAGTCGGCCAATCTGCGCCCGCGTACCTCTTCAAGCGCCCAGCCAGTCCTCATCTCCCAGGCTTTGTTAGCCCAGTCGATGCAATGGTCCTGATCAACGATGACAACAAGGTTTGTCATGGTCTCGACAACTTTGCCAAGCCGCAAAATCTCTTCGCGCTGCTTCGCATCCTCTGTGATATTGCGAACAACGAGCACCGCTGTGGGTAACCCATCCGGCCGCGCTGGCGGTTTGCGCGCACCGGACACTTCGAACCAATGCCAGCCACCGAGTGTTTCAAGTTTGTACCGCTCGGGGGGGCACTTTCCATCCTTCAGAATCCGCTCGAGTGCTCTTCTCGAAAGCGCCGCGATGTCTGGTGGAAGGATCTCTTCAAGTGTCTTGCCCGTCAGTTTTTCCTGCGCGTCCGCCATAAGGTCCGGTGGCCCGGCGATGAAATCCGTGTAAACGCCCTCAGCCGTGATCTCGAACACAAGATCGGGCAGCGCATTAAGGATTGCCGTCAGGCGTTCGGCCACTTCGCGCGCGCTCCGCTCTCCTTCAACAAGCTCGGTCAATTCAGAACTGACCCCTTTGAAACCCGTGAACGCCCCGTCAGGATCAAAGCGGGGCTTGCCACTGCTGCGAAGCCAAAGCCTGTTTCCGTCCGGCATCAGCACTGGGTGGAAAAAATTGCGAAAGGGTTGTTGGCCCGCAAGCCGGTACTGCGTTGCTTTCCAGTCTGGCGCAACGATATCGGCCCCTGCCCGATCGCCGATCTCTTCCAGAGTGTGGCCGATGAAATTATCTGCCTCAATACCCAGTGGCGCAAAATTCCTCGAGACATAGGTAAACCGTCCCTCGGGGTCCATTTCCCACAGCCACTCGGTCCCGAGTTCCCCCAAATCCGCAAGGCGTTGCGCCGTTTTCGTGCTATCTTTCTCAGACCGCGCGCGGTCAAGGACAAGATAGACAATGGACTTGATGACGTCGATGCTCTCCGCAATTTCCTTTGGCAGCGGTTGGCCCTTGGTGTCGATTGCAAGGGCACCACGTGTGCCGGCGGCTGAGCCAAGTTTGAAAACCTGCATCCCGGCCCGTTTGTACTGCTTCAGGATGACGTCTGCTTTCCCGGACAGACCAGGCATGCTCTCGGTGTTTGCCGCGCTAGTCTGTGTCCAGACATCAAAATGCGTTATCTCGCCGTCGTGGTCATAGAGAAAGGCAGTGACGTCAAACGCGCCACAACTCTGACCAAGCCATTCAAGGCAACGAGGCAGTGTTTCAGCAGGTGTTGTCGCACTCACCAGTCCCAATAGACTTTGAAAAACCGGACCTGTTTGAGCCATGAAACGCCTTTTTATATGCCGCAGATCACACGTATTAATCATACAACCAGGCGGAGAACAAACGCCACGCAATTTGACATGGCCCCGCCAGTTCGGGCCGTCAGTGTGATATCAGGCGTGTCGTTGTGTCCGACGCACAAAAACGCAAACTGCTTGCCATTCGACCTCAACCGCGGTGTCTGCCGGTTCGTCGCAAACCACCGGATCGGCGGTTGTGTCGATGCGCTTTGTCCAGTCTCCTTCCGGCAGGTTCACCGACATCTGGTCGCCTGCATTCAGGCAAATCAGAATATCGTCGCCCCCCGGCCTGACAAGTTCCAGCATGACACAAGACAGCATTTCGTCCTGCCAGTCGCCGTCCGTCATCTGTGCGCCGCGCGGATGATGCCATCGCACGACAAGGCCATCGCCCTCTGTCGCGGCAAACTGCGCCACGGAAAGGCCAATTTCGCGGCGGAATTGTACAAGATCGGCAACCATGCGCGTCAGGTCATCATGGCCGCGCGCCCAATCCAGCCAAGCGGTTTCGTTGTCCTGGCAATAGGCGTTGTTGTTGCCGCCCTGCGTCTGGCCAAACTCGTCCCCGGCCAGGATCATCGGCACCCCTTGCGACAAGATACAGGTCGCAAGCATGGCGCGGACACGGCGGATGCGCGCGGCATTGATCCCCGCATCCTCGGTCGGACCCTCGGCCCCCAGATTGTGTGACAAGTTGTTCGAATGCCCATCGGCGCCATCTTCGCCGTTCGCATCATTGTGCTTGGCGTCGTAGGAAACGCTGTCCCACAAGGTAAAGCCGTCATGCGCCGCAAGAAAGTTGATTGATGATGTTGCCGGCCGGTTCGAATGATTGAACTGGGTGGGCGACCCCAAAAGCCGTTCCGACAGGCGCGGCACCAGACCGGGATCGCGCCGCCAGAAGGCGCGCATGTCATCGCGGGCCTTGTCATTCCATTCCCGGAACGGCCACGGAAATCCGCCAACCTGATAACCACCTTCGCCAATGTCCCAGGGTTCGGCAATCAGTTTGACCTTTGACAGCACAGGGTCCTGCCGGATGGCAGCAAAGAACGCGCCCTCACGGTCAAATCCGCCAGCGTCGCGGCCAAGCGTGGACGCCAGATCAAAGCGAAAGCCATCAACATGCATCGTCTCGACCCAGTAGCGCAAACTGTCCAGCACCATGCGCAGCACCATCGGGTGCGCCACGTTCAGCGTGTTACCTGTGCCGGTCGTATCAAAACCGTGACGCGGATTGTCAGGCGAAAGCAGGTAGTAGCTCGCGTTGTCGATGCCGCGAAACGACAGTGTCGGCCCCAGTTCATTGCCCTCGGCGGTGTGGTTGTAGACCACATCAAGGATCACCTCGATCCCGGCGCCATGAAACTTGCGGATCGCCTCTTTGACTTCGCGAATGCGCCCCGATTTCAGATAGGGGCGGTGCGGCGCAAAGAAGGACAGCGTGTTATAGCCCCAATAATTCGACAACCCCTTTTCAATCAGATGCCGGTCCTGCACAAAACCATGAATTGGCAGCAGTTCAATTGCGGTAACGCCGATCTGGTGCAGATGTGCAATCACGGCGTCACTGGCCAATCCGGCAAAGGTGCCACGATCCGCCGCGGCCACCTTGGGATGCCGTTTCGTCAGGCCTTTGACATGCGCCTCATAGATCAGCGTGTCTTCCCATCCGTGATCCAGCCTGCTTTCGGCATCCCAATCGAACGTCGGGTCGACAACCACCGCCTTTGGCATGAACGGCGCGGAATCGCGGGTATCAATGTCGGTGTCCACACCGCCAACCGGATAACCGAAAACCGCGTCATCCCAAATCAGGTCTCCCGTGATTTCCAGCGCATAAGGGTCAAGCACCAGCTTGGCCGGATTGAACCTGTGGCCTTCTTCGGGCGCATAGGGACCATGGACCCGGTATCCATAGCACTGCCCCGGCCCGATCCCCGGCAGATATCCATACCAGATCCCGCCCTCCATCTGCGGCAGGTTGGTGCGGTGCGTTTCCGTCATGCCCGTATCGTCGTAAAGGCACAGCTCCACCCGCGTGGCATGATCGGAAAACAGCGCAAAGTTGGTTCCGCCCGCATCGGGAACCGCGCCAAGCGTGTCACTTCGTCCGGCGGCAAGGTCAAAGTGGGACAACGCCTTGGGCAGATCAAGCATGGCAACGCTCCTTGCGCGATGGTCTGGGCGATAAGGTCTTGTTGATGTGGTAGGGGTTCAACGCCGCCGGGGCGCGGCCGGTTCCGCTGCATTGCGGCATCAGCAGGCGATGGACGGCACTTCGTAGGCGCGCGACAACGTGTGGCGCAGATCTTCTAGGGTGCGGCCTGCACGATTGGCCAACATTGCGTTCGTGATCAGCAAGGTGCCCTCGGCGCTGCGCCGGAACCAACGGGCGTCTTGCCGCGCATTCTGGCCCACGGTCAGATCGGCCGGCACGAAAGTACCGGGTGCCACGATGGCATTGCCAAGCTGCGCCCCCGGCGCGACCCAGGCTCCGGGCAAAAGAACGCTGTCTGACAGGCCCGCAACGTCACGGGGTGGCGGCATCACCGCACGATCCGGCATCCCCGCCAACAGGAACGGCGCGCCGGGCAGCACGGGAATGGCACAGCGCGCATCCGCCTGCAGCTCAAGCAGGGTCCGGCGCAGGCTGTCCAGCGTCCCCACATCCCGCCAGTATGGCGCGGCTTGTCCCGGCATGGGCGGCAACGCATAGGCAAAGGCCACCCCCGCCTTCACCGCAACCGGCAGCAGATGCTGACCGAAATCGAGTGCGGATGGCCCAAACGGCAATTGCGCCCGCAGCCAGCGCCAGTCAAAGACATAGACCCCCATGCTGACCATCGCCTCGCCAGGGTGGCGGGGGTCGCCTGTCGGGTTCGCGGGCTTTTCGGCAAAGCTGCTGATGGCGCCATCGCACGCCACCTGCACGACACCGAAATCCGACGCCTGCGCCAATGGCACGCGCGAAACCGCCAGCGTCACGGCGGCACCCGATGCACGATGCGCCGCAATCATCGCTGAATAGTCCATCTGGTAGATATGATCCCCCGACAGCACCAGCACCTCGTCAGGCGCGGCACCCGCGATCTGTGCGCTGTTGGCCGCAACAGCATCGCCGGTGCCACGGTAACCACCCGCCCCCCGCAGCGCCGTGCCATTGCGCACCGCAAAATCGCCCGGCGCAAACAGCGGCCCCCAGCATTGCTGCAAATGCGCCTCAAGCGTTTCGGGCCGATACTGGGTGGCCACAATCATCCGCGACAGGCCCGAACGCAGCGCGTTCGCCATGGTGAAATCAATCATCCGAACAACGCCCTTATGGCTTTTGAACAGTGGCAAGGCAGGCTTGCACACCCGCGCCGTCAACTCATGCAATCGGCTGCCCTGCCCCCCGGCCAGAAGTACCGTCATGGTGCGCGACAGCGCTGCGCGCGGCAGCAGTGGCAACATCGGGGACATGGTCGTCATCATCGCCTCCATGAAAAGAATTCGATTGCCCGCAACCAACGCAACCGCCTTGTGCCAGTTCCCACCCGGAATGACGCCGCCGGATGGCTGCACGAAACATCGCCGGTAATCTGGGGAAAAAGGGTACCGCCGATGCGCAGACAGCGTTTCTGCAACATCGGCGGCAGTCACAGGCCGCGACAAGGGGTGTCCGCAGGCCCATCGGCAGCGAGGGAAATCCTGCCGAACAGACAGCTGCCAAACGTCATTGCAGGCGTGTGGTTCCCTTGCGTTTCACGACTTTTCTTGCGGGCCAAGAACCCTGGGTAAATTCCCTGATTTTGCAACGCATCCCGGCGGCACTTGCCCGCGCATTGCGAAAAAAGCGGGAACCGCACGCCGATCGCTCTCGTTGATCCGGCAAGCGCCCCTCAGGGGTGCCACAAATCCAACCTATGGAGAACATGATGAAAAAGATTATGCTTGGCACAGCCATGGCGCTGATCCTGGGGTCTGCCGCCACCGCGCAAGACATGTTTCGCACCGAAATGGACCCGGTCGCCATTACCGCGTCTGACTTTATCGGCAAGCGCGTCTATGCGGTCGAAACAGCAACAGATGACGCCGAATATGCGGGCGTTCAGGATGACTGGAACGACATCGGCGAAATCAACGACGTGCTTCTGACCCGCGACGGCAAGGTTGATGCCGTGCTTGTCGACATCGGCGGCTTTCTGGGAATGGGCGAACGTCAGGTCGCCTTGGGGATGGAAAACATCCGCTTTGTCTCTGACAGCGGCACGCCCGACGATCTGAACGATTACTTCCTTGTCGTGAACGCTGACCGCACCGTGCTCGAAGGCGCCCCGGAATTTGCCCGCACGGGCGTCCCGGCGGCCGATATGTCGGATCAGGCAGATGCGACCAACGTCCCCGCCGTGGATCAGGCAACCGGCGCGACCAGCACCGAAGACACCACGGCAATGGCCACCGACGATACGACCGCGATGGCACCGGAAGGCACCGATATGGCGACGGATGACGCCGCCATGGGTGCGGCGATGCCAGTCGAAGGCTATACCGCTGTTGACGCGGCGACCCTGAATGCCGATCAACTTGTCGGCGCGCGGGTTTACGGCGCCAATGACAGTGACCTTGGCGAAGTGTCCGCAGTGATGGCCGATGCGCAGGGTATGCCCGGCACGGTGATCGTGGATGTCGGCGGCTTTCTGGGGATCGGCGAAAAGCCGGTCGCACTTGACCTCGCCACGACGCAGGTGATGCAGGAAACCGACGGCGACGATCTGCGTGTTTATGTCCAGATGACACAGGAACAACTGGAAAGCATGCCCACAGCCACGCAGTAACCTGCACGGCAATTAAAGAACCGGAAAGGCCCGCATCACGCGGGCCTTTTTGCAGGTCGGTGTGACCTGCGGACCCATTCGTTCCTATGCCCGCAGCGGCAGATCAAGGATTTGCCGCGCGGTCTGCCAGTTTGCGACCGGGCGTTCATATTGGTCGCAAAGGTCAACCACCCGCCGCACCAGCGCCGCGTTCGACGGGGCAAGCCGGTCACGGTCCAGCCGCACATTGTCCTCAAGCCCCGTCCGCGCATGTCCGCCCGCACTGACAGCCCAGTCATTCAGCACGATCTGCGACGGCCCGATTCCTGCAGCACACCAGGGCGCGTCATCCCCGAACAGCCGCTTTACCGTGCGGATGTAATAGTCGAACACATCGCGGTCTGCGGGCATCGCATTCTTGACGCCCATCACGAACTGCACATAGGGCGTGCCGGTCAGTTGCCCCTTGGCCTTCATGTCATGCGCCTTCAGGATATGGCTCAGGTCAAACGCCTCGATCTCGGGCTTGATGCGGTACTTCAGCATTTCGGCGGCCAGCCAGTCCACCAGATCAGGTGGATTTTCGTAAACCCGTGTCGGAAAGTTATTCGACCCCACTGACAGTGACGCCATATCCGGCGCCAGCGGCAGCATACCGCCACGCATCTGCCCCGCACCCGACCGACCGCCGGTCGACAGTTGAACGATCATGCCGGGGCAATGCGTCTCCAGCCCTTCTTTCAGCCGGGCAAAACGGGCGGGGTCGCTGGTCGGTTTGCCCTCATCGTCGCGCACATGGCAATGGGCGATTGTGGCCCCGGCCTCGAATGCCTCATGCGTGCTTTCGATCTGTTCGGCGATACTGATCGGCACGGCGGGATTGTTTTCTTTGGTCGGCAAAGACCCGGTGATGGCCACGCAGATGATACAGGGTTTGCCGGCAGAAGTTTTTGTCATTTGTCAGATATCCATAAACAAGGTTTCGCGGTCGGCAGCGGCATATGAAATTTGGCAAGCACCATGTCACCCTTTCTTCCGCGCGTATCGCCGCACAAGTACCCTTGGCGATCTTGATGGCAGGGATTGTCCGCCGCAAGCCCACTTAATTCGCCTCATCCGGCACGGCGTCCAACACCTTGCCTTCTGTGCCCCCCCCGTATTCGCGAAAGCGCAGGCAGATCGTTCCGCCAATTGTCATCCTGTGCTAGATTTTGCCTGCAACGTTCATCGACGCCCGCGAAAGGACAGGACATGGCAATTCCCAAGAACACAATCTGCCTGTGGTATGACAAAGACGCCGAGGCCGCCGCCCGCTTTTACGCCGCGACCTTCCCTGACAGCCATGTTGGCGCAATCCATCGTGCCCCCACAGATTTTCCGTCCGGCAACGCGGGGGATGTGCTGACCGTCGATTTCACCGTCGCGGGGCTGCCATGTTTTGGGCTGAATGGCGGGCCGATGTTTAAGCACAATGAATCGTTCTCCTTCCAGATAGCGACCGATGATCAGGCTGAAACGGATCGCTATTGGAACGCCATCGTCGGCAATGGTGGGCAACCAAGCGCCTGTGGCTGGTGCAAAGACAAATGGGGCATCTCGTGGCAGATCACGCCCCGCACTCTGACCGAGGCGATGGCCGCCGGTGGCAACGAGGCCAAGCGCGCCTTCGCGGCGATGATGGACATGACGAAAATCGACGTTGCGGCAATCGACGCCGCAAGGCGCGGATAACTGCACTGCAGGCTGTGGCGGCCCTCCCTGCCCGCGCGACCGCGAAATGGTTAAAAAGTCTTAATTTTCCCTGTGGATAACTTTCAATTTTCGTTGATTTCATTGAATAATCCTGAAAATTGACAGCCGTCAATTTCACCCCGCGGCCTTCCGTGCCACGGCCGGAAACACCCATCCCATCGTGATCCCGCGGGTGGCGTTCAGCACCATCAACGCCCCCCACAGCCCGTGATTGCCAAACCCCGGCACCAGTACCGCCAGCGCTGCGGCGTAAACCGCCACCGACACCAGCATCGTGCGCATCATCAGCCCGGTCAGCGTCGCCCCGATGAAAATCCCGTCGAAAATCCAGCTTGCGACCCCGATCAACGGTGCCAGCACGACCCACGGCAGAAAGGTCCGCGCCGCCGCCCGCACCTCCGGTGCCGTGGCCATAAGATCAATGATCCACGGCCCCGCTAGCCCGAACAACGCCGCCAGCACCACGGCCCCGGCTACACCCCACTGCATCGCAATCACCGACGCCCGTCGCGCCTCGCCTGCCATCCGCGCACCCACCGCCTGCCCCACCAGCGCCTCCGCGCCAAAGGCAAACCCGTCCAGCGCATAGGCCGTGATTTCCAGAAACTGCAACAACACCTGATTGGCCGCCAGCGTCACATCCCCCTGCCCCGCCCCCAGAAACAGGAATGTCGTGAAACTCACCTGCAGGATCACCGACCGCACCATGATGTCGCGGTTGACCACGAACATCACCGCCAGCGCCGCACGGTCGCCCACCCGGCCCCATGCCGCCCGCAACACCGGCCCGAACGCATCCCGGCACAGCCACAGGCCAAGGCCCAGCCCCGTCCATTCCGCGATCAGCGTCGCCACCGCCACCCCCGGCACACCCCACCCAAGGCCGAGGACAAACCAAAGGTCCAGCCCGACGTTCAGCCCGTTCATCCACAGTTGCAACACGAACACGCCCCGCGTCCGCTCCACAGCAATCAGCCAGCCGGTGATGGCATAAAGCGCAATCGTCGCAGGCGCGCCCCAGATGCGGATGCTCAGGTATTGCCGCATCAGGCCTTCCACCTCGGCGCTCGCCGGTGCCACCCGAAACGCCGCCCAGAACAGCGCGCCCTGCACCGCGATCAGGCCCACCCCCGCCACACCCGCAATCATCAGCGCACGCAGCAGGATTGCACTCCGCTCTGCCCCGTCGCCTGCACCATGCGCCTGCGCTGCAAGGCCGGACGTTCCCATCCGCAGAAATCCGAAAATCCAGTAAACCGTGGCCAGCACGATGGCCCCCAGTCCCACCGCCCCGATGGGTGCCGCCAGCCCCATCTGCCCCACAACGCCCGTATCCACCGCACCCAGCAAAGGCACGGTCGCATTCGACAGCACGATAGGCAGCGCGATCTTCAACAGCCGCGCATGGGTGACGCTGGTCACTTTCCGTTTACGGGCATCAGGAAATGCCCCGTCGCTTGGGCAAACAGCCGCGTGCGATTGTCTTGCCACGCCTCCACGTGCACTGATGCATAGCGCCGCCCCGACCGGTTAACACGGGCGCGCGCGTAAGCATCGCGCGGCAGGCCGGATCGCAGATAGTCCACGGTGAAATCAATCGTCTTGGGCAAGCGCGGCAAATGGTGCCCCTCGCCCGCCTCCATACCTTGCCACAGGATCGACCAGCTCAGCTCCACAATCGCTGTCACCTCCAGAAATGCCGCAATCGCACCGCCATGCAATGCGGGCAACATCGGGTTGCCGATCAGATGGTCGCTGTAGGGCAGCACCGCCGTCAGCTCATCCCCGCGCCGGTCAAAGCGGATGCCCAGATAATGCGCATAGGGAATGCCGTCCACCAACCCCGCCAAGGCCGCATCGCGCCGTTCCTTGACCACCTGCACCGGTTCGGGCGGGCGCATCACACGTCACCTTTGCGGGTCAGAGTGAAGGCACCACTGGCCGTGGCCACCGGGCGCGCATCGTCGTCATCCATCGCCGTTGCCCGCACAAAGGCCACGCTGCGTGTGACCTGAAAACACTCGGCGCGCGCACGGATGCGCTGCCCCGGCGTCGCAGGGCGCATATAGTCGATCCGCAGATCGAGGGTGGCCGTGGAAATCGGCGCTTCCGGATGGCTCATCACTGCCGCCCCCGCCGCCGTGTCCATCAGCGCCGACACCACGCCACCATGCATGACCCCGGTCGCCGGATCACCAATGAACCGCGTGTCATAGGGCATGGAAACCACCGCCACCCCGGCCTCTAGTACGTCAAGCTGCATGCCTAGCGCCGCACTATGAGGCAAAGCAGATATGAACTGGCGGGCGGTGTCGATGGGCGCGGGCATGTGGTCATATGCACCCAAATCGGCGCCGACCGCAACACAGCCGAAACGCCCATCCGCGTGAATGATGTTGCAGTGTTGTTGCCTGCACCGCCATCTGCGCGCTAAGGTTGCGACGGGAGGACCGAAAATGACCGACAAACGCCTCTCCTTTAAAGAGATGTGCGCGCAGTTTGACGTAACGCCGCGTACCCTGCGGTACTACGAATACATCGAATTGCTCGCCCCCGAAAAGGACGGCCGTGCGCGCTGGTATACTCCGCGTGAAGTGGCGCGCATGACCCTCATCCTGCGCGGCAGGCGTTTCGGCTTTAGTCTTGAGGAAATTCGCCAGTGGCTCATGATTTATCGCCAGCAGGGAACCAAGGCGCAGCTTGCGCATTTCGTCAGTCTGGCTGACCGCCAGCTTGCCGTTCTGGATGACCAACGCCGCGAACTTGATACCACCATCGCGGATTTGCGGACGTTGCGCGACGAATCCGCACGTGGCGCGGAGTGATCCATTTGCGGCCACAATGTTTGCTGCTTCGGGGGAAAAATCCATGCTTTTCCCCCAAAGGAAGTTACGCGGCAGAGGGCCATTTTGGTATGACCTTTCGTCAAGCAGCAAGTGACGCAACGTCCCACTTACGTAAAGAACATTCCCCCTAGTAGGGTCTGGCAAACCAATCCATGTCCGCCCCGCCCGAGACCCGGCGTGAGGACACAAGCCATGATGACGCAAGACACGATGACGATCCGCGAGATGTGCGAAGCCTACGAAGTAACCCCACGCACACTTCGCTTCTACGAGGCCAAAGAACTGCTTTTCCCGATCCGTCTGGGGACGCGACGCCTTTTTACCAAGGCCGACCGCGCCCGCCTGACCCTGATCCTGCGCGGCAAACGCTTTGGCTTCAGTCTGGAAGATATCCGGCAATTGCTGGGCATGTATGACCGGAACGGGTCAAACAGCAGCCAACTCAGCAAGACGATGGAAATCGGAAGGACGCGCCTGACACAGATGGAACGCCAGCGCGAAGATCTGGATCTTGCCATCGCCGAATTGAAAGACCAACTGGCCCTGACCGACGACATGCTCAAGGCCAACCGCAACGCCGCCTGAGGAGGAAACGCCCAATGCCCAGCTATACCGCCCCCGTCAAGGATATGCAGTTCATCCTGCACAATGTGCTGAACGTGACGGGCAGCGATGTGCCGGGCTACCGCGACCTTGACGAGGGCTTTACCGCCGCTGTGCTGGAAGAGGCGGGCCGCGTCGCCAGTGATGTGCTCGCCCCGCTGAACGCGGTGGGCGACCGCGAAGGTTGCACGCTGGAAAACGGCGTGGTGCGGACGCCCAAGGGGTTCGATGCCGCCTTCAAGACGATGAAAGAGGGTGGCTGGACCGCGCTTGACTGCGACCCCGAATACGGCGGCCAGGGCCTGCCATATCTGATGGGCACCGCCGTGGGCGAAATCTTCGTCTCGGCCAACATGGCGTTCAACATGTACCAAGGCCTGACCCACGGGGCCTATTCGGCGATCCATGTGCATGGCACGGCCGAGCAGAAGGCGAAATACCTGCCGAAGATGGTCAGCTGCGACTGGACCGGCACGATGAACCTGACAGAGCCGCATTGCGGCACCGATCTGGGCCTGATGCGCACCAAGGCCGAACCGCAGGAAGATGGCACCTACAAGATCACCGGGCAGAAGATCTTCATTTCCGCCGGTGAACATGATCTGGCCGAGAATATCATTCACCTCGTGCTCGCCAAGGCACCGGGCGGCGGCGATGGCATCAAGGCCGTGTCGCTGTTCATCGTGCCCAAGTTTCTGGTCAGGGATGACGGGTCTTTGGGTGCGCGCAATGGCGTGTCGGTCGGGTCGATCGAACACAAGATGGGCATCCACGGCAATGCGACCTGCGTGATGAACTATGACGGCGCGACCGGATACCTTCTGGGCGATCTTTACAAGGGTATGCGCGCCATGTTCACCATGATGAACGAGGCGCGTCTGGGTGTGGGCCTGCAGGGCTATGCCGTGGCCGAAGCCGCCTATCAGAACGCGCTCGCCTATGCGAAAGACCGCCTGCAGGGCCGCGCTGTGACGGGTGCCGAAAACCCGCAAGGCCCCGCCGATCCGCTGATCGTGCACCCCGATATCCGCCGCAACCTGATGGACCAGAAGTCCTTTGTTGAAGGCGCGCGCGCGCTGACGTTCTGGGGCGCACATCTGATCGACCGTTCCGTGCGGATGGATGACGCCGATGCCGAAGGCCTGATTTCCCTGATGATCCCCGTCATCAAGGGCTTCCAGACCGACAAGGGGTTCGAAATGGCCGTCGCAGCCCAGCAGGTTCTGGGCGGGCATGGCTATATCGAGGAATGGGGCATGTCCCAGTTCGCCCGTGATGCGCGCATCACCCAGATCTACGAAGGGGCCAACGGCGTACAGGCGCTTGATCTTGTCGGGCGCAAGCTGGCGGTTGACGGCGGCAAGCATGTGATGGCGTTTTTTCGAGATGGTGAAAACCTTCATCAAGGAAAACGAAGGCGATGATGCGCCTGAAAGGCCTGTCCTCGACCCGCTGAAAACCGCCTCCAAACAGACTGCAGGCGGCCGGCGATGTTCTTCATGCAATCAGGCATGAAGAACCCCAACGCCGCGCTCGCCGGCTCCTCTGATTTCATGCACCTGATGGGCCATGTCTGCATGGGCCTGATGTGGGCGCGCATGGCCAAGGCTGCCTATGTCGCGTTGGATGCAGGCGCCGGCGATACCGATTTCCTGCAATCAAAGATCGCCACAGGCCGCTACTATGCGGCCCGCCACCTGCCCGCCTGCGGCATGCACCTCGCCCGCATCGAAAGCGGTGCAGAACCTGTGATGGCGCTGGAGGCTGCGGCGTTCTAAGGTCAGACGACACGTCAAGGGGGACGACCATGCCCAAACGTTTTCGCCTGACCCGCCGCTTTCCTGTCGCGATGACCGAAGACGGCTACCGCCGCCTAAAGAAATTCGCGACCGAGGCAGCTCTGGACGAAGGCGAGGCGCTGTCCTTCCTGTTCGAAAACTTCTCCTCTGTCATCAACGAAGACAATCTGATCCACCGCCTGCGCCTGTTCAATTCCGAACTGGAGGACCGTAAACACTGAACCCCTTCCTCTGTTCCAAACTATCCCACGGGGGTGCGGGGGTGTGAAACCCCCGCTTCCAACCGCAACCCAGCAGGACCAACACATGACCATGCAACTCCACTGCTTCGGCGAAAGCGGCAATGCCTACAAGGCGGCCCTCACGCTTGACACTCGCCGATGTGGAGTGGGAGCCTGTCTTCGTCGATTTCTTCAACGGCGGCCACCCGCACGCCGGAATTCCGCGCAATCAATCCGATGGGCGAAGTGCCGGTTCTTGTCGATGGCGATACCACCCTCACCCAATCCGGTGTGATCCTTGACTATATCAGTTCCAAATCCGGCAAACTCGGTGGCAAGTCCGCAGCCGAACGGCGCGAGATGCTGCGCTGGCTGTTCTGGGACAATCACAAACTGTCCACGCAGATCGGGTCTACCCGTTTTCTGATGAAGTTTCGTGCCCGAAGACAAACGCCCCGCAGGCGTGATCCCCTTCCTGCAAGGCCGCCTCAAGGCCGCTTACACGATCCTTGATACCCATCTTGGCGATCATGACTGGCTCGTCGGCGATGCCATGACCATCGCCGACATCTCCTGCTGCGGCTATCTCTACTACCCCGAACCCTTCGGTTTCGACCGCAAGGATTGGCCCCATATCGACGCGCTGGCTTGACCCGCATCTGCGACACCCCCGGCTGGAAAGCCCCCTATGACCTGATGCCCGGCTACCCGTCCGACCGCGCCTGAAGGAGACTACCGATGACCGACGCCTACATCTATGACGCCGTCCGTTCCCCCCGCGGCAAGGGCCGCGCCGACGGGAGCTTGCATGAAGTGACATCGGTCGCCCTGTCGGCGAAAGTGCTGAACGCGATCAAGGACCGCAACGGGCTGGAAGGCCACGCGGTCGAGGACGTGATCTGGGGCAATGTCACGCAAGTCGGCGAACAGGGCGGCTGCCTTGCCCGCACCGCCGTGCTGGCGTCGACCTTGACGAACGCATTCCCGGCCTCGCGATCAACCGCTTTTGTGCTTCTGGGATGGAGGCCGTGAACCTCGCCGCCAATCAGGTACGTGGCGGGGCGGGGCATGCCTATATCGCGGGCGGTGTCGAAATGATGGGCCGGGTGCCGATGGGGTCGGACGGCGGGGCGATTGCCGTCGATCCCGGCGTCGCGATGAAAACCTATTTCGTCCCGCAAGGGATTTCGGCCGATATCATCGCCACCGAATACGGCTTTACCCGCGATATGGCCGATGCGTTGGCGATGGAATCGCAGAAACGCGCCGCAGCCGCATGGGCCGACAAGCGGTTTGCAAAATCCGTCATCACGATCAATGATCAGAACGGCCTGCCGATCCTTGCGACGGACGAATACATGCGCCCCGGCACCGACATGCAGGCGCTCGGGGCCCTGAAGCCCGCCTTCAAGGACATGGGCGAGGTGATGCCCGGTTTCGACAAGATCGCCATGATGAAATACCCGCATCTGGAACGCATCAACCACATCCACCACGCGGGCAATTCCTCTGGCATCGTCGACGGGGCGGCAGCCGTCCTGATCGGGTCAAAGGAATTCGGACAGGCGCATGGTCTCAAGCCCCGCGCTGTCATCCGCGCCACCTGCAAGATCGGCACTGATCCCACCATCATGCTGACGGGGCCAGTGCCAGCCACCCAGAAAATCCTTGCTGACAGCGGCATGTCCATCAAGGACATCGACCTGTTCGAGGTGAACGAGGCCTTCGCAAGCGTGGTGCTGCGCTTCATGCAGGCCTTCGATGTCGATCATTCCCTCGTCAACCCCAACGGCGGCTCCATCGCCATGGGCCACCCGCTGGGCGCGACGGGCGCCATCATCATCGGCACCCTGCTGGACGAGCTTGAACGCACCGGCAAGGGCGTCGGTCTTGCGACGCTCTGCATCGCCTCGGGCATGGGAGCGGCCACGATCATCGAGAGGGTGTGATGAAAATCGACCTCACAACAGTCCCGGTGAAATCCGGTACGATCTACCCTGCGCCCTATGACGCTGAGGTCGCGGGGCGCACCTCCCTGCGGCTTGGCGATGCCGGCGGCCTGACGCAGTTCGGCGTCAATATCGTGATCCTGCCGCCAGGGGCGAAATCGTCAATGCGGCACTGGCACCTGCACGAAGATGAATTCGTGATGGTCACCATGGGGGAATGCACCCTGATGCAGGACGCAGGCCCCGTCATGATGAAAACCGGCGATTGTGCCGCCTTTCCGGCAGGCGTGCCGGATGGCCATTGCCTTGTTAACAACACCGATGCCGAGGCGCGCTTTCTGGTCGTCGGCACCAAGGCCACGACCGAGGTCGCCACCTATTCCGACATCGACCTGCAGGTGCATCAGGGCGGCGGCGTGAACCGTTTCACCTACAAGGATGGCACCGACTGGACGGGACCGCGATGACCGTCATCGGCGTCCACACCGTGCGCCCACCTATGCAGACCCGACATGTCGGTAACGACATCTTTCGCGACGAATTTCTCTCTCAAACCGCTTTGAATTGGGCTATTGGACCTTTTTTCACTTTCCCGAAGGTCCACCAGCATGTTCGCCAAAGCCCGCGCCCTGACGGCCCGCATCGGCAATCTGTTCAACGCAGGGGCGATCGCCGACCTGACATCCGTTTACGTATTCCCGCTGCCTGCGCAGGTTGGCAGCGACATGGTTTTGTTCCAAACACCAGCGGAATTCCACGACGCCATGTCCACTTACCGCGACCGAAACATCGCGCAGGGCTTGTTTCCACCGATAGCGCAGGTCATCGCCGTCGACTTGCCGCGCAAGGGTCGCTTTCGCGTCTGGGTCGACTGGCACTATGCCAGAACGCAAAATGTCACCCAGAACATCTATTACTGCTCGGTCATTCGCGACCGAACCATGGTCGAAATGGTGCAGTACTTGCGCACAGCCGCCACCGGCAACCTGCTGCAGCCCCCCAATCGCCAGCGTACCGCCTGACCGCACATGGTCGGCTATCCTTCCGCCCCGCTCCGGCCCTGCCGGACGCGGCGCTTTTCCATTCTGAAAGGACCAATCCATGACCGATTTCACTCTTGCGACCGATGCCGACGGCGTGGCAACCATCACCTGGGATGTTCCCGGAAAATCCATGAACGTAATGAGCGAGCAGGGGTTCAAAGACCTTGATGCCATGATCGATGGTGCCTTGGCCGACAGCGGCGTCAAAGGCATCATCCTGACATCGGGCAAAAAAGACTTTGCCGGCGGCATGGATTTGAACATCATCGCCCGGATGAAGGAAGGCGGGGCCGCCACCGTGTTCGGCGGCGTGATGGACATCCACAAGATACTGCGCAAGATCGAACGCGCCGGGATGGATCCGAAAACGCTCAAAGGCGGCAAGCCCATCGTGGCGGCCCTGCCGGGGACAGCACTTGGCATCGGGCTGGAACTGCCACTGTCCTGCCATCGCATCATCGCGGCCGACAATCCGCGCGCCAAGATCGGCCTGCCCGAGATCATGGTTGGCATTTTTCCGGGCGCGGGCGGTACCACCCGCCTTGTGCGCAAGATGGGCGCCATGATGGCCGCCCCGTTCCTGCTGGAAGGCAAGCTATCTGATCCCAAATCCGCCAAATCTGCAGGGATCATTGATGAGGTGGTTCCCGCAGACGAACTGCTGAAGCGTGCCAAGGAATGGGTGCTGTCGGCGACCGAGGCCGATCTGGTAAAGCCTTGGGATGCCAAGGGCTTCAAGATGCCCGGCGGCACACCTTATACGCCTGCGGGCTTTCAAACCTTTGTTGGCGCGGGCGCCATGGTCCACAGCAAAACTTACGGCGTTTATCCTGCCGCCAAAGCCTTGCTGTCTGCTGTCTACGAAGGCGCGATGGTTCCCTTTGATGTCGCCCTGAAGATCGAGGCGCGCTGGTTCACATCCGTTTTGTTGAACCCGTCGTCAGGCGCGATGATCCGTAGCCTGTTCATCAATAAAGAAGCACTTGAAAAGGGGGCTAACCGCCCCGCCGCACCGGACCAGACAGTGAAAACCGTCGGCATCCTTGGCGCCGGCATGATGGGCGCAGGCATCGCCTATGTTTCCGCCAACGCAGGCATCAATGTCGTGCTGATCGACGCCAGCCAAGAGGCCGCAGATCGTGGCCGCGCCCATGCCGAGGGCATTCTTGAAAAGGGCGTCCAGCGCCGGAAGGTCACGGCAGAAAAAAAGGCCGAAGTCTTGGCCCGCATCACCGCGACAACCGACTACGCCGCCCTGAAAGCCTGCGATCTGATTGTAGAGGCTGTGTTCGAAGACTTGAAGGTCAAGGCCGATGTGACGGCAAAAACCGAAGCCCTGATACCGCATGATGCCATTTTCGCATCCAACACCTCGACCCTGCCAATCTCGGAACTGGCAAAGGCCAGCGCACGGCCGGATCAGTTTATCGGCATCCATTTCTTTTCGCCTGTCGACAAGATGATGCTGGTGGAAATCATCCGTGGCAAAGGCACCGGCGACCGCGCTGTGGCCAAGGCGCTTGATTTTGTGCGCCAGTTGAAGAAGACGCCGATTGTGGTCAATGACGCGCGGTTCTTCTACGCCAACCGTTGCATCATTCCCTACATTAATGAAGGCATTCGCATGGTCGCCGAAGGGGTGGAGCCTGTTCTGATCGAGAATGCGGCAAAACTGGTGGGCATGCCATTGGGGCCACTGCAGTTGGTTGATGAAACCTCGATTGATCTGGGCGTGAAGATTGCCAAGGCAACCAAGCAGGCGATGGGCGATGCATACCCGGATGGCGCGGTGGATGACGTGCTGTTCGCCATGGCTGACAAGGGCCGTTTGGGCAAGAAATCCAATGCAGGCTTTTACACCTATGATGCAGCGGGCAAGCGCGATGGGCTTTGGGATGGTCTGGAAGCGGGCTATCCCGTCGCCGATGCGCAACCAGATTTGGGCGATGTGCAACACCGCCTGCTAATGGCGCAGGTGCTGGAGGCCGTGCGCGCATTGGAAGACGGCGTACTGATGGACATCCGTGAAGGTGATGTTGGCGCAATCCTTGGCTGGGGCTTTGCCCCATGGTCGGGCGGACCGCTGTCTTGGCTGGACATGATCGGCGCAGCCAAGGCTGTTGAGATCTGTGACAGCCTTACCGCCGAACATGGTGCGCGGTTCAAGGCACCCGCCCTGCTGCGCGACATGGCTGCAAAGGGTGAGACATTCTATGGCCGCTTTGCCCCCGCCAAGGCGGCATAAGATTTAAACATGACATGGGCGGCAGCGCCGGTGGCGCATCCGCCCATTTCCCCCGGCTGCGTGCCGTGATACCTGCAGGACGATGAATCAGGTTCCTTCAAAAACAGACATCCTGCAATGGATCCAAGATAACCCCGGTCAGGGCGCAAAACGTGACATCGCCCGTGCCTTTGGCCTGAAAGGGGCGGCCAAGGTCGAACTCAAGCGCATTCTGAAAGAGCTTGAAGAGGATGGCGCGCTGGAAAAACGCAAGCGCAGCTATCGCGACGCCGACACGTTGCCACCCGTATCAATGCTGGTGATCCTGCCCCCTGACTCGTCTGGTGATCAATTCGCACGTGCTGTCGAATGGGGCGGCATCGGGACCGAACCCCGGATCCTTTTCGTGCCGCGCAAAGGCGATATCGCACTGGCCGAGGGTGACCGTATCCTTGCGCGCTTGACGCAAGTCACGGCCGAAGATCATGGATACGAGGCCAGGTTGATCCGAAAGATCGGCGCAAACCCCCTGAAAATCCTTGGCATCTTCCGTAGTAATGCTGAAGGCGGGCGCATCATGCCCATCGACAAAGGACAGGACAAGGAATGGCGCATTGGGCCTGATCTGACGATGAATGCCCGCGATGGCGAGTTGGTGGAGGCTGAGCAGGCTGGACCAAAACGCATGGGCCTGCCAACAGCGCGCATCGTCGCACGGTTGGGTGATCCTACTGGCCCACGCGCCGTCAGTCTGATCGCAATCCATCAGCACGGCATCCCTGACCAATTCCCAGATGCGGTGATTGCCGAAGCCGATGCCGCAAAGCCCGCCAGCCCCAAAGGGCGCGAAGACCTGCGCCACATTCCCCTTGTGACCATCGACCCGTCCGACGCCCGTGACCGCGACGATGCGGTCTATGCCGAACCCGACCCCAACACGAAAAATCCGGGCGGTCATATTGTCTGGGTGGCCATTGCGGATGTCGCACATTACGTCACCCCCGGTTCCGCACTTGACCGCGAGGCGCGCCGACGGGGTAATTCGACCTATTTCCCCGACCGCGTCGTGCCAATGTTGCCGGATGTCTTGTCTGGCGATCTGTGTTCCTTGCATGAAAACGTCGACCGCGCCTGTCTTGCGGTCTGCATGGTACTGGATGCGCAAGGTCACAAGATCAGTCATCGGTTCACGCGCGGGATCATGCGGTCGGTTGCATCGCTCGCCTACGAAGATGTGCAATCGGCCATTGACGGTCATCCCAATGACCGGACAGCGCCGCTTCTCGACCCCATTCTGCGCCCGCTCTATGCCGCGTATGAAACAACCAAGGCCGCACGCGCGTCCCGCCAGCCGCTTGAACTCGATCTTCCAGAACGCAAAATCATTCTGTCCGACGATGGGCATGTCACATCCGTGGCCTACAAGGATCGCCTCGATGCACATCGGCTGATCGAGGAATTCATGATTCTTGCAAACGTCGCCGCGGCCGAAGAACTGATTGGTCTGAAACGCCCGCTGTTGTTTCGCGTCCACGAAGAGCCTAGCCCTGATCGGCTGGAGGCTCTGCGCGAGGTAGCCGAGGCATCAGGCTTTACCTTGGCCAAGGGGCAGGTGTTGAAAACTGCGCATCTGAACAGCCTGCTTGATCAGGCGCAGGGCACCGACTTTGCCGAATTGATGAACATATCGACGCTCAGGTCGATGCCGCAGGCCTATTATCACCCGGCGAATTTCGGTCATTTCGGACTTGCGCTGCGGTCCTATGCGCATTTCACATCGCCGATCCGGCGCTATTCCGATCTGATCGTGCATCGCGCGCTGATTGCGGGGCATGGCTGGGGCAAGGATGGCCTGTCGCCGCAAGACGTGGAAACGCTGGATGAAACTGCAAAGCTGATCTCTGATACCGAACGGCGATCCATGCTGGCCGAACGTGATACGACGGATCGCTATCTGGCCGCGTTTCTGTCTGACCGGGTTGGCGCGACGTTTACGGGGCGCATTTCTGGCGTTCAGGGTTTTGGTTTGTTCGTCAAACTGGATGAAACCGGGGCAGATGGGCTGGTCCCGATCCGGGCCATCGGGCGTGAATTCTATCATTATGACCGCGACGCCCAGACCCTGATGGGCGCCGATACCGGTATCATCATCGGTATCGGTCAACGCGTCACCGTACGGCTGGCTGAGGCGGTTCCCGTCACGGGCGGCCTGCTGCTGGAATTGCTTGAGATTGAGAACCGCGCACTCCCTGCGGGCGCCAAGCCATCACGTGGTCGCCCGGCCCCACGCCGCGCAGGCGCCGAGGCCGCACGCGAAGCGAAACGCCGCGTGATCCGCAAACGTCGATAACGCCACGCTTTTCCAAAAACCGTTTTCAGGTTAGTGTGAAAAGAAAACAGGCGAGCGGTGATCTGATGCACAAATTGGTTCTGGTGGCAGCCGCGCTGGCCTGCGCCGTTGCGGCAAATGCCGAAACCTCCGTGACAGAGGAGACTGCCGTGACCATCACTGGCACCGATGCGGGCCTGCAAGCCTGGATTGCCGATTTCCGCCCGCGTGCGCTGACCGCAGGCATCGCCGCCACCACCTTTGATACAGCGTTTCAGAATGCGGTCTTTGACCCAGTCGTCATCGCGCGTGACCGCAATCAGGGCGAATTCACCCGCACCATCTGGGATTATCTGGATCGCGCGGTGTCCGACCTGCGCATCGCAGGCGGGCGAGAGATGCTGGCAAAGCACGCCGCCCTGATGGACCGGATTGAGACGCGCTATCATGTCGACCGCGAAATCGTATTGGCGGTCTGGGGGCTTGAATCGTCATACGGGGCATTCATGGGCGATCATCATTTGCCGTCGTCCCTTGCCAGTCTTGCCTATGACGGGCGGCGCGGAGCGTTCTTTGAAGCGCAGTTGATCGCCGCTTTGAAAATTCTTGAGAATGGTGATGTCACCCCCGGACGGATGACCGGTAGCTGGGCCGGCGCAATGGGCCACACGCAGTTCATGCCGACGAGCTATCTTGCCAGTGCCGTCGATTTCACAGGTGACGGCCGCCGCGATATCTGGGCCGATGATCCGGCGGATGCACTTGCCTCGACGGCGGCCTATCTTGAAAAGGCGGGTTGGGTGTTTGGGCGGCCATGGGGCGTGGAAATCTCGCTGCCTGCAGGTTACGACTATGACCAATCGGGTGACCGCGTGGAAAAACCCGTGGCCGATTGGCAGGCCATGGGTGTGCGCCTGTCAACGGGCGGCGATCTGCCGGACCACGGCCCGGCAAAGGTGTTGCTGCCAGCCGGGGCCAAGGGGGTGGCCTTTCTGATTTTCGCAAACTTTCGGGCGATTGAGGCTTATAATGCTGCTGACGCCTACGTCATCGGCATTGGCCATCTGGCCGACCGTCTGAAAGGTGGCGCGCCGTTCAAAGGTACGTGGCCCCGCCATCTGCGCGCGATGCCCGAGGCCGAGCGGATTGAACTGCAACGTCTGCTGACCGCTGCGGGATTTGATACAGGCGGAGCGGATGGCAAGATCGGCCCGTTGACCGTCGCCGCAGTCAAGGCCTATCAGCGGGCGCATGGGCAAGTGCCAGACGGCTATGCTTCACCCGACATTCTGGATGCGCTACGCTGATCCCCGCAGCCAGTCATCGGCGAACATAACCCTGTCGCATCCTGCGAACGTCGCCAGCCGCGACAGGGCTGAATCCAGCCGCGCGCGTCGTCCTGCCGTCATTGCAAGCCCGGTTTCTGGCCAGAAGGCACGGACCTGCAACGTTGCCGCATCGCGAAAGGCCTTGGCATCAAGGCGCCCGACGATGCGTGCACCCTCAAGAACCGGAAAGACATAGTAGCCATATTGCCGCTGTGGTTCGGGCACAAAAACCTCGATCCGGTAGGAAAAGCCGAACAGCCGTTCGGCGCGCTTGCGGTCGCGCAATGCCGGATCAAAGGGTGAAAGGATACGCATCCGGGATGGCGGATCGGGCGGCACATCAGCCAGCAGCCCCGGCTTGACAAAAGACGGTCGCAGTGACCCGTCGGCCCCTTCGACCATGACCTCGACAATCTCGCCCCGTGCCAGTGCATCTGCACACCATCGTTTTGCCGCATCGGGGCTGACACCGCCCCAATAGGCTGCAATTTCGCCACTGGTTCCAAAACCGATCCGGTCAAGGGCGGCGTGACAGGCCCAATCGACGGTTTCCGCCATGGTCGGTTCCGGTTCGCGATGGTGGGGATGGAGAACGCGTTCGGTCAGATCATAGACCTTGCGAAAGCCCTGACGCCGGGTGACCGAAATCTCGCCCACGCGCCAAAGATATTCCAACGCGGCCTTGGACGGGTGCCAGTCCCACCAACCACCCTTGCCGCGCACCTCACCCGCGCCCACATCGGCTGAACAGACCGGCCCATGGTCGGCGATCTGTGCCAGCACGGTATCAAACTTTTCGACAAAGCCGTGCCGCTGCCAGCCCGTCCATTTCGCAACCAGACGCGCGCGATCGTGTGCAAAGCGGTGCTTCCAGTGCGCAAAGACCGACGCGGGCAGAATGGATGCGTCATGGGTCCAGTGTTCCCATAGGCTGCGATCCTTTTCCAGCAGCCGTTTCAGATATTCCGGCCGATAGGCTTGCCGCCGGGCAAACAGGATCATGTGATGCGCGCGTTCGACCGTATTAATGCTGTCAACTTGCACAAAACCGATCCGGTCGATCAAGGACAGAAGATCATCGCCCTTGGCCGTCCCCGTTGGCGTTTCCGACAAAGCGTGACAGTGAAGAAAGATGCGGCGTGCGACCGGGTTGGGAAGAACGGGGACTGACATGCTGACAAGGCCTAACAATGCGGCAACCAATCGCCAAGAGGTTTCGGTTCTTTCAGCGTTTGAAACATTTCGGGTCTTTCCGCGCATCTATCTTCTTGCCTGCGCTGGACCACAGGCGCGAAGTCGGTATTGCAGGATGTAGTCCCAATGAAAGGCTGAAATGACCCACGATGCCCCCCTGATTGCGACTGTCGTCATCGGCCTTAGCCTTGCCTGCATCATGGGGCTGATTGCGCAGCGCCTGCGTCTGCCTTTGATCGCAGGCTATCTGCTTGCCGGGGTCGTGATTGGGCCGTTCACGCCCGGATATGTGGCGGATCAGGACATCGCGGCAGAACTTGCCGAACTTGGGGTGATCTTGCTGATGTTCGGGGTCGGGCTGCATTTTTCGGTCAAGGACCTGTTGTCGGTGCGCCGCATCGCGGTGCCCGGTGCGATCGGACAGATTCTGGTCGCGGCATTGGCGGGCCTTGGGTTGGCGCTTGTTCTTGGCTGGTCGGTTGGAGCGGGGATCATTTTTGGTCTTTCGCTTTCGGTTGCGTCGACAGTCGTCTTGCTGCGTGCGCTGCAGGATCGGGACGCAGTGGCCACGCAGGTCGGCCGAGTTGCGGTCGGTTGGCTGATCGTGGAAGACGTGGTCATGGTTTTGGCGCTGGTGCTGATCCCGGCCCTTGCGGGGCTTTTGGGCGGACAGGTGCAGCCGCTGCCGGAAGAGGCGGTCGAGGCTGTGCGGTTGGGCCTGTCTCCGATTGTGGCGACGCTGGGCCTGACGCTTGTGAAACTGTTGGCGTTTGTCGCACTGATGCTGGTGATCGGGCGCAGGGTAATTCCGTGGCTGCTGGAATATGTCGCCAACACCGGGTCGCGAGAGTTGTTTCGTCTGGCGGTACTGTCGCTTGCGCTTGGCGTAGCGTTTGCGGCGGCGGGGTTGTTCGGCGTGTCGTTCGCCTTGGGTGCTTTCTTTGCAGGGATGGTCATGGCCGAATCGACGCTTTCTGCGCAGGCGATGCGCGAGACGTTGCCATTGCGCGACGCGTTTGCGGTGCTGTTCTTTGTATCGGTGGGAATGCTGTTCGACCCGGTGATCATGGTTGAAGCACCTGTCGCCGTGATCGTGACCGTGCTTGTCATCGTCGGGGTCAAGTCGGCAGCTGCGTTCGCGATCACCCGCAGTTTTGGGTATGGGCGCGCGACGGGGCTGACCATTGCCGCCAGTCTGGCCCAGATCGGAGAGTTTTCGTTCATCCTGATCGTGATGGGTGTCAATCTGGAGATTGTGCCATCAGAGGGGCGCGATCTGATCGTGGCGGGGGCAATGATTTCGATTCTGCTGAACCCGTTGCTGTTCAAAGCGGTGGATCGCTGGGGACGAGAGCCCGGTGAGACGGTAGCGGCATCTGAAAATTGACGGCTGTCAATTTTCAGTTTTATTTATAAATATCAATAACTTAACAAAAAAATTCCGTGACTTTCTTAACATTTGTTAACCATTGTGCATCACAACGGTGCGGCAACATCCGCTGCGATTGCCGCTTTGGACTTGCGCCCGCGTTCGGTGGCCGATTTCAACTGCCCGCAAGCGGCCATGATGTCTTCACCGCGCGGGGTGCGGATGGGGCTAGCGTAGCCCGCATTGTGGATGATGTCGGCAAAGGCGTGGATGCGGTTGCCGGATGACCGTTTGTAGGGCGCACCGGGCCATTCGTTGAACGGGATCAGGTTCACCTTGGCCGGAATACCGCGCAGCAATTCGACAAGGCGGTAGGCGTCTTCCTTGGTGTCGTTGACGCCGTCCAGCATCACATATTCAAAGGTGATCCGTTCGCTGTTCGACAGGCCGGGATATTCGCGCAGCGCATCGAGCAGGGTGGCGATGTTCCAGCGTTTGTTGATCGGCACCAGTTGATCGCGCACGGCGTCAGTGGTTGCGTGAAACGACACCGCCAGAAGACAGCCGATTTCCGTCGCCGTGCGCGCGATTTCGGGCACCACGCCGGATGTGGACAGCGTGATGCGGCGGCGGCCAAGGGCAATGCCTTCGCCATCCATCACCACGCGCATCGCGTCACGGACGTTTTCGAAGTTATACAGCGGCTCGCCCATGCCCATCAGCACGACGTTGGAAATCAACCGGGTTTCGTTCTTTGGCCCTGCAACCGGCCATTCGCCAAGATCGTCGCGGGCCAGCATCACCTGACCCACGATTTCCCCCGCCGTCAGGTTGCGCACCAATTTCTGGGTGCCGGTATGGCAGAACGAACAGGTCAACGTGCAGCCAACCTGACTGGAAATGCACAACGTTCCCCGGTCGGTTTCGGGGATATAGACCACCTCTACCTCGTGCCCGCCTGCAATCCGCACCAGATATTTGCGCGTGCCATCGGCGCTGATCTGCCGGGTAACAACCTCGGGCAGGTCAATCGTGAAATTGTCCGCCAGCAGCGCGCGGTAGTCTTTGGCAAGGTTCGTCATCGCCGCAAAATCGCGCACGCCCCAGTGATAGACCCACTGCCATACCTGCCCCAGACGCATCTTGGCCTGCTTTTCGGGCGTGCCCGCCGCAATCAAGGCCGTGCGCAACTGTTCCCGTGTCAGGCCGATGATATTCGTCAACCCGCCTTCGGGCAGTTTGCGCGGAATGGTCAGAACATCTTGGGTGATCGGCGCGGTCATGGTGGATTCTCTGTCACTGCAAGACGCCCATATAAGACAATCTGCCGGAAAACAAAACGCCCCGGACATGCCGGGGCGTGCAAGGTCAGATCGCAGGCGTTATTGGCACTGCTTTTGCGCCTCTTCATTCGCGGCGGTGAAACCGCGCAGCGAAAAGCGGTCGGTTGTTTCATTGCCGCGCTGCGACCGGGCGACAAGGACGGCTTCGGTGCCGCTGCGCATGGCGGCGAGCAGGGTGGCATCCGCCTCGGGCGAGGCGGGCCATGCCCATTCGCCGTCGGTGAACAGGTCGAATTTGTCGTTGCCGATGGTCATCGTCACGGTTGAGCCGGCCGCAAATGGATAGCCGCCGGTGAACGAAACCTCGGCCGGAGTGCCGCCGGTGCGGTAGGTCACGAACAGCAGGATGTCGCTGCGGCTGACCTGCACGGGGTTGCCTTCACGCTGTGCGGTGGATTCCTTTGGCGCGGACACGCCCCAGCATTCCTTTGGAGAGCCGTCGGTAAACACGCTCCAATCGGTAAGCTGTGCGACGTTGTTGGTGGATTCCTGCGCGACGGCGCCATGCGCCAAGGTCATAGCGAAAGCGGCTATGGCGGCCCCGCGCCCGATTGCAAATCTCATGTCTGGACAGCCTCCAAGCTGCGTGATGCCCCTGCCCCGCCAGCCACCGCTTTTTATACGGCTTTTCCTGTGGCGCGGGCGGTGTTTACCCGATATCGGACATCTAACGCAAAACCAGCGCTTGATGAAAGCCCCATGGGCGCAAAATCGCGCATGTGTGAGAGGGTTTATGATGCAAAATGCGATTCCGATGGTGGAAATCACCCGTGGTGGGCGGGTGGAAAGCATTCACCATGGCCACGCCGTCATCTGTAACGGCGACGGCGCGGTGATCCGCGCCTGGGGCGATCCGGGGACGATCATCTATCCCCGGTCGTCATGCAAAATGATCCAGGCGCTGCCGTTGATGGAATCCGGGGTGGGCGCGGGGCTTTCGGATGCGCAGGTGGCACTGGCCTGCGCCAGCCATCAGGGGGCCGCGGTGCATACGGATATGGTTGCGCGCTGGCTGGCGGATCTGGGGCTGGCCGAGGCCGACCTGCGCTGCGGCGCGCATGAGCCCTATGATACCGACGCGCGCAACGGCCTTGTTCTGGCGCATGAAAAACCATGCCAGATCCACAACAACTGTTCGGGCAAGCATGCGGGCTTTCTGATGATGACCAAGGCGATGAAGGCGGGGCCGGAATATACCGACATCGACCATCCGTTGCAGAGGGCAATCCTGCAGGCGACGCAAGAGGTGACGCGGGAAGACAGCCCCGGTTTTGGCATCGACGGTTGTTCGGCACCAAACCACGCCTGCACGATTCATGGCCTTGCGCGGGCCATGGGGGCGTTTGCTGTAGCGTCTGACACAGGCGATGCACGGGCGCGCGCGATGCACCGGCTGACCGCGTGCGATGTATGCGCATCCTGATCTGGTTGCCGGCGAAGGCCGCGCCTGCACCGAACTGATGCGCGCGACGACCGCCCCCGTTACCCTGAAAACCGGGGCCGAAGGTGTGTATACCGGGATTCTGCCGACGCTTGGCCTTGGCATTGCGATCAAGGCCGCAGATGGCAATGCGCGGGCCGCCGAAGCGATGATTACGGGGCTGTTGATCCATCTTGGCGTGTTGGACGCCAACCATCCGGCAGCACAAAAGCGGCTTGGCGGGATGCAACGCAACTGCCGCGGATTGGAAACCGGAAACACCCGCCTGATTGCCGGATTGATCTGACAGGCGTGCAACGGGCCGCCCGCATGAAAAAGTGCCCCCGTCCATCCTGAACGGGGGCCTTCCTTGCAGCGGGGCCCGATCAGGCCGCAGACTGGGTGGGGGCAAACGCCCGCAACCTGCCGGGTCTACATCCCCGCTTGGCACCAGTGATGCGCACCAATTGCGGCAACAGGGTGGAGCCTTCGCGGTGATTGCATGGCTTGATTTGAAAAGCGAAGCCGATACAGTAATGCGATGACGGTCGCACCACCGCCCCCCATTCCCTTCACCGCCCCCCTGCCCGAGCAGGTCAGTTTTGACCGCCGCGAACTGGCCAGCATCCTGACGCTTTATGGGCGCATGGTCGCATTGGGCGAATGGCGCGATTACGGGATTTCCATGCTGCGCGACATGGCGGTATTTTCGGTGTTTCGCCGGACGGCAGAGCATCCGCTTTACCGGATTGAAAAGCGCCCCCGCCTGCGCAGCAAGCAGGGCATGTATGCCGGTCGTGGGGATGGACGGCCAGACGCTGCGCCGCGGGCATGACCTTGCGGCGGTGCTGCGCGTGCTGGAGGCGCGGCTGATCCGGGCGGTGGATTAGGTGCGCCTGCGCGCCAGCACCTGTGCGCCCTCTGCCGCCGCAATCCGGGCGATGGCCGCAGTCAGCCCTTCATAGGCCACGTTCATCGTATGGCCGTTGGCGTGGATGATCTGGTCTGGGCCGGTGACAATTGCCACATGACCTTTCCAGAAGATCAGATCGCCGCGCTGCGCGTCGCCGTCAAAATCCGTGCCCAAAACGCGCTGTAAATCGCTGTCGCCGCGGCAGTCGCGGCCACAGGCCAGCCATGCCGCCTGCACCAGCCCCGAACAGTCCAGCCCCGCCACGCTATTGCCCCCCCACAGGTAGGGCGCGCCCAGAAACATTTCGGCCACCGCCACCGGATCACCGGCCCAGTCTCCGATGGTGCGCAGATGCCGCGCGGGGATGAACCCTTCATCCGTCTCGGCCCAGATGCCCTCCACAGCCCGGACCTGCACCTTTGCGCCCATCGACAGCCATGACAGCGGTTCCGCCTGCACGCGCGGTTCACGGTAGGCGTGGGTCGACAGCGTCGCCACCCAATGCGTCGGCGTTTCGGCAACCCCGACCGCCCCTTCCGCCAGCCAGCCGCAGTAGCCACCACGGTCGGCCTGTCCGTAAGCCCAGCCATCCTGCCGGTCGATCACAAGAAACGCATCGCCGCGCAGCAGTTGCCGGTCCATCGCCCCGCCCGGCGCACGGCACAGGGCGGCCACTGGCCACAGCACACGGGCCGCTTCGCCGGGAACGAATTTTTCGGCCTCAAGCGCACCCTTCAGCGACTGATGCGCTACCCGGCCCGAAAACGGCGTGGTGCGGCGATCCATCAGAGCATCCCTTCGATCGCGCCAAGGATCGCGCGCGCGGCCTGCCCGACGCCGCCTTTGGGCCGCCCCGGCGCATCGGCGGGCTGGTGGCCGTAGATATCGAAATGGGCATAACGCGTGGCAACGAACCGCCGCAGGAACAACGCCGCCGTGATGCTGCCTGCAAAGCCGCCCGATGGCGCATTGTCCAGATCGGCGATGCCGGGTTCGATCATCGTCTCATACGGCTCCCAGAACGGCAGGCGCCAGACAGGATCGTGCCCGCTGACAGCCGCCGCCTGCAAATTTGCCGCCAGCGCGTCGTCATCCGTAAAATACGGCGCAAGATCCGGTCCTACGGCCACCCTTGCCGCCCCTGTCAGCGTCGCCATCGACACCACCAGATCGGGGTTTTCCTCATCCGCCCAGGCCAGGGCATCGGCCAGGATCAGCCGCCCTTCGGCATCGGTATTGTTGATTTCGACCGTCAGGCCGCGGCGCGAGGTCAAGATATCGCGGGGGCGCATCGCATTGCCCGCAACCGCGTTTTCTACCGCAGGCACGATCACCCGCAGCCGCACAGGCAGGTGCAGTTCCATGATCATCTGCGCAAGGCCCAGCACGGTTGCCGCCCCGCCCATATCCTTTTTCATCAGCAGCATGCCCGCCGACGGCTTCAGGTCCAGCCCGCCAGTGTCAAAGCACACGCCCTTGCCGACCAGCGTGATTGCAGGCCCCCGGTCGCCCCAACGGAATGACATGATCCGGGGGCTGCGCGTGGCCGCCCGGCCCACGGCATGAACCATGGGAAAGTTGTGATCCAGCAGTGCATCCCCGACAATGACTTGTGTCGCGGCACCAAAGCGGTCGGCCAGCGTCAGGAATGCCGCCTGTAATTCATCAGGCCCCATGTCGGCGGCGGGCGTGTTGATCAGATCGCGAGTCAGACATTCGGCCGCCGCCATCGCCTCTACCCGCCGGGCATCGACACCGTCGGGGGCGACCAGCATCGCCAAAGGTTTCGCGGCCTTGCCGGGGCGATAGCGGTTGAATGTGTAGCCCGCCAGCAGCCAGCCAAGGCCTGCCTCGGTCGCTTGATCGGGGGTCAGGCTGCCGGTCAGGTGCCAGTCACCTGCAGGCAAGCTGGTTGCTGCCTTCGCCAGGCCAAAGCGTTTGCGCGCGCGGGTTTTGGGCGTGCCATAGCCGACAACGGCCGCTGCGACCGTGCCATCCGGCCCCGGCAACAGACGCACATCGCCGAGCCCCGCCTCAAACCCGGTACCCTCCAGCCAGGCCTGCCAATGGTCCGGCAGGGTGCTGCGCCATGCGGCAACGGCATCGGAGGCAACCACATGCAGCGGGCGTGAAGTGGGGGACGGGGTGGCGAAACGGGGGGTCATCGGAGGCTCCTGTTGGTGGTTGCACCCTATCCCGTTCCGACTGCGCTGCAAGGGTTGAACGGGTGGGCCAAAGCCGCGCCTTTGCAAAACCAGAGGCGAGGCGGCAGGCAAAAGGCCATCGCCCCCGCCGTCTGATTTGTCGACGGACAAAACCGGCAAGGCGAACAGCATCGGTGCATCTGATCCCATCAGGGATCGGCGCGCCCTACACCTCTTCGACCAGCACCACGCCCTGCATCGCCTTGAGCGCGCCACGGATCTGCGGGGTGATAGGGTAGGTGTGCGGCAGAGTGAGGTCGATCTCGCGGCCACCGTCATCGGGCACACAAAGCGTGATCTGCGCGCGGGTACGCCCTTCGACACGGGCGAGCAGTGCTGCGATTGAGGCGGCGGCCTCGGCCCGGTTCAGGTGGATGCGGAAGGCGGATGCACCGGCCTGGTCGGCCACGGCATCAATCGGCTGGACGCTGCGGGCGAGGAGTTTCAGGGTATCGCCTTCAAGGTTCGCCTCGACCGTCAGGACGACGGATGCGCCAGCCTCCAGCAGATCACGGGCGGTTTCCAGCACGTCGGAAAACACCGTCACCTCATAAAGCCCCGTGGGATCAGAACATTGGACAAAGGCAAAGCGGTTGCCGCGCGCGGATTTGCGCTCCTGTCTGCCGCTGACGGAGGCGGCGATTTTGGCGACCAAAGGCCCACGTTGGGCCAGCGTGGTGATCTCGGTGAGGGTTTTTACCTCTTTGCGGCGCAAGGCGGACATGTAGTCATCAAGCGGGTGGCCCGACAGATAAAAGCCGATGGCCTGATGTTCATTTGCCAGCCGTTCGACGGCGAGCCAGTCATCGCGGTATGGGATGCGGGGTTCGGGAATATCGGTGCCAGCCTCGCCAAACAGGCTGACCTGATTTGAGGATTTCGCATCGTGGATTGCGGCGGAATAGGCCACCAGCGGATCAAGCGCCTCAAACACGCGGGCGCGGTTGGGATCAAGCTGATCAAAGGCCCCGGCGCGGGCAAGCATTTCGAGCGGGCGCTTGCCGATGCGTTTCATATCAACCCGACGGGCAAAGTCGAACAGCGTGGCGAAGGGCCGGTCTGCGCGCGCGGCCACGATCATCTGCATGGCATCGACGCCCACGTTTTTCAGGGCGCCCAAGGCATAGACGACTTGGCCGTCTCGCACCGTAAAGGTGGCAAGCGAAGCATTGACGCAAGGGGCCACGGTTTTGACGCCAAGCTTGTCAACCTCGCGTTTATACACCGCCAGCTTGTCGGTCAGGTGGATATCGCAGTTCATCACGGCGGCCATGAATTCAACCGGGTGATTGGCCTTTAGCCATGCGGTCTGATAGCTGACCACGGCATAGGCGGCGGCGTGAGATTTGTTGAAACCGTAGTTTGCGAACTTCTCAAGCAGGTCAAAGACTTCGCCTGCCTTTGCGGCGGGCACATTATGGGTTTCGGCGGCCCCTTTGATGAATTTCGGGCGTTCCTTGGCCATTTCCTCGGCGATTTTCTTGCCCATGGCGCGGCGCAGAAGATCAGCTCCGCCAAGGGAATATCCCGCCATCACCTGCGCAATTTCCATCACCTGTTCCTGATAGACGATGATGCCTTGGGTTTCCTTCAGGATATGGTCGATGGTGGGATGGATCGATTCCAGATCGCGCAGGCCGTTCTTCACCTCGCAATAAGTGGGGATGTTTTCCATCGGGCCGGGGCGATAGAGCGCCACCAGCGCCACGATATCCTCGATACAGGTGGGTTTCATGCGGCGCAGTGCGTCCATCATGCCCGAGCTTTCCACCTGAAACACGGCCACGGTTTTGGCCGATGCGTAAAGGTCATAAGCAGCCTTGTCGTCCAGCGGGATCAGGCTGATATCAACCTCAATCCCGCGCAGGCGCAGAAGGTCGAGCGCATTCTGGATCACGGTCAGGGTTTTCAGGCCCAGAAAGTCGAACTTCACAAGGCCAGCCGCCTCTACCCATTTCATGTTGAACTGGGTGGCGGGCATGTCGGAACGCGGGTCCTGATAGAGCGGCACCAGTTCATCCAAGGGCCGGTCACCGATCACCACGCCTGCGGCATGGGTGGAGGCATTGCGGAGCAGCCCTTCGAGTTGCTGGCCGTAGTCGAGCAGTCGCTTTACCACCTCTTCCTTCGCCGCCTCGCGCAGGCGGGGCTCGTCCGCCAGCGCCTTGGTGATGGACACGGGTTTGACGCCTTCGACCGGGATCATCTTGGACAGGCGGTCCACCTGACCATAGGGCATCTGCAACACGCGGCCCACATCGCGGATCGCGGCCTTGGACAGCAACGCCCCAAAGGTGATGATCTGGCCCACGCGGTCGCGGCCATATTTGCCCTGCACGTAGGTGATGACCTCTTCGCGGCGATCCATGCAGAAGTCGATATCAAAGTCGGGCATCGACACGCGTTCGGGGTTCAGGAACCGCTCAAACAGCAGGCCATAGCGCAGCGGATCAAGGTCGGTGATCGTCAGGGCATAGGCCACCAATGATCCGGCACCCGACCCACGACCGGGGCCAACGGGGATGCCCTGCCCTTTGGCCCATTGGATGAAATCGGCGACGATCAGGAAATAGCCGGGAAAGCCCATCTGTTCGATCACGCCCAGTTCGAAATCCAGACGCGCGGTGTAGTCATCCACGCTGACGGCATGGGGAATGATGGCCAGACGTGCAGTGAGGCCCGCATGCGCCTGACGGCGCAGTTCGTTCACCTCGTCATCGGCGAATTTTGGCAGGATGGGATTGCGTTTATAGGCGGCAAAGGCGCAGCGACGGGCAATCTCAACCGTGTTTTCCAGCGCCTCGGGCAGGTCGGCAAACAGGGTGGCCATTTCGGCTTCGGACTTGAAGTAATGCTGCGGGGTCAGGCGGCGGCGGGGTTGTTGTTGGTCAACATAGGCGCCATCCGCGATGCAGATCAGGGCATCATGCGCCTCATACATCGCGGCCTTGGGGAAGTAGACATCGTTGGTGGCCACCAAGGGCAGGCCCATATCATAGGCCATCTCGACGAGGCCTTGCTCAGACCGCGCTTCGGCGTCGGGCAAGCGTCCGCCTTCGCCGGGATGGCGTTGCAGTTCGACATAAAGGCGGTCGGGAAATGCGGCGACAAGCGCCTGCAGGAGGATGCGGGCCTTTGGCAGCTGTCCCGCCGCAATAAGCAGGGCAAGTGGGCCTTCAGGCCCCCCCGTCAGGCAAATGATGCCGGTGCTGTGGGCGGCCAGTTCGGTCAGCGTTACCTGTGGAAGCTGCCCGCCCTTGCCGATGTACAATGCCGAATTCAGCTTCATCAGGTTCATGTAGCCCGCATCATTCTGCGCCAGCAAAACGATCGGCGCGGGCATCCGGGGCCGCTCACCCGGTGCGGCGGGGTCATGCGCGAGGCTGACCTGGCAGCCCACGATGGGCTGGATGCCTGCGCTTTGCGCCGTCACCGAAAATTCAAGGGCGGCGAACATGTTGTTGGTATCTGTCACAGCGACCGCAGGCATGGATGCGGCCTTGCACAGATCCACCAGCTTTTTGACGGGCACAGCGCCTTCCAGCAACGAATGTTCGGTGTGGACGCGCAGGTGGATGAAACGGGGGGCATTTGACATGGGGCCAGCCTAGCGAAGGGGCATGTCGGGGGGAAGGGGGCGGTGGATGAAGATTGTCCTTGCCACAAGGCCATGGCGCGGGTTCTGATACACGACAGACGAAAGGGGTGCGCGATCCGCTTTACGCCGCATCGGGCGGGCGCGCAAACAACCTCGGTGCAACAGAACGCGGCGGGCAGAACCTATGGCTGATATCGCGTTTCACTTGAACGGAACGCAGGTCACGGTAACAGGGGCATCCCCCACCCGGACACTTCTGGACTGGCTGCGCGAGGATGCGCATCTGTGCGGCACCAAGGAAGGCTGCAATGAAGGCGATTGCGGCGCCTGCACGGTGATGGTCACCGACGCGGATGGCAGCCGCGCCCTGAACGCGTGTATTCTGTTTTTGCCGCAACTGCAGGGCAAGGCGGTGCGCACGGTAGAGGGGATCACAGGGCCCCTTGGCGCACGGCACCCGGTGCAAGAGGCGATGATCACATATCACGGCGCGCAATGCGGATTCTGTACGCCGGGGTTCGTGGTCAGCATGGCGGTGGCGCATTTGCAGGGGCGACGCGATCATGACGATGTGCTGGCGGGAAATCTCTGTCGCTGCACGGGATATGCACCGATTGTGCGGGCGGCTGAGGCTGCGGCAGATGCGCCCGTCCCCGACTGGATGAAAACAGATGCGGGCTTCCTCTCTGAAAAAATATCTTCAGGGGGGTCCGGGGGGGCAGACAGCCCCCTCGGCGCTTTCCGGCCAGAGACCAGCGATGAATTGGCGGACTGGTATCTGGCCCATCCGACCGGCACGCTGATCGCGGGGGCCACGGATGTGGGGTTGTGGGTGACCAAGCAGTTCCGCGATCTGGGGGATGTTGCGTTCTTGGGCGGCATTGCGGATTTGCGCCAGATCACGCGGTCGGGCGACAGGCTGCATGTTGGCGCGGGCGCAACGATCACCGATCTGATGACGGCAGTGCAGGATCTGCATCCGTCCTTCGCCGAACTGCTGCGACGCTATTCATCAGTGCAGGTGCGCAATGCAGCGACCATCGGCGGCAATATCGCCAACGGGTCACCCATTGGCGATGGGCCGCCCGCGCTGATCGCACTTGGGGCGGTGCTGCATTTGCGGCGCGGCGCGGTTCGGCGCGAGATGGCGCTGGAGGATTTTTTCATCGAATACCGCAAGCAGGATCGCCAACCGGGCGAGTTTGTCGCAGGCGTCAGCTTTCCGGCGCGGGCCCCTGCGTTACGCTGCTATAAATTGTCGAAACGGTTCGATCAGGATATCTCGGCGGTCTGCGGCTGTTTCAACGTGACGGTTGATGGTGGCGTGGTGACGGCGGCGCGCATCGCCTTTGGCGGCATGGCGGGGACGCCAAAACGCAGCGCGGCCGCCGAGGCCGCGTTGGTCGGGCATGCCTTCGACGCAACACGCATCGGGGTGGCGAAAGCGGCGATGGCGCAGGATTTCACACCGATGTCGGACATGCGCGCCTCTGCTGATTATCGGATGCGCACCGCACAAAACATGTTGCTGCGGTATTTCCATGACCTTGCGGGTGTGCCCGTCGATGTGCTGGCGGTGACGCCATGAGCCTGGGACTTGCCCTGCCGCATGATTCCGCCCCGCTGCATGTGACCGGGCACGCGCGCTATGTCGACGACATTCCACTGCCCGCAGGCGCGCTGCATCTGGCTTTTGGGCTATCGACCAGCGCGCATGCCGAGATCACGGGCCTCGATGTCAGCGCCGTGCGGGCATCGGCGGGGGTGGTAGCGGTCTATACCGCCGCCGACTTTGAGACGATGCCCGACTGTTCGCCCTCGGCCCATGATGAACCCCTGCTGGCGGTGGAGCGGGTGCATTATGTGGGTCAGCCGGTATATCTGGTGGTGGCTGATACGCATCTGAACGCACGCCGGGCGGCGCGGTTGGGCAAGATCACCTACCACGATCTGCCTGCGATTTTGAGCGTTGATCAGGCCTTGGCCGCCAATACGCGCTTTGAACAAGGCCCGGTGATCTGGGCCAAGGGGAATGCGGGTGCTGCAATCGCCGGGGCGGCGCATGTGATTGCGGGCCAGATGGAGGTCGGCGGACAGGAGCATTTCTACCTGGAGGGGCAGGTGGCCGCAGCCATCCCGCAGGAAGATGGAATGCTCGTGCATTCCTCAACCCAGCATCCCACGGAAGTGCAACACAAGGTCGCCCATGCGCTGCACCTGCCGATGTCTGCGGTGCGGGTGGAAGTGCGCCGGATGGGCGGCGGGTTTGGCGGCAAGGAATCGCAGGGGAATGCGCTGGCGATTGCCTGCGCGATTGCAGCGCAGGATTTGGGGCGGCCCTGCAAGATGCGCTATGACCGGGATGATGACATGGTCATCACGGGCAAGCGGCATGATCTGCGGATTCTCTATCGGGCCGGGGTCGATGCCGACGGGCGCGTTCTGGGGCTGGAATTCACGCATCTTGTGCGTTGCGGGTGGAGCCAGGATCTGAGCCTGCCGGTGGCCGACCGGGCCATGCTGCATGCCGACAATTGCTATCATCTGCCCGCCGTGCGGATCGAAAGTCATCGGCTGCGTACGCATACCCAAAGTGCGACGGCGTTTCGCGGCTTTGGCGGGCCGCAGGGGATGCTGGGGATCGAGCGGGTGATGGATCATGTCGCGCATGATCTGGGGCTGGACCCGTTGGCAGTGCGAAAGGCCAACTTTTATCGCGGGATGCAGGCGCCGGGGGTTTTCCACCCCCGGACCCCCGAGGATAGTTTTGAACAGAGGAAGGCAGAGGTGGTGCAGACCACGCCCTATCACATGCCTGTGGAGGATTTTGTCGGGCATGATCTGGTGGCGGCGCTGGAGCGCAGTGCCGATTTTCAGGCGCGGCGGGCGGCGATTGCAGCGTGGAATGCCGCGAGCCCGATCCTGAAGCGGGGGATTGCACTGACGCCCGTGAAGTTCGGCATTTCCTTCACGCTGACCTGGCTTAATCAGGCCGGGGCGTTGGTGCATGTGTATCAGGACGGGTCTGTGCATCTGAACCATGGCGGGACGGAAATGGGGCAAGGCTTGTTCCAGAAGGTCGCGCAGGTGGTGGCGGGGGTGTTCGGGATAGATGCAAGTGCGATCAAGATCACCGCAACGGATACCGGCAAGGTGCCGAACACATCGGCAACTGCGGCCAGTTCGGGGTCCGATCTGAACGGGATGGCGGCGAAGGCCGCAGCAGAGGTGATCCGCACGCGGATGGCGGATTTTCTGGCGGAAAAGCATCAGGTGAAACCGGGAGCGGTGCGGTTTGGGGACGGCATGGTGCGGGTGGCAGGCGAGGAATACGATTTCGCCCGTGTGGCGATGTGGGCCTATCAGGCGCGGATATCGCTGTCATCGACCGGGTTTTACGCGACACCCAAGATCGTCTGGGACAGGGTGCGGGGCACGGGGCGGCCGTTTTATTACTTTGCTTACGGAGCAGCGGTCACAGAGGTGGTGATTGACACGCTGACGGGTGAAAACCGCATTCTGCGGGCGGACATTCTGCATGATACCGGCACCAGCCTGAACCCCGCGCTGGATGTCGGGCAGATCGAGGGGGCATATGTTCAGGGTGCGGGCTGGCTGACGACCGAAGAGCTGATCTGGGATGCAAAGGGGCGGCTTTCCACCCATGCGCCGAGCACTTACAAAATCCCCGCCTGTTCGGACCGCCCGCCCGTGTTCAACGTGGCCTTGTGGAACCAGCCCAACCGCGAGGATGCGGTGGGTAAATCCAAGGCCGTGGGCGAGCCACCGTTCATGTTGGGGATATCGGTTCTGATGGCGCTGTCGGATGCGGTGGCAGCTTGCGGGGATGGGTCGGTGTATCCGTCGCTGGATGCGCCTGCGACGGCGGAGCGGGTATTGTGGGCGGTGGAGCGGGTGCGCAATGTTTGACCGGGGCGCATTGCAGGCGGCGATTGCGGCGCACGGGCCGGTGGCGCGGGTGGTGATTGCGGCGCATGACGGATCATCGCCGCGCGAAGTGGGGGCGGCGATGCTGGTCTGGGAGGGCGGGCAGTCGGGCACGATTGGCGGCGGCGCGTTGGAATGGGAAGCGCTGGCGCGCGCGCGCGCGCTGCTTGTGGCGGGAACACTGCGGATCGACAGACAAGCCTTGGGGCCAAACCTTGGGCAGTGCTGTGGAGGGGCTGTGACGTTGTTGACGGAAGTCTACACGCAAGCACCCGAAGGGCCCGTTATCGCGCGTGCCGTGGATGGGCGGGCGATGCCGCTCGCGGTCAAGCGGATGCTGGCGCGGGCGCGGGGCGAAGGGGTGATGCCGGTGCCGGTTCTGGTGCAGGGCTGGATGGTGGAGCCCGCCGCGCGGCCCCAGCGCGCGGTCTGGGTCTGGGGGGCGGGGCATGTGGGGCGCGCAGTGGTGGGGGTGCTGGCACCACTGCCGGGCGTGCAGATCACATGGTGCGACGTGGATTTGGGGCGGTTTCCGGACGCGGTGCCGGATGGCGTGCAGGTGATGGCGCGGGCGGATATTGCAGCGGCAGTTGACGCAAGCCCGATTGGGGCAGAGCATCTGGTGATGACCTATAGCCACGCCCTTGACCTTGATCTGTGCCACCGTTTGCTGGGGCATGGCTTTGCGCGGGCGGGCCTGATCGGGTCGGCGACGAAATGGGCGCGGTTCCGGGCGCGGCTGCGCGCGCTTGGGCATGGGGATCAGGCGATTGGGCGGATCGACTGCCCGATTGGCGATCCCGCACTTGGCAAGCATCCGCAGGCGATTGCCGTGGGGGTGGCGGCGGCGTTTCTGGCACCCGCACAGGTGGTGGGAAGGGTGCAGCATGGCTGAGGTGCTGCTGTCCATCGAAGGGGTGACCAAGGCCTATCCGGGGGTTGTGGCCAACAAGGACGTGCATTTTGCCATCGAGGCGGGCGAGGTGCATGCCCTGCTGGGGGAGAACGGTGCGGGGAAATCGACGCTGGTCAAGATGATCTATGGCCTTGTGCGGCCTGACGCGGGGCGGATGGTGCTGCGGGGGGCGGAGTATGCGCCCGCCCGCCCGTCAGCGGCGCGTACAGCGGGCGTGGGAATGGTGTTTCAGCACTTTTCGCTGTTTGAGGCGCTGTCGGTCGCCGAAAACGTGGCCTTGGGGATGGAGAACCCTCCAGCGATGCGTGACCTGGCCGCGCGTATTCGCGCGGTCAGTGCGGCCTACGGCCTGCCCTTGGACCCTGATCGCAGGGTGGGCGATCTGTCGGCGGGCGAGCGGCAGCGGGTAGAGATCATCCGTTGCCTGTTGCAGGACCCAAAGCTGCTGATCATGGACGAGCCGACATCCGTTCTGACCCCGCAAGAGGTGGAGATCCTGTTCCAGACCCTGCGCAAGCTGGCGGCAGAGGGGACCGCGATCTTGTACATCAGTCACAAGCTGGAAGAAATTCGCAGCCTGTGTGACAGTGCCACGATCCTGCGGCGGGGCCGCGTTGTAGCGACCTGCATACCGCGCCAGATCTCAGCCCGGGACATGGCTGAGATGATGGTGGGCACAGTGCTGGCCACGCCTGCGCGGCGCGAGCATGCGCTTGGCGCAGTGGCGCTGGCGGTGCGGGGGTTGTCGGTGGCGTCACCGATTCCCTTCGGGACATCGTTGAAGGATGTGAGCTTTAGCCTGCGCAAGGGCGAGGTGCTGGGCATCGCGGGGGTTGCGGGCAACGGGCAGGATGAATTGCTGCTGGCGCTGTCGGGCGAAATCAGGGGGGTGCCGGGGGCGGTGCAGATCGCAGGGGCCGATGTCGGGCATCTGGGGCCGAATGCGCGCCGCAAGCTGGGGCTTGTTGCGGCCCCGGAGGAACGGCTGGGCCATGCAGCGGCACCTGACATGACACTGGTGGAAAATGCACTGCTGTCGGGTGATGTGCGCAAAGGGTTGAGCCGTCACGGGTTCATCGACTGGCGTGCGACGGGGGCGTTTGCGGACGGCATTGTGGCGGCGTTCGATGTGCGCACACCGGGCACGCATGTGGCAGCACGGGCGCTGTCGGGCGGGAACCTGCAGAAATTCGTGATCGGCCGGGAATTGATGCAGGCGCCAACGGTGATCGTGGTCAACCAGCCGACATGGGGGGTCGATGCCGCGGCGGCGGCGGCGATCCGGCAGGCGATACTGGATTGTGCGGCGGCGGGTGCGGCGGTGGTGGTGATTTCGCAGGATCTGGATGAATTGCTGGAGGTGGCGGGCGCCTTTGCCGCGCTGAACGGTGGGCGGCTGACAGAACCGCGTCCGGTAGAGGGGCTGACGGTGGATGCGATCGGGTTGATGATGGGGGGTGCCCATGATGCGGCGTGATCTTTTGTGGTTGGCGTTGCAGGGGGGCTGTCTGCCCCCCTCACCCCCCGAGGATAGTTTTGAACAGAGGAAGACGTATTTTATTCAAAGTGGCGGGGTTTCGAAGTGTTGAGGCTGGAGCGGCGGCCGCAGGCATCGCGGTTCTGGACGGCGGCCACGCCGGTGCTGGCAGTTGTGCTGACGATGATTGCGGGCGGGGTGATGTTTGGTCTGTTGGGCAAGGACCCGGTCGTGGCGATCCGCACGATTTTCTGGGACCCGCTGTTTGGCGAATTTGCGTGGTATTTCCGGGCGCAACTGCTGGTGAAAGCGGGGCCGCTGATCCTGATCGCGATTGGTCTTAGCCTTGGGTTTCGGGCGGGCATCTGGAACATCGGGGCCGAGGGGCAATACATCATCGGGGGGATTTGTGGCGCCGCCGTCGGCCTTGCGTTCTATCCGCTTGAGGCGTGGTATCGTGTTTCCCTTGATGGTGGTGGCGGGGGCGTTTGGCGGGTGGCTGTGGGCGATGATCCCGGCGATCCTGAAGACGCAGTTCAACACGAATGAAATCCTTGTGTCGCTGCTGCTGGTTTATGTGGCCGAGAACATTCTTTCGGCGGTCTCCTTCGGCATCCTGCGCAACCCGGATGGCGGCGGGTTTCCGGGCAGCCGGAATTTCCGCGATTATCCGGCGGGATCGAACCCGGAGCTGATTGCGGGCACCGGCGCGCATTGGGGGGTGGTTGCGGCGTTCATCGCGGTGATTTTCGCCTATGTGCTGTTGCAGCGGCACATGTTGGGGTTCCAGATCAAGCTGGCGGGGCAGGCCCCGCGCGCGGCACGGTTTGCAGGGGTGCAGCCTGCGCGGTTGATCGTGCTGTGTCTGGGGATATCGGGCGTGCTGGCAGGCATGGCGGGGCTGTTCGAGGTGTCGGGGCCTGCGGGGCAGATCAGCACGGCATTCGGGGTGAATTACGGGTTCACGGCGATCATCGTGGCGTTCCTTGGGCGGTTGAACCCGATTGGCATCATGCTGGCGGGGTTGCTGATGGCGCTGACATACATTGGCGGCGAGAACGCGGCGACCAACCTTGGGTTGCCAGCGGCGGCGATACAGGCCTTTCAGGGGATGCTGCTGTTTTTCCTGCTGGCGGTGGATGTGCTGACGCATTTCCGGGTGAGGGTGGGAAGGGTGGTGGCGTGATGTTGAAAGCGAGATATTGCGGCGGCTGATGTTGCATGGGTACTGCCTTTTGCGGCAGCAGGCTTTGCGTTGACGTATCTGACACCAATCGGCGGCATCATTGTCATGGCGCTGGTTGTGCTGATTGTGCTTGATGCGTTGCTGGGCGGCGACGGCGTGTTAAGCGGCGACACCTTTTTCGGTCGGCGTTGGCAAGACGCAATGCGGATTGGGCACCTGGCAACGTCCGACAGTACGGCGGGCTCGGGTCTGGCTCTCGGCGGATGCTGGTCATCTATGACGCTGGCGGGATGGCTGGTGGCATGGGGTCGCATACTTTCATCCGCCGCAGGGGGCGCATAATGTTCGGCGGGTATTGATCCGGTTGTCCTGATCGCCTCGCTGATGGTGGCGTCCGTTCCCATCATGCTTGCGGCGATTGGCGAGTTGGTCGTGGAAAAGGCGGGTGTTCTGAACCTTGGGGTTGAGGGCATGATGATCATGGGGGCGGTCTGCGGGTTTATCGCGGCGGTGGAGACGGGCAGCCCCGTGATGGGGTTTCCTTGGCGGGATGGCCGGGGCGGTGGTGTTGGCACTGGTGTTTGCCGTGCTGACGCAGTTCCTGCTGGCCAATCAGGTGGCCTGCGGGCTTGCATTGACGCTGTTCGGGCTGGGGTTGAGCGCGCTGCTGGGGCAAGGCTATGTCGGGATCAAGCCGCCTGCGACGGGGGCGGTGCCGTTCGGGACGTTGGATGATATTCCCGTGCTGGGGCGGATCGTGTTTGGCCATGACGCGGTGGTGTATCTGTCCATCGCGATGATTGCCGCTGTCTGGGCTGTGCTGAAATACTCCCGTGCGGGATCTGATCCTGCGCGCCGTCGGCGAAAGCGCATGATGCCGCGCATGCGCTTGGCTACAAGGTGGTGCGAATCCGGGTGCTGGCGATCATGTTCGGAGGGGCGATGGCGGGCCTCGGCGGGGCCTACATCAGCCTTGTGCGCGTGCCGCAATGGACCGAAGGCATCACGGCGGGGGCGGGGTGGATCGCGCTCGCCATCGTGGTTTTTGCAAGCTGGAAGCCATGGCGCGTGCTGATCGGTGCCTATCTTTTCGGCGGGATCACGGTTCTGCAGTTGAATCTGCAGGCGGCGGGGGTGCCAATCCCGGTCGAATACTTGTCGATGTCGCCATATCTGATAACCATCCTCGTGCTGGTCATCATGTCATCAGGGCGTGGGCGCGCGGCATTGGCCGCACCTGCCGCCTTGGGCCAAACATTCCATGCCTCACGTTGAGGCCAAACAAGGGCCAGCCACTGGCCCACACCATAGGGGAGACGACAAATATGCAACGCAGAACGATCCTGAAAGGCGGCGCCGCACTAGGCCTGACGATGGCGGCAGGGATGCCGGCATTTGCGCAGGACAGTCCGCTGAAGGTGGGCTTTATCTATGTGGGGCCGGTTGGCGATGGCGGCTGGACGTTCCAGCACGATCAGGGCCGTCTGGCGGTGGTCGAGGCGTTTGGCGACAAGGTCGAGACGGTGTTTCAGGAATCCGTGCCGGAAGGGGCCGATGCCGAACGCGTGCTGACACAGATGGCGCTGTCGGGCTGTGGGCTGATCTTCACCACATCCTTTGGTTACATGGACCAGACCGTTGCCGTTGCGGCAAAGTTCCCCGACATCAAGTTCGAACATGCGACGGGCTACAAGCAGGCCCCGAACCTTGCCACCTATGATGCGCGGTTCTACGAAGGCCGCGCTGTGCTGGGCCACATCGCGGGCAAGATGACAAAGTCGAACAAGATCGGCTACATCGCGTCTTTCCCGATTCCGGAAGTCATTCAGGGGATCAATTCCAGCTTCCTGCATGCCCGCAAAGTGAACCCTGCCGTCGAGATGAGCGTGGTCTGGGCCTATACGTGGTTTGACCCGGCGAAAGAGGCGGATGCGGCCAAGGCCCTGATCGAACAGGGCGTGGATGTGATCCTGCAACACACTGATTCGACCGCCCCGCTCGCCGAAGCCGCCAAAACGCCGGGCGTCATCGGCTTTGGGCAGGCATCTGACATGGCGGCGTTCAAGCCGAGCCCGCGTGTGACCTCGATCATCGACAACTGGGCGCCTTACTATGTGAAGCGCGTGCAGGCCGTTCTGGATGGCAACTGGACCAGTGGCCACACCTGGGGCGGCATGAAAGACGGCGAAGTGGTGATGGGCGAGATCACCGATGCCGTGCCCGCCGATGTAAAAGCCGAAGCCGAAGGCATGATCGCGGCGATTACTGGCGGCACCTATCATCCGTTCACCGGCCCGATCAACAAGCAGGACGGTTCGGTCTTCCTTGCCGAGGGTGAGGTGGCCACAGATGAACAATTGGTCAGCATGAACTTCTATCTGGAAGGGATGGCGGGCGATATTCCGGCCTGATCTTTTGTGACAAGCGCCGGGGGGCCGTCTGCCCCCCGGACCCCCCGAGGATAGTTGAGAACAGAGGAAGGGGCAGAGCGTGTTCTGCCCCTTTTTGATGGGTCAGGTACGTGATGGATGCGGATTTTCTGATTGTCGGGGGCGGGATCGCCGGCGTTTCGGCGGCGGCGGAGCTGGTGTCGCAGGGGCGCGTCATTCTGACCGAACAAGAGGCGGTGCTGGGGCACCATGCTTCTGGCAGGTCGGCGGCGCTCTATGAGCCGCATTACGGGGCGGGGCCGGTGGTGACGCTGAGCCTGGCCAGCGGTGCGGCGTTGCGTGCAATGCCGGGCGTCTTATCGCCGCGCGGGGTGATGATGGTGGCGCGCGCCGATCAGGCCAAGGCATTTCACCATGATGCGCAGGCCATGAACATGCCAGTGCTAAGCGTGGATGCCGCACGGCATATCGTGCCGATCCTGAATCCGGACACGGTGGCGCATGCGGCGATGGCCGATCATGCCTGGGATATTGATACCGATCTGATGCTGCAGGGCTATGCCCGTGTAGCGCGGGCTGGCGGGGCGCAGATCATCACGGGTGCCGGGGTCAGTGCGATTGCGCGGGATGGTGCGGGATGGCGGGTCACCACGTCCAAGGGTGCATTTCGCGTTGGAACAATCGTGAATGCGGCGGGGCCCTGGGCAGACACGGTGGCCGGCATGGCGGGGGTGCGGCGCTTGGGGTTCACGCCGATGCGCCGGTCAATGGCGCGGCTGCCGGCACCGGGCGGGCATGACATCAGCCGCTGGCCGATGCTGTTTGGCGCGGGCGAGACCTGGTATGCCAAGCCCGATGCCGGCGCGTTGATCGTGTCCCCTGCCGAGGAACACCCGATGGACCCGCATGATGCTTTTGCCGATGACATGGTGCTGGCCGAAGGGCTGGCGCGGTATGAAGAGATGGTGACCGTGCCTGTGACGCGGATGCTGTCGAACTGGGCGGGCTTGCGGACGTTTTCGCCCGACCGGGTGCTGGTGATCGGTCGGGACCCGAAGGCACCATCGTTTGTGTGGCTGGCGGGACAAGGTGGATACGGCTTCCAGTCGGCCCCGGCGGCAGCGGCCTTGCTGGGTGATCTGATCGGTGGGCGCAGCGCTGCGATTGCGCCGGAGGTGGTGGCCGCATTGTCACCGGCGCGTTTCGCCTGATGCGCAAAATCCGGCGTGACAAATCGGGCGGCCTGCGCGAAGTTCGGGCGATGCGTCTGATTGCCTTGCCCCTGATCCTGCTTCTGGCCGCCTGTGGCGGGCAAAAAACGGACACCACTCGAAGCGACGCGCAGGTGTCGGCGAACGTGTCCGAAGTTCGCTTTGGTGACAGCGATCCGCATGCATGGCAGGGGCGCGCGCCCAACAGGTACCCGGTGCATGGCACCGACGCGGCACGGTTTCAGACCAGCCTTGATTGGGCCACAGCGCGCGCGAACGGCGTCAGTTTCGCCTTTATCAAGGCAACCGAGGGCGGCGATCTGGTGGACCCGATGTTCAAGGCGCATTGGGCGGCGGCCCGTGCGGCGGGGGTGCGGCGAGGCGCCTATCATTTCTGGTATCACTGCCGCCCCGGCATCGAACAGGCGCGCTGGTTCATTCGCAATGTGCCGCGCGGGGCGGGCGATCTGCCACCCGTGCTCGATCTGGAATGGACGCCGTTTTCGCCGACCTGCACCCGGCGGACACCGGGGCCGGAATTGCGACGTGAGGCGGAGGCGTTCATGGATGCGATTGAACGGCACTATGGTCAGCGCCCCATCGTCTATGTCTCGCCCGATATTTATCGCGATGCAGAGCTGTGGCGGCTGCGCGGGGCGGAGTTCTGGCTGCGATCGGTGGCAGGACACCCGACGCAGGTTTATCCGGGGCAGGCCTGGACGTTCTGGCAATATTCCAGCACGGCGATCATTCCGGGTATCGCGGGCCGGGCGGATGCCAACGCATTTGCGGGGTCTGCGGCGGACTGGGCCGCTTGGCTGGCGCGGCGGGTGCAGTAGCGGTGAGAAGACACCATATTGCCGTGACGCGGTCATAAATTGACGGCTGTCAATTCCTGAATTATCCTTTTCTTTCAATAAGCATGTTAACGAAATCTGACAATTATTGGTCTTCGTGAACGCCGTCACTCGGTTTGGTTGTCGCGCTTGGATGATGCGATGGCGACAGTGTATGACAATGCGCGGGCTCTGGCGGCGCAGGGCAGTTAGGCATCAGTAGACGGGCACGAGCAGACGAGAGACTGTCGCGCCGCAGCGGACATCCAGGTTTTCAAACGGTGAATGGTTCAGTGACCGGCGTCAACCATCCACCCGAATACGCGCGTTGGTGGGATCAAACGGGCTGTCTTCGACCACCTCAGCATCCCATTCCTGACGCAGCATCTTGACCTTGAGCCGGGTTCCCACGGCCGCCAGATCGGGGCGGACATAGCCCATGCCGATCTGTTTTCCGAAAGCCACCGAATAGCCGCCCGAGGTCAGACGGCCGACCTTGACGCCATCGACCAGCAGCGCCTCTTTGCCCCAAGGGTCGGTATCGGCAGGGCCGTCGATCAGCACCGTCACGCATTTGGAGCGGATGCCGGTGGCCAGCATCGCAGCCTTGCCCTGAAAATCCTTGGAAAGGTCAACGAAACGATCCAGCGCTGCCTCGAGCGGGGTGGCATCGCGGCCCAGTTCGTTGCCGAAGGCGCGGTAGGACTTTTCCTGCCGCAGCCAGTTTTGGGCGCGGGCACCGACCAGTTTCATGCCGTGCTTGGCACCTGCGGCCAGCAGTTGATCCCAGAGATAGCGTTGCATTTCAATGGGGTGGTGAAGTTCCCACCCCAGCTCGCCCGTGTAGGCGACGCGGATGGCATTGACCGGGCACATGCCAAGTTCGATCTTGCGGGCCGAAAGCCACGGGAAACGCTTGTTTGACAGTGCGGTCGCGGGATCGGCGTCCTTGATGAGTTCGGCGAGAATTTTGCGGCTGTTGGGCCCGGCGATGGCGAAAACGCCCCATTGCGTGGTGACATCATGAATGTCGATATGGCCAAAGGTGGGGGCCATATCCTCGGCGCATTTGCGTAGGTAATCGGCGTCGTAGGCCGTCCATGCGCCAGCAGAGACAAGGTAGTAATCATTCTCGCCGTTGCGCACGATGGTGTATTCGGTGCGCGTGGTGCCCGTGGGCGTCAACGCATACGTCAGGTTGATGCGGCCAACCTTAGGCAGGGCGTTGCAGGTGAACCAGTCAAGGAACGCCGTCGCCCCCGCACCGCGCACGATGTGTTTGGTAAAGGCTGTCGCATCAATCAGCCCAGCGGTTTCGCGGATGGCTTTCGCCTCATCCACCGCATATTGCCACCAGCCGCCACGGCGGAATGACCGGGTGTTGTGATCGAAATCGTCGGGCGCATCTTTGGGGCCGTAATAGATCGGACGTTCCCAGCCATTGACCTGCCCGAATTGCGCGCCAAGCGCTTTTTGCCGGTCATAGACCGGGGCAGTGCGCAGGGGGCGCGCAGCTTCGCGTTCCTCGTCCGGGTGATGCAGGATGAAGACGTGGTCGTAACATTCTTCGTTCTTGCGGGCGGCATATTCGGTTGTCATCCAGTTCTGCGCAAAACGGCGCGGGTCAAGTGATGCCATGTCAATCTCGGCCTCACCTTGGGTCATCAGTTGCGCAAGGTAATGCCCCGTGCCGCCTGCCGCAGTGATCCCGAACGAAAACCCCTCGGCCAGCCACATGTTGCGCAGGCCCGGTGCGGGGCCGACCAGCGGGTTGCCATCGGGGGTATAGCAGATCGGGCCGTTGTAATCATCCTTCAGGCCAACCGTTTCTGAACTGGGCAGACGGTGGATGAAGGACATGTATTCCTGTTCAATCCGTTCAAGATCGAGCGGGAACAGATCGGCGCGGAACGATTCGGGCACACCGTATTCAAAGCGGGCGGGAGCGTTCTTTTCATATGGCCCCAGAATCCAGCCGCCGCGTTCTTCGCGGACATACCATTTGGCATCAGCATCGCGCAGGACGGGGTGCTGCGGGTTGGTCTTGCGCCATTCGACCAGCACGGGGTCAGGTTCCGTCACGATATACTGGTGTTCGACGACCACAGCGGGGGTCTTGATCCCCAACAGGCGCGCGGTGCGCTGCGCATGGTTGCCGGTGGCGGTGACGACATGTTCGGCGGTGATGTCAAAGTGATCATCCGACGCCACCAGATTGCCGCCCTGTTCCACCATCCGCGTGCAGGACACGATCCATTCGGACCCCGTCCAGCGATAGCCGTTGACCTGCACCTTGCGTTCAAAAGTGCAGCCGAACTGACGGGCACCTTTGGCCATCGCTTGGGTCACATCGGCGGGGTTGATGTAGCCGTCCTGCGGGTGATACAGCGCGCCGATCAGATCATCGGTGCGCAGCAGCGGCCAGCGATCCTTCATGTCCTTGGGCGTCAGGAATTCGTGGTAGACATCGGCGGTTTCGGCCACCGATGAGTAAAGCATGTATTCATCCATGCGTTGCTGGTGTTGGGCCATGCGCAGGTTGCCGACCACGTAAAAGCCGGGATTGAGGCCGGTTTCCGCCTCTAGCCCCTTGTAGAAATCGACCGAGTATTTGTGGATATGTGTGGTGGCATATCCCATGTTGAACAGTGGCAGCAGGCCTGCCGCGTGCCAGGTGGACCCGGCCGTCAACTCATCGCGTTCCACCAGCATGGTGTCCCATCCGGCGCGTGCGAGGTGATAGGCGATCCCGGTCCCCACGGCACCGCCACCGACAACAAGCGCTTTGACATGGGTTTTCATCGGGAGACTCCTTCAGGCTTCACGCGCCTTTCTGCCCGAATGCGGCATAAATGGGCAAGACGCGACGACCTTTGGCGTCAGAAAACGACATGCGCTGCGGGCGGCTGTCAGTCCGGTTGCACACCACAGCTTTTGCGGGCACCGATCATGGTGCAGTTGCCCGAACTGCCAATCCGGCCGACCTGCGCGGGTGCGTCAGCCTCTGCATCACTGGCGACTTCGGCATTCGCACCGAACATTGCACCAAGACCGAAAGCCGCAGCCTCATCCGTGGCGGCATCGCCGGACGGCGTGATCGCATCGGCCATCGCGACAAGGGCGGCTTCGCTGTCGCGGGCACGGTCCATCAGTTCCTGTGCCTGCGCCGCAAGCGCGGCATCGGCGATGGCCTGCTGCTGTTCCAGCGGAATCTCGCTGGCGTCTGACCCAACACCGGCCACGGGGCGGACCATCATGGCGTTGAGGGTGTCATAGTCGATGCTGGACAAAAGATCGTGGATGTCGGCATCGCTGGCCCGTGCGCGCGCGGTAATGCGGATTTCCTTGCCCATCCGCCCGTTCAGGACGCGCGGCGCGCCATCCGCGCCACCCACACCGAACAACCCGGTGGACTGCCCATAGGCGACGCCTTTGATGACGGCGAACCCCTCACTGCCAGACATGGCGGCCATGTTGCCTTCGATGATGTTCATCGACAGGCCCGTGATGCCGGCGGCATTACCTTGCGGGGGTTTGTGGGCAAGCTGAAGCGCGATCAGGCTGTCGCCCCGTTGATAGAACCGCGTTGTGGCTATCTCTTCGGCGCGGGCCTCACGCTGGCCTGCCGCCTGAAGGCCTGACAGCAGCGGATTCTCGTCAAAGGCGGCTTGCAGTTCTGCGGGGACGTTGGCCGCATCGGCGGGCGGGAACAACTGGGCCCGGTCGGTTTCGTTCCATTCCCGCATAGTCCAGCCATCGGGCGCGTCAGGCAGCAATTCGCGCGGGTCCTTGGCGCGCAAATCGGCGGCAAGTGCGTCGGCCTGCCAGCCATCTTGCATGCCCTGATAGCGCGCGGCAAAGGTCTGTGTATATTCACGCACGCCCAATTCACCAAACTTGGCGCCAACGCGCATGGTCTGGTTGGTGTAGTCCGCAAATGCCAGCCCGCCGACCGACAAGGCCACGAACGTCAGAAATAATCCCTTGGCCATGATTGAAGCCCCCTTGCCGCCACATGGGCACAAGGGACAACCAGAATGCGGCATGGGTTAGGCCGGAAGGCGACGAAATCACGGAGCGTTTCCAGCAAGAAGTGATGCGCATTGAAGCGCAGAATGGCTCGCGCTATGACATGAGCATGGCGCTGACAAAACACCCTCACTCAGGCAGTCTCCGCATCTGCGGTTGGATACTGCTTGTGCCATTCATGTTGCTGACGCTGTTGCCCGCCGCCGTGATGCCGGCGCAGACCGTGAATGGCACCATGACGCTTGTGCTGTGCACAGGCGATGGGCCGGTTGAAACGGTGATGGATCTGGGCGGTGCGCCGGATGAAAACACTCCGATGCAGCGCTGCGATTGGGCAGCGCAGGCGGCTGCCGCACTTTTGCCCGACCTCGTTTTACCAGTGCGGTCTGTGGCGTATACGCGCAATGACCTGACGATGATTGCCGATCTGGTGCGGCCAGCCCATGATCCGCATGGCGTGATGGCGCGGGGGCCACCGACCACCTTGTGACGTTGAAATCACGTTCCAACATCATCAAGGATCAATCACATGACAACTGCATCCGTGGACACGGTTCCGCGCACGAACGCATTCTATTTCGCAGCCTGGCGGTGGCACTTTTACGCGGGGCTGTATGTCGCCCCATTCCTTATCATGCTGGCGCTGACCGGACTGGTCATGCTCTGGGTCAGCGCCACAACCGAACTGAACGGCGAACGCGGCTATGTATCGCCAAGCGGCCTACCCACAGCCGTTTCGGAACAGGCTGCGGCCGCCGTTGCGGCCGTGCCCGGTGGAGCCGTCAGCCAATACATCGCACCAATGGGCCACGACCGGGTTGCGGTGTTCAAGGTGGACACAGGCGATGTCGCCACAGCCGTGGTGGTGGACCCCTACCGTGCCACCGTGTCAGAAACCTTTCCGTGGCGGGACGGTTGGTATGATTTTGCCAATGTCATTCATGGCAGCCTGCTGATGGGGAATTTCGGTGACATACTGATCGAGATTGCCGCCAGCCTTGGCATCATTCTGATTGTGACGGGCGTTTACCTGTGGTGGCCCCGTCAGGGATCAGGCGCGCGATTGATCCCCGATATGACAGCACGCGGGCGCAACTGGTGGAAATCCATGCATCAGGTGACGGGCGTCTGGGTGGCCATTTTGCTGACGGCCTTCCTGATTTCCGGGCTGTCATGGACCGGGGTCTGGGGCACAAAATTCGTGCAAGCCTGGAGCACGTTTCCCGCCGAAAAGTGGGACAATGTGCCGTTGTCGGGCGCAGATCATGCCAGCATGAATCACGATGGCGCAAATGAAGTGGCGTGGACGCTGGAACAGACGCCGTTGCCTGCATCCGGGTCTTTGGCGGGCGCGGTTGGTATCACCGATGCCGTGACGCTGGACAGCGTGACCGATTTTGCCAGCGGATTGGGTTTTGATCGACGCTATCAATTGAACTTTCCGGCCGACGAGACTGGCGTCTGGACAATCAGCCACGACAGCATGACCAATGATGGCCCTGCCCCGTCTGCCGATCGGACGATCCATATCGACCAGTTCACGGGTCGGGTTCTGGCAGATGTGCGCTATGCCGACTATTCGGTTTATGCCAAGGCCATGGCCTATGGCATTGCATTTCACGAAGGCGATATGGGGGTGTGGAACCTTGCGCTGAACACGCTGTTCTGTATGGCCGTCATCTTTATGTCGGTGTCCGGTCTGGTGATGTGGTGGAAGCGCCGACCGGCGGGCATGTTGCGGCTGGCGGCCCCGCCCGTGCCGCATGATTTGCCGTTATGGAAGAGCGCTGCCGCCTTGATGGTCGTGCTGGGGGTGATGTTCCCACTGGCGGGGGCGGTTCTGCTGGCGGCGATTGTGCTGGACCTTGTGGTGCTGCGCAATCTGCCAATGGTCAAGCGCGTGCTTAGTTAAGCCGTGGCGCGGGACCAAGGGGCAAGGGCCCCAGTGTCCCGCGCCCGTCTGCAAAGACCAATGGCAGGACCAGCGTTTCGGGATCACCGCCTTGCGCGGCCATGGCGGCCAGCAGGTTTTCGACCGTAGGCGCCACGTCCGGTTTGACCAGCCCCGCGTTCACCAGCAAAGGCACCGCCAGACGCCAGCCCTTGATGGAAATGTCGATACGCCCGTCGGCCAGACCATCAGCACCAGCCGCAATCGCGCCCTTGGCATCAACCGTCAGCCCGCCCCACAACAGGCTGCCTTCATTCACCTGCCAGCCCGTCAGGCGGGGCGGGGTATCGCCTGCGTTGCGGTCAAGCGGGGCCGACAGCGTGGCGGTTGCCCGCAGGCGAATGTACGTAATCTGGGGGGGCAGGCTTGTGCCCGTGATGATCGCCGCGTCCGGGGCAAGGTTGGTTGCATCAACGGCAATGTCATGGGCGTTGGTTGCGGTCGGGTTCAGGCGTGTGTGCAGTTCGGCCACATCGGCGGCCACAGTCCAGCCCTGCGACGACACGACCTTGCCTTGCGTCACTGACGCCGACAGCCGTGACAGGCCAAGATCGGTATTGGGCTGGAACACCACGCTGGCGCGGGCATCGCCGCTGGTGACAACAAGCGATTGGTCAGGCAGATCAACCCGTTGTTCGCCGTTCAGAATGGCGATGATATGCCATGGCTTCCACGTCATTGCGAAAACCTGCAGCGCCGGTGCCTGCCAGCGCAGGCCCGTGACCGGATTGCCAACCGCCACATCTGTCACAGTCAGGTCGAACCGGTTGGGAAATCCCGCAACATTCAGCGTGCCATACGTGGCGACCATGCCGCCTGCGTTCTGCGCGGCAAACCAGTCAACCGCACCGTTTTCAACCGCGCGTGACCCGACGAACCAGTAGCCGGACCACAACAGGGCCAGAATACCCACGATCCAAGTCAGTGCCCGCATCACCTGCCCCTTTTCACCGCACCCTTGGTGTTGTCTACAGGGCAGATGGAACAAGAGCCAGTCAGCCAAGATCAGCTTTGGGTGTTCGGCTATGGGTCACTGATCTGGGACCCGTGCTTTGCCTTTGCCGACCGCCAGAACGGCCGCGTGACGGGCTGGCGGCGCAGCTTTTGCATGTGGTCAGTGCATTACCGTGGCACCGCAGAGGCACCGGGGCTGGTGCTGGCGCTGGACCAAGCGGTGGATGGGGTCTGCGACGGCGTGGCATTTCGCGTGTTGCCGGGGCACGAGGATGCGACACTTGAGGCACTCCGCACGCGGGAATTGATTTCCTATGCCTATCGCGAGGAAACGGTGACGGTAGAACTGGCCGACGGCAATGCCGTGCAGGCTGTGACCTATGTCATCAACCGCGACCATGCGCAGTATAACCGCGACATGAGCCTTGAGGATCAGGCGCAGATCATTGCGCAGCGGCATGGGGTGCGCGGGCCGAACCGGGATTACCTGTTTGCGACCGCCCAGCACCTGTCCGACCTTGGTCTGGCGGACCCTGATCTGGACTGGCTGGTCACACGGGTGCGTGGGTTGCCATAACTGTGCTTGGCAGGCGGGCCACGCCTGCTAGACTGCGCAAAAATCAAAGCAGTCAGGCACCTGATGAATAAATCCGCGGTCGAAGTGGCCACCACCTTTACCCAGCCGATCCGGCAGATCGTCACGATGATGCTGGTCACCGGGCTGATTGTCGCGGGTGCGTGGCTGATCCACGATCAGGTTGCCGACATCGTGCGCACCAATCCGCTGCTGAACGGGTTGATCGCGTTTGTATTCCTGATGGGGATCGCCACCTGTTTCTGGCAGGTTCTGATCCTGATGCAGTCCGTCAACTGGATCGAGAATTTCGTGCGCCAGCAACCGGGGCATGAGGCGTTCGCCCCGCCGAGCCTGCTGGCGCCGCTTGCGTCCCTGCTGCGGTCACGGCGGGGGATGACGATCTCATCATCAGCATCGCGGTCCATTCAGGAATTGGTGGAAAGCCGGATCGAAGAAAGCCGCGACATCACCCGGTATCTGATCAACCTGTTGGTTTTTCTGGGGCTTTTGGGCACGTTCTGGGGGTTGGCCACCACTGTTCCGGCCGTGGTGGACACGATCCGGTCGCTTGCCCCGCAAGACGGTGAAACCGGGCTGGATGTGTTTGGCAAGCTGATGAGCGGGCTCGAATCGCAGCTTGGCGGCATGGGCACGGCGTTTGCATCATCCTTGCTGGGTCTGGCAGGATCGTTGGTGGTGGGGTTGTTGGAATTGTTCGCGGGGCACGGCCAGAACCGTTTCGTGCGCGAGTTGGAGGAATGGCTGTCATCCATCACACGGCTGGGTTTTTCTGGCGAGGGCGAGGGCGGCGATACAGCACAACTGGGGCAGGTTCTGGAAGGCCTGTCGGGGCAGATCGAGGCGCTGCAATTGATTTATCAGGACGCTGACGCGGGCCGCGTGATGATGGAAGAACGGCTTGGCGATCTGGCCACAGCTATTGGCGCGCTGTCGGAACGGATGCAGGACATGGGCGCGCAATCGGGCGCCCTTGACCGTGTCGCCGAAGGACAGGACCGCATGATTGCGGCCCTGACGGGCGAAAACAGCGCGAATGCGGCAGATGCCGAAAGCCGGATGCGGCTGCGGTCGATTGATGTGCAACTGCTGCGCATTCTTGAGGAAATCGCGGCGGGACGGCAGGAAAGCGTGGCCGATCTGCGCGGCGACATTTCTGCCCTGACAGCCGCAATCCGGCAAATGAGCCGGGGCAGTGTGGGGCGCGGCTGATGGCACTGCGGGGGCGGCGCGATTCCTCGATGATCTGGCCCGGATTTGTGGATGCCGTGACGACATTGTTGATGGTCCTGATGTTCGTGCTGACGATCTTTACCGTCATGCAATCAGTGCTCCGCGATACGATCACGACGCAGGATGGCGAGTTGACTGCGCTTACAGCACAGGTGGCACAATTGGCCGACGCGCTTGGCCTTGAACGGGTGCGCGCGGATGAATTGCAGACCGAGGTGGGCAGCCTGCGGTCCAGTCTGGCAGCTTCCATTGCCGCGGGACAAGCGCAGGCGGCCGAGATTGCGGGCCTGACCGGCACCTTGGCCACACGCGAAGGTGAACTGGTGGATGCACGCGGACAGATCGCATCGTTCGAGGCGCAGGTGGCCACCTTGCTGGCCGAACGCGATACCGCGCGGGGCGAGGCGACGGCGCTGACCGCATCGGTGGCCGCGCTGGAGGCAACACAAACCCGGCTGATTTCGGAACAAGAGGCGCTGCAACTGGCCCTTGCCACTGCGCGATCCGAAATTGACGCGGGGACCGAGGCCGCGCGTCTGGCCGCCGCACGGCGCGAGGCGCTGGAGGGGTTGATCGCGGATTTGCGCAAACGGGCCACCGAGGCGGATGCGGATTTGGCTGATGTGCAGGGGCAACTGACGGCCACAGAAACCGAATTGACCGAAGAAGAAGCCGCGCGCCTTGCCGATCAGGCCGCCTTGCAGGCGTTACAGGAAAAACTGGCGGCGTCGGATACTGAGCTCACAGCCATGACCCTTGCCCTTGAAGAACAGCGCAAACGTGCCGAGGAAACGCTGACGCTGCTGGCTGCCGCGCAAACCGAAGCCGCACAAGCGGCGACTGAGAGTGACACGCAGGCCATACTGCTCGCCACTGCAGAGGCCGCATTGACTGCAGAACAAGACCGCGCGCTAGCGGCACAGCGCGATCTTGCGCTGTTGAACGAACAGATTGCCGCACTGCGTGCCGAACTTGGCACCTTGCAGGGACTATTGGATGCGAGTGCCGCAAAAGACGCCGCAGCCCAAGTGCAGGTAGAGGCGTTGGGGTCGCAACTGAACGCAGCCCTCGCGCAAGTCGCCGCCGAACAGAAACGCCGCGCCGATCTGGAGGCGGCGGAACGGGTTCGGCTGGAGGCTGAAGCGCAGGATCTTGCGCGCTATCGGTCCGAATTCTTTGGGCAACTCAGCGAACTATTGGCAGGCCGCGAAGGCGTGCGCGTGGTGGGCGACCGTTTCGTGTTTTCCAGCGAGGTGCTCTTTACCGCAGGATCGGCCACGCTGGCACCGGAAGGGCGCGCGCAGATTGCAAGCGTGGTGGCGACACTGAACGACGTTGCATCCGACATCCCGCCGGGAATTGATTGGATCATCCGGGTGGATGGCCATACCGATAACGTGCCGCTGTCAGGTGCGGGGGAATTTGCCGATAACTGGGAACTCAGCCAGGCGCGCGCGCTGTCGGTTGTGCGGTTCATGCAGGATGAGCTGGGCTTTCCGCCCGACCGTATGGCGGCCACGGGCTTTGGCGAATACCGCCCCGTGGCGGGTGGAGACACCCCTGCCGCACTGGCTGCGAACCGTCGGATCGAGTTGAAACTGACCGAACGCTGATGCGTCAGTCGGGCAAACCCTCGGCGGCGACACGCTGAAACACCGCCAGCACATCGGCCTCGGTTGTGCGGTCCAGAATATCATCATCCAGTTGCGCCTTGGTCCAAAGCCACGACCGCGCCGGATCATCGCCCATGGCCCAGTCGGGGAACAGCCGGTCGGTGACAGTCCGGCGCGTCAGCAGGCGCAATTCCATGTGGCGGTCATCGGCGGCGATCCGGCGATAGGTGGCATCAACCGCGGCCTCTGGCCCCTCCAGCAGTTGCAGATAAAGATCGGCGCGGCAGATCAGCATCCCCGTGATCCCGTCACGCGCATTGCACCGACGGGCATCCAGCAAGATGCCTCCCAGTGTTGCCGCGTCAAACCCAAAGGGGCGCGAGGCGTAGGTCAACTGCATCAGCGACATGGTCAGCCTTTCACGGCAAGGCCGCGGTGGTTGCCCCGGCGTTATCCCATGATAGCCGCCCGGATGACCTGCCGCCACCAGCAACTTTGTATTTGGTCCTGGCGTCGCGCGGGGATGACCGCCTGTCATGCGGCTGTGAATAGGCAGGCGGGGCAACCTGTGCTAAGCAAAGATCAACACGATCCGCACTTCAACTTGATGCCAATGGGACTACCCCGGGGCGACAAGGCCCGGCTGGTCCCCGAAACGGGAGGATCACTGATGGCGAAAACGATTGGAAACCCCTTATCCTGGGCCTTTGGCACCATGCGGGCCGCGTCAGGATATGCATCATCCGCCGTCGATGCGGTTGCGGGTCAGCAGGTGGCCCCGCCCCAGACGCGGACCCTGACGCGGGACGATCTGCGCGCCGCATTGCGCAAGGGGTGGGATGATGTGCAGGCGTTCCGGTCTGACGTGATCTTTGTCTGCCTGCTGTATCCGATCATCGGGGGGCTTTTGGTCGCGATGGCGGTCAGCGGCGCGTATATCCAGTTGCTGTTTCCCATCCTTTCGGGCTTTGCCCTGACGGGGCCTGTCGCCGCTGTCGGGCTGTTCGAGATGAGCCGCCGCCGCGAACAGGGGCTGCCAACCAGCTGGATGGCGCTGTTTGATGTGATGGGGTCACCCAAATTTGCGGGAGTTCTTGTGCTTAGCCTGTTTCATGTCGTGGTGTTCATGGTGTGGATCATGCTGGCAAACCTGCTGTTCAATGTGACCATCGGGCCGGAAACGCCTGCATCCATTGGTGCATTGCTGACGGCGGTCGTGACGACCCCGGCGGGCTGGGTTTTGGCTGTAGTGGGCACGTTTGCCGGATTTGTCTGGCCGTTGTGGTGCTGGCGATCAGCGTGGTGTCATTCCCGCTGCTTCTGGACCGCGATGTCAGTCTGGCGGTCGCGGTGGCGACATCGGTCCGGGTAGCGCGGGAAAACCCGGTCGTGATCGCGACATGGGGTGTGATCGTGGCGGGGTCTTTGGTGTTGGGGTCGATCCCGGCACTGCTGGGGCTGGTGCTGGTATTGCCGCTGTTGGGCCATGCGACATGGCACCTGTATCGCGCGGCTGTCATCTGACATCGGCCAAGTTTGCAGACACACATCAACCCGATGAAAACAAAAACCCCCGCGCATGGCGGGGGTTTTCTTTTCGTTGCTGCGCTGGCCTATTCCGCAGTCAGAAGCGGGGGCTTGGTCCGCGTAATCGCGGGCTTTTGCGGCTCTTCGATATCCAGCACGATGCCGTCATCCTTGACCACAACGCGTACCACACCGCCCTTGACCAGTTTGCCGAACAACAGTTCTTCGGCCAGCGGCTTTTTGATGTGTTCCTGGATCACACGGCCCAGCGGGCGCGCGCCCATCTTGTCGTCATAGCCCTTTTCGCCCAGCCAGGCGGCCGCTTCGGGTGACAGTTCGATATGGACATTGCGATCCAGAAGCTGTGCTTCCAACTGCAATACGAACTTTTCCACGACCTGCAGAATGATTTCGCGGCCCAAGGGGGCGAAGGAAATCACCGCATCCAGACGGTTGCGGAATTCCGGCGTGAAGGTGCGTTCAATCGCCGCCGTATCCTCGCCCGTGCGTCGGTCACGGCCAAAACCGATGGCCGATTTCGACATTTCCGTCGCACCCGCGTTCGATGTCATGATCAGGATCACATTGCGGAAATCGACTGACCGGCCGTTGTGATCGGTCAGTTTGCCATGGTCCATAACCTGCAGCAGGATGTTGTAAACATCCGGATGCGCCTTTTCCATTTCGTCCAGCAACAGCACGCAATGCGGATGCTGGTCGATGCCATCGGTCAGCATGCCACCCTGATCAAAGCCGACATAGCCGGGGGGCGCACCAATCAGGCGCGAAACGGCATGCTTTTCCATGTATTCCGACATGTCAAAGCGGATCAGTTCAACACCCAGCGATGAGGCAAGCTGCTTTGCCACCTCGGTCTTGCCAACGCCTGTTGGCCCGGCGAACAGATAGTTGCCAATGGGCTTTTCAGGTTCGCGCAAGCCCGCGCGGGCCAGTTTGATTGCCGAACACAGCGCCTCAACCGCCTTGTCCTGCCCGAACACCACGCGTTTCAACGTCTTTTCCAGATCGCGCAGGGTTTCGGCGTCATCCTTGGACACGGTTTTCGGTGGGATGCGGGCAATCTTGGCCACGACGGCCTCGATCTCTTTGATGCCCAGCGTCTTGCGGCGCTTGCTGTCGGGCAGCAGGTGCTGCGCGGCCCCAGCCTCGTCGATCACGTCGATTGCAGAGTCGGGCAGTTTGCGGTCATTGATATAACGCGCGGCCAATTCAACCGCTGCCTTGATCGCATCCGATGTATAGCGCAAATCGTGATGTTCTTCGAAATGCGGCTTCAGACCCATCAGGATCTTGATCGCATCCGGCACTGACGGCTCATTCACGTCAATCTTCTGGAACCGACGCGACAGGGCGCGGTCCTTTTCAAAGTGCTGACGGAATTCCTTGTATGTCGTTGATCCCATGCAACGCAGCTTGCCGCCCTGCAAAGCGGGTTTCAGAAGGTTGGACGCATCCATCGCACCGCCCGACGTGGCCCCTGCCCCGATCACCGTGTGAATTTCGTCGATGAACAGGATCGCGTCGGGATGATTTTCCATCTCGGTCACGACGGCCTTCAGACGTTCTTCGAAATCACCACGATACCGCGTGCCGGCCAGCAGCGCGCCCATATCGAGGCTGTAGATCGTGGCTCCCGACAGCACTTCAGGCGTTTCGCCATTGATGATCTTGCGTGCCAGCCCTTCGGCAATTGCCGTTTTGCCAACACCTGGATCACCCACCAGCAGCGGGTTGTTCTTGCGACGGCGGCACAGCACCTGAATGGCGCGTTCCACTTCCATCTCGCGACCGATCAAGGGATCGACATCGCCTTTGCGCGCCTTGGTGTTCAGGTCCACGCAATACTTTGACAGCGCGGATTCCTTGGCCTCGCCCGCCTCGGCTTTCGGCGTCTCATGCTGTTCTTCGGCGCCCGATACGGGCCGGGTTTCGCCAAAGGACGGATCCTTTGCCACGCCATGCGCGATGAAATTCACCGCGTCATACCGCGTCATGTCCTGTTCCTGCAGGAAGTAGGCCGCATTGCTTTCGCGTTCGGCAAAGATCGCGACCAATACATTGGCCCCTGTCACCTCATTGCGGCCCGACGATTGAACGTGGATTGCTGCGCGCTGGATCACACGCTGAAAGGCGGCTGTAGGCACAGCTTCGGACCCTTCAACCTCGGTTACGAGGGTGGACAGATCGTCGTCGATGAAGTCCATCAGCGTCTTTTTCAGATCATCCAGATTGACCGAACACGCCTGCATGACGCGCGCCGCATCTGGTTCATCAATCAGCGACAGCAGCAGATGTTCAAGGGTTGCAAGTTCGTGACGCCGCGCGTTGGCAAGCGCCAATGCGCCGTGAATGGCCTGCTCGAGTGTGGTTGAAAACGATGGCACGTTTTGGTGCTCCTGTTCCTGCGGGGTCGGGACGGGCAGGTGCCCGATCACGACCGTGGCCTCATACCATTAAAGTTCGGTTTTATTTTCCGCACTTCAAGTGAATTCTGGGGCGCGTTTCGGTTTCGTGTCCCTTTGTCGCGATTTGTGATCGCACGGGTCACAGTCTGTGGTCAAAACCTGTCTTTTTTGGCGCGAATTGCGGCAAAAACCTCAGCATCCGTGGCGTCCGGCAACCCGACGGCGGCTTTCAGTTCAGGAAGATGCGCGCGGAGGTAGGGGTTTGTCGCGCGTTCTTCGGACAGGCGCGATGGCACTGTGGGCTGGCCTTTCTCGCGCAGCGCCGCAATCATCGTGATACGAGACATAAGTGCTGGATTTCCGGCTTCAAGGGTCGCGGCGAACCGGGCATTGCTGGCGGTGTATTCGTGGCCCGAACAAACCAGCGGATCGCCCGGCAGTGCGGCGAGCTTTAGCAGGCTGGCATATGCCATCGCGGGCGTTCCCTCAAACAGCTTGCCGCAGCCTAGGGCCATCAGGCTGTCGGCGGTGAACACCAGATCAGACGCCGGGAAATGAAAGGCGATGTGGCCGATGGAATGGCCAGACACGTCGATCACATGACAAGCCTCGCCGCAGATTGTCAGCGTATCGCCCTCGGCGACCTGCACATCCAACGGCGGCAGGCGATGCGCATCGGCGGCGGCCCCCGTGACCTTTGCCCCGGTGGCGGCCACCACGTCCGGCACGCCGTCGATATGATCGGGGTGGTGATGGGTGATCAGGATATGATCGAGCCGCCAGCCCCGGCTTTGCAACGCGGCAAGGATGGGAGGGGCCTCAGGCACGTCGACCAGTGCCGTCGCACCCGTGGCGGCGTTATGAATCAGGTAGGCGTAGTTATCCGTCAGGCAGGGGATCGTCACAAGTTCAAGCGGCATGGTGTTTGTCCAATCAGCGGCTATGCTTGCCACTAACTTGGGACGATCCGGGCGGAACCGCAATGCACCTTGATGTGCTTGACCTGCGCAACTTCTATTACCGCACGGCACTGGGCCGCGTGGCACAGCGCGCAATCCGCGATCAGGTGGTGCGGCTGTGGCCTGCGGCACAGGCGCAGGGGATGACAGTGGCCGGATTCGGATTCGCGCTGCCGCTGTTGCGACCTTACCTTGAACCCGCGCGCCGCGTTGTTGGCCTGATGCCGGGGCCGCAGGGGGTGATGCCATGGCCTGCAGGCATGGCGAATGTCAGCGTGCTGTGCGAAGAGGCGGCATGGCCATTGTCGACCGGGTTTGTTGACCGGCTGGTGATGATGCACGGGCTGGAGGCATCGGACGAACCCGGCGCCGTGCTATCTGAGGCGCACCGGGTGCTGGGCCCCGGCGGGCGGGCGCTGTTCATCGTGCCGAACCGGGGAGGGTTGTGGTCGCGGCGCGATGGCACACCCTTTGGATTTGGCCGCCCCTATTCGCTGGCGCAGCTGGAGGCGCAGTTGAAACGACATGACTTCACGCCCGAACGCAACCTGTCGGTGATGTTCGCGCCGCCATCGACGGCGCGGTTCTGGCTGCGCACGGCGGATTTCTGGGAACGGATCGGGCGGCGCGCGCCGTGGCTGGCGGGGGGCGTGCTGATGGTCGAGGCATCCAAGCAGGTCTATGCGCCGACGCGCGGCGGACTGGGGGCGGTGGTCAGGAAGCCGCTGAAGGTGCTGGAAGGTGTGGTGCGCCCCGCGCCGGCGCCAGAACCGCAAAGGCGGCGCGGAAATTGAACGGCTGCAGTTTCCGCTTTGCGGTTGTGGAATTCTGGGTCTGAATGGGGCAATGGCCCGAAGAAGGAATGTAAGATGCTGTTGCACCACGCGCGTTTCTGCCTGATGACACTTGCCGCAGGTCTGTGGCTGACCGCGCCCGCCCATGCCGAGGCGACGTTCGTGCCGGGCGAAACGCAATACATCGCAGCACTTGGGCTTTCGTCGGCCACATCGGGCAATGATGCGGAAACATGGGGGTTCTGGGCGGTAGACCCCGGCCCGCGGGGGGTATGGACCCGTGATTATGCCGACCTGATCGCAAATGGCGGCGTGGCACCGGACGGCTGGCAGTTCGACGGCGCGGCCTGGTGGCTGGAGGAACACGGGCTGATCATGGAGGCCCCGGCTCTTTCCGCTACCACCCGGGCAGTATGTGGTGACGGGCGGGCGCGAGGTGACGTCGGTGCTGACCGTGGCCGCACCAGATGCGGCGGGGCATCAGGCGTGGAGCCTTGCCGATGCAGCCACGATCTATGACGTGACGCACCTGCGCTGCCGGGCGGCGCTGTACCGGGCGGAGGCGGGGCAATCCTGCACGCCGGACAAGACGCCGACGGATGTGTTCCCGATGAGCCCGGGGATTTCGATGCCAGCGGTGGAGGGGTGCAGCAAGCAGGATTATCAGGTGCTGATCGTGCTGGGGATGATGGTGGAGGGCTAGGATTCCGGGGTCGCAAGGGCGGCTGCGGGGGAAATTGACGGCTGTCAATTTTCAGGATTATGGTTTTAGATCAATGTGGTTGAATATTTATCCACAGGGTGGCGTTAAGGGTTTTGAAACATTTCGTGATCGGGGAGTGTTGTGGCGCGCAAGGCCATGGATCAATCGCACACAAGGTCCGGCTAAGATGTGAGCAGACCAACCGCGCGTGGATTCACCCGTCCTTTCGCAGAAGAGATTGGTTTGGATGGCAGCTGAGACTATGTGACAGAGTTTCTTGTAGCGTAATGATTTTGCGGGAATTTCTTTCGTCGAAATATTGACGGTGCGATAATAAGAAAACCTCTGATGGTCCCGCCCTGCGCCGTTGTCTTCGTCAGCATGTCCGGAGCCGCAACAGAGCAGTGTATTTGGCCCCTCCGGGCAAGCGACCTGACAGCATGATGATCGGCTGAAACATCAAAGATGTTTCATCTCAATCCTGCCTTCAAAACCGTCTGATGAACCTTCCTGTGGAAGGTTCATCGGTTTTGTTGCCCATAAGGCCAAGGGCCGTTGGGCAAGGGACGTGGTGCCGCAGAGCCTGCATCGCCAATCTGCCCGCGCCTGCATGGGCTGGCGCGGGAACGCGCCTGCCGGGGGCAGGCAGGCGCGGGCAGATTTGTCGACGGACAAATCCGCCAAAAAACAGTGGTCTAACTGTCGGGCCGACCTGCCTGCTACCGCAACCCGATCTCCGCCAGCGCCCGCGCCAGCCCGTCCGGCAGCGCCTCTTCCCGCTCTCTCCCCTTCGGCAGATCGCGTGGGCTTTCCGACGGGTCCAGATAGCGCCAGCCCTGGAACGGGCGGCGGGGGGCGGGTTCGGTGCGGATCACCTCGGCATCGAGGACGAGGGCGCAGCGGCGGATGCCGTCGGAGCCCGCGACCTCTTCCATGCGCAGGATGCGTTGGCGCGCGAGGACGACGCCCTTGATGACCCAGTAGAGCGAGCCGCCCGCCGTCACCTCAGCCTCGCGCTTGGGCCACATGCGGGTGACGTGGACGGCGCAGCCAGCGGGCCAGCGGGCGCGTTGGCTGTGCTGCCACTGGATCAGGTCTTCGACGGATTCAGCGCCGACGCAGAGTTTGAGGATGTTGATGTGGTCCATGGGGCGAACATAACGGGTTGGGGCGGTTCGGCAAGATTGACCGGGGGGGATGATGCGCGTATCTTGTGTCCTTTCCAGACTTATCCACAAGAACAAGGACCTCGCCCCCATGTCGCGATTTTCTGCCGCCATTGCCGAACAGATCTGGGACATGAAATACCGGATGAAGGCTGCGGATGGCACGGCGATTGACGGCACGGTGGAGGACACCTGGCGGCGGATCGCTCGGGCGCTGGCGGCGGTGGAGGCGGAGCCGGGTGTCTGGGAGCCGCAGTTTTATGCAGCACTGGAGGGGTTCCGGTTTCTGCCTGCGGGGCGGATCACGGCGGGGGCGGGAACGGGGCGCAGCGTCACCCTGTTCAACTGCTTTGTCATGGGCACGATCCCCGACAGCATGGGCGGCATTTTCGACGGGCTGAAAGAGGCCGCGCTGACGATGCAGCAGGGCGGCGGGATCGGGTATGATTTCTCTACCATCCGGCCGCGCGGCGCGGAGGTGAAGGGGGTGGCGGCGGATGCCAGCGGACCCCTGAGTTTCATGGATGTCTGGGATGCGATGTGCCGCACGATCATGTCGGCGGGCAGCCGTCGCGGTGCGATGATGGCGACGATGCGCTGCGATCATCCGGATATCGAGGCGTTCATTGCGGCGAAGAAAGACCCGGCACGGCTGCGGATGTTCAACCTGTCGGTGCTGGTGACAGATGCGTTCATGGCGGCGGTCAAGGCGGATGGGCCGTGGGATCTGGTGTTTCAGGGCCGGGTGTATCAGACGGTGCAGGCGCGCGATCTGTGGGCACGGATCATGCGGAACACGTTCGATTTCGCCGAGCCGGGGGTGATTTTCATCGACCGGATCAATGCGGCGAACAACCTGAATTACGTGGAGACGATTGCTGCGACGAACCCCTGTGGCGAGCAGCCCTTGCCGCCTTATGGCGCGTGCCTGTTGGGGTCGATCAACCTGCCGACGCTGGTGTCGGGGGCGTTTACGGCGGATGCGGCGCTTGATCTGGCGGCGCTGGATCATCTGGTGCGCGTGGCGGTGCGGATGATGGACAATGTGGTGACAGCCAGCCGGTTTCCCTTGCCGCAGCAGGAGGCCGAGGCGCAGGCGAAACGGCGGATCGGGCTGGGGGTGACGGGGCTCGCGGATGCGCTGCTGATGCTGGGGCAGCGGTACGGGTCGGAGGCGGCGGCGGCGACGTGTGAGGCTTGGATGCATGCGATTGCGCGCAGTGCGTATTTGGCGTCGGTTGATCTGGCGAAGGAAAAGGGCGCGTTTCCGCTGTTTGATGCGGAAAAGTTTCTGGCGTCGGGCAACATGCTGGCGATGGATGCGGATGTACGAGAGGCTGTTGCCAAACATGGCATCCGCAACGCGCTGCTGACAAGTGTTGCGCCGACGGGGACGATTTCGCTGTATGCGGGGAATGTCAGTCAGCGGGATCGAGCCGGTGTTTGCCTATGCCTATACGCGCAAGGTGCTGCAGAAAGACGGCTCGCGGACCGAGGAAGAGGTGGTGGATTACGCGGTGCGGCTGTGGCGCGAGATGCATGGCGATGCGCCGCTGCCCGATTATTTCGTGAACGCGCAGACCCTGCCGCCGCTCGATCATGTGCGGATGCAGGCGGCGGCGCAGAAATGGGTGGATTCAGTTCGATTTCCAAGACGATCAACTGCCCCGAAGACATCAGCTTCGAGGATTTCCAGCAGGTCTATATGGCGGCCTGGGATCAGGGTTGCAAAGGCTGCACCACCTATCGGCCCAATGCGGTGACGGGGTCGGTGCTGACGGTTTCCGAAAAGGCCGAGGCCAAGCCGGTGCCGGTGACGAATGGCGAGGTGGTCTATCTGTCAGAACCGCTGGACCGGCCCGGTGCGCTGGAAGGGCAGACTTACAAGGTGAAATGGCCGGGGTCGGAACATGCGCTGTATATCACCATCAATGACATCGTGATCGCGGGGCACCGGCGGCCGTTCGAGGTGTTCATCAATTCCAAGAACATGGAGCATTTCGCCTGGACGGTCGCGCTGACGCGGATGATTTCGGCGGTGTTTCGGCGGGGCGGGGATATTTCCTTTGTGGTGGAGGAGTTGAAGGCGGTGTTCGATCCGCGTGGCGGCGCGTGGATGGAGGGGAAGTATATCCCGTCGATTCTGGCGGCCATCGGGGGGGTGATCGAGAACCACCTGATCGCGATTGGCTTTATCGAAGGCGAAGGGATGGGGCTGAAGACCGATCCCCATGCGCAGGCGATGGTCGTCGGTGCCCCGCGCGGCAAGGCGTGCCCGTCGTGCGGAAGCTATGATCTGCGGATGGCGGAGGGGTGTCTGACCTGCGGGTCGTGCGGGCATTCGAAGTGCGGGTGAGGCGGGCGAGCCCCCTGAAGATAATCTCCGCGAACGCGGTCCTGACAAATTGTCGTGCCGCGCAGGACTCATGTCTTGCGATGGTTCCAAAAGTCGAGCGCTTTGGCGTCGTCAACGAGTATTCCCGAAAGCCGTCACTTGAGCGTGTGCCAGAAGCATGCCACGACAATTGCCGTCAGGGCTGAAGCGTTCGTCCGGAGATGTGGAATTCCCAGACACTCCAGATGGGAAAAAAGCCTGTCCGAGCGTAAAGCGTTCGCGTTTTTGGAGCGTCGTACTGTGTGGTATCTTCAAACGCGAAAGTATTCCTGACTGTTCGAAAATCCAACCCCCGGGTTCATGGCAGATGCCTGCGACGATTCCCAGTTTCGTCGGCCTCCTGCTGATGACGTCGCATACACTTCGCAGAATCACCTGATAATGCTTCTCCGGAGTGACGCCGAAGCGCGTAAGCGCCAAGGCGCTCTGGACAGTTTGGAATTGGCAGAACGGTCAGAGCCGCAGCAGAGGAGTCATGACGAAGCATAGTCGCGATTTAGCTTAGGCGATGCTAAACTAGCGCGGCCGTCGGTACGGAATACGACCACGGCATCGCGCTTCCCGCAGCGCTTGCAATGCCTGCGTGCGGCTTGCCGCTTTTCCCAGCAATGCAAACGTCATGAGCCCCGACAGATATCGCCGACGGAGCTGGTTCGAAGGCGTGCGACGAGCTTGCATGCCAGTTCCCTCGACCAACATCAGGTCGCCCGAACTCTGCGAGGACCGACGTAAGGACATTACCTACTCACCCCATTCGCCCGCGCCACGAAATCCATCAGATGCGGCACATAGTCCTCCGGCCCCGCGCCGCCCTGCGCCACCGCCCCGGCAAAGCTGTTCTTTGCCGCACTCGCCATCGTGGTGGTCACGGTGGCGGCGTTGGCCATGCTTTCTACATAGCGCAGGTCCTTGTAGGCGTTGGTCAGGGTAAAGCGGTGGGCCTCGCGGTTGCCCTCCAAGGCATAGCCCATGAAGGTCTGGTAGAAACCGCAGTCCATGCGGCCGCCCCGGATCACGCTATCAAAGGTCGCGACGGGGATGCCGACCTTGCGGGACAGGGCCAGCGCCTCGGCATAGATCGCGGCGTAGCCGAGGGAAAGGAAGTTGTTCAAAAGCTTCATCCGGTGCCCGTCGCCCACGCCGCCGATATGGACGATCTTGGCAGCCCATGTGGCGATGACGGGTCTGATCCTCGCAAAGACCTCATCCGTTGCACCGACCATGCAATCGAGCGTGCCCTCCCATGCTTCCTTTGGGGTGCGCGACAGGGGGGCGTCGGCGAAATCCACGCCTTTGGCCGCAAGGTCGGCGGCAAGGCGTTCGGTCACGGTGGGGTCGGAGGTGGAGCAATCGACGATCACAGTACCGGATTTGAGGTGCGGGGTCATCCGCGCGACGGCCTCGGCCACCTGAGGCGAGCCGGGGAGCGTCAGGAAGATGATGGTCGATGTCGCGGCAAGCGCCTCGACCGTGGCCTCTGTTGCGCCGCGCGTGACCAGATCATCGACGGGCGCGCGGTTGCGGTGGGCGGTGACGGTCAGGGCAAAGCCTTTTTCGACGATGTTCTTGGCCATGCCGTGACCCATCAGGCCTGTGCCGATAAAGCCGATCGTGTCAGATGTAGGGATCATTGGTCGCTCCTGCCCGTTCTTGAGGCCCATCATGCGGGCATTCGAAATATGGTTGAAATAAAGTCACAAATTCGCCGTTAACATCCTGTTTATCATAAACGTCATATCCTGCGCGTGATCCTTCGGGCACAGGGAGGCTGCTGCTGTCTGGGGAATACGGCCCGTTCGGGTCTTGCGGGGAATTTGCGGGAATGCGTCTGGCGATTGTGATTTTGGCCATCTTGATGGCGGGCGCACCTGTGCATGCGCAAGACCGCGTAACCCTTGGCTGGGGGCGGTTGTTCACCAATGACACGTTTGGCGATGGCGATGATCGCTGGCGCACCGGGTCGTATACGCTCAGCCGGGTGCGCGGGCCGTCATGGTCAGGCAACCTGCCCGACCGTGCAGGAGACATTCTGGAATTCCGCTTTCGGGGTGAGATCATCGCGCCCGAAAACCTGACTGCCGCCGCACCGGGCGACCGGCGGTATGTCGGCGCGTTGTCTTTCGGGGTGCATACACATTTCATGCTGGGTCAGGCCGAGGCGTCGGTGGGCGGCGATCTGGTGGTGATCGGGCCACAGACGGGCCTTGGTGCGTTTCAGCGCGCGGCACATGATCTGCTGGGCATTGCCGAGCCGCTGGTTCTGGATGACCAGATCGGCAACCGCGTCAAACCGACAGTGACGGGCGAGATTGGCCACAGCTATCGCTTTGGCGGCAAGGTGACGGTGCGCCCGTTCCTTGAGGCGCAGGCGGGGGTTGAAAGCCTTGTGCGGGTTGGCGGGGATATTGTGATCGGCAGTGCATGGGACGGCGCGCTGCTGCTGCGCGACCCGGTAACCGGCCAACGCTATGCCGGGATTGCGGCCACGGGCGAGGGGATCAGCTTTACCTTTGGCGCCGATATTGCGCGGGTGTTTGACAGCGCCTATCTGCCCGATGGTGGGGCGGCCGTGTTGTCAGACGAACGCACGCGGGTACGGGCGGGCGTTGAATGGCAGGGCGAACGGGCAGATGTGTTCTACGGGCTGACCTATCTGGGACCAGAGTTTGATGGCCAGTCCGAAGGGCAATTGTCCGGATCATTGCGCGTGAATTTCGACTTTTAGCAACGTCCCGGACGGCCTGTCCCCAGCCAGATCGCGGGTGATGCACGCTAAACCTTTCTGCAACAGTGGTTAATCGATTGTTAACTGTTGCTTTCGGGTCATAGCCAAGCGGGTTTTCGCCTGCTACGTTTTCCTCATAAAAGACTAAATAAAAAAAACGAGCAGGCAAACAGGCATGAACACGGGCTCTCGGGCTACGTACGTCATATCCTGGTCGCAGACAGAAGTAGACGGGGTTCAGGCGGCGGCACTTGATGTGCTGGCGGTCGGGGCAAGCTGGCGTTGGACGGGGCAACCCGTTCGTGTGGATGCGCCGCAATCCGTTCTGGTTCTGGAAGCAGCCGAGGGTGCGGCGGAGATGCGCAAACGCGCAGCAAGAATGGTGCGGCGGTTGATTGGTGCGGCGATTGCACCACAAGAGGCAGCACCGGCGGACGTTGGTCCGGATACCCCAGAACAGGGTTTTGTTGTCACCGACGGGGTGCACAGCTATGCCATCACGATCATCGCCGTGCCCGATACCGGGGCGCGATTGGTGATGTTCGTGGGCGACCTGCCCCCGGTGGACCGCGACATGTGGGTGGTGCGCACCGCGATTGACCGCAGCGCATTTGCGGGCGGCGCACGGGTTGAGGGCGGCGTGATCTGCTTTACACCCGGCACCTGTATCCGGGCCGCAGACGGTGTGCGGCTGATTGAAAGCCTGCGGCCCGGCGATCTGATCCAGACCAAGGACAACGGCTTGCAGCCGGTCCTGTGGACAGGTCATCGGCGGATGTCGGGGGCACGGCTGCATGCGATGCCGCATCTGCGCCCGATCCGGTTTCGCACCGGTGCGCTTGGCATTGATCGCCCGGACCGTGAACTGCTGGTGTCACCACAGCACCGGATGCTGATCAAGGGTGCTGCGGCGCGGGCGCTGTTTAACACATCCGAAGTGCTGGTCGCCGCCGAGGATCTGCTGAACGACCATTCGATCATGGTTGATCATACGGCGCGCGAAGTCACCTATGTGCATATCCTGCTAAAGGCGCATAACATCGTCTGGGCGAACGGGCTGGAAACCGAAAGCTTTCACCCGTCCAACACCGCACTGGACACGATTGCGCCAGATCAGCGCGACGGTCTGTTTGCCGTGTTTCCCGCGCTTGCGGACCACCCGGACGCCTATGGCGACTATGCCCGGCGCAACCTTTCGGGATCAGAGGCCGCGATCTTGCGGCACAATATGGCCGCGTGAGTTGACTCTGGCATTTCGGCTTGTATAAGCCCCCAAGTCCCGGAAGCGATTCCGGGGCTTTTCATTGGTGTTGGTGGCCTTCGCAAGAAGATGCCTGTCGCCGGGGAGACCCGGAAAGGACAACGCCCTTCATAGCATCCCTTGGGGTGCGACCTAACGAAGGAGATCAGCCGTGACAAAACGCACGTCTGCCAAGTACAAAATTGACCGCCGCATGGGCGAAAACATCTGGGGCCGTCCGAAATCCCCGGTGAACAAGCGCGAATACGGCCCCGGCCAGCACGGCCAGCGCCGCAAGAACAAACTGTCGGATTTCGGCACCCAGCTGCGCGCCAAGCAAAAGCTGAAGGGTTACTATGGTGACCTGACCGAAAAGCAGTTCCGCAAGATCTATACCGAGGCTGAACGCGTCAAGGGCGACACCGGCGAGATGCTGGTGGGTCTGCTGGAGCGGCGTCTGGACGCGGTTTGCTACCGTGCCAAACTGGTGCCGACGATTTTCGCGGCCCGCCAGTTCGTGAACCACGGCCACGTCATGGTGAACGGCAAGCGCGTCAACATCGCGTCGTATCGCGTGAAAGAGGGCGATCTGATCGAGGTGCGTCAGAAGTCCAAGCAGATGGCGCTGATCCTTGAGGCGATCCAGCTGACGGAACGCGACGTTCCCGATTACATGGAAGTCGACCACAACAAGATGACGGTCAAATTCGTGCGCACCCCGGCCTTGGGCGATGTGCCCTATCCGGTGCAGATGGAACCGAACCTGGTCGTGGAATACTACGCCAAGAACTAAGGTGGCGATGGGCAGATTGCCCATCCTACCTGACATTGGCCGCGCCTCGGGGTGCGGCCTTTTTCATGAGCGGCCCAAGAACCCGGATGCAGATGCACACAGGGCACGCTAAAGACAAATGACTGCTGCAAGAGGGCGAATGCATGTCAGACAAACCCAGTCTTGAAACCGCATTTGAACGGGGGCTTTTTGCATCCCGCTGGCTGATGGCGCCGATGTATCTTGGGCTGGTCGTCAGCCTAGCGATGCTGACGGTCGTTTTCATCAAGGAACTGGCCTATTACGCACCCAAGGTGTTCACGATGTCGGCCGATCAGGGCATCCTTGCGATCCTGACGCTGATTGATCTGTCGCTGGCGGCGAACCTTCTGCTGATCGTGCTGTTTTCGGGGTATGAGAATTTTGTCTCGAAACTGGACATCGCCGACAGCGAGGATCGCCCGTCATGGATGGGCAAGGTCGATTTTTCCGGCCTGAAGATGAAGCTGATCGCGTCCATCGTGGCGATCTCGGGGATTCATCTTTTGAAGGTGTTCATGGAAATCGGCAAGGCCAGCCCCGACAAGATCGTGAATGAAAGCCAGATGTATCTGATGGTCGTGATTCACCTGACATTTGTTGCATCGGGTGTGTTGCTGGCGTTGATGGACTGGCTGAGCGCCAAGACAGACAAACATTGACGCCTGCGCGGCATCAAGACACTGGCAATGACCCTGCCCCGCCGCTAGAAGCACATCCAGACCGGGGAGCCTGCCATGAACGACGCCATCCGCCCGCAGCCGGGGATTCTGGATATTGCCCTTTATGAGGGCGGCAAGGCGCATGTCGCAGGCATTGCGAATGCGCTGAAGCTGTCATCGAACGAAAATCCGTTCGGGCCATCCGACAAGGTGAAAGAAGCGTTCCAACGCACGGTGCACAGCCTGCACCGCTATCCGAATACCGATCACATGGCACTGCGCACGGCGATTGCCGAAGTGCATGGGCTGGACGCGGGCCGCATCATCTGCGGCGTGGGGTCGGACGAGATCATCACCTTCCTGTGCCAGGCCTATGCCGGGCCCAAGGACGAGGTGGTGTTCACCGAACACGGCTTCCTGATGTACCGCATTTCAGCGATGGCCGTTGGCGCGACCCCGGTCGAAGTGCCAGAGCGTGAGCGGACTGCGGATGTCGATGCAATCCTTGCCGCCTGTGGCAGCCGCACGCGGCTGGTGTTCATCGCAAACCCGAACAACCCCACTGGCACGATGATTTCGGCGGCAGAGATTGCACGACTGGCCGATGGTCTGCCGCCAAAGGCGATCCTTGTGCTGGACGGGGCCTATGCCGAATATGTCGAAGGCTATGATGGCGGGGCGTCTTTGGTGGATGCGCGCAGCAATGTGGTGATGACGCGGACGTTCAGCAAAATCTACGGATTGGGCGGGCTGCGGATCGGCTGGGGCTATGGCCCGAAGGCAATCATTGATGTGCTGAACCGCATCCGGGGGCCGTTCAACCTGTCGACCACGGCATTGGAAGCGGCCGAGGCGGCGGTGCGCGATCAGGACCATCTGGTGCGCTGCCGCAATGAAAACGCCCGCATGCGGACATGGCTGGCACAGGCGCTCGCAGAGTTGGGCGTGCCGTCGGATACGTCGATGGCGAATTTCATCCTCGCCCGTTTTGCCAGTGCCGACGAGGCCGAGGCATGTGACGCCTTCCTGATGGAACAGGGCCTGATTGTGCGGCGGGTGTCAGGATACAAGCTGCCACATTGCCTGCGCATCACGGTGGGCGACGAAAGCGGCTGCCGCCGCGTCGCGCATGCCGTGGCACAGTTCAAGGGTGTAAGATGATCTATCGCCGCGTCGCCCTGATCGGGTTGGGCCTGATTGCGTCATCCATGGCGCATGCGATGCGGGCGAATGGCCTTGCGGGCGAGATCGTGGGCACCGCCAAATCGGCCGAAACGCGCAGCGTGGCAAAGGCGCTGTTCTGCGACCGGGTGACCGATACGGCGGCCGAGGCGGTGCAGGGTGCGGATCTTGTGGTGCTGGCGGTACCGGTGGGCGCGATGGCGGCGCTGGCCGAAGAGATCGCCCCGCATCTGGCACCGGGGGCGACGGTCACGGATGTGGGGTCGGTCAAGCAGGCGGTGATCGCCGCTGTTGCGCCGCATATCCCGGCGGGCGTGCATTTCATTCCCGGCCACCCCTTGGCGGGCACCGAACATTCCGGGCCGAGGCGGGCTTTGCCGGACTGTTCCAGAACCGCTGGTGGCTGCTGACCCCGCCCGATGACGCCGACCCCGCGGCGCATCGCACGCCTGCGCGGCTTGCTGCGAAGCCATGGGGGCCAATGTCGACATGATGGATGCGCCGCACCATGACCTTGTGCTGGCGGTGACCAGCCACACGCCGCACCTGATTGCCTATACGATGGTTGGCGTGGCCGATGACCTGCGGCGCGTGACGGATAGCGAGGTGATCCGCTATTCTGCGGCCGGTTTTCGCGATTTTACGCGGATTGCCGCCAGTGACCCCACCATGTGGCGCGACGTGTTCTTGACCAACAAGGAGGCGACGTTAGACATCTTGGGGCGGTTCACCGAAGAATTGTTCGCGCTGCAACGGGCAATACGGCTGGGCGACGGCGATCATCTGCACGCGTATTTCACGCGGACCCGTGCAATCCGGCGCGGGATCATCGAGGCGGGACAGGATACCGATGCGCCCGACTTTGGCCGCGCACCTGCACCTGTGAAGGGGGGATAAGGCGATGTGGCGCAAGGCGATGATGATGGCCGTGATGGCCCTGCCCGCCTGGGCCGATGCGCCCGACAGTTCGCTTTTTCCGCGCGCCCGTCCGGCGGCTGTGGACGCTGCAGTTGAAACCGCCCTTGCCGCCGCAACTGTTCCGTTGGACACGGCTCTTCTTGCCGGGGATGCCGCCAGTGTTGTCGCGTCGCCTCATCCGCGGGCGCGCCCGGCAACGCTGGCCACTGAACCATCGGCCCCGGTAACGGTCGTATCGAGTGCCTCTGCCCCCGCGCCGCGCGAACGCAAGGGGCTGCTCGCCAGCCTGTTCGGCCCGCCGCGCGCCCGCCCGGCCGCATCCGACGATGCCGCCCCTGCCCCAAGGGGAAATTTCGTCTGTGGCGATCCGGCGATCATCGGGCGGCGGCTGGAACCGATCGGCAGCCGCACACAGGGTTGTGGCGTCGATGAACCAATGCAGATCACGTCCATCGACGGGATCACGCTGTCGCAACCCGCGACGATTGATTGCGCCACGGCAACCGCGCTGCGTCAGTGGATCGACGAGGGGCTGCGCCCGGCCTTTGGCAATGACCGCGTGGTGGGCCTGCAGGTCGCAGGGCATTATGTTTGCCGGCCCCGCAACAACGTCCGCGGCGCGCGGATCAGCGAACATGGGCGCGGCAAGGCGATTGATATTTCCGGCATTCTGCTACAAGGCGGGCGCGTTCTGACGGTGCAGGGCAACTGGAACAGCGCGATGCGCGCCGCCTATCGCGCGGGCTGCGGCATCTTTGGCACCACGCTTGGCCCCGGCTCGGACGGGTATCACGAAGACCACATGCATTTCGACACAGCCGATCACCGCAACGGCGCCTACTGCCGCTGATGCCCGATCTTTTCGCCTATACCGACGGTGCCTGTTCGGGCAACCCCGGCCCCGGCGGCTGGGGCGTGCTGATGATCGCGCGCGAAGGTGGCGTGACGGTCAAGGAACGCGAGCTATGTGGCGGCGAGGGGCACACGACCAACAACCGGATGGAACTGCTGGCGGCGATTTCGGCGCTTGAGACGTTGACGCGCGACACCGACCTGACGATTGTCACCGACAGCGCCTATGTGAAAAACGGCATCACCGAATGGATTGCGGCGTGGAAACGCAAGGGCTGGCGCACCGCCGGGGGGCCACCGGTGAAGAACGTCGATCTGTGGCAACGCCTAGATGCCGCCCAGGCGCGGCACCGCGTGACATGGCGCTGGATCAAGGGACATGCCGGGCATGCGGAAAACGAACGCGCCGATGCGCTGGCCCGCGCGGGCATGGCACCGTTCAAGGCGGGTGCCGCGTGATTGATCCCACCGTGCCTTTGGTGGTGCTTGATTACGCGGCCGTCATCATTTTTGCCCTGACCGGCGCGCTGGTGGCCAGCCGGTCGCAACTGGATGTGGTCGGGTTCATCTTTATCGCCTGTCTGACGGCGGTGGGCGGCGGCACATTGCGCGATGTCCTGCTGGACCGGGCGGTATTCTGGATGGCCGATCCGGTGGTTCTGGCGATGGCCGCAGCGGCGGCGATTGTGGTGTTTTTCACCGCACATCTGTTGGAAAGCCGCATGGCTGCGTTGCGGTGGCTGGATGCGATGGCGCTGGCAGTCGCGGTGCCTGCGGGGGTTGCGGCGGCAATGGGTGCGGGTGCAGGTTGGCCAGTCGTGCTGGTGATGGGGGTCATCACCGGGTGCATGGGCGGCCTGATGCGCGATGTGGTCTGCAACGAAGTGCCGCTTGTCCTGCGACAGGGCGAACTTTACGTCACGGCGGCGTTCTGCGGTGCGGTCGCTGCGGTGATTGCGGTGCAGGCGGGGCTTGCGGGCCTGCTGCCACTGGCGGCCTGCGCTGTGGTGACGCTGGTGCTGCGCGCGGGCAGCATGGCGTTCGGCTGGCGATTGCCGGTCTACAGATCCACCCCGCCGCGACCTGCAGCGCCCAAGCGTGACGGTTGAATGTGAACATGCGAACGGATAGGCTTGTGGTATGCCACGCCCCCGGATCATCCCCGACGCCCAGGTTTTCGCCGCATTGCGCGCCATCATCGCCGACCATGGCGCAGCGGCCGCATCATTTCGGACCATCGGCCGGGCGACCGGACTTGCCCCCGCGACGCTGGTGCAGCGCTATGGCAGTGCGGCGGGCATGTTGCAGGCCGCAATGATCGACGGATGGGATATCGCCGATCAGGCCTTGGCCCAGACCCCGGTGACCGAAACGCCAAAGGGCGCTGTGGCCCTGCTGAAGGCGCAGCCTGCACCGCCGCCCCTGTCACACGACCCGGTGCTGGTGGCGCGGGCAAAGGCATGGCGCGGGCAGGTTCTGAAAGTGCTTACGTCCTGTCTTGACGATGCCGAGGCGGCAGCGATCCTGTTTGCGACATGGCAGGGCCGGAACCAGTGGGAAGCCACGGGCGCGCGTGGATTTTCGCTGCGCGATGCGGTCAAACGGCTGACCTGATCAGGCAAGACGCGCGGGCAGGTCAAAGCCGCGCAGGAATTCCTCCGTGCCCACCGCGCGCTTGCCCTCACGCTGGGCAAGGGTCACGGCAATCGCCCCGTCACCGCAGGCAATCGTCAGGCCATCCAGCACCTGCCCCGGCGCGCCCTGCCCTGCAACGACGCGGCTGCGCAGCAGTTTGATCCGCTCACCCCCCGCGTCACACCATGCACCCGGAAAGGGCGACAGACCCCTGATCTGGCGATCGACCTGCGTGGCGGATTGCGTCCAGTCGATCCGGGCCTCGGCCTTGTCGATCTTGCTGGCATAGGTCACGCCTGCGTCTGCTTGCGGCTGTGGCGTCAGTGTTTCAAGCTGTGCCAGCGCCTGCAGGATCAGACCCGCCCCCATCTGCGACAGCCTGTCATGCAAATCCTGCGTCGTCTCATCCGCGCCAATCGGGGTGGCCGCGCGCAGCAGGACGGGGCCGGTATCAAGACCCGCCGCCATCTGCATGATGCACACGCCGGTTTCCGCATCGCCCGCCATGATCGCGCGGTGAATCGGCGCCGCCCCCCGCCAGCGCGGCAAAAGCGAGGCGTGGATATTCAGGCAGCCAAGGGGGGCCGCGTCCAACACCGCCTGCGGCAGGATCAGCCCGTAAGCCACCACCACGGCCACATCATGCGGCAATGCTGCAAAGTCATGCTGCGCTGTTTCGCTGCGCAGCGAAACCGGGGCGCGCACCGGCAGACCAAGCGCCTCTGCACGGGTCTGGACCGGGCTCGGGCGATCCTGTTTGCCACGCCCGGCGGGGCGCGGCGGTTGGGTATAGACGGCGACGATGTCATGCGCGGACGCCAGCGCATCCAGTACCGGCACGGCAAAGGCGGGCGTGCCCATGAAGGTAATCCTCACGCCCGCCCCCGCAGCTTTTCCGACCGTTTGATCAGCATGGACCGTTTCAGCGGTGTCAGGTGATCGAAATACATCTTGCCCGCCAGATGGTCGATCTGATGCTGCACGGATGTCGCCCACAGACCAACAAAATCCCTGTCTTCCCAGACACCTGCATCATTCAAAAAGCGTACCGTCACCGCGCGCGGGCGGCTGATCTCGGCCGACACGCCAGGCAGATTGGGGCTGGCCTCTTCATGCACGCGCATCTGCTCAGACGCATGCAAGACCTGCGGGTTGGCCATACGCACCGCCTGCCCGCGGGTATCGGACGCATCCACCACTGCCAGCCGCAGCGGCACACCGATTTGCACGGCGGCCAGACCCACACCCGGCATCGCCTCCATCGTGTCGATCATGTCGGCCCAGTGCGCGCGCACGTCGTCTGTTACGCTGTCAACATCTGCAGCAATGCTGCGCAGCATTTTATGCGGCCATGGCAGGCAAAAGCGGGCGGTCATCCGGGCCTTTCCGTCATTTTCGCTGCGCAGCAAAAAGGGATCAGACCCCTTCACGCGCGCGTTCGCGTTTCAGCTTTTCCATCCGGCGCGTGATCATCTGGCGTTTCAGCGGCCCCAGATAATCAATGAACAGCTTGCCGTTCAGATGGTCAATCTCGTGCTGCACGCAGGTGGCCCACAACCCGTCAAAGGTTTCTTCCTGCGTCGCACCATCAAGGTCCATCCAGCGCACGGTCACCACGGCGGGGCGGTCAACCTCGGCGTACTGATCGGGGATCGACAGGCAGCCTTCGTCATAGGTGTTCATGTCTTCGGACGACCAGATCACCTCCGGGTTCAAAAGAACCATCGGACGGGGAGGAAGTTCGGGGTCTTTCACACAATCCATCACGATGACCCGTTGCAGCACCCCAACCTGCGGCGCGGCGAGCCCGATACCGGGGGCCGCGTACATCGTCGTCAGCATATCGGCACCCAATGCGCGCACGTCATCTGTGACCGCGGACACGGGGGCGCAGGGCTTTTTCAAGCGCGGATCGGGGTGTATCAGGATAGTGCGGATCATATCCGGGATTTACGTTGCAACCCGCATTGGTGCAAGAGGGTGCAACAGGACAAAGGAAGCATCAGATGAGCTTTGACGAACAGATCGACCGTCGTGGCAGCCATTGCGTGAAATGGGACATGATGGAGCAGATGTTCGGCGTGCCTGCGAATGACGGGCTGGCGATGTGGGTGGCGGATATGGACTTTCGCCCACCGGCCTGTGTGCAGGCGGCAGTTGAAAACATGGCGCAGCACGGCGTCTATGGCTATTTCGGCGATGACAGCAAATATCTGGGCGCGATCCGGTGGTGGATGAAGAACCGGCATGGCTGGGAAGTTGATCCTGCCCATATCTTTACCACGCATGGTCTGGTGAACGGCACCGCCCTGTGTGTGGATGCGTTCACCAAGGCGGGCGATGGCGTCATCCTGATGACCCCGGTTTATCATGCCTTTGCGCGGATCATCACAGCGCGCCGGGCGCCGCGTGGTGGAATGCCCGCTGGCCCTGCGCGATGGCCGGCACGAGATGGATTTTGCCGCCTGGGATGCGCAAATGGACGGCAGCGCGCGGATGGTGATCCTGTGTTCGCCGCACAATCCGGGCGGCCGTGTCTGGACGGCGGACGAATTGCGCGGCGTGGCGGATTTCTGTGTCCGCCACGACCTGATCCTTGTGTCAGACGAAATTCACCATGACCTGCTGTTTCCGGGGCAAAAGCACATCGTGATGGCCAATGCCGCACCGGATATTGCCGACCGTCTGGTCATGATGACCGCGCCGACCAAGACCTTCAACATCGCCGGCGCGCATACGGGTAACGTCATCATTGCCGATCCCGCGCTGCACAAACGCTTTGCCGCGCGGATGAATGCCCTTGGGATTTCGCCCAATTCCTTCGGGCTGCATATGGCGACGGCCGCCTATAGCCCCGAGGGTGCTGCGTGGGTCGATGCGCTGATGGCGTATCTGGATGGCAACCGGCAGATTTTCGATGCCGGGATCAATGCCATTCCGGGCGTGCGGTCGATGACGCTGGAGGCGACGTATCTGGCTTGGGTCGATTTTTCCGGACTGGGGATGGAGCCTGCCGATTTCATCCGCCGCGTGGAACAGGACGCCCATATCGCCGCCAACCATGGCGCGAGCTTTGGCCTTGGCGGGGCGCAGTCGCTGCGGTTCAACCTCGCCACCCCGCGCGCACATATCGTTGACGCGGTGGCCCGGCTGCAACGGGCCTTTGCCGATCTGCAATGAAACGGCTGGCACGCGCCTTTTCATTCTTGTGCCTGCTGGCCGTGGTGCTGGCGCTAGGCGCGCTGTTTTATCTGCGCCCGCCCGGCACGATCACGGCCCAGCCACCGCTTGTGGGCGTGGTTGACCGGATTGTGGTCGACAAGACCGCGCGGCAGATCACGCTGCTGCAAGACGGCGTGGCGGTGCGCCGCTATGCCATCGCACTCGGCTTTTCCCCAAATGGCGACAAGGAACGGCAGGGTGACGGGCGCACACCCGAAGGCGTGTTCCGCATCAAGGTGCGCAATGACACCAGCAAATATCACCTGTCGCTTGGTCTGGATTACCCGCAAGCCGATGACATCGCGCGCGCGGCGGCGGGCGGGTTTGATCCGGGCGGCGATATCATGATCCATGGCCAGCCCAACCTTCTGCCAGATGGCACGATGATCAGGGGCGACTGGACGGCGGGCTGTATCGCCGTCAGCAATGCCGAAATGCGCGAAATCTGGGCGGCAACATCGTCGGAAACCCTGGTCGAGGTCAGGCCTTAGGCAGCAACGCCACCGGCAGGTTTTCATCGCGCCAGAAATCCAGCGGGGCCTTGTCGGCAACCATGGTGGAGCGTTTGAAATCGCAGACCAGTTCGCCATTTTCGGTGGACGATGCCACGATCAGGCACTGAAAGATGTGCCGCGCGCCGTCATAGACATCCACCAACCCGCGCATGTGCGGCGTCAGGCTGGCATCCAGCGCAAAGCCTTCGTCCCAGAACCGCAGGATGGGAAACACCGCCTCGCCGACCTGCACCCGCAGGCGCGACTTGCGCCGCTGATCACGCTTGCGCGCGGCCTCCAGTCCTTCGCGAACTTCCTTTGGCAGAAACTCGAGCATCGCCGTCTCCATCTCCCCGCTGACAAGTCTGCGCTGCAACCGGTTAAAATCAAGGCAACACATTGGTGCAAAAGCAATGTGTTGGTGATGTGATGGTTTTGCCGCAGCCTTTTGCAACCTTTGGGTGAATTTCGTCGGAAATCGCGCTCTGGACACGGCCCGCGCATTGCCGCACATCACGCGCAACACCAATCCCGGAGTTCCGATTGAGCGCGACCCTGCTATTGCCTGCGATGCTGCTGGACGCCGCCTTTGGCGAGCCGCGCTGGCTGTGGTCGCGCGCGCCGCACCCTGCGGTGTTGATGGGGCGTGCGGTGGCGTGGGCGGATACCACCTTTAACGCAGGGCCACAGCGGCGTGCCAGGGGTGCGGGTGCCATGGCGGGACTGGCGGTTGCGGCGGCGGTGTTGGGATGGCTGATCCACAGCATCCCCGACCTTGGGCTTCTTGAGATCATCACCGTGGCCATCATACTGGCGCAGCGCAGTCTGGTGGACCATGTCCGCGCCGTGGCCGATGCCCTGCGCCTGTCGGTGGGTGACGGGCGGCGCGCGGTCGCAATGATCGTCGGGCGCGACACCGCGCGCATGACCGAGGCCGAGGTGGCGCGCGGCGCGATTGAAAGTGCGGCAGAGAACCTGTCAGACGGAATCATCGCGCCGATGTTCTGGTATCTGATCGGCGGGCTGCCGGGGCTGCTGCTTTACAAGATCACCAATACCGCCGACAGCATGATCGGCCACCGCACACCCCGGCACGAAGAATTCGGCTGGGCCGCCGCGCGGTTTGATGATGTGTTGAACTGGGTGCCCGCGCGGATCACCGCAGCCCTGATTGCGATTGCGCATGGCTGGACCGATGCCGCGCCAATTCTGCGCGACGGCCCCCTGCACCGCAGCCCGAATGCCGGCTGGCCAGAGGCCGCGATGGCCGTGGTGCTGGACGTGTCGCTGTCTGGCCCGCGCAGCTATCATGGCAAGGTCACGGATTATCCTTGGGTCAACGAAAGCGGGGCCCGCCAGATTGGTGTGGCAGAGATTGACAGGGCCGTGGCCGCCCTGTGGCGCACGTGGGCACTGAGCCTTGCCATCGTCGCCCTGATGGCGGCAATCGCGTCGATCTAGGATCACGACGCGCCCAAAACGACCCCCAGGGGCCATTGACCCCCCGTGAAGGTCAGCGGCCCGGCAGGACGGCATCAATCGCTGACCAGTCGTCGATGTGCAACCTGACAGGCAAGGTCAGCACGCGGGCGCGAAAGGCGGCGGGCAGGCGCACCGCATCTTTTTCGGTGGTGACAAGTTGCGCGCCAAGACCTGCAGCATCGCGTTCCAGCCGCATCATCAGCGCCTCGGTCAGCGGCTGATGATCGTCCAGCGCCTGCGTTTGCACCACGTCAGCCCCTTCGGCGCGCAGGGTTGCAAAGAACTTCTCGGGATGCCCGATGCCCGCAAAGGCCAGCACGCGGCTGCCGGTCCACGGCATGCCCATCGGCAGGGGCTGCAGGGCACCCGTCACATGCGGCACTTTGATCATGTCGCCCCAACGGGCGGCAAAGCGCGCCTGTGCCGGGGCCGCGCCAATCGACAGCAGCAGCGTGGCGCGTGCAAGGCCGGTGGCCACAGGTTCGCGCAATGGCCCGGCCGGCAGACACAGGCCATTGCCAAAGCCCTTGTCGGCATCAACCACGATGATCGACACATCCTTGATCACGCCGGGGTTCTGGAACCCGTCATCCAGCAGGATCACATCCGCCCCCGGCGTCGCCGCCCGCACCCCTGCCGCGCGGTCGCGCGCGACCCAAGTCGGCGCAAAAGCCGCCAGCAGCAACGGCTCGTCGCCCACATCCGCCGCCGTGTGGGCGTGCGGATCAACCTGCACCGGCCCCGCCATTGCCCCGCCATGCCCGCGCGAAACGACATGCGCGCGCAGGCCCCGTGCCGCCAGCCGTGCAATCAGGGCGATGGTGGTGGGCGTCTTGCCGGTGCCGCCCGCATTCAGATTGCCGATACAGATCACCGGCACGGCGGCACGGGTGCCCGCCTGCGCCACCCGTCGTGCGGTGGCCATGCCGTACAGCGCACCCAAGGGCCGCAATGCCGTGGCGATCACGCCGGGCGGCTGATCCCAGAAGGCGGGCGGGCGCATCAGCCTTCGCCGTCCATCAGGCGGCGGATGTGGGCGATGGCCTGCGCCGTGGCCTCGGCCCCTTCGCTGCTGACGGCCCAGGCCGCTTGTGCCAGCCGCGCCGCGCGGTCGGGCGACAGAAGATCGTCCAGCGCTTCGGCCAGATCGGCGGGCGATGCGATCACCCGCGCCGCCCGTGCCGCCCCCAGCCGCCCGCAGGCCGCACCAAAGGCACCAAGGCGCGGGCCATAAAGGATCGCCGACCCCAGCGCTGCGGGTTCCATCGGGTTGTGAATGATCCCGTCGCCCGACAGGCTGCCCCCCAGAAACGTCACGGGAGCAAGGCGGTACCACAGCCCGTATTCATCGGTGCTGGTGTCGGCCAGATAAACCTCGACCTCCGGGTCCGGGCTGTCGTCCAGACTGCGCCGCGCCACGTTCCAGCCTTGCGCGGCCTCCATCCGGGCGGCAAGGGCTGCGGCGCGGTCGGGGTTCTGGGGTGCCAGGATCAACAGCAGCCGATGCGCGTGGTTCAGGCAGGCCCGGTGCGCGGCAATCACGGCGTCTTCCTCGGCTTCGGGCAGGCTGGCAGCAAACCACACCGGGCGGGCCATCAACTCATGCGCCAAAGCGGCGCGTTCGCCTTCCGGCGCAGGCAAGGCGGCAGAATCTTCCTCCATCCTGCCCACGGCAGTCACGCCAGAGGGCGGGGCACCGGCCTTGCGAAAGGCCCGCGCCGCCACTTCATCCACCGTGAACACATGCGAAAATGTCGACAGTGCCGCCCGCATCAGCCCCGGAAACCACCCTTCGCGTTCGCGCAGCAGGAATGGCGCGCGACCATCAATCATCATCACCGGCAGCTTGCGTTCAGCACATTCATGGATCATCGCCGGGCGCACTTCGCCCTCGGAAAACACCGCGACTTCGGGCCGCCAGTGATCCAGAAAGGCGCGCGCGTCGGCGGGGGTGTCGACGGGCGGCGGCTGACAGATGATGCCGTCACGGTCCGGCAGATCATGCGCACAGGTCATCACCACGGTCACGCCGTCGTCTTCACGCATCCGCCGCGCAAGTTCCACAGCGCCCCGCGGCGCATCGCCACCCGGCACATGCAGCCAGATCAGACGGCCGGCCGGGCGCTGTGGGCGCTCGGGCACGGTCATGTGCCCTTTCGCCGGGCGCAGATTGTAAAGTGTCAGTCCAAGGGAATAGGCCATGCAGGTCTGCGGGTTATTCCCCCATCTCCTCCGTCGCACCGGCCGGGGTCGCCTCATCGCGCAGCCGGTGGATATGGGCAATGTAATAGCGCGTATGCGCATTGTCGACGGTGCGCTGCGCATTGGCCTTCCACGCGATGAACGCCGATGCGTAATCGGGATACATGCCGACGATGTGGATATCGGCCACATCCTTGAACACGTTCTTTGACGGGTCTGTCAGTTCACCACCAAAGACAAGGTGCAGGCGTTGCGTCATGGGTTCCCTCATATGCATCGGTTCGTCGTGCTGCGTCGCGGCGAAAGCATAGGCATGCGCGGCGGGGGGTCAAGAACAACTCGACCTGACGTTGCCGTCATCGCGGCTATACAAGCGCGCGCAATGCCCGTATACGCCCGCAGTCGGCCCAAGGATTCCGGGGCTGCCGTGGCGAGGAGGCCCGGCAGACGTGGGGAACAAAGGTGCCGCACGAAGGCACCGGGGCACTGCGCCCCCTTTGGGAAGTGAACATGACAGATATTGATATTGCAGCCCCGCTTGCGGCGGCGCTGGCAGCCAAGGGCTATGCCACCCTGACACCCGTGCAAGAGGCGGTTCTGGCCAATGGCATGGCCGGGCGCGACCTTCTGGTTTCCGCGCAGACCGGGTCGGGCAAGACGGTGGCCTTTGGCATCGCCATTGCACCGGAAATCCTTGCCGGGTCGGACCGTCTGCTGTTCGCCGATGTGCCGCTTGGCCTGTGCGTCGCGCCAACGCGCGAACTGGCCCTGCAGGTCGCACGCGAGCTGGAATGGCTTTATGCCGATGCCGGGGCCAAGATCGTGACCTGCGTGGGCGGCATGGATTACCGCACCGAAAAGCGCGCGCTGGACCGTGGCGCGCATATCGTTGTCGGCACGCCGGGGCGTCTGCGCGACCATATCGAACGCAAATCGCTGGATCTGTCCGCGCTGCAGGCCGCCGTGCTGGACGAGGCGGATGAAATGCTGGATCTGGGCTTCCGCGAGGATCTGGAGTTTATCCTGAACGCTGCCCCCGATACCCGCCGCACCCTGATGTTTTCGGCAACTGTTCCCAAGGCCATCGCCGAACTTGCCAAGGATTTTCAACGTGATGCGGTCCGCCTGCAAACGGCGGGCGAGGCGCGCCAGCATGTCGATATCGAATACAAGGCGATGTCGGTGGCCATGCGCGACCGGGATCATGCGATCTTCAACGCTCTGCGCTATTATGATGCGCGCGCGGCGATCGTGTTCTGCAAGACGCGCGCCAATGTGAACAACCTTCTGGCCCGGATGGGCAATCGCGGCTTTCAGGTGGTGGCGCTGTCGGGCGAGTTGAGCCAGCAGGAACGCACCCACGCCTTGCAAGCGCTGCGCGATGGGCGCGCGCGGGTGTGCATTGCCACGGATGTGGCCGCACGCGGGATCGACCTGCCGGGGTTGGACCTTGTGATCCATGCGGATCTTCCCTCAAACTCCGAAACCCTGCTGCACCGTTCGGGCCGCACCGGGCGTGCAGGGTCCAAGGGGGTATCGGCACTGATCGTCGTGCCTGCGGAATTCAAAAAGGCGCAGCGTCTGCTGCAGGGGGCCAAGGTCGTGGCCGAATGGGGTTCGGCGCCGGGTGCCGAAGATGTGCAGTCGCGCGACGATCTGCGCCTGCTCGATCACCCGACCCTGCTTGCGGGCGTGGGTGATGAGGCCGGGATGGCCGAAACCCTGCTGGGCAAATTCGGACCCGAAGCCGTGGCTGCCGCCTTTGTGCGGTTATGGCGCGAAGGCCGGTCCGCGCCCGAAGTGCTGCAGGATCAGGCCGTGCCCACGCAATCGGCCCCCCGCGAACGCGGCGAATTTGGCGAATCGGTCTGGTTTGAACTCTCCGTAGGCCGGTCAGGTCGGGCCGAGGCGCGCTGGCTTTTGCCGAAAATCTGCGAGGCGGGCGGCATTGCCAAGGATGGCATCGGCGCCATTCGCGTGCAGGAAGACCGCACATTCGTGCAGATCGCCAAGGCCGCCGCCCCCCGTTTCGGTGCGACGCTGGAGCTTGAAGCGGGCCTTGTGATGACACGGATTGAAGGCGAGCCAAGCCTTGATCGCCCCGAACGCAGCCCCCGCGCGGCGTTTGATAAACCCGAACGCCGTGCACCTGCGCCGCGTCCAACGTCGCGCCCCGTGCGTGATGATGCAGACCGCCCGGCAAAACCGGAATACAAACCGAAACCCCCGCGCGTCGTCGAAGAAGACACCCCCGCATCGCCCCCGCGCGATGTGGCCCCGGCCATGGCCGCCGTCACCGAACGCAAGCCTTACGTCAAACGGGACGAGCCAAAGCCGTTCACGCCGCGTGCTGCAGGCGAAAAGCCCTTTGCCAAACGCAGCGAAGGGGCAAAGCCCTATGCGCCCAAACCCTATGCCAAGCGTGAAGATGGTGCCGCCAAACCCTATGCGCCCAAACCCTATGCCAAACGCGAAGACGGTGATCGCAAACCCTATGCACCCCGTGCCGACGGCGCAAAACCCTATGTGAAGCGCGAAGACGGCGCAAAGCCATACGCCAAACGCGAAGATGGTGATCGCAAACCCTATGCCCCCCGCGCCGACGGCGCGAAACCCTATGCCCCGCGTCGCGCCGACGGCGCAAAGCCCTATGCACCGCGTGCAGACGGCGCAAAACCCTATGGCAAATCGGCCGGGTTCAAATCGCATGGCAGCCCGGACAAGCCCGGCAAGGCCGCAGGGTTCAAATCCCACGCGGCTGAAGGAAAACCCTACCGCCCCAAAGCAGACGGTGCCGAAGGCAAACCTTTCCGCGCCAAACCAGCGGGCGAGGGCAAGCCGTTCAAGGCCCGCCCTGCGGGCGCAAAACCCGCGGCAAAGGGCGATGCGCGCGATACATCCAAGCGTTTCGTGCCACCAAAAAAGCCAAAGACCTGACGGCTGCGCCCTCATTCGTATAGGGCTTGCGCAGACACGCCCCCACCCCCAACCCCTCCCCACAAAGGGGGAGGGGAGGCGCGATACCACCTGCCATCCCACCGATCCCTTGGGCATTCCGTGCTCCCTCCCCCCTTTCGTGGGGGAGGGCCGGGGTGGGGGGCGCGCCACAGATCATCCGATCACGCAATGTTTCAAAAGTCTTAACGCGATCTGTGGATAACTTTGAAAATCCATTGATTTCGTTGAACAAAGTCAGAAATTGACAGCCGTCAATTTCCGTCAACCGTACCCCAGTCCGCACTTTGCATTTCGCGCAAACGGCTGGCGGTGCGTTCAAATTCGAACGATCCCTCACCTTCGATATACAGCCGCTCCGGTTCATCCGCCGCCGATGCAATCAGCTTGACCCGCGCCTCGTACAGCGCGTCAATCAGCGTGACGAACCGCTTTGCCTCGTTGTAATTGCTGGCGGATAGCTGCGGAATATCCTCAAGGATCAACACCCTTACCGCCCCCGCAATCGCCAGATAATCCCCCGGCCCCAAGGCCCGTGCGCACAGCTCCCAGAACGTCGCACGCCCGATCCCGTTGGCAAAGCGCGGCACCTCGACGGTCCGCCCGTTGACCGTCAGCGCCAGAGCCTCGCCCGCAGCGCCCCCCGTCAGATCGCGCCAGATCGCATCAATCGCCGCCCGCGCAGCACCTGCGGGATGAAAATAGACCTGTGCCCCCGTCAGACGGTGCTGGCGGTAATCGGTGGGGCTTTCCAGCTCCATCACCTCCATCCGGTCGCGCAACAGCGCGATGAACGGCAAAAACAGCGCCCGGTTCAGCCCATCCTTGTACAACCCTTCAGGCGGGCGGTTCGATGTGGTCACAATCACCACGCCCGCATCCATCAGCATGGTGAACAGCCGCCCCACCACCATCGCATCGGTGATGTCATTGATCTGCATTTCGTCAAAACACAGGCAGGCCACATCCGCGATGATCGCCTGCGCCACGGGTTCCAGCGCATCATCCACACCTTGTTTGCGCGCGGCGTGCATCCCGCGATGCACCTCTTGCATGAAGGCATGAAAATGCACGCGCCGTTTGCGCGGAATGTCCGTCGCGGCAAAGAACAGATCCATCAGCATGGACTTGCCCCGCCCGACACCGCCCCACAGATACACGCCCTTGGGCGCATCCGGTGTGCGGCGAAAGCGTGACAGGAAACTGCGCTTGGCCCCGGCCTGAACCTCCAGCCATTGGCGGATTTCATCCAGCGCCGGAATCGCGTCCAGTTGCGCCGGGTCCGCCCGCAAGGTGCCCGCCGCCACCCGCGCCTCATAGATGTCGGTCAGACTTTCCGCAAAACCTTCACGCATCGGCATGACCACGCACATATGCCGCCGCATGTTTCCCCGCCCAGCGACCCGTCGCCATGCTGGCCGTGATCAGATAGCCGCCCGTCGGCGCGTCCCAGTCCAGCATCTCGCCGCAGGCAAACACACCCGGCAAGGCGCGCAGTTCCAACCCATCGGTCAGCGCGTCACGCGTGATGCCCCCGGCGGTCGAGATCGCCTCATCCATCGGGCGCAACCCCGCATACGGCAGGGGCAGCGCCTTCAGCAGTGGCGCCAGCGCCACGGGCAAGGGCCGCGCCACCTCCATCACCAGCGCAATCGCAGCCGGGGAAAGGCCCAGCTTGCGCAACCGGTTTGCCCCCGTCTCACCCGGTCGCATCGCCGCCAGCCGCGTGGCAATCACCTCGACCGACAAATCCGGCATCAGATCAATCACCAGCCCCGCCCCATCGCGCAACGCGGGCGTCAGCGCGTAAAGCCCCCCACCCTCCAGCCCCTTTGCGCCAATCACCACCTCGCCGCGTGACATCAGCCCGCCCGCCCGTAACGCAATTCCCTTCAACGGCTGGCCAAACACCCGGCCCATATGCGCAGACCAATCCATCTGCAGCCCCACATTCGACGGCTGCAAATCCACCACAGCCACGCCACTTGCACGCAGCCCCGGCACCCAGGCCCCATCCGACCCCAGCCGCGCCCAACTGCCCCCCCCCAGCGCCAGCACCGTCACATCCGCCGCAACCTCTTGCCGCCCCGCAGGCGTGTCAAACACCCCACCGCCGACCCAGCGCCATCCGGTGCGCAGTTCCACCCCCTGTCCGCCCAGCCGCCGCAACCACGCCCGCAGCAGCGGTGACGCCTTCATCGCGCGCGGAAACACCCGGCCGGATGACCCGGTGAACACCTCCTGGCCCAGCGCCCTGCACCAGTCCTGCACCGCCTGTGGCCCAAAGTCCGCCAGCATCGGGGCCAGCCAGCCCGCGTCATAGCGCGCAACAAAATCGGGGTCCGCCTTGGTAATGTTCAGCCCCGACTTGCCCGCCATCAGAAACTTGCGCGCGGGCGATGGTTTTGCTTCTGCCACCACAACGCGGCACCCGGCCTCTGCCAGAACCTCGGCGGCCATCAACCCTGCCGGTCCCGCCCCGATGACAAGCGCGGTTGTCACGGTGTCTGGCCTTTGATCTCGATCACCCGGTGCGGATAGGGGATCTCCACCCCCGCCGCCTTCAGCGTGTTCCAGATCATGAACAACACCGGGCTGGAATACTTGTTGCGTCCGTCATCCAGACCTTGCGCCCAGTATTCAATGGCAAAATCAATCCCGCTTTCACCAAAGCCGCGCAATTCGCAGTCTGGTGGATCGGGCGTCTGCAGCACGAACGGCAGCTTTGATACTGCCGTCTCGATCAGGTCCGGGATCAGGTTGATATCGGTGTCATAACTGACGGAAAACGCCGCCTCGAACCGATTGACGCTGCCCTGATCGGAATAATTGACCACCCGCGTCGTGACGAAATGTTCATTTGGCACCACGATCCACTTGCCGTCGAACGTTTCCAGAATGCAGGCCCGCGCGGTCATCTTGACGATGGTGCCCTTCTCGCCTCCATCCAGTTCGACATAGTCCCCGACCGTCGTCTGCCCTTCCAGCAGCAGGATCACGCCGGAAATGAAGTTGGCCGCGATCTGCTGCAACCCCAGCCCGACGCCAACACCAAGCGCGCCGCCGATCACGGCAAGTGCCGTCAGATCAATCCCCATGATCGACATCAACAAAAGGAAGCCGCCGGCTCGACGTGGAAGCTTGATGGCCTCGCCAAGAAGATCCGCCGACGCCGCCCATTGCCGAGGATTCTGCGAGGGTGACTGGGACAACGACGGGCGGCCCGTGCTGCTGCTCATCTGCGCCACCATGTCGATCCTCGACCGCTTCTTCGCGCCCAAGGGACCGGTCCGCGCCCGTTACCTCGCGCCCTTCCCGCGTTATCCGATCCATTCGGAGTACCGCTCAGAGAAGGACCCGATGCAGAGCCGCCTGATTATCCCCGAGACCGACATCCCCTCCGAGCTCCGAGCGCTGACCTTGCCCGTCGAGCTTGAGATCTCCGCGCGCGCGCCAAAGGTGGGGGGCTGAGATGGACCTCGTCGGACAAGTAGGGGGACGCGCTGACCCCCCAAGACCCCGCAGACCTCCTCTCGAACCTGCGTGTGGAGCTTCTGCCCATCGACCTCATCGTGCAGTGGCGTCGGTGCAGCAAGATGGCGGACTTCTTGGCGAGCTACTTCGAGTACCACTTCGACGACCGCCCGTTGCCTCCCAGGTGCTCAGCACCGGGCTCAACGAGCTGATCGAGAACCTGGCGAAGT
>CAWAPA010000050.1:0-23042 GCA_963783595.1 uncultured Alphaproteobacteria bacterium | reverse complement strand
GAGCATACTGAGTACTCCTTCCCCGAGATATTGCCGGACCGTCCTTGGCAGTTCGACGGCCGGTTCAACGCTTGCAGAGTTCGCCGCTCATGCCGCGTCGGTTGACGTCGAGGTAACGTTGGATGCCGTGCAGATCAGGGCGGATGAGCGGCGAAGGGATCGCTTTGATGTCTTTTGCGGCTGCAAGCTTTTCTACCCTGACAGCGCAGGTGCGCAGAACTGACGATACGGCCTGCAGGGCCAGACGAAACGACAACGGGCAGCAGACCCGGAGGAACGGAAGATGGTTGGACTGGAACATTACCTGACGGTGGCGGCGGCGCTGTTTGTCATTCGCATCTTTGGCATCTTCCTGATCCGGAAGAACGTCATCGTGATCCTGATGTCGATCGAGCTGATGCTGCTCGCGGTCAATCAACCTTGTGGCGTTCTCGACCCATCTGGGCGATCTACGCAGATTTTCACCATGTTCGTTCTGACGGTGGCGGCGGCAGAGGCGGCCATCGGGCTCTTGTGGTGTTCTTCCGCACGCGACGATCGACGTCGAAGACGTGAATGTGATGAAGGGCTGATCCGGCATGGCAACGATCATTCTTTTTCGCGCCGCTGATCGGCGCGCTGATCTGCGGCTTTGGCTGGCGGTTCATTGGCGAGACGGCGGGTGACGGCACTGTGCTGCCGCGGGCGTGGATCATCTTTCTGGGCGGCAATTTCCCTGATGACCCGATTGGGATGTGCTGGATCGATTTTTCTGCACTTCGGACGGAATGGGCGATCCGGCCGACCGGTTGACGGCGATCATGCTGGTGGTGGTAACCACCGTGTCAGCGCTCGTGCATCTTTATTCCTTCGGCTACATGGCGCATGACGAAAACTGGCGTGAAGGCGAAGCCTACAAGGCGCGGTTCTTTGCGTATCTGTCGTTCTTCACCTTCACCACTATGCTGGTGACGGCCGATAACCTTGCAGATGTTTTCGGCTGGGAAGGGGTGGGGGTCGCGTCCTACCTGCTGATTGGGTTCCACGATCGCAAGCCGAGCGCCAATGCGGCGGCAATCAAGGCGTTCGTGGTCAACCGTGCGGGGATTTCGGAGGCATTTTCGCGCTGTTCTTCCTGACTGACAGCATTCGGTTTGACGATGTGTTCGCAGCGGCGCCTGCCTTGGCGGATACCTATGTCAGCTTCCTACGGCCGACGAACCTGATTGCGGTTCTGCTGTTCATCGGGGGCGGCGGGCAAATGGGCGCAACTGTTCCTGCACACATGGCTGCCCGACGCGATGGAGGCGACGCCGGTGTCGGCGCTGATCCATGCCGGCAACGGCGACGGCGGGCGTGTTCATGTGCGGCCGGATGTCGCCTCTGCTGGAATACGCGCCCGAAGCGATGGCGTTTGTCATCGGGGCCACGACGGCGTTCTTCGCGGCGACGGTCGGTCTCGTACAAAACGATATCAAGCGGCTATTTCCACCGTAGCGGCTGGAATGTCGCGGCGGTGGGCATCTATTCGGTGGCGATGTTTCATTTGTTCACGCATGCGTTCTTCAGTAGCCATGCTGTTTCTGGGGGCGGGGTCGGTGATCCATGCGATGATCCATGAACAGGACATGCGGAACTATGGCGGGTTGTGGCGGAAAATCCCCTACACCTTTGCGGCGATGCTGATCGGCACGCTTGTGATCACGGGTGTGGGCATTCCTCTTGGTCCCATATTGGTTTTGCAGGGTTCCTGTCGAAGGATCCTGGTGATCGAAAGCGCATGGGTCGGCAGCCAGTATGCGTTCTGGCGGCCGGTCGTGGCGGCGTTCATGACCAGTTTCTATTCCTGGCGGCTGATGTTCATGACGTTCTTCTTTGCACCTCGCGGCGATCACCACACGCATGACCATGCGCACGAGTCCCCCGAAAACCATGCTGATCCCGTTGGGCGTTGGCGATCGGAGCCGTGTAGCCGCGGCATGGTCTGGTACAAGAGTTTCTTCGGTGAAGGTGGTGCGTGACTGGTTCGGACGAAGTACCGCCCACCACGAAGGAGAGGCTGTGGGGGCGACGACCATGCCGCAGCCACCGAAGACCATGGTGCAACAGATGCGCAAGCCGACACCTGGCCATGCCGTCGCAACAGAGGCCGGCGGCCATTCGGATGCAGCATCAGTTTCAGCCTGAGCCGGGCCGATCACGTATCGGGGTCGGCACCGGAAGGTGCGATCTTCATGGGTCCGGATAACACCGTGATCCATGCAGCGCATGAGGCGGCGCCGAAATGGGTCAAGGTATCGCCATTCGTGGCGATGAGCCTCGGGTTCCTGCTGGCGTTCCATTCTGCCGGGGTAGTTGGCAGCGCAACAGGCCCCGCTTTACCAGTTCCTGCTGAATAAGTGGTATTTCGACGAGCTATATGCATGGGTGTTTGTGCGACCTGCCAGATGGGCAGTTTCCTGTGGCCGGCGCTGCGACGGCGATGTGATTGACGGGTCGATCAACGGTGTGGCGCTTGGGATCATTCCATTCTTTACCCGCCTCGAACGTGCGCAATCGGGGTTATATCTTCCACTACGCATTCGCGATGGTGCTGGGGATCGGATTGCTCATTACACGACGCTGGGTGGGGGGGCGAGCTGATGGATAACCTGCTGTCTGTCGTCACCTTCATTCCGGCTGTTGCGGCCCTTGTCCTTGGTCTGTTCCTGCGCGGCGATGACGCTGCGGCCCAGCAGACAACGGCGAAGTGACCGCATTGTTTGCGACATCGGCGACGTTCCTGATGTCGCTGTTCGTTCTGTTGCGCTTTGACCCCGCCGATACCGGGTTTCAGTTCGTCGGAGCTTACGAACGTATATTCGGGCTGCAATACAAGACTGGCGTATCGATGGCATTTCGGTGTGCTTCGTGATGCTGACGACGTTCCTGATGCCCGCTCGTGCTGGGATGTGGCGGTGCGCGTCAAGGAATGGATATCGCGTTCCTGATGCTGGAATGCCTGATGCTGGGCGCTTGACCTCGTGCTGTTCTATCTGTTCTTCGAGGCAGGACCACTGATCCCGTATTATCGGGCATCTGGGGCGGCAAAGAGCGGATTTATGCGGCCTTCAAATTCTTCCTGTACACCTTCCTCTTGGGTCGGTCCTGATGCTGGTCGCAATGATCGCGATGTATTTTCAGGCGGGCACGACGGACATCGCGGCGCTGCTGAACCATACTTTTGCGTCCGGACACGATGAGACGGTTGCGGGTTTCACGATTGTGGGTGGGGTGCAGACATTGCTGTGGCTGGCGTTCTTTGCGTCATTCGCGGTGAAGATGCCGATGTGGCCGGTGCATACCTGGCTACCTGGACGCGCATGTGCAGGCCCCCCACGGCGGGTCGGTCCGCGCCGGCCGCGATTTTGCTGGAAGATGGGGACTGCGGTTCAGCCTGCCGGTGGCATCTGATCTGCTGGCGCCATTGGCTTTCTTCCCCGGATGAGCGCGATTGCCATAGTCTATACAAGCCTTGTGGCACGCGCAGACCGACATGAAAAGCTGATTGCCTATTCATCGGTCGCTGACAGCCGGTTACGTGACGATGGGAATTTTCACCGCCAACCAGCAGGGTATTGATGGCGCATTTTCCAGATGGCATCACATGGTTTCATCTCAGGCGCGCTCTTCCTCTGCGTGGGCGTGATCTATGACCGGATGCACACACGAGATGCTTACGGCGGCCTCTTGCGGATGCCGACCTATGCCTTGGTGTTCATGTTCTTTACGATGGCCAACGTGGGCTTGCCTGAACCAGCGGTTTTGTCGGCGAATTCCTGACGTTGATGGGTATTTTCCAGGTCAACACTTGGGTTGCGCGCGGTGGACCAGCGGTGTGATCCTGTCGGCGGCCTATGCACTTTGGCTTGGATCGTCGGGTTGTGTTCGGCGATCTGATAAAAGCGGCGCTGAAAACCATCGCCGATACGACACGTCGTGAAAGCGCTCTTCGCCCCGTTGATTGCGGCCACGTTGATCCTAGGCGCTTGCACGGCCCTTGTCACCGATATCATCGGGCCATCCGTGGGCGCGTTGATCACAGACTATCAGGCCAGTGGTGGATGCCGCGAAAACTGCCCAGAATACCGAAAAGCGTACACCATGACCCAAGCCGATTTCAACACGGTGCTGCCAGAGTTTGCGCCGGCGATCTATGCTCATGGGGGCCTTGCTGTTCGGGGTCTACACGACCAAAGACAAGGCCGCACCGTGGGCCACGTCGGGCCTGATGCTGGCGCTGGCGCTGTTGTATTGGCGCGTGGGGCGACACGCGATGCGTTTGGCGGCATGTTCATTGATCCACCGTTCGCGCGGTTTGCAAAGGTCATCATTCTGACATCTCGGGTGCCGCCGTCATGATGAGCGAGGAATTCCACACCCGCGCGGCGGAACCTTTTGCGGTTCGAGTTTCCCATCCTTGCGTTGGCGACTGTTGGCATGATGGTGATGGTCAGCGCCGGCGATGACGTTGCATGGGGCTGAGCTGCAATCGCTGCTCTTCGTGGCGGCTTTGCGTGACAGTGCGAAGTCAACCGAGGCAGGGCTGAAATACTTCGTGCTTGGCGCATTGTCGTCGGGTTTGACTGCTTTGCACGCGCATCCTTGACCTACGTGTTGCAGGCACAACACAGTTCGCGGGGATTTTGGGCCGACACTCAAGTCGGGGTGAGGCACCGTGGGCCTGTTGTTCGGGGCTGGTGTTCATGCCTGTCGGGCATGGCGTTCAAGGTCAGTGCGGTCCTTTCCACATGTGGACGCCCGATGTCTATGAAGGAAGCCCCACGCCTGTGACAGCGTTCTTTGCGACTGCGCCCAAGGTTGCGGCAATGGGTTCTATCGCGCGGGTGATGATCTATGCGTTCGGACCCATCGCAGGTCTCGCAGCCCTTTCTCCGTGGCGTCAATGTTCTGGGGGCGGCTGCGATTGGGCAGAAAGACATCAAACGCCTTATGGCCTATTCATCGCGCATATGGGCTTTGCACTGATGGGCCTGGCCGCGGACGCCGCACAAGGCGTGCAGGCGATGATGATCTATATGGCGATTTATGTCACGATGAACGTCGGAACCTTTGCCTTTATCATGTCAATGGAACGCGATGGTCGCCCGGTGACCGATATTGCCGCCCTGAACCACTATGCCAAGCGTGAGCCAGGCAAGGCGCTGGCAATGCTGATCCTGATGTTCAGCCTTGCGGGCGTCCCACCACTGCTGGGGTTCTTCGGAAAATTCGGCGTGTTGCAGGCGGCGGTGGATGCCGACATGACCTGGCTTGCGTTGGCGGGGGCGGTGGCCTCGGTGATCGGGGCGTTCTACTATCTGCGCATCGTGTTCTTCATGTATTTCTCGGTAAGGAAAACGACGGCATCGACACCAATATGGGCGAGGGTGATGGCTGATGGGCGTTGCGATCATCATGGTGGTGGGCATCGCGAACCTGTTTGGGATGCCTGTGGCGGCCTTGGTGGCCGAGGCGCTTCTCCGCTGATTGGCCGACAGGTCTCGTGGTGCTTGACCGCGTGACCAGCACCATGTGAGGCCGATGCGCCTGGCCCCCGGCCCCGCTGGGTTCTGGGGTTGGAGCAGACGGCAGGGCGGACGGCGCGCCGGGGCGGGAAAGCCACGTGGCACACGCACGCATTCCTTGCTATGACGCGGCTGGGCCGCGGCCAAAGTCGCCTTGCGCAGTTTCGTGGAGACACTGGCCCTGCGTGATGCACTGGCCGCGATCAGCGGAGCGCCCAGACCTTTGCGTTGAAATGGCCGAACGATGTGCTGTGCAACGGCGGCAAAATCGCAGGGATTTCTTGCTGGAAAGCGCGTCAACCGGGGCAGGGGTGGCGCATCTGGTGATCGGGGGTTGGGTCAACTTGATTGCAGCCCCACGCGGGGAGTCGTGGGCGCGCGCATGCGGGTCTGTCCTTGCTGGCCGAAACGGGCAAACGGGTCGCGCCTGAGGCGATGCTGGATATGCTCTGCCACCTTTGCCCGGTGGGAGGCGATGTTTGTGACAGATGGTTTTGCCCTATCCGCTGGCCAGTGCGGCACATTTGGGTCAGCCAATCCGCGCACGGACAAGCATGGCTACGCATCATGGCACATTTCAGACCATTGATGATCAGGCCGGATCATCCTGCAAACGGCGGACGGCGTCCTTGCGATTCGAAGGCCCAGGTGAAGGTCACCCTATGCTTCTTGCCATTGATCGCGGCAATACCAACACTGTCTTTTCCATCTGGACGGGGCGGCTTCGCGGCGACCTGGCGCATCGCCACCGATCATAAGCGCACGGCGGATGAATACTTCGTCTGGCTGTCGTCGTTGATGATGCTGACCAAAACTGCGGCGCAGGTGGCCGAGGCGATTATTTCATCGACCGTGCCGCGCGTCGTGTTCAATTTGCGTGCTTTGTGATCGGGGTATTTCATTGCCGCCCGTGGTGGTGGGCAAGCCGGAATGCCGCCTGCCCGTTGCCGCTGGATATCAGGGCAACGTATGGGACCTGACGGTGGTGAATACGGTGGGGGTCGCATGACCGCCATGGTGGTGATCTGATTGTGGTGGATTTTCGGCACAGCGACGACGTTTGACGTGGTGGATATCGACGGGGCCTATGTCGGCGGGGCGATCGCGCCGGGGGTGAACCTGTCGCTTGAGGCGCTGCATCAGGCGGCGGCGGCCCTGCCGCATATCGACGTTGCGCGCCCCGCGCAGGTGATCGGCACGAATACGGTGGCCTGCATGCAATCGGGCGTGTATTGGGGCTATGTCGGTTTGATTCGAAGGCATCGTGCGCGAAGTGCTCCGCCGGGAACGCCCGCGACCGATGAAAGTCATCGCCACAGGGGCCTTGCGACCCTTTTCGCGCAAGGAACGGACCTTTTTCACGCGGTTGAGGACGTGACGATGTATGGTCTGGTTCTTATCCACTATTTCAACAAGAACAGGAAACTGCATGAGCACGGAACCGACTGATTTACCTGCCCCTTGGTGGCGCGGGCGATAGTCGAATGAATTGTTATGTCTATGGCTATGGCCCGGCCGACAAAGAACGTCTGATCGTCATCGATCGGCGTGACCTTCCCGGACATGGACAGTAGCCCCGGCGTTGATCTGATCATGGCACTCGCGTGGCTTGAGGCGCGGAAAGACCGGATCGACGGGATTTTCATCACCCACGGACAGGACCACATCGGCGCGCTTGGCCATCTGTGGCCAAAGCTGAAGCGTCCGGTTTATGCGCGCAGGTTTACGGGTCTGTGGGCAAGTCGAAGATGGACGAATATGGACTGCCTGCGGATGCGCTGAACGTGGCCGCGCGCCCATGTGGAGGCGGGGCCGTTCAAGGTGCAGTTCGTGCCGATCAGCCATTCGATCCGGAATGTTCGATGTGCGCATCCTATCCATACCCCGGCGGGCGGATCGACAACCGGGCATTTCAGGATGTGCGACACCGGTGGTTGGCGAAGGCTGGGGACCAAGCGGCGACGCGCTAGATCGCGGTGAAAGCACCGGTGAAGGTGCTGGCCTGCGACAGCGAACGTGTTTTCCACCCATGCGGGGCGGTCAGAGGCAACTTTGCGCGACCCGATCCGCGATCTGGTCAAGGGCCGCAAGGGGATGGTTGTGGCGACGACATTTGGCGGTTCAATATCGCGCGGTTGAAGACCCGTGGAATTGCGGCGGACCGATCCGTTTGCCCGCCCCAGCAGGCAAACGGATCGGTCCGCCGCAATGCCCGCATCGGCAAGGGTCTTCAGCCGCGCGATATTCGACGCGAATGTCGTCGCCACAACCATCCCCTTGCGGCCCTTGACCAGATCGCGGATCGGGTCGCGCAACGTTGCCTCTGACCGCCCCGCATGGGTGGAAAACACGTTCGTGCTGTCGCAGGCCAGCACCTTCACCGGTGCTTCGGCCGCAATCTCACGCATCGCCGCTTCGTCCCAGCCTTCGCCAACCACCGGTGTCGCGTCCAGCTTGAAATCCCCGGTATGCACAATCCGCCCCGCCGGGGTATCGATGATCAGCATCGAACATTCCGGGATCGAATGGCTGATCGGCACGAACTGCACCTTGAACGGCCCCGCCTCCACCACATGCGGGCGCGCGGCCACAATGGTCAGCGCATCCGCAGGCAGTCCATATTCGTCCATCTTCAGCTTGCCCAGCAGACCCGTAAACCTGCGCGCATAAACCGGACGCTTCAGCTTTGGCCACAGATGACCAAGTGCGCCGATGTGGTCTTCATGTCCGTGGGTGATGAAAATCCCGTCGATCCGGTCTTTCCGCGCCTCAAGCCACGCAATATCGGCCATGATCAGATCAACGCCGGGGCTACTGTCCATGTCCGGGAAGGTCACGCCCAGATCGACGACGATCAGACGTTCTTTGTCGGCCGGGCCATAGCCATAGACATAACAATTCATTCCGATCTCGCCCGCGCCACCAAGGGGCAGGTAAATCAGTCGGTTCGTGCTCATGCAGTTTCCTGTTCTTTGTTGAAATCGTGGATAAGAACCAGACCATGCATGGTCAGATCGTCCTCAACCGCGTGAAAAAGGTCCGTTCCTTGCGCGAAAAGGGTCGCAAGGCCCCCTGTGGCGATGACTTTCATCGGTCGCGGGCGTTCCCGGCGCACTTCGCGCACGATGCCTTCGATCAAACCGACATAGCCCCAATACACGCCCGATTGCATGCAGGCCACCGTATTCGTGCCGATCACCTGCGCGGGGCGCGCAACGTCGATATGCGGCAGGGCCGCCGCCGCCTGATGCAGCGCCTCAAGCGACAGGTTCACCCCCGGCGCGATCACCCCGCCGACATAGGCCCCGTCGATATCCACCACGTCAAACGTCGTCGCTGTGCCGAAATCCACCACAATCAGATCACCACCATGGCGGTCATGCGACCCCACCGTATTCACCAGCCGGTCGGGTCCTACGTTCGTGCCCTGATCCACGCGGGGGGCGACGGGCAGGCGGCATTCCGGCTTGCCCACCACCAGCGGGCGGCAATCGAAATACCGGTCACACAGCACCCGCAAATTGAACACGACGCGCGGCACGGTCGATGAAATGATCGCTTCGGTCACCTGCGCCGCAGTCTTGGTCAGCATCATCAACGACGACAGCCAGACGAAGTATTCATCCGCCGTGCGCTTATGATCGGTGGCGATGCGCCAGGTCGCCACGAACCGCGCCCCGTCCCAGATGGAAAAGACAGTGTTGGTATTGCCGCAATCAATGGCAAGAAGCATAGGGTGACCTCACCTGTGGCATTCAGAAAAACACGTCGGCTGCGGGAATCGCAAGGACGCCGTCCGCCGTTTGCAGGATCAATGCACCCTGATCATCAATGGTCTGAAATGTGCCATGATGCGTAGCCGTGCCTGTCCGTGCGCGGATTGGCTGACCCAAATGTGCCGCACTGGCCAGCCATGCCGCGCGGATAGGGGCAAAACCATCTGTCACAAACATCGCCTCCCACCGGGCAAAGGTCGCAGCAAGCGTATCCAGCATCGCCTCAGGCGCGACCCGTTTGCCCGTTTCGGCCAGCAAGGACACCGGCATCAGCGCGCCCGCCTCGACCTGCCCCGCGTCGGGGGCTGCAATCAAGTTGACCCCAACCCCGATCACCAGATGCGCCACCCCTGCCCCGGTTGACGCGCTTTCCAGCAAGATCCCTGCGATTTTGCCGCCGTTGCACAGCACATCGTTCGGCCATTTCAACGCAAAGGCCTGCGGCACTCCGCTGATCGCGGCCAGTGCATCACGCAGGGCCAGTGCTGCCACGAAACTGCGCAAGGCGACTTTGGCCGCAGGCCCAGCCGGCGTCATCACAAGGGATGCATACATGTTGCCGCGTGGGCTGTCCCAAGGCCGCGCACGCCGTCCCCGCCCTGCCGTCTGCTCCAACCCCAGAACCCACGCGGGGCCGGGGGCCAGGCGCATCGCCTCGGCATTGGTGCTGGTCACGCGGTCAAGCACCACGCGGCCCACACCTGTCGGCCAATCAGCGGACAAGCGCCTCGGCCGCCAAGGCCGCCACGGGTTCGATCCCGAACAGGTTCGCGATGCCCACCACCATGATGATCGCAACGCCCATCAGCATCACCCATTGCACCGCCCCCATATTGGTGTCGATGCCGTCGTTTTCCTTGCCGAAATACATGAAGAACACGATGCGCAGATAGTAGAACGCCCCGATCACCGAGGCCACCGCCCCCGCCAACGCAAGCCAGGTCATGTCGGCATCCACCGCCGCCTGCAACACGCCGAATTTCCCGAAAAACCCCAGCATGGGTGGGACGCCCGCAAGGCTGAACATCAGGATCAGCATTGCCAGCGCCTTGCCTGGCTCACGCTTGGCATAGTGGTTCAGGGCGGCAATATCGGTCACCGGGCGACCATCGCGTTCCATTGACATGATAAAGGCAAAGGTTCCGACGTTCATCGTGACATAAATCGCCATATAGATCATCATCGCCTGCACGCCTTGTGCCGTGCCCGCAGCCAGGCCCATCAGTGCAAAGCCCATATGCGCGATAGATGAATAGGCCATAAGGCGTTTGATGTCTTTCTGCCCGATCGCGGCCACCGCCCCCAGAAACATTGACGCCACAGAAAGGGCTGCAAGAACCTGCCCCCAATCACCCGGAATGGTGCCGAACGCATCATAGATCACCCGCGCGATCAAACCCATTGCCGCGACCTTGGGCGCAGTCGCAAAGAACGCTGTCACAGGCGTGGGGCTGCCTTCATAGACATCGGGCGTCCACATGTGGAAAGGGGCCGCACTGACCTTGAACGCCATGCCCGACAGCATGAACACCAGCCCGAACAACAGGCCCAGCGGTACCTCGCCCGACTTGAGTGTGGCCAAAATCCCCGCGAACTGTGTTGTGCCTGCAAAACCGTAGGTCAAGGATGCGCCGTAAAGCAGCAAACCCGACGACAATGCGCCAAGCACGAAGTATTTCAGGCCTGCCTCGGTTGACTTCGCACTGTCACGCCGCAAAGCCGCCACGACATATAGCGACAGCGATTGCAGCTCCAGCCCCATATACAACGTCATCAGATCGCCGGCGCTGACCATCACCATCATGCCAACAGTCGCCAACGCCACAAGGATGGGAAACTCGAACCGCAAAAGGTTCCGCCGCGCCATATAATCCTCGCTCATCAGCATGACGGCGGCACCCGATGTCAGGATGATGACCTTTGCAAACCGCGCGAACGGGTCGTCGATGAACATGCCGCCAAACGCATCGCGTGCATTGTCGCCCCACACGCCGATGAACAGCGCCAGCGCCAGCATCAGGCCCGACGTGGCCCACAGGATCATCGGTGCGGCCTTGTCTTTGGTCGTGTAGACCCCGAACAGCAAGGCCCCCATGGCATAGATCGCCAGCACAAACTCTGGCAGCACCGTGTTGAAATCGGCTTGGGTCATGGTGCTACACTTTCGGTATTCTGGGCAGTTTGCGCGGCATCCACCACTGGCAACGCCGCCTGATAGTCTGTAATCAACGCGCCCACGGATGGCCCGATGATATCGGTGACAAGGGCCGGATAGACGCCTAGGATCAACGTGGCCGCAATCAACGGGGCGAATACCGCCTTTTCACGACGTGTCATATCGGCGATGGTTTTCAGCGCCGCTTTTATCAGATCGCCGAACACAACCCGACGATAAAGCCAAAGTGCATAGGCCGCCGACAGGATCACACCGCTGGTGGCCACAGCGGCAACCCAAGTGTTGACCTGGAAAATACCCATCAACGTCAGGAATTCGCCGACAAAACCGCTGGTGCCAGGCAAGCCCACGTTGGCCATCGTAAAGAACATGAACACCAAGGCATAGGTCGGCATCCGGTTCACAAGGCCGCCGTAAGCGTCAATCTCGCGTGTGTGCATCCGGTCATAGATCACGCCCACGCAGAGGAAGAGCGCGCCTGAGATGAAACCATGTGAGATCATCTGGAAAATCGCGCCATCAATACCCTGCTGGTTGGCGGTGAAAATTCCCATCGTCACGTAACCCATGTGCGCGACCGATGAATAGGCAATCAGCTTTTTCATGTCGGTCTGCGCCAGTGCCACAAGGCTTGTATAGACTATGGCAATCGCGCTCATCCAGAAGACCAATGGCGCCAGCAGATCAGATGCCACCGGGAACATCGGCAGGCTGAACCGCAGGAACCCGTATCCCCCCATCTTCAGCAAAATCGCGGCCAGCACGACCGACCCCGCCGTGGGGGCCTGCACATGCGCGTCAGGTAGCCAGGTATGCACCGGCCACATCGGCATCTTCACCGCGAATGACGCAAAGAACGCCAGCCACAGCAATGTCTGCACCCCACCCACAATCGTGAAACCCGCAACCACCATCGTGTCGGACGCAAAAGTATGGTTCAGCAGCGCCGCGATGTCCGTCGTGCCCGCCTGAAAATACATCGCGATCATTGCGACCAGCATCAGGACCGACCCAAGGAAGGTGTACAGGAAGAATTTGAAGGCCGCATAGATCCGCTCTTTGCCGCCCCAGATGCCGATAATCAGGAACATCGGGATCAGTCCTGCCTCGAAGAACAGATAGAACAGCACGAGGTCAAGCGCGCAGAACACGCCCAGCATCAGGCATTCCAGCATCAGGAACGCGATCATGTATTCCTTGACGCGCACCGTCACATCCCAGCACGACAGGATCACCAGCGGCATCAGGAACGTCGTCAGCATCACGAACAGCACCGAAATGCCATCGACGCCCATCTTGTATTGCAGCCCGAATATCCATTCATAGCTTTCGACGAACTGAAACCCGGTATCGGCCGGGTCAAAGCGCAACAGAACGAACAGCGACATCAGGAACGTCGCCGATGTCGCAAACAATGCGGTCCATTTCGCATTCTGCTGGGCCGCAGCGTCATCGCCGCGCAGGAACAGACCAAGGACAAGGGCCGCAACAGCCGGAATGAAGGTGACGACAGACAGCAGGTTATCCATCAGTTCGCCCCCCCACCCAGCGTCATCCAGGTAATCAGCAATCCGATCCCCAGCACCATCGCGAATGCGTAGTGGAAGATGTAACCCGACTGCGCACGCCCTGCGAGGCGGGTAAAGAATGGAATGATCCCAAGCGCCACACCGTTGATCGACCCGTCAATCACATCGCCGTCGCCACGCCGCCACAGGAAACTGCCCAGCCATCTGGCAGGTCGCACAAACACCCAGTCATACAGCTCGTCGAAATACCACTTGTTCAGCAGGAACTGGTAAAGCGGGGCCTGTTGCGCTGCGAGCTTGCCCGGCAGATCGGGTCTGCGGATGTAGAACTGGAACGCCAGCAGGAACCCAAGGATCATCGCCACGAATGGCGATACCTTGACCCATTTCGGCGCCTCATGCGCCGCATGGATCACGGTGTTATCCGGCCCCATGAAGATCGCACCTTCCGGTGCCGACCCCGATACAGTGATCGGCCCGGTCGCCACTGCAACTGATGCCGCATCCGAATGGCCGCCCGCTTCTGTCGCGACGGCATCGCCGGTGGGTTCGGCTTGCGCATCTGTTGCACCATGGTCTTCGGTGGCTGCGGCATGGTCGTCGCCCGCAGCCTCGCCTTCGTGGTGTGCGGATGCTTCCATCCCGAACCAGTCACGCACGGCCTCTTCTTCACCGAAGAAAACCTTGTACCAGACCATGCCGCTGAACACCGCCCCGATCGCCAGAACACCCAACGGGATCAGCATGGTTTTCGGGGACTCGTGCGCATGGTCATGCGTGTGGTGATCGCCGCGAGGTGCGCCAAAGAACGTCATGAACATCAGCCGCCAGGAATAGAAACTGGTCATGAACGCCGCTACGACCAGCAGCCAGAACGCATACTGGCTGCCGACCCATGCGCTTTCGATCACCGCATCCTTCGACAGGAACCCTGCAAAACCGATATGGGTCAGCGGAATGCCCACGCCCGTGATCGCAAGCGTGCCGATCAGCATCGCCGCAAAGGTGTAGGGGATTTTCCGCCACAACCCGCCATAGTTCCGCATGTCCTGTTCATGGTGCATCGCATGGATCACCGACCCCGCCCCCAGAAACAGCATCGCCTTGAAGAACGCATGCGTGAACAGATGAAACATCGCCACCGAATAGACGCCAACGCCCGCCGCCACGAACATGTAACCCAGCTGGCTACAGGTCGAATAGGCGATCACCCGCTTGATATCGTTTTGCACAAGGCCGACCGTCGCCGCGAAGAACGCCGTCGTGGCCCCGATCACAGTGACAAACGCCATCGCTTCGGGCGCGTATTCCAGCAGAGGCGACATCCGGCACATCATGAACACGCCCGCCGTCACCATTGTTGCCGCATGGATCAGCGCCGACACCGGCGTCGGCCCCTCCATCGCGTCGGGCAGCCATGTGTGCAGGAACAGTTGCGCCGATTTGCCCGCCGCCCCGATGAACAGCAGCACCGCAATCAGGTTCGCCGCATTCCAGTCGGCCCACAGGAAGCTGACATAGGTATCCGCCAAGGCAGGCGCCGCTGCGAACACATCGTCAAACCGAATGCTGTCAGTCAGGAAGAACAGCGCGAAAATGCCCAAGGCAAAGCCGAAATCCCCCACACGGTTGACCACGAACGCCTTGATTGCCGCCGCATTGGCGCTCGGCTTGCGATAGTAGAACCCGATCAGCAGGTAGGACGCGACCCCCACCCCTTCCCAGCCAAAGAACATCTGCACAAGGTTGTCCGCCGTCACCAGCATCAGCATGGTGAAGGTAAAGAACGACAGATACGCAAAGAACCGCGCCTTGTAGGCTTCGCCTTCACGCCAGTTTTCGTCATGCGCCATGTAGCCGAACGAATAAAGATGCACGAGCGCTGACACGGTGGTTACCACCACCAGCATGATCGCCGTCAACCGGTCCAACCGGATCGCCCATTCGGTGCCCAGCGTGCCGGATTCAATCCAGCGCATCAGGACAATCGGATCATCCGGGAAATTGCCGCCAAGGAAGATGATCCACGACAGCAGGGCTGCAAGGAACAACAGCCCCGTGGCCACCACCTGCCCCGCCGTCTCGCCAATGAACCGCCAGCCGAAACCGCAGATCAGCGCGCCGATCAGCGGCGCAAAAAGAATGATCGTTGCCATGCCGGATCAGCCCTTCATCACATTCACGTCTTCAACATCAATCGTGCCCCGCGTGCGGAAGAACACCACAAGGATCGCAAGCCCAATCGCCGCCTCTGCCGCCGCCACCGTCAGAACGAACATGGTGAAAATCTGCCCCGTCAGATCGCCCAGATGGGTCGAGAACGCCACAAGGTTGATATTGACCGCGAGCAGCATCAACTCGATCGACATCAGGATCACGATCACATTCTTCCGGTTCAGGAAGATGCCAAAGATGCCAATGACAAACAGCGCCGCCGCCACCGTCAGGTAATGTTCCAGTCCAACCATCTTCCGTTCCCTCCGGGTCTGCTGCCCGTTGTCGTTTCGTCTGGCCCAGCAGGGCCGTATCGTCAGTTCTGCGCACCTGCACTGTCAGGGTAGAAAAGCTTGCAGCCGCAAAAGACATCAAAGCGATCCTTGCGCCGCTCATCGGCCTGATCTGCCACGGCATCCAACGTTACCTCGACGTCAACCGACGCGGCATGAGCGGCAAACTCTGCAAGCGTTGAACCGGCATCGAACTGCAACGGAGCCGTCCGGCGATATCTGCGGGGCAAGTGAGTACTCAGTCTGCTCACCGCAAGCCTCGTCAGACACCCCTCAGTCTTCCCAAGCACGACGAGCAATTCCGAGTGTGGAACAGTCAACTACTATCGCCTGATCAGTACTCAGCATTTGGACAACACGACCGTCGCCAACGTCCAAGGCTGGTTCACCCTCAACAACGATCATACCGACCACCATTCACGAAGCTGCAGTTCGGCTGCTGGTCGATACGACGGTTTTCCCTGAGCACATCGGACAAAACCAGATTGACCAATCGCGGTGCACGTGAGCATGCAAATAGCGAGACCTGGCCGAAAGTCGCAAAGCGCATGCAAAAGACTGTCGCAATACGCCCCATCACAACCCCTGCCCCGGCTTCACGTCGCGCAACTCCATCGCCTTCGCAGGGTCACGCCACATCTGGTGCAGCACGTTCTGCCGTTTGATGTCGCGGCGGTGGCGCAGGGTCAGCAGGATCGCCCCGATCATTGCGACGAGCAAAATCAGGCCCGATAGTTGGAACAACAGGATATAGCGGTCATACAGCAGCAGCCCGATGGCGCGGCTGTTTTCCACCTCGATGACACCACTGTCGCGCACCGCCGTGGCCGCCACGGCCATCTCCGACGCAGGCTCCGAATAGACCCAGACCCCCAACCCGATGGACAACTGCATCAGGACGATGACGCCGATCAACAGCGCCAGCGGCATGTATTTCGACATCTCGCCCTTCAACTCGGCAAAGTCGATGTCCAGCATCATCACCACGAACAGGAACAGCACGGCGACCGCGCCGACATAGACGATGATCAGCAACATGGCCACGAATTCGGCGCCCAGCAGCACGAACAACCCCGCCGAGGACAGGAACGCAAGGATCAGCCACAGCACCGAATGCACCGGGTTCTTCGATACCGTGACCAGCACGCCCGCAATCACCGTGACGGTGGCAAAGGCATAGAATGCGAAATCGGCAACGCTCATGCCTCACCCTCCTTCTCGGCGAACACGCCTTGCGCGATTTCCAGCGCCTTTTGCATCGCAGGCAGGCCACCGAACATGCTCATCTGCCAGATTACCTCGGCGACCTCGCGTTGCGTTGCCCCCGCCGACAGGGCCTGCCGGATGGTCAGGCGCAACTGCGCGTCGGCCTGCGCGCCCAACACCGTCAGCGCCGCAATTGTCACCAGCAGCCGCGTCCGCGCGTCCAGCCCTTCAGGGTTGAAGGTCTTGCCGAACCACGCTTCCAGCATCTCCTTCGGCATGGTCGGGAACAGCTTCTCGAAACCCTTCACATCCATGCCTTCAAGGGCCGGAGCGAAAGCCTTCGCCATCTCCTGCCCCTGCGCCATCATGGCCGCGAACATCTTGGTGACATCATCATTCATCTGTAGGGCGCATCCAGTTCAAGGTTGCGGGCAATCTCGGCCTCCCAACGGGCGCCGTTCTCCAGCAGGCGGTCCTTGTTGTAGAACAGCTCCTCGCGCGTTTCGGTCGAGAATTCGAAATTCGGGCCTTCGACAATGGCATCCACCGGGCACGCCTCCTGGCAGAAGCCGCAATAGATACACTTGGTCATGTCAATGTCATAGCGCGTCGTGCGGCGCGACCCGTCATCGCGGGGTTCGGCATCAATCGTGATGGCTTGGGCCGGGCAAACAGCCTCGCACAGCTTGCAGGCGATGCAGCGTTCCTCGCCGTTGGGATAGCGGCGCAGCGCATGTTCACCGCGAAACCGGGGCGACAGCGGCCCCTTTTCATGTGGATAGTTCAGCGTGGCCTTGGGCGCGAAGAAGTATTTCATCCCCAGCCCGAACCCCTTGATGAAATCCATCAGCAGGAAGTATCGCGTCGCGCGGTTCCAGTCGATGTTGCTCATGGATCAGCCCCCCACGGCCCAGCGAGCCCAGAACCCGCCGAACACTTCGAATTTCGCCAGAAACGCCACGATCACGACCCAGGCCAGGCTCATCGGCAGGAACACTTTCCAGCCAATCCGCATCAATTGATCATAGCGGTAGCGCGGCACAATGGCCTTCACCATCGCGAACATGAAAAAGAAGAACGCCATCTTCCCGACCATCCACAGCGCGCCGTCCGGCAGGCCGGGAATGGGCGACAGCCAGCCGCCGAAGAACAACAGGCTCATCAGTGCGCACATCAGGAAGATCGCGATGTATTCGCCCGCCATGAACAACAGGTAGGGGGTTGATGAGTATTCGACCATGAACCCGGCAACGAGTTCGGATTCAGCCTCGGGCAGGTCGAAGGGTGGGCGGTTGGTTTCGGCAAGCGCACTGATGAAGAACAAAAACACCATCGGGAAATGCGGCAACCAGTACCAGTTCAGCAACCCGTAATCGCCATCCTGCGCGGCCACGATCGCGGAAAAGTTCATCGACCCGGTCGAGATGATGATCCCGATGATGATCAGACCCAGCGACACCTCATAGGAAATCATCTGTGCGGCAGACCGCAAGGACCCAAGGAACGGGTATTTCGAATTTGACGCCCACCCTCCCATGATGACGCCGTAAACCTCCAACGATGACACCGCGAAAACGAACAGGATCGCCACGTTGATATTGGCCAGCACCCAGCCGTCATTGAACGGGATCACTGCCCAAGCCAGCACCGCCAGCACGAAAGACAGCATGGGGGCCAGAAAGAAAACCGGCCGATCAGCGCCCGCCGGGATCACGATTTCCTTCACCACATACTTCAGTGCATCGGCGACGGACTGCAAAAGGCCGAACGGACCGACCACATTCGGGCCCCGCCGCATCTGGACGGCGGCCCAGATCTTGCGGTCGCCATAGACCAGAAACAGCAGGCTGATCATCACGAACGCGATCACCAGCAGGCTTTGCGCCGCGATCAGAACCGCTGTGCCAAGACCGGTTGCAAAGAAATCACCCATTCTGCTCGTTCCTCAAATCGTCGGTATGCCGCGCGCCGCACAATCGCGCACCGCAACTTCGGCGTCGATCGTGCGCGAACCCAAAGGCAGCGCTGCCGAGATGGTGTAAACCGCATCTCCGCGCCAAATACCACCCGTTTCGTCAACAGAAGTGCGGACATGCCGCGCAAAACCCGCACCTCGGATCAATGCATACTGCGCTGCAGCACAGCGGCCATAGTCTTCCACATCGGCCGGGCTTTGCGCGCCCGTCATTTCAATCCGAAAATTGACCAGATCGCCATCCAGAAGAATCGTCTCGATCCCGCTATAGACCGGACTGAAGTCGCCCTGTGCCACGGTTCCGGGGTCTTCGGTCGCACAGGCCGCCAACACCGCTGTCGCGGTCAGCACGCCTGCGATCCGAAGTGACATTGCCATTGGCTTACTCCGCCGCCAACGATGGATTAGCGCGTGCGGCAGCCATTGCCGACAACTCGCCCATCAAACCAGATGCCCGCGCAATCGGATTGGACAGGTAGAAATCATGCACGGCATAGCTGAAATCGGCCTTGGCAGGGGCCGTGACAGCCAAAGGTTGCCACGCATTCTGCGCTACCTCATCAATCCGGCCCAGATGCGGATGTTGCGCCACAATCACGGACCGCAGTGCCGCCAGCGAATCCCACGGCAAGGTTGCCCCCAGTTCCGCCGACAACGCCCGCAGCACCGCCCAGTTCTCCTTGGCCTCACCGGGGGCAAAGCCAGCCCGCATCGCCAATTGCGGCCGCCCTTCGGTGTTCACGAACAGCCCGTTTTCCTCCGTATAGGCCGCCCCCGGCAGGATGATGTCCGCCCGGTGCGCGCCCCGGTCGCCATGGCTGCCCTGATAGATCACAAAGACACCCTTCGCGATCTCAACCTCATCCGCACCAAGGTTGTAGACCACCTCTGCGCCGTCCAACGCCGCTGCCATCCCGCCGTCCGTGCAAGCACCCACATCCATCGCACCCACGCGGCTTGCCGCCGTATGCAGCACCAGAAATTTCGATGCCGAATTTTCCGCCAGTTGCATCGCATGTGCCAGAACTGCCGCGCCATCGGCCCCGGTAATCGCCCCCTGCCCCAGAATGACCACCGTCGGCTTGTCACGCGTCTCGGCTGAAATGTTCTGCGCGGCCAGCCCGACCAGCGCCGTGCGGTCGGTGCCGACATGCGCATAGTCATAGGTCAGATCCACCGCAGGCCCGATCAACCCGACCTTCGCCCCCAGGCTCCACGCCTTGCGAATGCGCGCGTTCAGCACCGCCGCCTCGTCGCGCGGGTTGGTCCCGATCAGCTGGATCATCGTCGCCGTGTCGATATCTTCAATCGCCGCCGTGCCAACATAGGCACTACGATTGCCAACGGGCAGCTTTGCCCCGTCTGTACGGCACTCGACATGCCCGCCCAGCCCTTCGATCAGCACCTTCAACGAATAGACCGCCTCCACCGGGGCCAGATCGCCGATGATCCCGGCGACCTTGCGCCCCTTCATCGCCGCCGCTGCCGCTGTCAGCGCCTCGGGCCACGTCGCGCGGCGCAACTTGCCGTCCACCCGAATGTAGGGCGTATCCAGCCGCTGCCTGCGCAAGCCGTCCCAGACAAAGCGCGTCTTGTCCGAAATCCATTCCTCATTCACGCCATCATGGTTGCGCGGCAGGATGCGCATCACTTCGCGACCCTTGGTATCGACGCGAATATTCGATCCAAGCGCATCCATCACGTCAATCGTTTCGGTCTTGGTCAACTCCCATGGCCGCGCGGTAAAGGCATAGGGTTTGGATGTCAGCGCCCCCACCGGACACAGATCAATGATGTTACCCTGCAGGTTGCTGTTCAGCGTTTCGTTCAAATAGCTCGTGATCTCGCTGTCCTCGCCCCGACCCGTCTGACCCATCTGGGTGATCCCGGCCACTTCGGACGTAAAGCGCACACAGCGCGTGCAGGATATGCAGCGCGTCATCGCAGTAGCCACCAACGGCCCAAGGTTCAATTCTTCCGATGCCCGCTTCGGCTCGCGGTAGCGCGAAAAATCCACCCCGAACGCCATCGCCTGATCCTGCAGATCGCATTCGCCGCCCTGATCGCAAATCGGGCAGTCCAGCGGATGGTTGATCAGCAGAAACTCCATCACCCCTTCGCGCGCCTTCTTCACCATGGGCGAATTCGTCTTGACCAGCGGTGCCTCACCGTTCGGGCCGGGGCGCAGGTCTTTCACCTGCATCGCACAGGAGGCCGCAGGTTTCGGCGGCCCGCCCACCACTTCCACCAGACACATCCGGCAGTTGCCCGCGATCGTCAGCCGTTCGTGATAGCAGAACCGCGGAATATCAATCCCCGCCACTTCCGCCGCCTGAATGATGGTCATCGCACCATCAACCTCGACCTCGATCCCGTCGATGCTGATTTTCTTGAGGTTGGTCATGGCCTTGTTTCCGCCTTTGTCATGCCGCTTGCCTCGGCAGGTGTTGCTGTCTTGGGTCCGCTCAGACCGCCCACGTCCACATGCGCGGGGGGTGCCTTGTCGCCTTTTTCCAGCACAACAAGGCTGTCGTAGACGTGCAGGCCAAGCAGGTGATCGGCGGTTGCCGCAATGCGCTGCCCACCGGCGTGATACCAATGATGCATGTCATCCATCATCTGTCCGACAAGCCGCATGAAGTTATGGCGGCTGAACCGCCCGTCATAGCGGCGCGAATAGGCGGTGTGGACATCTTCGATCATGTAAAGACCGTCCTTTGCCAACAGCGGAAACAGCGCGTCCAGACTGGCCCGGATGTGACGCCCGATATGGCTGCCATCGTCAAGCACAATATCAACGCCGCCCATTTCCTTGACCACAGCCGCAAGAAACGTGGCATCCGCTTGTGATCCGATGCGCACTTGCCCATCGACCCCGTTCACCGCGGCACAGTCCGGGTTGATGTCGATGCCAAAGATCGTGGCCTTTGGTCCAAGGTATTCCCGCCACAAATGCAGCGACCCGCCCTTGTAGACCCCGATTTCAAGCATCTTTACATCGGTGCCGCGATACTTTGTCAGATAGCGGTCATAGATCGGCAGATAATGCAGCCACTTGTGAACGACCGGCCCATCATTTGACCAGAAGATACGCTCGATGTCCGACATCTCAGGCGTCGCGGGGATTGGCGTCGCCATCCTGTACTGTCGCAACCGGCTGACGCCCGTCAAGCGACGCTTTACATCCGCCAAGGTTCGCCCCAGACCTGTCATCGCTGTATCGCTCCAACAGACAACACCACCCCGATTTGCGAGGTGATGCGCAGGTCTGGGTCGCGTGCAACAGGGTCAGACACGGCGAACGTCCTTTCGGCGGAACAATGACCAGACAGCACGGGCCAAGGCGATTGCCCCGCCCCGCGCGCCAGTCGCTGTCTCTTTCTCAGGAACAGCCGACCAAGACAAGGATTTCACCTCCCGATCAAGGTCGCGCAGGCCAAATTTCGGATCAAGGCTGCCATAACACATCATCAGTTCTCGTATATGAGCGAGCCGGCAACACTGCCCGCCGCGATTTCCTTGACGCCAATTGCGCAAAAGCTGGCCGGATCGCCCGCCACAGCTCCATTAGCGGCAAGATAGGCCTCCGCCGCCGCTTTCACCCGCGCTTTGTCGTCCTTGCTGTCCAGAAACGCCTCAATCTCTGCATCCGAATAGCCCTGTTGCTGCGCATAACGCTTGAGCGCGCGCGCCTGCGAATAGGCATAGGCAAACCGCGCACTGATCGCATCGCATTCTTTGCGGATGCGGTCGGCCACACGCGCCTGGATCAGGCGGTCATTGACGTAGGTATTTTCCGACAGGGGCGGCAATGCGAAAGCCGGAGTTGCCAGGGCCACGGTCACGGCAAAAATCATCATTCGTTTCATCATCATCACTCCGCTGCCACTGGGGCGCAATTGTGTGTTTGCCACAACCGCGCTTCCTTCAGATAAGACCAGCCAAAAGCCGCGTCACTGTCGCCATCTGCCTCACGCAGGGCCAATTTCGCCAAAGCCTCGTCCAGCGTCGGCTTGTGCCCCGCGGGCACCCACCACATCACGAAGTGCATCTTGCCCAGCACTTCGAACCATTCCTGCCGCCGCTCATAGAACGCACGATGCACCGTGTTCCAGACGAAATTCTCCAGCGTCTCGACACTTTCCCAGACCGTCAGGTTGCTCACATACTGCGGATCGCCGTCGATCTTGGCCTCGGTATTGCCGGTGCCCGGCTCACCTGACCCTTCCATCATCCACACAAAACCGGGCATCCGCTTGCCCATTCCGTTCACCCGGTCCAACGCCTGCATGAACTCTGCCACGCGCGGATCATCCGTCGGGGCCAA
>CAWAPA010000049.1:0-8513 GCA_963783595.1 uncultured Alphaproteobacteria bacterium | reverse complement strand
TGGATTGCTGATTTTGCATACGATGCGAAACAGCCTAAACAATGACAGCCTTTGGTTTACTACCATTAGACAATTAAGTGAACATTTTAAACATAAAATTATTCAAACCGAAGATGTAATTGCATTTTTTAATGAACACACTGGTCGTAATTGGGATACATTTTTTAAGCAATATTTATATCAAGGACCATTGCCAGAGTTGGCAATAAAAACCAAAACCTCTAAAGATGGTAAGCAAACTAGTGAGTTATAAATGGAATCATGTAGTAAAGGATCTCACGATGCCAATAAAGATTTATACAAATCCTGAAAAAACGACTTTTATTACAATCATTCCAAATAAAACATATCATGACCGCGTTCACGGCCTCCAGGTAGCCGGGCCGCTGGCGGAAGGCCGGTCATACTTCGGCGCGGCGTCCACCAGTGGCTGGACGGGCAGGTTGATGACGGGCGCGCCACGCCAGCTGCCGATGAAGCGGCCGCTGGCGGTGACCTCGCCGACCACGCAGGCGTCGAGGCCCCACTGTGGAAGCACCTGGATGATGTTCTCCTCGCAGCCGGGGCGGCTACGAGCATGTGCTCCTGGCTCTCGCTGAGCATCAGCTCGAAGGGCGTCATGCCCTCCTCGCGCATGGGCACCTGGTTGAGGCGGATCTCCAGCGCCGCAACTGCCGCCATCGTCGGCTTGCGCAATGCGGGCGGCGGGGCGGCAATCGCTGCCCCCTCTGCCGCGTCCCATGCGGTATCTGCGGGCAGAATCAGGGTAGCAATCTGCCCGCCAAGACTGCGCGCCGCCCGGATCGCCGCCGCGCCATCGCTGGCCACGGCGTGCGCATCCGTCGTCATGCGCGTCCAGTGCGAGATGGTCTGCGCAAGCCCCAGCGTGTCGCCCTTCAGCGGGCTGTCATACTGCTGATGATAGGTCGCATGGTCGCCCGTGATGGTCAGCATCGCACTGCGCGCTTTCCGCGCGTTGTGCAGATTGGCAAAGCCATTGGCGAAACCGGGGGCAAGATGCAGCAGGCTCGCCGCGACCTGCCCGGTCATGCGGAAATAGCCATCCGCCGCCCCGGTGGCCCCGCCTTCGAACAGGCACAGGATGCAGCGCATGTCGGGATGCGCATCAAGGGCGGCCACAAAGTGCATCTCCGAGGTGCCGGGGTTGGCGAAACACACGTTGACGCCAGAGGCGAGCAGGGTGCGGACAAGGGACGTTGCGCCGTTCATTCTTTCAATATCCAGGTTGCGCGGAATGACGGCCATGCCCGGACTATCGCCGCCCCCGAACGCGGCGCGGTGGTGCCTCGAACCGGCTTCCAGCGCAAAGCCCTGCGAAGTTGACGGCACAAACCTTGCAACACGCTCATTCCTTCACGTCCCATTGATCGCCCGCTCAATTGCCGGGCTGCGCATCACAGCCCGCGCCATTCAGCGTGGCGGCAAGTGCTTCGGCGTCACCGGCAGCGCCAACACCGGTGATGATAAAGCTGGCCCGATACAGCGGCGACATCAACATGGGCTCGCTTACAATGTCACCGCAGACCGTGACCCTGCCGACCCTTCCGACATGACGACTGGTAAGATCACCGAAGGCCTTGTCATATGATGCAAGCAGACTGACGGATACCGCAGCCGCGCCAGTGGAATCAGTCGTTGCAGTCGCAACAAGATCATCTACCGAGGCGTAAATCCCATCCACCCCATCGACGCCGTCAAATTCGATCGCGAGGACATGCGAGTCCGCAGCCGCCGGAGAGGCGATCATCATAAGAACTATGGCGACGGGTCGTATCAATACACCACCACCGACCGGATACTCTCCCCCTTATGCATCAGGTCGAACCCTTCGTTGATCCGGTCCAGCGGCAGGATATGGGTGATCATGCTGTCGATCTCCACCTTGCCCTCCATGTACCAGTCCACGATTTTCGGCACATCCGTCCGGCCCCGCGCGCCGCCGAAGGCCGTGCCTTTCCAGACGCGGCCCGTCACCAGCTGGAACGGCCGCGTCTCGATCACGGCGCCCGCAGGGGCCACCCCGATGATGATCGACTGCCCCCAGCCGCGATGCGTGCATTCCAGCGCATCGCGCATCACCTTCACATTGCCCGTGCAATCGAACGAATAATCCGCCCCGCCAATCTTATCGACCGGGGTTTTCGTCAGATCGACAATCGCCTGCACGATCGACCCCTCAACTTCCTTCGGGTTCAGGAAATGGGTCATCCCGAACTTTTCGCCCCATGCCTTCTTGTCGTTGTTCAGATCGACCCCGATGATCATGTCGGCCCCGGCCATCTTCAGGCCCTGGATCACGTTCAGCCCGATGCCGCCCAGCCCGAAGACCACCGCCTTCGCACCAATCTCTACCTGCGCCGTATTCAGCACCGCGCCAATGCCCGTCGTCACGCCGCAGCCGATATAGCAGATCTTGTCGAACGGCGCGTCGTCGCGCACCTTTGCCAGCGCAATCTCGGGCACGACCGTATGGTTGGCAAAGGTCGAACAGCCCATGTAATGGTAGATCGGCGTGCCATCCAGCATTGAAAAACGGCTGGTCCCATCGGGCATCAACCCCTGCCCCTGCGTGGCCCGGATCGCCGTGCAAAGGTTGGTCTTGCGCGACAGGCAAGACGGGCATTCGCGGCATTCCGGCGTGTAAAGCGGGATCACGTGATCGCCCACCTTCAACGATGTCACCCCCGGCCCCACGGCAAGGACCACGCCCGCGCCCTCATGCCCCAGAATTGCGGGAAACAGGCCTTCGGGGTCTGCGCCCGACAGAGTGAATTCATCTGTATGGCAGATGCCGGTGGCCTTGATTTCAACCAGTACCTCACCCTCTTTCGGATCGGCGAGGTTAACCTCCATAACCTGCAAGGGTTGCCCTGCGGCAATGGCGACGGCGGCACGTGTGCGCATGATGTTTTCTCCCGGATTTTTGCGTCAAGCTGGGGGAAAACCGCCGCAAAGGCAATGGCAAAGCTGCCGGGTCCGCACGTCGTCCGGGGGCATGGCGGGCCCGGCGCAAGGCGCTTACTGCATCTCGGCCATCAAGGCGTCAACTGCGTCGCACGCAGCTTGCGGGTTGTCGCCGATAGTGGCGAATTGGGTCTGCAATTCCGCTGCGCGCCCGGCGAATTGCTCCAGCCTCGTGGGGTCTGATGCGCCCAGTTCCGTCATGCGGGCTGACAGCGCAGCAACTTTGGATTGTGCGTCCTCGACAGTGCATTCGCCGGTCTCTTCATTGCAGGCAGCCAGCGTCAGCGTCACCAAAGCCGCATGGATAAATCGCGTGATTTGCATCGAAATCTCCTTTGAGTTTGCATTCGAAGATGCCCTTGGGTATCGGTCGCACCCTGCGCCCTACAACCCTGTGTTGTGGATATCGGCGGACGCTGGTCAGGTGTCGCGCAGCGAAACGGCACAATCTGGCGCACCGTACGCGGGCCACAAAGGCACTTGCCGCAACCGGCCATGGCGCGTTAGCCTTGGGCGCAATCCCGACACAAAGGATGGGCCAATGACGCGCGCGATGGTGTTGACAAGTGTCCTGCTGCTTGCCGCATGTGTCCAAGGGACGGGGCCGCGTGATGTCGGGCCGCCAGTCCCGTCGACAGGCGTTGATGCCTGCGGGGCCGCCGAACTGCAGGATATGGTCGGCCAACCACGCCGCATCTTGCAGACCATGAAATTCGCGGTTCCCGTCCGCATGATCGAACCGGGGCAGGCCGTGACACAGGATTACAGCCCGAACCGACTGAACATCTACATCAACGCCGACAGAACGATCGCAAGCATTAGCTGCGGCTGACACGGCAGCCAACCCTTGTGACAAAACCCGTCTGCTGCGGTCCGTGTCCGGATCGGCCGGCTTTGTGGTGAATGACCCTGACGGTGATTTGACTTATCTGCTGGCACAAAGATCTGAAGGCTGACGATTGACCGCAGCTTCTTCCTGAATTATGAGTGTTTTGGAACGTTCCAAAATTTCTTGCGATGGTGTCCCATGACCTCCCGCGTTTCCCGGCAAACTCTTGATAAACTGACCGATGTCCCGATGCCACGCCTTGATGCGGAACCCGGTGCTGAGGCCTGGTTAAGCTGCGGGGCCGATACGATACCTCACCATCGCGCGGCCTGTGTCGTCATCGGCAGCGGGGCGGCGGGCTTGCGGGCCGCGGTCGAGATGAAGCGACGCGGTGTCGATGTCGTGATCACTTCACAAAGCGCCTGGGGCGGAACCTCTGCCTGTTCAGGGTCAGACAAGCAGACACTCCACACGGCCAATACAGCCGATCAAGGCGACGACTATGTAGAGATGGCTTTGGCGCTAGGGGCTGGCGGGTCGATGGACAGCGACACGGCCTATGTCGAAGCCACAGGATCAGGCCGCGCGATGGCATCCTTGCAGTATCTGGGCCTTCCCCTGCCGCAGGACAGACTGGGCGGGATTCTGCGCTATCAGACAGATCATGACGAGGTCGGCCGGGCAACAAGCTGCGGACCGCGCACCTCCCGGCTGATGGTCAAAGTCTTGGCCGAAGAGGCGCTTCGTCTGAAAATCCCGTTCTTCAACAAGACAACGGCGATAAAGCTGATCACTGTTGAAGACACCCACGGGCGCCGCATCGCAGGTGTGCTGACGATCCGGCCACAAGCCCGCTGCGATACGAACCCACTTGGGTTCGTTGTTTATCAATGCGCCAATGTGGTTCTGGCGACGGGCGGACCGGGCGAGCTTTACCGCGACAGCGTATACCCGAACGGATGCTTCGGATCGTTGGGATTGGCGCTTGAGGCGGGTATAACGCTGATAAACCTGACAGAAAACCAGTTTGGTATCGGCACACGGCGCGAAGGGTTTCCATGGAATCTGTCGGGCACATATGTGCAGGCGATACCATACATCTATTCGGTGGACGCTCTGGGTCAGGAGCGGAACTTTCTCGCAGACTACTACCGCACAACCCAGGAACTTGCCTCCAACATCTTTCGCAAAGGCTATCAGTGGCCGTTCCATGCCACGCGGATGACGGATTTTGGGTCCAGTCTTGTCGACCTTGCAATTCATCGTGAAACGGGGGCTGGGCATCGCGTCTACATGGATTTCAACCGCAACCCAATGCCTGCAGGTGACGGTGTTCCGTTCAGTCTGTCGCGCCTCGATGCAGATGTCGCGCGATATCTGCACAACGCCGGCGCGGTGCAGGCGTTGCCGATCGACCGGCTAAGGCACATGAATCCTTTGGCGATCGCGCTGTATCGTCGTTACAAGGTCGATATCACCTCGGATCCCTTGGAGTTTGCTGTCAATCATCAGCATATGAACGGTGGCATCGCCGTTGATGTCTGGGGCCGCAGCAGTCTTGCTGGCTGCTATGCGATCGGCGAGGCCGCGGGCACACACGGTGTCACCCGCCCCGGTGGCGCAGCCCTGAACGCAGGTCAGGTCTTTGGCACGCGGGCCGCGGAACATATCGCGGCGGGCAGCGGTGTTTCTCAAAGAACGCCGATTGCGGCGCAGGTTGAATCGGCGATTGAAGACGTCAAAAGTCTTTTGCGCAATAACAGCACCCTGACGGCAGAGGCGATCAGGCAAGATGTTCAATCAAGAATGAGCGAGAAGGCAGGGATTATCTGCAATCTCACAGATGTAACGCTGGCTTACGGTGACGCACAGCGCCTGAACGCACAGATCCGGTCAAAGGGGATTGTGCCCGGCAAACCAGCCCAGATCATGCGCGCCCTGCAACGTCAGCAAATGGCGTTGGTCTCCGAGGCGGTTCTGGGTGCACTTCATTATTTCCTGTCAAACGGTGGCGGCAGTCGCGGGGCCCGCGCGGTTTGTGACCCGACAGGCGAAAGCGTGCCGCAAACCGCCCTAGGCTTGCTTGAAGACTATCGGTTTCGCAACGAGCAGAAGAAAGACAAGGGGCATCAGATTACGGTCCGGATGGTCGATGGCAATCTGCAGTTTGCAACCCGTCCGAACCGCTCTTTTGACCCAAGCGCCAAGCCGTTTTTTGAACGGGACTGGGCGGATTGGCTTAATGGCACCATCTTTGACAAAGCGACACAATGACCACAAAGCACCCCAGATTGATCGCCATCGGCGAAGCGATGATCGAATTTGCACCAGTAGATGGCGGTCTTTTCCGCAAGGCGTTTGCGGGCGATATGTTCAATACCAGCTGGCATATGGCGCAACTTCTTGGCGACCGTGCAAATGTTGGCTTCCTGACGCGGATCGGAACTGACAGAACCTCGGATGATTTTCTGCGCGAGCTTGATGCCGACGGTCTTGATACTTCAGGCATCACCCGCGATCCAGTTCGCACCATGGGGCTTTACATGGTCGAACTCGACGGGGCCGAACGGCGGTTCCAATACTGGCGCGACAGCTCTGCCGCCAAAGGTCTTGCCGACGACGAAAACCAATTGCGCGCGGCAGTCATCGGGGCAGATGTGATCCTTGTATCGGGAATTACACTGGCTATTCTACCGACAGCAGCCCGAGAAAAACTGATGGCCGTCGTTGCGCTGGCGCGATCAGCAGGAACCAAGATTGTCTTTGATCCCAATATCCGCCCCCGTCTCTGGTCATCGGCGGACGACTGCCGCTCCATAATAGGGCAAATGCTGGGTCTGACAGATATCGCATTGCCAAGCTTTGACGATGAGAAGGCGCTCTGGGGGGACACGGCGCCCGACGGCACGCTTCAGCGGATTGCCGCGGCTGGTGTCGGCGAAATCGTCGTGAAGAACGGCGCAGGCGACGTGCATTTCATGTGCGATGGCCAGACCGGTGTTCAGGCGACACCGCGCGTTGACGCGGTCCGCGATACGACAGGGGCGGGCGACGGATTTAATGCTGGATATATCGCCGCACGCAATCTTGGGCAGACTGCGGGTCAGGCGATTGCGCTTGGCCAACGCCTTGCCGGACTTGTGATCGGACAGCCCGGCGCCAAAGCCCCCAAGGAACAGGTCGCACGGCTATTTCGGATGGCGCACAGCACTTGACGACCGCACGACAAGGGAAACCGCCGACCGGGTTTCCGCCTGCGGAATGACCGCATTCTCCAACCAGTCGATCACGGTCAGTGCGATCTGATTGCCGAAACCCGCAACGTCACAGCGCACAGAACTAAGCGGCGGATAGCAATGAACGGCATCTTCGATGTCATCAAAACCCACAACATTGATGTCAACACCGGGGGTGCGCCCCAAGGTATTGCACCCGGCCATGAAACCCAAGGCGACAAGATCGTTAAAGCAAATGACGGCGTCACAGTTCGGGTGCATCTGCGCCAGCCGCGCTGCCATTTCAAGACCGAAAGCTCGGCTTGATTTTCCTGATAAAACAAGAGGCTCCATCCCAGCCGCAAGCAAGACCTCGTGGTATCCCGCCATCCGTTCCTGGGTGACGGCACGCCCGTCCAGTCCGCCGACGAAGGCAATTTGATGCGCACCCTGATCCAGCAGATGTTGCGTCGCAATCCGGCTGCCTGTCACATAGTCCGGCCCGGCAAAGGGCAGGACATCCGTCCGTTCATCGACACGCCGCAGAACCTGCATGGTCGGAATGCCCGAGCGCAGGATGGCATCAAAAGTTTGCGACACCTCGCCATACGCTGGCGAGATGATCAATGCCGACACGCCATGTTCAATCATCGTGCCCACGGTGCGCGCCTGAAGTGCGGGGTCTTCATCGGTGTTGGCAATCACCACGGCATAGCCGCGCGCGGCAAGCGCCATTTGCAGTGACGTCGCGAACTCAGTGAAGAACGGATTGCGAAGGTCGTTGATCACCAGCCCGATCAGCCCGGCATTCGTCATCCGCATGTTGGCCGCCGCGCGGTTGTAGACATAGCCTAGATCGGCCATCGCCTGCCGCACCAGCACACGGGTTTCTTCCCGCACGGCGGGACTGTTCTGCAGCACCAGACTGACCGTAGATTTCGACACGCCCGCCTCACGGGCGACGTCGATGATCGTGGGCCTGCGGTCACCGGTCATGCAGGCCCGCCCGTCACCGGCAGATCAAAGACCAGAATGCCGTCAATGCCGCCCACAGCATTTGCGACCAGCCTTGCGCCAAGCTTCTTGTGGGCGGGATGGTCCTGATAGGCCTGCAGCGCACCCCAACCGTCAAAGTCGGCGACAAAGCCATGCAGGTAGCCACGCTCGATCTTTTCGGGACTTTCGCTGGTGCCCGAGGTGATAGCCAAAAGCCCCGGAACCTTGTCGCCGATCGCGTGCAGTTCATCGAAAATGTCGGCGATTTCGGCTGCCTGCAGCGCGGGATTGAACCGGATCAGAACGATGTGGCGGATCATGGAATTAGGCTTTCTGGTTGGCCTTGATCATGTCGGCGGCTTTCTCGCCGATCATGATCACGGCCGCATTTGTGTTCGACGAAATCACCGTCGGCATGATGGAATTGTCAACGATCCGCAACCCGGCAATGCCATTGAACCGCAACTGCGGGTCAACCACAGCACCAT
>CAWAPA010000048.1:0-7322 GCA_963783595.1 uncultured Alphaproteobacteria bacterium | reverse complement strand
ATAACGCAGGGGCCGCGAAAAATTGCCTATTTCACAGGTGGTTAGGCAAAGTCCTGCCAGTTGGCCATGCGGCTGCGAAACCACGTGCGTTGACGTTTGGCATATTGGTGGGTGGCGGTCTTGGCGGCGGATATGGCGGCGGGCAAAGCGATCTGGCCATGAAGATGGGCGATCAGTTCGGCGGCGCCGATGGCGCGCATGGCAGGCAATGCGGGGTTCCAATGGGGCAGATTGTGGCGCACCTCGTCCAGTGCGCCGCCTGCCATCATCGCATCAAAGCGCGCATCGATGCGGGCGTTGAGGGTGGCCGGGGCGGGTCGCAGGACAAGGGCCTGCACATCCCGCAGGGGCAACAGCGGCGGGCCGGTCTCATCCTGCCAATCCGCCAGCCCGCGCCCAGTGGCCGCCTGCACCTCCCACGCGCGCTGGACGCGCATCGGGTTTTCACGGTCAATCCGCGACAGGGTGCGGGTGTCCAGATCGGCCAGCATTTCGGCAACGCCACCTGCGCGACGCGCATCACCCGCCGCCCGCACCTCGGGGGGGATTGGTGGGATTTCGGCAAGACCTTCGGTGAGGGCGCTAAGGTACAGACCAGTGCCGCCGACAATGACCACGGGGCGGTCCAGCAGTCCAGAAACCGCACGCAGCCAGTGTCCAACGGAATAGGGGGTATCGCGGCCGATATGGCCATAAAGCGCGTGATCCGCGCGTGCCATATCGGCGGCATCGGGGCGTGCGGTCAGAACCTGCCAGCAGTCATAGACCTGCAGGGCATCGGCATTCACGATGGTGCGCCCATCGCGCGCGGCAAGTGCCATCGCAAGGGCCGATTTGCCCGAAGCGGTCGGCCCGGCGATCAGCACCGGGGCGGTCCGCGAAATGGTGTCGTTGCTGCCCAAAGCCCGCCCTTGCACGCTGTTCGCCCGGTCATGCGTTCGCCGGTTGAACCTGCCTGCGTTTTCCGACATTTTGCGCGCCAATCAAAGAGCCGATTGCCGTAACATGAAAAGGGGTACAAGCGATGCCGGAGACTGAACCGAAAACCGCCTACACCCGTGTCATGTTGAAAATCAGCGGTGAGGCATTGATGGGCGATCAGGGCTATGGTCTGCACCCGCCCACCGTGCAGCGCATCGCAGCAGAGGTGAAATCCGTGCGCGACATGGGGGTCGAGATCTGCATGGTGATCGGGGGCGGCAACATCTTTCGCGGGCTGGCAGGCAGCGCGCAAGGGATGGAACGAACGACCGCCGATTACATGGGGATGCTGGCGACAGTGATGAACGCCCTTGCCATGCAGTCGGCGCTGGAAGAGGTCGGCGTTTTCACCCGCGTGGTCAGCGCCATTCCAATGGATCAAGTGTGTGAGCCATACATCCGTCGCCGCGCCGTGCGGCATCTGGAGAAGAAGCGGGTGGTGATCTTTGCGGCGGGCACGGGGAACCCGTATTTCACTACTGATACAGCGGCCACGCTGCGGGCATCCGAGATGGCCTGTCAGGCGATCTTCAAGGGCACCAAGGTGGATGGCGTCTATGACAAGGACCCCAAGAAACATGCCGACGCCAAACGCTATGCGCATGTGACCTATGATGAAGTGCTGCAAAAGCATCTGGGCGTGATGGATGCATCCGCGATTGCACTTGCACGCGACAACAACCTGCCGATCATCGTGTTTTCACTGGATGAACCGGGTGGGTTTAAGGGCATTTTGGCGGGGCAGGGGACGTATACGCGGGTGGAGGGGTAATTTCTGGTGTAGGATTGGTGCCTTCGCAAGGGCTGCCGACCGATGTCGCGCATGAACGGCTTGCGGGGCCGCATCATTGCGGTGGTGCAGGCGCTGGAGTTGCGGCCGATTCCTTTAGGCCTGCGGCCCACCATCTTAGAGCGTCGGCAGGGGGACTCGAGACCGGGGGGCTGCGGCCCGGAGCCGATGCTGTCTCTGGCAAAATGATCCATGCATGGCTATAGGACTTAGGCAAAACTGCAAAACGGGGCGTGTGCCATGGCTGATGACATCGAAATTGATACCGACGCGATCCAGCGGCGGATGGATGGTGCGCAGGCCGCACTGCGCACGGAATTCGCGAGTTTGCGCACGGGGCGGGCCTCGGCGTCTATCGTGGAGCCGATCATGGTGGATGCGTATGGGCAGATGACGCCGATCAACCAGCTGGGCACCGTCAACGTACCCGAACCCCGCATGGTGGTGATCAATGTCTGGGACAAGGGCATGATTACAAAGGTTGAAAAGGCGATCCGCGAAAGCGGCATCGGGATCAACCCGGTGGTCGATGGCCCGCTGATCCGGCTGCCGATCCCTGAATTGAACGAAGAGCGCCGCAAGCAGTTGTCCAAGGTTGCCGCAGGCTATGCCGAAGTCTGCCAAGGTCGCCATCCGCAATGTGCGGCGTGACGGCATGGACCAGATCAAGAAAGCCAAAGGCATGAGCGAGGATGACCAGAAGATGTGGTCCGAGGAAGTGCAGGACCTGACCGACCAGGCAATTGCTGCCGTCGACCGTGCGCTGGAAAACAAGCAAGCGGAAATCATGCAGGTCTAGTGCGCGGTATCTGAAAATTTCAGGGCGAGAAATTTCAGTTGGCCTAACATCAAAGGGAAAACACTGTGGCGGCAAAGGACAATCGCGAAACCCGCCATGCGGGCCATGTCGCCATCATCATGGATGGCAATGGTCGCTGGGCCACACAACGTGGCTGGCCGCGCCTTGTGGGCCACAGACGGGGTGCCGAACGTGTGCGCGAAATTGTGCGCGCTTGTCCCGATCTGGGGATCACGCATCTGACGATCTATGCCTTTTCGACGGAAAACTGGAAACGGTCCACCGAAGAGGTGCTGGGCCTGATGGCGATCTTTGCCCGCTATATCCAGCGCGAGGCCGAAAAGCTGGCGACGGAAGGGGTATGCCTGCGGTTTATCGGTGATCGCACACGCCTTGCGCCAAAGCTGCAGCGCCTGATGGCGGGGATCGAGGCGCGTACGGCTGGGCTGACGCGACTGCATCTTACGGTGGCGATCAACTATGGCGGGCGTGACGAGCTGACACGTGCGATGCAGACGATCGCGCAAGACGTGGCCGAGGGGCGGCTGGATGCGGCGGATGTGACCGAAGGGGCAATCACGCTGCGGCTGGATACCGCCGTGCTGCCGGACCCCGATCTGGTGATCCGCACCAGTGGCGAGACGCGGACATCGAACTTTCTGCCATGGCAGGCGGCCTACGCGGAATATGAATTCACCCCGACCCTGTGGCCCGATTTCACCGCAGATGAACTGGCCGCGATCCTCATGCGCTTTGGCAACCGCGAGCGGCGGTTCGGCGGGGTGCGGGCATGATCGCGGCGGGGCAATGGGGTGATTTGCGCAAGCGGATCGTGTCAGCCGTGGTGCTGATTGCGATTTGCGGGGCCGAAATCTGGCTGGGCGGCCCGTCGTTTGCGGTGCTTGTGATCGTGCTGACGGGGGCGATGGTGTGGGAACTTGCCACCATCACCGCGCCCGATCATCCCAACACGCCACTGATGATGGCGGCTCTTGCGGCGGCCTGTCTTGCGGCGACGATTGCCTTTCCTGACCGGATTTCGTCAGCCTTTCTGCTGGTGCCGTCGCTGGTGATTGCACTGACAGACCGGCGCGACCGCCAGCTTGCCGCACTCTATGCCATTGCCATCATGGTGGCGGGCTTTGGTCTGATCGTATTGCGCAATGGCGCGGGCACGCCAACGATCTTGTGGCTTGTGCTGATTGTGGTGACGTCAGATGTGCTGGGTTATTTCGCGGGGCGCAGCATTGGCGGACCAAAGTTCTGGCCATCCATCAGCCCGAAAAAGACATGGAGCGGCACGGTTGCAGGTTGGATCGGCGCGGCGTTGATTGGGCTGGGCTTCGTGATCTGGGGCAGGGCAGGCTGGGGGCTGGTCCCGCTGTCTGTGGCGATCGCATTTGCCGGGCAGATGGGCGATATCTGGGAAAGCTGGATCAAGCGGCGCTGCGGGGTGAAGGATTCCTCTGGTCTTATCCCCGGCCATGGTGGCGTCCTTGATCGGTTTGACGCGCTGACGGCCTCGATTGTGGCGTTGATGCTGTTGAATCTGATCCTGACCTTGCCGCTGCCGGGGGCAGTGGCGTTCTGATGCGGCGGATTTCAATTTTTGGTGCAACCGGGTCTATCGGCGAGAACACCTATGATCTGGTGATGCGGGCGGGCGGGGCAGACGCATTTCACACCGTCGCTCTGACTGGTGGGCGCAATGTGGCGCGGCTGGCGGCGATGGCGCGCAGCCTGCGGGCCGAGATTGCAGTGACGGCGCATGATGATTGCCTGCCTGCATTGCGCGACGCGCTGGCCGGGTCAGGCGTGATGGTCGCCGCCGGTGCCGCAGCGATTGCCGAGGCCGCAGACCGCCCGACCGACTGGGTGATGAGCGCAATAGTAGGCGCGGCAGGTTTGGTGCCAGGGTTGGTTGCATTGCGCCATGGCGGCAGTCTGGCGCTGGCCAACAAGGAAAGCATGGTCTGTGCAGGCCAGTTGATGATGGCTACCGCTGCAGAGCACGGCGCGCGTCTGTTGCCGGTGGACAGCGAACATTCGGCAATTTTTCAGGCGCTGACGGGTGAGGACATTGCCGCGGTCGAACGCATCATCCTGACGGCATCGGGGGGTGCTCTGCGCGACTGGCCGTTGGCGCGTCTGTGCAATGCGACGGTGGATGAGGCGCTGGCGCATCCGAACTGGACGATGGGCAAGCGGATCACGATCAATTCGGCATCGATGTTCAACAAAGCGCTGGAAGTCATTGAGACCCGGGAATTTTTCGGGATTTCGCCTGACCAGATCGAGGTTATCATCCACCCGGAATCCCTGATACATTCGATGGTCGGCTTTCGTGACGGGGCGATCATGGCGCATCTGGGAGCGCATGACATGCGCCATTCCATCGGCTATGCGCTGAACTGGCCCGCGCGGGCCGCATTGCCGGTTGAACGGCTGGATTTCGCGGCCCTTGCGCAATTGACGTTCCGCGCGCCGGATATGGCACGGTACCCTGCATTGCGCCTGTGCCGTGATGTGATGGACACGCGGGGCCTTGCGGGTGCCGTGTTCAACGCGGCAAAGGAAGTGGCGATGGATCATTTCATTGATGGCAAGATCGGGTTCATGGACATGTCGGGGGTCGTCGAAGCGACACTTGCCCGGCTTTCGTCCGAGATCAGCCTTGGAAATGCCGCCATGACCCTTGATGACGTGCAAGGGGCAGACCATCTTGCCCGTATCAGGGCCAATGAGGCCGCCGTCGTGCGGCACAGCAAAGGATAGCGGTGTGAATATCGACAGCCTGATTTCGGGGTTCGGCAACACGGGTTTCACACTGATTGCCTTTGTGTTGGCGCTGTCCATCATCGTCGCGATCCATGAATACGGCCATTACATCGTTGGTCGCTGGTGCGGCATCCATGCCGAGGTGTTCTCGCTGGGTTTTGGCCCGACGATCTATTCCCGTGTTGACCGGCATGGCACGAAATGGCAACTCGCGGCCCTGCCATTCGGCGGCTATGTGAAATTCATGGGTGACAAGGACGCCGCATCGGGCGTTGACGGGGCCGCGATCAGCGGATTGTCAGCCACCGAGCGCCGTCGCACCATGCACGGCGCGCCTCTTTGGGCACGCAGCCTGACGGTGGCGGCAGGGCCGGCCTTCAATTTTATCCTGTCGATTCTGGTGTTCGCCGGGTTTGCGTTGTGGGTCGGGGTCGCGACGGAGCGCAATGTGGTGGGCACGCTGAACGCACTACCCGGGCTAGAGGGCGCGTTGCAGGTTGGCGACGAGATCACCGCTATCAACGGCACGCCCACGCCTGATCTTGAGGCCTATTTTGAAGCGGCGGGGGAAATCCCGCCGGGGCCGCGCGTGACATTCGACATTCTGCGCGCAGGTGCGGCCCAAACCATCACCGGGCCGCACCCCTTGCCGCCCATCGTGGGCGCGGTGCAACCGCTTACGGCGGCGTATGACGCGGGAATGCAATACGGCGATGTGATCCAATCGATTGACGGCACGCCTGTCTACACCTTTGACCAAATGCGCGAGATCACCGGGGCATCGGATGGCAAGCCGATGGCGTTGCAAGTCTGGCGTGACGGCACGGTTATGGACGTGACGCTGACCCCCCGGATGAGCGATGTTCCCACCAATGACGGCGGGTTTGAAACCCGCTGGCTGATGGGGCTGAACTCTGCCCTGCTGTTCGAACCGGAAACCCGCCGGTCCGGAATCTTTGAAAGTATTGGTTATGGCGCATCGCAACTGGGCCGCATCATTACTGGCACCTACTCGGGCATTTCGCACATCGTCACTGGCCAGATTTCGACCTGCAATCTGAAAGGGCCGGTCGGTATCGCGCGGACATCGGGGGCAGCAGCCTCTATGGGGATCGAACTCGTTCATCTGGTTCATCGCGGCCTTGTCGGCGGCTGTGGGGCTGATGAACCTGTTCCCGATCCCGGTGCTGGATGGTGGGCATCTGGTGTTTCACGCTTGGGAGGCGATCACGCGCCGCCCGCCGCCGGAACGGGTTGTGCAGGTGATGATGATGACGGGCTTTGGCCTGATCATGGCGCTAATGTTCTTTGCCCTGTCGCGCGACCTGTTCTGCTGAAGGCAATGGCCCGCGCCACAGTGTTGCCACAAAGCAGCGCTATTCCGGTTGCACAGATCGAAATGGTCGGGAAGGCGTGGACATGCAAACGATGGTTCAAGGTTATCGCGGGTTGTCCCTGATCATCGGGTTGAACTGGGACCGCATCTTCTTTTTTGGCACGCTGATTGTGGGCTTGCTGGCCGGCGCATTCCTTGGCCAGGCCATAAATTCTGCATTTCCGGCCATGGATGCACCTGCAGCCTTTTGACAAGCCTTTGCTTTCCCGGTAGTCAGATGCAACGACATCTGGTGTGTGGGGCAGAAAAATGGCACGAAAAACCGGTGCGCAGGGACCGACAGCGAAGGCTGGCAAAAAGTTGCTTCAATCTGCGGCAATTGCCGTTATCGCAGCGCTTTCAACACCATCAAACACGTTCTTCACACCCGCCTATGCGCAGGGCTTTACATTTAACGATGTGACAGTCGTCGGCAATCAGCGTGTCGACAACACAACGGTGCTTTCGCTGCTGGGAATCGGGCGGGGTGAATCGCTGAGCCCCGGTGACCTGAATGACGCCACGCAGCGGCTTATCAATTCTGGATTGTTCGAAACTGTTGATCTTGTGCCACAGGGGGCGACCCTTTTGGTGCAGGT
>CAWAPA010000047.1:0-18436 GCA_963783595.1 uncultured Alphaproteobacteria bacterium | reverse complement strand
GCCACCCCCGCCGCCGTCACCATGTTCAGTGCACCGGGCCCGATCGACGATGTCACCATCATCGCATGTGCGCGGCCCAGTTGTTTGGCATAGGCAATCGCCGCATGCGCCATGGTCTGCTCGTTGTGGCCCCTGTAGGTGAGAAAATGCTCTTTGACCCCATGCAGCGCCTCGCCAAGACCCGCCACATTGCCATGTCCAAAAATGCCCCAGCAGCCGGCAAGGAATGGCTTGCCATCCTCGGCCATCTGCGCTGTCAGATAACGCATCATCGCCTGCGCTGCGGTCAACCGGATCGTCGTCATGGCGTCTCCTCCCCTCGGGCATCATCCCAGATCTTGCACAACCGTGCGTAGTTTTCGGCCATGGTGGCCACTGCGGCCGCATCGTCGATACGTCCCGCCATCCAGTCGCGGCCCACATCGCCGTGAATTGTGCGCCCGACGGCAAATCCCTTTACCAGCGCATACTTCGCCGCCAGCCGGAAAGAAGCGGCCAGTTCCGCCTCAGATTGCCCAAGTCCGAGCACGACAATCCCCTGACTATGTTCATCGCGGGACGTAATTGCATCACAAGTGGCGGCCCATGCCGCGTCGGTCTGCATCGGTTCCAATTTCCACCAGTCGGGATAAATGCCGATGTCATAGAAACGTGAGATCAGTTTTGCGGTGGTCAGATCGTCCACAGGGCCGACTTTGGACGGGATTATCTCCAGCAACATTTCCAAACGGTTACGGCGACAGGCATGGAACAATCGGGTGATGACCGCCTCTTGTTCGGCCTGCATCGCAGGCGCGTCATCCGGGTGGCAAAAGCACAAGACCTTGACCACATGCTCCAGCGCCCATTCCGACAGCCCGCCGAAATCCGGCCCCAGTTCCGGCTCCAGCGTCAAGGGCCGCGATCCCGGCCATTCCACCGGACGCCCGATCCACAACCCCTGCCCTGCTGCCTTGTGCAAAGCCCGGCTGCCAAGGCGGTTGTCGCACAGCAGACCATAGCCATCACGCCCCTGCGCCACGGCCAGCGTCGCCTCCAGACACAACAGCTTGAACGCCGCAATCCGGTCAGGTGATGCTCCGGCGATGTCTTCCAACTGGCTGCGATGGTCGTAGGCAAAAGCCCGCACCGATTCCCATTGTTTGCGCCGGTTGGTCGACCAATGGATCTGCTCCAGTGCCGTGTCCTTACGCAAAGCGGGCACCTGCACACCGCGCGCAAGGAAAAACTGCAACTCCTCCCAGCTTGGATAAGCGGGCGTGCAGCCATGCCGTGAAACTGCAAAAGCCCCGCAGGCATTGGCATACTTCAGCGCGACGGGCCAAGCCTCACCATCCAGCCAGCCTTTCAGCAGGCCGGACATAAAGCCATCCCCGGCCCCCAGCACGTTGAACACCTCAATCGGAAACCCCGGCCCCGCCGCGCCATCATCCAGCGTTGCGGGAATGGCCCCGGTAAATGCCGCAGCCCCCATCGGCCCGCGCTTGCACACCAGCGTCGCCTTTGACACCGCCCGCACAGCGCGCAAGGCGGCCATCGTATCGGTGGTGCCGCCCGCGATGTGGAACTCTTCTTCAGTGCCCACGATCAGATCGAACAGATGCAAATGCGCCTGCAAACGTGCCGTGACGGCGGCACTTTCGATGAACCGATTTTCGCCGTCGCCATGCCCCGAAAGCCCCCACAGGTTCGGCCGGTAATCAATATCCAGCGCTGTCTGCGCTCCACCTTCACGCGCCAGATGCAGCGCCTTCAGCACAGCAGCCTCGGTGCGCGGATGCGAAAGATGCGTGCCCGTCGCCACCACACTGCGTGTCTGCGCAATCAGGGCCGGATCGATGTCATCCTCGCACAGCGCCATATCCGCGCAATTCTCGCGGTAAAAGATCAGCGGGAATTGCGTCTCATCCCGTATCCCCAGCAGCACAAGTGCTGTCAGCCGGTCCGGGTCGGTGATCACGCCGCGCACATCCACGCCTTCGCGCACCAACTCCTCGCGGATGAACCGGCCCATATGTTCATCACCCACCCGCGTGATCAGCGCCGATTTCAATCCAAGCCGCGCGGTGCCAGTCGCGATATTGGTAGGACTGCCGCCCACATATTTCTGGAACGACCCCATGTCTTCCAGCCGCCCGCCGACTTGCGCGCCATAAAGATCAACCGAAGATCTGCCGATGGTAATCACGTCTAGCGGTTTCATGCGTCCCCCTACAGGTGCCGCGACAAACTCACCTGGGGCGCAGCTTTGGAATATTTATTCTATATTGATGCAATGTGAAAGCCCTATTCGCGCGCGGACCCGACAGCAACTGCCAGCGATACCGCCAAGGCGATAGTCGCGGTAGGTGCGCGAAACGCCCCGAAATCAACCTCGGTCACGGTCAGCACGGAATCTGCGACCCGTGCCAGCGGGCTGGTCATCCGGTCGGTCAAGACCACGACCGGCACGCCCCTTTTCCCTGCCTCGGTGGCTAGTTCGACCGTCTCCTCGGCATAGGGCGCGAATGAAACCGCAATCAGCGCATCCCCCGCACGCAGGGCATGCCGGTGATCCAATTGCCCGACGCCGTCATGCAGCATCGCCGGAACCGCCATCTTATCAAAGATATAGGCAAGGTAGGCTGCTATCGGAAACGACCTTCGGCGCCCCACAATATGCACGGTTCCCGCCCGTGCGAGCACGGCAACCGCCGCATCAAGCGCGGCTGCATCAAGGCTTTTCGTCAACGCCTCCAAAGACAGACGCCCAGCCTCTACAAATTCCGCCAAGATTGCCGAAGGGCTGCCGTGTGCGCTGTCCTGCAGATTACGAAGGCGCGTTGCATAATCCGGAAAACCAGGGGCATATGCCTCGCGAAACAACTTCTGCATATCCGAAAATCCGGAAAATCCCATGATCTGGCAGAACCGCATCAGGGCCGATGGCGGCACATCCGCGCCCGCTGCCAGTTCCGCCACTGTCGATATCGCGATCCGGTCGCTGTGCGCCGCGATATAATCGGCGCATTGCCGCAAACGGCGCGGCAGGTCGGCACTGACCTGCGCCAGCCGGTCCCTGAACGCATCAATCGACGCGGGCGGCGCAATAGGCTCGACACTGGTCAAATCAGACATACCTCACGTGTTCGTCACCGGACACAGCATGGAACAAAAGTTCCAATACGCCAAGCAATTTCCTAAATTTCCACCAAACCCGTCCGAAATCGCCGCGCGTTCGCTGCATAGCCCGCCGCAGACGCCAGCAACCCCGCGCGCGCATCATCATCAAGCATCCGCACCACGCGACCGGGCGCACCCATCACCAGCGCACCGTCTGCAATCTCCTTGCCTTCCGTCACCAGTGCGCAGGCCCCGATCAGACAGCCGACGCCAATCCGCGCACCGTTCAACACCGTTGCCCCCATCCCGATCAGCGACCCGTCCCCAATCACACAGCCATGCAGCATCGCCTTGTGACCAATTGTACATCGCGCACCGATGGTCAGTGGATGTCCCCAGTCAGTGTGCAAGACGCTGTTTTCTTGCACATTTGTCTCGTCTCCGATCTCGATCCACTCATTGTCGCCCCGCAGCACTGCGCCAAACCACACCGACGCGCCCGCCCCGATGCGCACGCGCCCCATCACATGCGCGCCCGGCGCAATCCATGCATCGGGGTGGATCTCAGGGCTCTCGCCGTCCAGCGCATAAATCATCTCGCCGCGAACTCCGCATTCAGGGACCGAATGAAATCGGGCAGACCCGGCTGCCGATCGCGGCGCATGCGTTCCGCCTCAAGAATGATCTTCAACGCATTGAAAGATTGATCAAGATCGTCGTTCACCAGCACATAGTCATATTCGCCCCAATGGCTGATCTCGTCCTGTGACTTTGCCATCCGACCCGCGATCACCTCATCCGTATCCTGCCCGCGCGACCGCAAGCGCCGGTCCAGCTCTGCAATCGACGGTGGCAGCACGAACACCGATACCACATCCCGCGCCAAGGCCGATGCGCGTATCTGCTGACCACCCTGCCAGTCGATATCGAACACCGTATCGCGGCCCTCGCGCATCGCGGCCTCCACCGGGTCACGGGGTGAACCGTAAAAATTCCCGAACACCTCGGCATGTTCCAGCATCTGGCCTGCGTTCACCATCGCCTGAAAATCCGCGCGCGACACAAAGTCATATTCGCGCCCGTCCACCTCGCCCGGGCGGGCGGCCGCGTGGTGGCCGATACCGAAAACCGCATCGACGGGTCCCATGCCATCAACATCCGGGTCAATGTGGTTTTGCCCGCCCCCGATGGCGATGACAGGATCAGCAGCAGCCCCTTGCGCATCATAGCCTATTCCACATTCTGAACCTGTTCCCGCATCTGATCGATGACCGTTTTCAGGTCAAGCCCGATGCGGGTCAGCGCGATATCGGCGGCCTTGGAACACAGCGTATTCGCCTCGCGCATGAATTCCTGCATCAGAAAATCGAACTTGCGGCCAACCTGCCCCTTGTCCGCCAGCAAGGCTTGGGCAGCCGCGATATGTGCGGCCAGCCGGTCCAGCTCCTCTGTTACATCCGATTTTACCGCAATCAGCGCCAGTTCCTGCTCCAGCCTGCCTGCATCCACCCCATCAGCCATCACCCGCGCAATGGCCTCGCGCATCGCGCCCGCCATATGGTCGCGCCGCACCAGCACGGCTTCAGCGGCGGCTTTCGTCAACGCCTGCATCTGCTCCAGTTGCGCCGCGATAACCTTGTGCAATGCGGCCCCTTCGGCGGCCCGCATCGTCTGAAAATCTGCAATCAACCCCGGCAGATCGGCCATGATCGCCGCCGCCAGCGCGGTCGTATCATCCTCGGCGGCCCCGTTTTCCAGAACGCCCCGCACCGCCATCACATCCGCCGCCGACGGCTGTGCCAGTGTCAGCCCCGCCGCCATCGCCGCCTGCTCCACATCGGCAAAGGCCCGCAAGACCGACCCCATCACCCCCGCGTTCAGCCGCACGCCCCCTTCTGCGTCGCCATCGCGCGTCACCCGCAACGTCAGGCTGATATTGCCGCGCGACACAGCCTTTGCCAGATCGGCCCGCACCATCGCCTCAAGACCTGCGATCCAGTCCGGCACTCGCAGACGCAGGTCCAGCCCCTTGCCGTTCACCCCCCGAATGTCCCAGACCCAGCTTGCCCCGGCCCCCTGTCCCTTGCCTGCCGCAAAGCCCGTCATCGAAATTGTCATGCCGCTCCTACCTGCCGCGCTTGCCCGCATCACCGGGCATTTACCATTTTACAAGATTGCGCGCCAAATGCGCGCAACCTCGGGTATATTAAGGTTCTGGTAATGTCTGTTGCTACACCATTAACCTTCTCCTCTGCGGGCTTAGCAGAGGGGGCAGGACGCATCAACGCAAAGCCATCATGCCGGACTGTCAAGACCGTGGGGGACGCACAGGATGATCATCGAATGGAAAGGTCCAGGCAGACAAACCGTCGGGGCTACCGGCCTTGCCGCCTTGCGCGCCTATTGGGAGGCATTGCGTGACGGTCGGCACCTGCCGCGTCGCGCGCAGATTGATCCGCGCGGGCTTGCCAGCACCCTGCATCAGATGATGATCGCCGAAGAAATCGCGCCCGGCCTCGCCCGCCTGCGCATCGCAGGCACGCTTTATGCCGATATGATGGGCATGGATGTGCGCGGCATGCCGGTCTCTGCGTTGTTTGACACCATGGCACGCCCGGCACTGGAAGGCGTCTTACGCGACGTCTTTGCCGGCAGCACCGCTGCCACGCTGCTGCTCGAGGCCGAACGCGGCCTTGGCCGCCCTGCGCTTATGGGTCAGTTGCTGTTGCTGCCACTGGCAGATGACGAACCCTCGCGCTTGATGATCGGTTGTCTTGCGCTGTCCGGCACCGCCGGTCGCACGCCCCGCCGCTTTCACATCCGCCATATCACGCAAGAAGCATTGATGGCGCCTGCGAAGGCGGACCACCGCGTTCGCGCCTTTGCCGAACCGGTCACACCATTCGCCCGCCCGGCACCACAGACAAGCTATCTGCGGCTGGTTAAAACCTGACCGTCACAGTGCGATCCGCGCCCCGGCGCTGCGAAACGACGATAATTCTTCCGCCACCAGAAACGCGAGTTCAAGCGACTGGCTGGCATTCAGGCGCGGGTCACAAGCCGTGTGATAGCGATCCGACAGATCTTCGTCCGAAACCGCGCGCAAACCGCCCGTGCATTCGGTCACATCCTGGCCCGTCATCTCGAAATGCACGCCGCCGGGGATCGTACCCTCGGCCTTGTGCACGCCAAAGAACTCGCGCACCTCGCGCAGAACGGAATCAAAGGGCCGCGTCTTGTAGCCTGATGCCGCCTTGATCGTGTTGCCGTGCATCGGATCGCAGGACCACACGACATTTGCGCCTTCCTCACGCACCGCCTTTACCAGACGCGGCAGGTTTTCGCCCACCTTGCCCGCCCCAAACCGCGCGATCAGGGTCAGGCGACCCGCCTCGTTCGCGGGGTTCAGCTTGGCCATCAGCACCTTCAGGTCGTCCGCGGTCGTTGTTGGCCCGCATTTCAACCCGATCGGGTTCTGCACGCCCCGGCAGAATTCGACATGCGCGCCGTCCGGCTGCCGCGTACGGTCACCGATCCAGATCATATGACCCGATCCCGCCACCGGCAGGCCCGTGATGCTGTCAATCCGGCACAACGCCTCTTCATATTCCAACAGCAGCGCCTCGTGGCTGGTGTAGAAATCCACGGTTGCCAAGGCCGTGCTGGTTTCCGCATTCACCCCGGCCGCATTCATGAAATCGAGCGCATCCGAAATCCGGTTGCTCAGCTCACGGTAACGCTCTGCCTTGTCATGTTCGGCAAAGCCCAGCGTCCATGAATGCACCCGGTGAATATCGGCAAACCCGCCCGTTGAAAACGCGCGCAGCAGGTTCAGGCTGGCCGCAGCCTGCGTATAGGCTTGCAACATTCGGCTGGCATCGGGCACCCGCGATTCCGGGGTGAAGTCAAACCCGTTGATGATGTCGCCCCGATAGCTCGGCAACTCCACGCCACCAATGACTTCGGTTCCCGCCGAACGCGGCTTGGCGAACTGCCCCGCCATCCGCCCCACCTTGATGACCGGCACCTTGGCGCCATAGGTCAGCACGACCGCCATCTGCAGCATCACGCGAAACGTGTCACGGATGTTGTCCGCACTGAATTCCGCGAAGGATTCCGCGCAATCGCCACCTTGTAGCAAAAACGCCTTGCCCTCTGCCGCAAGCGCCAGTTGTTTCTTCAGCTTGCGCGCCTCGCCCGCAAACACCAGCGGCGGATACTTGGCAAGTTGCGCCTCAACGCCATGCAGCACGTCCATATCCGGATAGTCCGGCATCTGTACCCGCGGCTTGTTGCGCCAGTCCGTTTTGCTCCAGCCCGTGGTCATGGGTCTTCTCCGTCAGATTACCGGGGCGGATATACGGGGGGAAATGCCGCTTGGCTAGAGTGTGATGTGCAAAAGTCGCCCCTGGCATCCGTGTAAGATCGCTGTTCCCGATCAGGATTGCCCTTGCGGCGCAACAGGATTTGCTATTTCCATGGCGCGATACCGACGCAAATAGGTCGCACAATGCAAAGCCCACAGCGCAAAGCCACTTCGGTGGTGAAAGCCGACGCCCCGCGTCGGTTCGTCTTTTTGCTGTTGGACCGCTTTACCATGATCAACTTTGCCGGCGCGATCGAACCGTTGCGCCTTGCCAATCACGTCGCGGGTCATGCGATCTACAAGTGGGCGCTGGCGGGCGAAGGCGGGGTCGAGAAAACCTGTTCCAACGGTGTTACCTTCCGACTCGATTTCGGGCTGGAAGAGGTTGACCGCGAAGACATCGTTCTGGTCTGCGGCGGCATCGACATTCAGCATACTACCACCCGCGGCGTCGTCGGCTGGCTCCGCCGTGAAGCGCGCCGCGGGGTAACCATCGGCGGCTTGTGCACCGGGGCCTATACGCTTGCCAAGGCAGGGTTGCTGGATGGAAAGAAGGCGACCGTGCATTGGGAAAACCACGACGGGTTTGCCGAAGAATTCGAAGAGGTCAAACTGTCGAAATCCGTCTTCGTGATGGATGGCAACCGCTGGTCCACCGCAGGCGGGATTTCCTCCATCGACCTGATGCTGCGCATCATCGCGCAGGACCACGGTGAGGATATGGCCAATAACGTGGCCGACCTGATGATTTACTCCACCATCCGCACCGATCAGGACACGCAGCGCCTGTCGGTTCCCACCCGCATCGGTGTGCGTCACCCAAAACTCAGCCAAGTCATCCACATGATGGAAGGCAATATCGAAGACCCGATGTCGCCTGCAGACCTTGCCGAAGATGTCGGCATGTCCACCCGCCAGCTTGAGCGCCTGTTCGCGCGTTATCTGAACCGCTCTCCCAAGCGGTACTATATGGAACTGCGCTTGCAAAAGGCCCGCAACCTGCTGCTGCAAACGGATATGAGCGTTATAAACGTGGCTCTTGCCTGCGGTTTTGCAAGCCCGTCGCATTTTTCCAAATGCTATAGGTCGCATTACAACACGACGCCGTACCGCGAACGCGGCTCACAAGGCGGCGGCATCGGGATACGGTTGTCGATTTGACAGGATGTGCTGTCCCGCAAATCTCTCTTTGATTTTGTTGAAGACGTCGAAGAATTGACAGCCGTCAATTTCCCTATGGCACAAATCTGGCCCTAACCCCCCAGCGATGTCAGGATCGGGCAATCGGGGCGGTTGTTGCCTGCGCAGGTCTGTACAAGATTGGTCAGTGTGTCGCGCATCGCCGTAAGGTCTGCGATCTTGACCTCGATCTCGGCCAGATGATCCTTCGCAATGTCCCGCACATCCGCACTGGCGCGGGACTTGTCCTCCCACAGCGCCAGCAACGCGCGGCAATCCTCGATAGTGAACCCCAAGGCGCGTGCGCGACCCAGAAACGTCAGCTTGTGCACATCGCTGTCGCGAAAGGCGCGATAGCCATTGGGATCGCGCAGTGGCTTGATCAGACCAATATCTTCGTAATAGCGGATGGTCTTGGCCGGCAGACCGGCGCGGGTCGCTGCATCCGAGATGTTCATGTCGTGGCCCCTCTGGCAGTTACGCGGCGCAGGCGCAGCGCGTTGGTCAATACGAACACGCTGGACACCGCCATCGCCCCGGCGGCAAGGGCAGGCGACAGCAACCAGCCATACGCCGGATACAACGCACCTGCCGCGACCGGAATCAGCAGCACGTTATAGCCAAACGCCCAGAACAGGTTCTGGCGGATATTGCGCATCGTGGCGCGGCTGATCGCAAAGGCCCGCACGACGGCCCCCAGATCGCCCGACATCAGCACGACATCCGCAGTCTCTATCGCGACATCCGTGCCGGTGCCGATGGCAATGCCCACATCCGCCGCGGCAAGTGCCGGCGCATCGTTGATTCCGTCGCCGACAAAGGCCAGCGGACCATGCGCGCGCAACGTCTGCAAAGCCGCGACCTTTCCTGCAGGCAGAACCTCGGCCATCACGTCCGCGATGCCCAGTTCTGCCGCGATCTTGGCCGCGGTCGCCTTGTTATCCCCCGTAATCATCGCCACCCGCAGCCCTTGCGCCTTCAACGCCGCAATCGCCGCCGGGGTGCCGGGCTTGATCGGATCGGCAACTCCGATGACAGCGGCCAACCGCCCGTCAATGGCCAGATACAGCGGCGTGCGCCCTTTGTCGGCAAAATCCGCTCCCGGATTGACGCCGGGCAAAGTCACGCCCTCGCGCCGCATCAAACGATCTGCCCCCGCCAGCACCGCACGGCCTGCGACCTGTGCCTGCACACCGTATCCGGGAATGGCGATAAAACCCGTGGCGACCGGCACCGCCAACCCTCGCTCCTGCACTGCGCGCAGGATGGCGCTGGCAACCGGATGTTCCGATGCGGCCTCTGCCCCCGCCAGCAGCGCCAGCACCTCCGCTTCGGCAAAGCCATCCATCACGGCCAGATCGGTCAGTTCCGGTCGCCCCGCCGTCAGTGTACCGGTTTTATCCAAGGCGACAACCTGCACCCCCTGCAATGCCTGCAACGCATCACCTTTGCGGAATAACACCCCAAGTTCCGCCGCGCGGCCCGTCCCGACCATGATCGAGGTCGGTGTCGCCAGCCCCATCGCACAGGGACACGCGATGATCAGCACCGACACCCCTGCCACCAAGGCATGCGCAAGCGTTGGCGCAGGGCCGAACACCAGCCACAGCGCCACGGTCAACGCGGCCAGCGCCATCACTGCAGGCACGAACCACAGGGTGATCCGGTCAACCACCCCTTGGATGGGCAGTTTGGCCCCCTGCGCCTGTTCTACCATGCCGATGATCTGCGACAGCACTGTATCCGCGCCCACATGCGTCGCCCGGAATGTCAGCGCCCCGTTGCCGTTCACCGTGCCTCCCGTGACCGTCGCGCCGACAGCTTTCGCCACTGGTGCGGGCTCGCCCGTGATCATGCTTTCATCAACATAAGACGCGCCCTGCGTTACGTCGCCATCAACCGCAATCCGTTCGCCGGGCCGCGCGTGCAACACATCGCCTGCAACAATCTGGTCCAGCGGCAGATCAACCACGACGCCCCCGCGTTCCACCCGCGCCATTTTGGGCACCAACCCCACCAGCCGCCGGATCGCCGCCCCGGTGCGTCCCTTGGCCCGCGCCTCCAGCGTGCGACCCAGAAGGATCAGCACCACGATCACCGCTGCCGCCTCGTAGTAAACCGCCGCTGTGCCGGGCGGCAACAACCCTGACGCAAAGGTTGCCACCACCGAATAGCCGTAGGCCGCCGTGGTGCCGAGGGCGACCAGACTGTTCATATCCGGCGCACCGCGCAACAGAGCAGGGTATCCCTTGCGATAGAACCCCTGCCCCGGCCATGCCAGAACGATGGTCGTCAACACGAATTGCAGCACCCAGCTTGTCTGCGCGCCGATGGTCTGGGCGACCAGATGATGTAGCGGCGGGAACACATGCCCACCCATCTCGACCACAAACACTGGCAGGGTCAGTGCAGCCGCAATCCACGTCATCCGCGCGAGCGCAGCCGCCTCGCGGTCCTTGCGAACACCCTGATCCGCATCGCTGCGTGCCGCAATCGTCGCAGGGTATCCCGCAGCAGCCGATACCGCGATCAGATCATCCGGCGCAACCTGCCCCTGATCAAACCGCAGATGCGCCGTCTCTGTCGCCAGATTGACGCTGGCCGACACCACCCCCGGCACAGCCGCCAACGCCCGCTCCACCCGCCCCACGCAAGAGGCACAACTCATTCCTTCGACGGACAGGGTGATGGTTTGCTGATGCGTCATCGCGGGCCTCATGTCATTGGACCACACACACATAGGGGTTCCCACCACTGGAAGGTCAAGCCCCGAATAAATGTTTCGCGCCCCCTTGACCTTCCAGCGCGGGAAACCCCCATCTGGGTATCATGAAGGAGAAGACAATGACCAAACTCTTGATCCCCGACATGAGCTGCGGCCACTGCAAGGCAACAGTGGAAAAGACGATCAAGGCCCTTGATACGGCCGCTGTCATTGATTTCGACATGACCGCTCGCACCATTGCCCTGCAGACCAACGCAGCCAGTGACACCATTCATGGCGCATTGCAGGCGGCAGGCTACCCGGCTACTCCGGTCTAGGCACCCAATCGCACCCACCAGTCCCATCCGCCCGCCAATAGCGCGTAGCGCAGCAGCTTGCCGGTGCTGACCAGCAACAGAAACCGCCAAAAGCTGACACGCATGATCCCGGCAATCAATGTCAGCGGGTCACCCACAACAGGCACCCATGCCAACAATAGCGACCAGACGCCGTATCGCGCGAACCAGCGTTGTGCGCGGGCGTTTGTGGCGTCCGACAGCGGGAACCATGGTCGGTCCTTGAACCGCTGCGCAAACCAGCCCATGCCATAGTTGACTACCGACCCCGCCACATTGCCAAGGGTTGCCACGGCGATCAGGATCGCAGGTTGCCCCGTTCCCGCAGCAAGCAAACCCACCAGCACCGCCTCGGACGATCCGGGCAGCAAAGTGGCCGACAGGAATGCCGAAACCAGCAACAGCCCATAGGCAGAAAGTGCCGTCACACGATGCCCCCGGCCACGGCTCAGCCGCCTTCAATCACGCGGGAAAGCTGACGGATGGCGCTTTTGCTGTCCCATTCCGCAGGCCCGCTCAGCCGCGCAATCTCGGCTCCGGCCCGGTCGATCAGCAGGCTTGTCGGCAAACCGCGAAAGCCAAGCGCCAGTTGCACGCGGACATCCTCGGCCCAATACAGACCAAGGTTGCGAACTTCGATGTCGCGGTAAAATGCGTTTGCTGCGCCAATGCCTGCATCATCAATCGACAGGGCAAGAACACTGAATTCGGCAGACCCGAGTTGCCCTTGCACCCGGTCGAGGGCGGGCATTTCCGTGCGGCATGGCGGGCACCATGTGGCCCAGATATTCAGCAAGACCACCTTGCCCGCGAAATCCGCAAGCGTCAGCTTGCTCCCATCAACATCCTGAAACGGCGGCGACAGCAGTGGCACTGGCGCTTGCCCAAGGCGAAATGGCGGACGAGCGGCGGCGGGGCTTGCCATCGCTGCAGTGGCAAGCCCCGATTGCATGAAAACCCGTCGTTTCATTGCACCCCTGTTCGTCCGATTTGCCGACAATGACGAGCACCTATGGGCCCCGCCACCGCCGTTCCCGAAGATTACGCCGAAACCGCGAACTCTGTCATCATGCCCGTCGAAAGATGCGGCATGTGGTGGCAATGCAGCATCCAGCGCGCGGCCTCGCCTGCATCCAAGGCCACGGTGATCCTGCGCCATCGGTGGCACATAGACGGTGTCGCGCAGCGCCCCGTTGATCTCGCGGCCATTGATGTTCACCACCTGAAACACATGGCCATGCAGGTGCATCGGATGCGCCATCATCGACATGTTGTGAAACATCAGCTCGACCCGCTCGCCCGATTTCGCGGTGATGGGGCTGTGGGTGTCCCATGTCTGGCCGTCGATCGTCCAGACATAGGGGCTCATCGCACCTGCCAGCATGATCATCTGCGCGTTGTCCACGGAGCGCGCGGCCAGTGGTGTCACCGCCTGCAATGCCGCCTCTTGCGCAAGATCAAGGTCGAAGGCGGGGCTCTCGGCATCCGACAGGCCCGCAAGCTTGGTCACCGCCGCCCCTGTGGTGGCAAGGATAAGCCCCGTGCGCTCGCGTGCGCCTTCGCGCAGGGCAAGGATGGGAAAGGCGCCCGCTTGTGGCAGATCGATCTCGATATCCAGCCGCTGCGCCATAGCGATGCCGAACCTTGAGCCCGCCAGCGGCACCACCGCATGACCATCGACCGCAACCAGCCGCGCAGGCAGGCCGGTGTCAATCCAGAACGTGGTCGCCGCCGAGGCATTGATCACCCGCAACCGAATCCGCCCTGCCTTTTCCACCGCCACCACTTCGGGGTCAAACAAGGTGCGGTCATTGGCAAGATAGGCGTCAAAGTTGAAATCGTTCAGATCCATCTTCATGCCCGAATGCGTCCATCCCCGACATATCCATGCCGCGAATGATCCATGCCTGCCATCGCCGCCATAGCGTCCCCGCCCATAGCCGCCATGTCATGACTGGCATCGCCGCCCGTGATCTCGGCCAAAACCTCTGCCGGCGTGACGGAACGAGAAGTCGTGCAGGAACATCACCACCTCTTGCCGATCCGCCGCCACATCCTCGGCGCTGCGCACGATCAACGGTGCGGCCAGCAGGCTCATCTCCTGCACGGGCACATGGCTGTGCATCCAATGCGTGCCCGGGGTTGGTCGCAAAGTCATAGCTGCGCGTCTCGCCTTTGGTCAGCAGCGGCATCGGCAGGTTTGGCACCCCGTCCTGCGCATTCGGCGGGATTTGACCGTGCCAGTGGATGATGGTGTCCTCGTCCAGCGTCATTGGTCAGATCGACGCGGAACCGTTGTCCCGGATCAAGGATCAGCCCCTGTCCACCAGTGCCATTGACCAGCCCGTAAACCGTGGCCGCGCGCCCGTCGATATCCAGAACGCGCTCGTGGCCGTCAGGGTCAGTGGCACGGACTGGCCAAATGCCATACGCGGCAGTGCGGTGCTTGCGGCAATCGCCGCCGATGCGGCGATAAAGCCGCGACGTGTCAGTGTATGTGTCATGTCAATCTCCACTGGCCCCACAGGGCCAAACGCATCAGGATTGCTGCCACAACCGTGGCAGCACTTCACGCGATGTGGGTGGTTCGGGGCGGACGCCGCGCCGGATCGGGGTCGGACAGTGGGGCAGAAAGATCAACCACACCCCGCCAGACAACACGCGTCACGGTTTCGCGCGGTCTGTCCAACGGCGGTTGCCACGCTGCCACGCCGCCCGCGCAAACCAGCGCGCACAGGGTCGGTTCCATTGACTTGTGTTTCACGTCACCATGGCCCATCGCAGCATGCATCTGGGCCTGCGCGGTCGTCGCCGGTTCAGACATATCACCCGCAAACGCCGCACCAAAATGCGGAATTTGCAATGCCAATGCGACCGCTAGAATGCCAAACAGGCGAAACGCGGCACCATGAACAGCGCAAAAGGTTCGTCTGATCGACATAACCCAAAGACTAAGTCCCGCCGAAGCCAACCCACAAGTCACATTTTCGCGCAAATCGCCGTCATACCCTCGCCGGATCGCGCTGCTCTGCCACGCTGGTGACCCACGCCACAAAGGCCCGCGCATCCGCTGACATCGCCGCCTGTGGCGGGGTGATCAGATAGAACGCCTCTTCCACGGCAACCTGCAACGCAAAGGGCGCAATCAGCCGACCAGACCACATATCCTGCCCGCCCAATGACGCGCGCCCCAATGCGACGCCGCCACCATTGGCCGCCAGCTCATAGGCAAAGACCGACGTGTCGCATTGCACGCCACTGCCCGGATCAACACCCATCACACCCGCCGCGCGCAGCCACACGGCCCAGCCTTCCTGATACCCGATCACATGCAGCAACCTGTGCCGCACCAGATCGGCCGGCGTACCCAAAGCCCCCGACTGCATCAACGCAGGTGCGCACAGGGGCGACAGCGTCTCATGCGTCAGGCGGTGGCACACCGCATTGTCCCAATTGCCCGTGCCATACTGGATATCCAGATCATACTGGCTGGTATCGCCCGCATCGCCCCAGACGCTTGAGACGAACCTGATCTTGATCTTTGGATGCAGCGCCATGAACGCAGGCAGCCGCGGCGCCAGCCAGCTTGCCGCAAAGGACACCGCACAGCGCACCGTCAGAACAGCACCACGCTTGCGGCCAAACACTTCTTGCGTGCCTGCATCCAGCCGCTCGAACGCATCGCGGACTTTCGGCAGATAGGCCTCACCGCTTTTCGTCAAAACCAGACTGCGCGGCAGCCGCACGAACAACTGCTGACGCAATTGAAACTCCAACAGCTTTACCTGCTTTGAAATCGCCGCTTGCGTCAGGTGCAGCTCTTGTGCGGCCTGCGTAAAGCTCAGATGCCGTGCTGCGGCCTCAAACGCGCGCAACCAGTTCAGGGGTGGCAAATCAAAAGACATGGAATGCCTTACCTATGCATAATCAAAACGTGGGCTTTGCCCCGCATTAGGTTGTTTGCAAGGCGCGCGCAACTGGCATGTAGTCGCGCAAAATCCAAGGAGGATCGACGTTGGTCGCCGTATTTCCCACCGCCCGTTTGCGCACCTCGCCATTCTACGAATCCGCAGTTGCCGACGGTATGGTCGCGGCCAGCATCTACAACCGCATGATCATGCCCACCAGTTATGGCGACCCCGAAGCCGAATACTGGCGGCTGATCAATGGTGTGTCGCAGTGGGACGTCGGCGTTGAACGCCAGGTGCAATTGCAAGGCCCCGATGCCGGCCGCCTCGCGCAGATCCTCAGCACGCGTGATCTGACGAAATGTCAGGTCGGTCAGGGCAAGTATGTGGCAATCTGCAACCATCGCGGCACCATCATCAATGACCCGATCCTTTTGAAACTGGCCGATGATCTGTATTGGCTGTCGATTGCCGACAGCGATATCTGGTTCTGGGCCAGTGCCATCGCCGCCGAACGCGGCCTTGATGTCACGGTCAGCGAACCCGATGTGTCGCCCATGGCCCTGCAGGGCCCCAAGGCCGAAGATGTGGTCGCTTCCGTGTTGGGTGACTGGGTGCGCGGCCTGAAATACTTCTGGTTCCGCGAAACCACCATCGACGGCATTCCGGTTGCCGTGCAACGCTCCGGCTGGTCCAAACAGGGCGGATTCGAGATTTATCTGCGCGATGGCTCCCAAGGCGCGCGCCTGTGGAACATCTTCAAAGAGGCGGGGCAACCCTGGGGCATCGGTCCCGGCGCGCCTGCGACCGCAGAACGCACCGAAAGCGGCCTTGTATCGGTCGGCGGCGATACCGATGATCACACCAATCCGTTCGAGGTGCGGCTGGAAAAATACGTTGATCTTGACGTGCCCGATGACGTGGTGGGCATTCAGGCCCTGCGCAAGATCAAACGCGACGGCATCACCCGCCACCAGCTTGGCCTTGTGCTGGACGGTGACAGCCCTGCCCCCTTGGGTTTCCGGCGAGAGGATATCTTGCTGAACGGCAAGGTCGTGGGTTCCATGACCAATTGCGTCTGGTCACCCCGCATGAAGGCCAATATCGGCTATGCGCTGATTTCGGTGGCGGCCACGGTTGGGATGACAGTGCAAATCCAACGCCCGACGGGCCTGACCTCTGCCCGGCTTGTCGATCTGCCGTTCCTGTGATCCATCGCCCCGTTCAAGGGCCGCGCCGCGCGATTGATCTGCCCTTGTCAGGCGTGACCAGTCGCGCGAAAACAAATACGAACAGGGGCACCACGCAATGAAACATCAATTCCTCTCGGTCGCCGTCGACGGCGATGTCACCATCGTGACGCTGGATCGGCAAGATCGCCGGAATGCCATCGGCGACGCCATGCTGGCCGAGATTGAGGCCGTGTTTCGCACGCCCCCTGCGGGTACGCGCTGTTTTGTGCTGGCAGCCAAGGGCGCGCATTTCTGTGCGGGTCTTGATCTGCGCGAACACCATGACAAGGACCGCACGCCGATCGAATTCATGCAGATGTGCCAGAACTGGCACCGCACCTTCGATCTGATCCAGTTTGGCGGCATTCCGGTGGTTGCAGCCCTTCAGGGCGCGGTGGTCGGCGGCGGTCTTGAACTCGCCGCAGCAACCCATGTCCGCATTGCCGACCCGTCCACCTTCTTTGCCCTGCCCGAAGGCCAGCGCGGCATCTTTACGGGTGGCGGCGCCACAGTCCGCGTCGGCCGCATCATCACCCCGGCGCGGATGGTCGATCTGATGCTGTCAGCGCGCACCTACGATGCGCAGCGCGGCTTTGATCTTGGCCTCGCGCATGAGGTGGTCGCCGAAGGCCAAGCCCTGCCCCGCGCCATGGCGCTGGCCAAACAGATCGCCACCCACCCGCCGATGACCAACTATGCGATTGTCACCGGCATCGCGCGGATCAACGACATGTCCAGCACCGATGGCATGTTCGCCGAGGCGCTGCTGGCCGCCGCCGTGCAGACCAATCCCGATATTCAGCACCGCCTTGGCGAATTTTTGAACAAAAAGACCAAACGCCTTGAACCTGGCGCCTGAAACCGCAGGCCGATCCCTGAAAATGCTGCGCAGCGAAAACTGCAGCATGACGATGGGTCAGGCAACCGCCTCTACAGCACCCGCGCCTTTCACCCCTGTGATATAACTCACAATATCATTGCCATCTGTCTCATCGCGCCGCAGCGAGGCCACAATCCGTCCGCGCCGGAACACCACGATCCGGTCCACCAGATCAAACACCTGCCGCAGGTTATGGCTGATCAGAACCAAGGGCACGCCGCGCTCTTTCAAGCCGCGAATGATGTTTTCCACCTGTGCGGTTTCCTGCACGCCCAATGCCGCTGTCGGCTCGTCCATGATCACCAGCTTTGACGCAAACGCCGCCGTGCGCGCGATCGCCACGCATTGCCGCTGCCCACCCGACATGTTGCGGATGGGGTTGTCCACGTTGGGGATCTTCACCGCCGTCGTCTTCAGCGCCTCAAGCGTGCGGTCGCGCATTGTCTTGCGGTCCAGCCATGAAAACGGCCCGAAGCGGAACTTGAACAATTCACGCCCCAGAAACAGGTTCGACGGCACATCCAGATCGTCAGCCAGCGCCAGCGTCTGAAACACCGTTTCGATCCCCGCCTCGCGCGCCTCCAGCGGTCCGGCGTGGCTGACCTCATGGCCGTCAAAGAAGATCTGCCCGGCGCTACGTTGTTCGACCCCGGTGATCTGGCGCACAAAGGTCGATTTCCCCGCCCCGTTGTCGCCCACCACGGCCAGG
>CAWAPA010000046.1:0-4349 GCA_963783595.1 uncultured Alphaproteobacteria bacterium | reverse complement strand
GCTTCAACATTCTGGTTCACAAAATGTGGTATAGGCCGGCCGGATGACACCGCTTTGACGCCGCGGTGACAGGCGCATGACGCCCCGTTGACGCCGCCGTGGCCTTGGCGTATGCCGCGCATGTGGTGCTTTGATACCGGATTGCGGGCCACGTTAAACAAACCGCTAAAAGGGTTGCGGGTCGTAAGAAACACCCCGAAGCCCTTGGCTTTTCGGGGTTTTTTCTTGGGGCGATCGCCATGTCAGAGAAATGGAAAACCCGCACGCAACTGGTGCATGAAGGCAGTCGCCGCAGTCAGTACGGCGAGATGGCCGAGGCGATTTTTCTGACGCAAGGGTTCGTTTACCCCGACGCCGCTGCGGCCGAGGCGCGGTTTCTGAAGGCGGGCGATGATGAATTCATCTATGCCCGCTATGGCAACCCCACCACCCGGATGTTCGAAGAACGCATCGCCGCGATTGAAGGCACCGAGGATGCCTTTGCCACCGCATCGGGCATGGCGGCGGTGAACGGTGCGCTGACGTCCATGCTGCGCGCAGGCGACCATGTGGTGTCGTCCCGTGCCCTGTTCGGGTCGTGTCTGTATATATTGGAAGAAGTGCTGACGCGATACGGCGTGCAGGTCACCTTCGTTGATGGCGCAGACCTATCGGCTTGGGAAAAGGCCGTCACATCAAAGACTAAGGCGGTTTTCTTCGAGTCGATGTCGAACCCCGCACTGGAACTTGTTGATATCGAAGGCGTCTCGGCGATTGCGCATCGGCACGGTGCCATCGTGATCTGTGACAATGTGTTTTCCACCCCGATCTTTTCGCGGGCGGTCGAACAAGGGGCCGATGTCGTGGTCTATTCCACGACCAAACATATCGACGGGCAGGGCCGTGCCCTTGGCGGCGTGATCTGTGCCAGCCGCGATTTCATCCGCAAGACGGTGGAGCCCTACATGAAACACACCGGCGGGTCGATGTCGCCCTTCACCGCGTGGATCATGCTGAACGGGATGGCGACACTCGATCTGCGTTGCCGGGCCATGGCCGCATCCGCCTTGCAGATCGCGCAGGCGCTGGAGGGGCATGCCGCGCTGACCCGCGTGATCTATCCGGGCCTTGCCAGCCACCCGCAACACGGGCTGGCGATGCGGCAGATGGGGTCGGGCGGCACGCTGGTGGCGTTCGATCTGGGCAGCAAGGACGCCGCTTTTGCGTTTATGGACGCGCTGACGATTGCCAAGATTTCCAACAATCTGGGCGATGCAAAAACCATCGTCACGCATCCCACCACGACCACCCACCAACGCCTGCCGCAAGATCAGAAAGACGCGCTGGGCATCACGCCCGGCCTGATCCGCCTGTCAGTGGGGCTGGAGGATGTGGATGATCTGGTGGGCGATCTGATGCAGGCGCTGGCGGCATCAAAAGACCGAACAATGGGCGTATAAAGGCGGCTTTTCAGGCGCGTCTGCGCCACAATCCGCGGTCAGGGTCCCGGCTGAAGACTTAAACCTAAGCCACGGAGTTTCCTGCATATGTCCCTGTTTTCGTCGCTGACACGTTTCAGCACCACCACCGCCCTTGCGGCCCTGTTCGTCGCAGCCCCGCTTTCGGCCAGCGTCCATGTGTCTGGCAAGTTGCAGATCGGCAGCGCCGCCGCCCATGCGCAGGAGATCGGTGAAGAGCCGGGCTTTGAGGGTGGGATCGAAGGTTCCGGCGGCGCATCGGGTCCCGGTCTGGGCGAAGGCCCCGATGAAGGACCGGGTGAAGGCTCGGGCGAAGGCGAAGGTTCGGGCGAAGGCCCCGGTCTGGGCGGGCCGGATGAACCGACTGCCACGGTGACGCCGGTATCGACAGGCGGCGAGGCGGGCGGTCAGAACCGTGACCCCGAGACGCAAACCACCCCGGACGAGACACTGGCCACCGCCAGCACCCCGCCGACAAAGACCTTGACGCCCGCACAGCAAAGCGTTGCCAAATTTGCAGAGTCGCTGAATTGTAGCGATTGCACGATCACGGTTTCTGCCGATGGTACAGTGACCGCTACGGGCCGTAACAATGGTTTTCCAGCGGTACAAATCACGTTGAAAGGCAATACCATGACCTATGCAACCAACACAGCCTATGGTGAGGATGAGAATGTCAGCTTTGAGGTGCATTTTTCAGTCGATCGCGACGATCGGGAGAGCGCTGAACAGCGTTTTCGGGAGGAATTAGTTCACTCGGTCGGCGGATGGGAATGATTGACGACAGTGATGGCGCGGCCGGACTGGGAATGTAGCATCAGCTGAACCTGTCGATCCGCCCGCGCGTTTCGCTGAAAACACCGTGAGGCACTAACAAAAGCGCGGGCCCATCGGCCCGCGCTTTTGCGTGACTGGGTCACGATCCCGGCCGCCACCCTTGTCGGCCCCATGCATCGCACCTATCTGGGTGATCCGAAGGCAATCGTGCCCCGTATACCTGATGACATTGACGGCGCGCCTGTGCGTGCCAGAACCGAAAGGCCCTTCCATGAACATCCACACCCCCGATATCGACCGCAAGCCGAGCCATGATGAGGTCGCGCGCGCCCTGGGCCTGCTGCGCCAGTGGACGGCCAAGGCGACGGATGCGGAGATTGCCGCCGTGGATCTATCAATTGCCGATGCGGGGCAGGGGTATCCCGTGCTCAACCGCCAGTATCCGCAGGATTTCGCGGTGGATGATGCCTACAAGGCGGGCCTGCCCGATCTGCAGAACGGCCCTGCCAGCTTGATCGTGGGTGCCAAGGCAACCATCCAGCATGTGGGGATTTCCAATTTCCGCCTGCCCATCCGCTATAAAACCCGCGATGGCGCGGACATGGTGCTGGAAACATCCGTGACCGGCACGGTCAGCCTTGAGGCAGAGAAAAAGGGCATCAACATGAGCCGCATCATGCGGTCGTTCTATGCCCATGCCGAACGGCAGTTCAGCTTTGGCGTGATCGAGGCCGCACTTGATGACTACAAGCGCGATCTGGAAAGTTTCGACGCCCGCATCCAGATGCGCCTGTCGTTTCCCGCGCAGGTCACCTCACTGCGGTCGGCGCTTGTGGGCTGGCAATACTATGACATCGCACTGGAACTGGTGGAACAGGCGGGCGTGCGCAAGCGGATCATGCATCTGGATTTTGTGTATTCCAGCACCTGCCCCTGTTCGCTGGAACTGTCCGAACATGCGCGCCGCACGCGCGGGCAACTTGCGACCCCGCATTCGCAACGGTCGGTCGCGCGGATTTCGGTTGTGTTGAAGGGTGATACGCTATGGTTTGAAGACCTGATCGAGATCGCCCGCGCGGCTGTGCCGACCGAGACGCAAGTGATGGTGAAACGCGAGGATGAACAGGCCTTTGCCGAATTGAACGCCGCCAATCCGATTTTCGTGGAGGATGCTGCGCGCAGTTTCTGTGAGGCCCTGCGGCGCGATCCGCGGATCGGCGATTTCCGCGTGATTGCCAGCCATCAGGAATCCTTGCACAGCCACGATGCCGTCAGTCTGCTGACGGAAGGGGAGACTTTCGCGCAGGAAAGTCTGGACCCACGGCTTTTCCAGACGCTTTTCCATGTCGGGTAAGGCAGTTTGGCGAAAGTTGACGGCTGTCAATTTCCAGATATATCTATATATATCAAAGCGTTAAAAATAAACTCCGGATTCGTGTTAACGCTTTTGAAACATTACGTGATCGACGTGCGGGCCGCATGGTGCGTCGATCATCGGGTGGCATAAGCAGCATTGACGCCCTCGGTGCATTGCGCCACATCCTTGCGCACCATGATCGACGCGCGCCCCATTGCTTATCTGATCGGTCGAATGCTGATCGTGCTTGCCATTCTGATGCTGGCGCCGGCCATCGTTGACGGGCGCGCGGGACTGCATAATGGCGCCGATTTCTTGCAGGCGGCGTTGATTACCGGTGCCTTTGGGGCGCTGTTGTCGATCACCACGCATAACGCATTGGGGTTGTCGTTGGAAATGCGGCAGGCCTATCTGCTGACGGTCGCGATCTGGCTGGTGATCCCGCTGTTTGGTGCGCTGCCGTTCATGCTGGGCGCGCCGGGGCTGGGGTTCACGGACGCCTATTTCGAGGCGGTGTCGGGCATTACCACGACCGGATCGTCGGTGATCGTGGGACTGGATGAAGCGCCGCATGGCATGATCCTGTGGCGGGCCATGCTGAACTGGCTTGGCGGGCTGGGGATTGCGTTTGTCGCGATGATCTTTCTTCCGGTGATGCGGGTGGGGGGGATGCAGTTTTTCCGCACTGAAGGATTTGATACCTTTGGCAAGATCCTGCCGCGCGCCACCGATATTGCCGGGCAACTGGTGCTGATCTA
>CAWAPA010000045.1:0-25411 GCA_963783595.1 uncultured Alphaproteobacteria bacterium | reverse complement strand
GGGGCCGTAGTCGAAGGTCAGGTCATTGGCCGGATCGAACCGCAGCGGTGGCAGCCCATCCACGACGATTTCATGCGTTGCGCGGATTGCGGCCAGCGCCGCCTCGGCCTTGTCATGGTCATAGGTATCGGGCGCAAACCCCGCCAACCCCAGGATCGTCGCCCGGTCCGTCGCATGGCCGACGCCGGTGAACGCCAGACTGCCATGCAATGATGCCCGCACCCCGCGCGGGTGAAACGGGCTTTGGCGCAACGTGTCCAGAAACCGCGCCGCAGCCACCATCGGCCCCATCGTGTGCGATGATGATGGGCCGATCCCCACCTTGAACATATCAAACACAGAAAGGAACATCAGCCGACCTTTGTGAAGGGTGTGGCACCCAACCCTTCCACTTTTGCAACATGCTGTGCGGCGGGGCGCGCCTCGGTGGCGGCCAGAACGCGGTGCAGGGCGGGGTAGTCCGCGACAGGAATATTCAGGCCGGGTTCCGGCGCATAGGCCGATGTCCAGCGCATCAGCATGCCAAGGTAATAGGCCATCATCGTGGGCCGGTCGGGCGACAGCCACGCGGGCGCATCGCGGGCCACCATGGCGTCCAAAGCAGCATATTGGCTGCGCAGGGTCGCATGGGCCACGGGGCCCACATGGGCGCTTGCCGCATCCCCACCGGGGTATTCGGGGTGCAGCAATTCCATCATCGTGGTGTGGATGCCATTGTTCACCAGCACGAACCACGACAGGAACGCCCCCCGTGCCGGATCGCCCGGCGCAGGCGCCAGTCCGCCGTGCTGATCGGCCAGCCACAGCATGATCGCGCCGGTTTCGAACATCGGCCCCTGCGGCGTTTCCATTGCGGGAATTTTTCCCAACGGATGGATCGCGCGGTAGGCCGGGCTGTCCAGTTCGCCCGCGTCGATGTCTTTGGGCGAAAGTGTGAACGGCACACCCAGTTCGACCAGCATCATATGGACGCACATGGAGGCGAAATCAGGTGCATGGTGCAGAATATACATCAGTGGACTCCGTCGTGTCTGGCATCGTTATCGCGATTTCCGCGCGACGGGGCCAGACGAAAGCGACATGTTCCGTCAGGTGGCGCTTCCCACGGCGGGCCGGGCGTAATCCGGCTGTGTGAACGGTGCCGTCCCGATCCCCTCCACCGCCATCGCGCGCGCCGTGGCGGGCAGGCCCTCCAATGCCACCGCCATCGCCCGCAGCGCGGGATAGCGGGCCAGATCAAACCATTGCGCCTGCCCTCGCGGATAAATCACCGACCAGCGCATCATCATCGCCACATAGGGCGCCAGAACGCCGCCCGGTGCAAACAGCGCGGCATGATCGCGCGCCGCCCGGTCCAGCAAACCGAAATGCTGCTGCATCCGCGCGTTCAGAATCGCGTGATGCGCCGGGATCACAGCTTCCGGCACATACTGATCCGGATAAAACAGCCGCCGCAAATCTGCATGCGCCGTGTTCGCCATAAAGAACAGCCACCGCAGAAACGTGCCCCGCGCCGGATCATCCGGGGCCGGGCACAACCCATGCCGGTCACCCAGCCACAGCAGGATCGCTCCGGTTTCCGAAATCACGCCTTGCGCGGTCTCCAGCGTCGGGATCAACCCGGTGGGGTTCAGCGCGCGGTATGCGGCGCTGTCTTGCTGGCGGGTGGCACGGTCCACCAGCGCCGTGCGATAGGGCAGGTCTGCCGTCTCCAGCACCAACCGGATAATCAGCGACGCATTGTCGGGCGCATAGTGCAGCACATACATGGATCGGTCCCTCTTTGGCCAAGAATGCGCGCGCACCGGGCTGCCTGCCAGCGCCAAAACGGCAGTCTGCGCCGATTAACGCCACATTAACCACGCGCCTCCTAACGTCGGCGAAACAGGACGAAAGGGCGTATCATGCGGTGGATATTGGTCGTGGCGGTGTTTCTGGCCTCTGCCGCGCATGTGCTGGCGCAGGATGCGCCAGAACCGGATGCGCCGGTTTTGCCCGCCGCGCTGTCGGGCGTCGATCCCGGCCTTGCCAAACGCCTGCAACGCGATGCGGCAGATGTGGTGGCCGATGGCATGACGCTGGTGCTTGGCTATGGCACGGATGGCGCGATTGATCGCGCGGGCATCGAACGCGCCATTGCGGTGGACCGCGCGCGCCAGCGTGCAACCATCCTGCGCCGCCTGATCGAGGCTGATCTTGATGCCGATGGCCGCGTGACGGGTGCTGAAATCGCGGTCATCGCCGCAGCGGCCGAGGCGCGCTATCGCGGTCGCGTGATGATGGCCCACACCGCCGCCGATACCGATGCCGACGGCACCGTCACCCCGGATGAGGCGCGCCTCGCCGCGCAGGCCTTCGCGATGGACCGGGTGTCGGATGCGGATGCGGCGCGCGTGTTGGCGCTGATGGGGCTTGATCTGGATGGTGACGGACGTCTGACGATGGCCGAACTCGACACGGTCGCCCGCCTGATGCAGCGCACGGACTGACCCGATCCCGCCTGCTGACCTGCGCCAACACCAACACACGGGTGCAAAGGTTCCGGTACGGCCACCCGGCCAGAAACCGATCACGCAATGTTTCAAATGTGTTAATGCGATTCGGAAAAAATAAATTAAGTGTTTGAAAATAAACAGTAATACTGAAAATTGACAGCCGTCAATTTTCGCTCCGCCTCCGGCCTCTCATGGGGCAACAGCCCCCCGCGCGACATTGCCCGCTTTTGCCTCTCGCACCGCTTCCCGGTTCTGCCTATAAGTGTCGCACGCCCAACGCCCGGAGACGCCCCATGGCTGCACAGCTTTCCCCGATCGACACCGCAAAATTCGTGGCCGCACGGCGCGCGGTCGAATTTGTGGAAAGCGGCATGAAAGTCGGCCTCGGCACCGGCTCCACCGCCGCGTGGATGGTGCGCTGCCTTGGTGAACGGGTCCGCGATGAAGGGCTCAAGATCATCGGCGTGCCCACCTCCAGCCGCACGGCAGAGCTTGCGCGCAAGGTCGGGATCACGATCACCTCGCTTGATGATGCCAAATGGCTTGACCTGACGATCGACGGGGCCGACGAATTCGACAGCCATCTCAACCTCATCAAGGGCGGCGGGGCAGCACTTTTGCAGGAAAAGATCGTCGCCACCGCGTCCGACCAGATGATCGTCATCGCCGACGCCGCCAAAGAGGTGACCCAGCTTGGCGCGTTCCCGTTGCCGGTCGAGGTGATCCCCTTCGGCTGGCAGACCACCAAGGCGCTGATCGAGGAAACGCTGGTCAGCCTTGATGTGCTGGGCCGCGACTGCACGCTGCGGATGAACGGCCAAAGCCCGCTGGTGACGGACGAGGCAAACTACATCATCGATTTGCACCTGACCCGTATCGGCAATGCGCGGCAACTGGCGCTGGTGCTGAACCAGATCCCCGGCGTGGTTGAAAACGGCCTGTTCATCGACATCTGTGATGTCGTGGTGATCGGCCACGGCGACGGGCGGGTGATTGTCCGTGACATCAACTCCGGCGATGTCCACGACGACCGGATCACCCTGGCACCCGGCGACAACATCTTTGCCGATATGGCCGACTGATGCGTATTACCCTGCAAAGCGGCGTCGCCGGTCGCCGGACCTTCGTCGGGATGGTTGAACATTTCGCGCAGATGGCCGCGCGTCAGCCCGATGCGCTTGCATGGCCGGCAGTGGCACCGGCATGACCTTCGACTACGATCTTTTCGTCATTGGCGGCGGCTCTGGCGGCGTGCGCGCGGCCCGGATTGCCGCATCCGAAGGCAAAGCACGCGTCGGGCTGGCCGAAGAAAGCCGCATGGGCGGCACCTGCGTCATCCGGGGCTGTGTGCCCAAGAAACTGATGGTCTTTGCCTCGGGCTTTCCCGATGCGCTGGATGATGCCCGTGCCTATGGCTGGGATGTGCCGTCCGCGACATTCGACTGGCCCCGCTTCCGCACCCATCTGGAAGCCGAGCTTGACCGGCTCGAGGCCGCCTACCGCACCACGCTGACCAATGCGGGCGTCACGATCCATGACAGCCGCGCGGTGCTGGAAGACGCGCACACCGTGCGGCTGGCCAGTGGCGAGGTCTTCACCGCCGCGCATATCCTGATTGCCACTGGCGGGCATCCCTTTCACCCCGATATTCCCGGCACCGAACTGGGCGTCACCTCGAACGACATGTTCCATCTGCCCACCCTGCCAAAGCGTGCGCTGGTGGTGGGCGGCGGCTATATCGCGTCAGAATTTGCCTGCATCCTGCACGGACTTGGCGTGCAGACCACGCTGTTTTACCGCGGCGCGCAAATCCTGCGCGGTTTCGATGACGAGGCTCGCGGCCTTGTCTCCACCTCAATGCAGGAACGCGGCATCACCATCCGCTGCGGCACCGATCTGATTGATCTGGAAAAGACCGCAACGGGCATCTGCGCCAAGGCAACCGACGGTTCGCAGCACGAATTCGATCTGGTGATGTTCGCCACCGGCCGCGTTCCCAACAGCAACGGGTTGGGGCTGGAAGACCTGGGGGTCGCGCTGGGCCGCCGTGGCGAAATCATCGTCGATGATTACAGCCAGACCGCCGTGCCCAGCATTTTCGCCGTGGGCGATGTGACCGACCGCATCAACCTCACCCCGGTTGCGATCCGCGAAGGCCATGCCTTTGCCGATACGGTGTTTCGCGGCATTCCCACCAAGGCCGACCACAATCTTGTGCCATCCGCCATCTTCACCCAACCCGAAATGGGGTCGGTCGGCCTGTCTGAAGAGGCCGCGCGCGAACAGGAACCGATCGAGGTTTACGCCACCTCCTTTCGCCCGATGAAAACCGCCTTTGCCGGCAGGCCCGACCGCGTGCTGATGAAGCTGATCGTCAGTCAGGCCACCCGCCGCATTCTCGGCTGCCATATCGTCGCACCCGATGCCGGCGAAATGATCCAGCTTGCGGCGATTGCGATCAAGATGGGCGCCACGAAAGAAGATTTTGACCACACGGTCGCCGTGCATCCGACCATGGCGGAAGAGCTGGTCACATTGCGCAAACCAATACGTCGCGCTTGAATTTTGGGCCGAAGTAACCAATTCAGGTTCAACAGAAAAGAAAAGGGTTGTTACGGAATGTCAGGAAACGGTGGCCCATGGGGCGGTGGTGGAAACGGTGATGATCGTGATCGGGGCGAACGTGACCGTGACCCAAACCGGGGTGGACCACGTCGTCCGGGTGATGCCCCCCCCGGTATTTCGCAAATCGACGATCTGGTGAAATCCGGGCAGGAACGTCTGCGCGTGCTGATGGGCGGGCGTGGCGGCAACGGTGGCGGCAACGGGCGCGGCCCGGCGGGCGGCGGACGTGGTCCGGACGGGCCACTGCTGACGCGGCAGGGTCTGGCGATTGGCGCTTTGGTGGCGGTGTTCGGCTGGGCCTTCATGTCGTTTTACACGGTCGCCCCCGAAGAACGCTCGGTCGAGCTGTTTCTGGGGGAACGCGCCCAGGTCGGCGACCCCGGTCTGAACTTTGCGCCATGGCCGATCACCACCTACACGATCGTGCCCGTGGGCGTGGAACAGACCACGCAAATCGGCCTTGGTGCGGCAAACGCGGTGGACGGCGGGCTGATGCTGACCCGCGATCAGAACATCGTGGATATCGGGTTCGAGGTGGTCTGGAACATCTCCAATCCCGAAGACTATCTCTTCAACCTTGCTGACCCGGATGACACGATCCGCGCCGTGTCCGAAAGCGCGATGCGTGACATCATCGCGCGGTCGGAACTGCTGCCGATCCTGAACCGTGATCGTGGCCAGATCGTCACCGACCTGCGCACAGCAATCCAGAACACACTCAACAGCTATAACGCGGGCGTCAACGTGTTGCGCGTCAACCTGCAACGCGCGGCCCCGCCTGCCGAAGTGGCCGATGCCTTCCGTGCCGTCCAATCGGCGCAACAGCAGCGCGATACGCTGCAAAATCAGGCCGATGCCTATGCCAATCAGGTGACCGCAGGCGCGCGCGGTCAGGCCGCTGCCCTGCTGGAAGAGGCCGAGGCCTACCGCGCGCAGGTTGTGAACAACGCGCAGGGTGAAGCGGCAGCGTTTCTGTCGGTCTATGCCGAATATGTCAAAGCACCCGAAGTGACCCGCCGCCGGATGTATCTGGAAACGATGGAACGCGTACTGGGCAGCATGAACAAGGTCATCCTTGATGGTGTTAGCGGCGGTGAGGCGGGACAGGGCGTTGTGCCTTTCCTGCCATTGAATGAATTGGGTCGCATGACGCCGTCGGGGGCTGCGGCAACGCAAGCGCCGTCAGGCACCGTGGCACCCGCGACGACCGGAGGAAGCAACTGATGAACCGTTCCATCATTTCATTGTTCGTGCTGGGGGCCATCGGCATTGCCGGCCTGTCATCGGTGTTCATCGTTGACGAACGCGAACGCGTGCTTGTGCTGCAATTCGGGGAAATCGTGCAGGAACGCTCGGAGCCCGGCCTTGGGTTCAAGATCCCCTTCCTGCAGGATGTCGTGCGCTATGACGACCGCATTCTTGCGCTGCCGACCCAGCCCATCGAGGTGACGATGGTTGATGACCGGCGTCTGGTGGTCGACGCCTTTGTGCGCTGGCGCATCACCGATCTGCGGCGCTTTCGGACGGCCGTCGGCGGTGGCGGCATCGACTTTGCCCGCCAGCGGATCGACGGCATCGTCAACACGGCCCTGCAGGCCACCCTTGGCCGCGTACCCTCCACCGAACTTCTGTCCGAAGGTCGGACCGCACTGATGAATTCGATCCGTGATCAGGCGAAACTTGAGGCGGCATCCCTTGGTGTCGATCTGATTGACGTGCGCCTGACCCGCACCGATCAGCCCGAACAGAACCTTGAGGCGACGTTTGGCCGGATGCGCGCCGAACGTGAACGCGAAGCCGCCGATGAAATCGCCCGCGGTAACGAGGCCGCACAGCGCGTGCGCGCCACCGCAGACCGGACCGTGGTGGAACTGACCTCGGATGCGCGCCGCCAGTCGAACGTGATCCGCGGCGAGGCCGATGCCGAACGCAATTCGATCTACGCCGGGGCGTTCGGGCAAGACCCTGAATTTTTTGCCTTCACCCGCTCGCTCACATCGTATGAACGCGCATTGCAGGGCAGCAATTCATCCATCGTGATGCAACCCGACAGCGCGTTCTTCGAATATCTGCGCAGCTATGACGTGCCGGTGGCCCCGCTGCCCGTCACTCCGTGATCCGCGCAAGATGCACAGGCAAAAGGGCTGGCCACCGCGCCGGCCCTTTTCGGTTGCCGCCACTCCCGATGGCTGAAACATTTCACGGTCAGGCGCGCGCCATGGCCCCGCTACCGGCAAACAGGCGGCGGTTAGCTCACATTCCGCGCGCGCGCCTTCACAACCGCATGACCATGCCGATCGTCCTTTGCAAATCCCGCAAGGCGCTTTATCTCTGAAGCCGCAACCCCGGTGCCATGCCGGGCGCATGTTGACCCGCAAGGGCCGCGACCGATACGAAAAGGAGTTCGCACGTGAAGCCAATGCTTCCCCCCCTGGCCATGGTAGAGTTTCCCGTTACACGCCGGGTTCCGCGTGTTTTCCTGGCGCTTGCGCTGGGCATGTCACTCGCTCTGGCGCAGGCGATCGAGGCGCGCGCCTTTGGTGCGCCCGAAAGTTTCGCCGAACTGGCCGATCAGATCAGCCCCTCTGTGGTCAACATCACCACGTCTGCTGTGGTCTCTGCCGGGCTTGAAGGCGGGCCACAGGTGCCCGAAGGATCGCCGTTCGAAGATTTCTTTGACCAGTTCAACAACGAAGAAGGCCAACCCCGCCGGTCCGAGGCGCTGGGCTCCGGTTTCGTGATTTCCGAAGATGGCTACATCGTCACCAACAACCACGTCATCGAAGGCGCGGATGAGATCGAGATCGAGTTTTTCTCGGGCGAACGGCTTGAGGCGAAACTGATCGGCACCGATCCCAATACCGATATCGCACTTCTGAAGGTTGAAAGCCCGACCCCGCTGCCCTTCGTGACATTCGGTGACAGTGACCTGATGCGCGTCGGTGACTGGGTTGTGGCCATGGGCAACCCGCTGGGGCAGGGCTTTTCCGTCTCGGCCGGGATCGTGTCCGCGCGCAACCGCGCATTGTCGGGCACCTATGACGATTATCTGCAAACCGATGCGGCCATCAACCGTGGCAACTCGGGCGGGCCCCTGTTCAACATGAACGGGCAGGTTGTCGGCGTGAACACTGCGATCCTGTCGCCCAACGGCGGCTCGATCGGCATTGGCTTTTCCATGGCGTCCAATGTCGTGACCAAGGTCGTAGACCAGCTGCGCGAATTCGGCGAAACCCGCCGCGGCTGGCTTGGTGTGCGCATTCAGGACGTCTCCCCCGATGTGGCCGAGGCGATGGGCCTGCCCGAAGCGTCTGGCGCGCTGATCACCGACGTGCCCGATGGCCCGGCCAAGGATGCAGGTCTGCTTGCCGGCGACGTCATCACCCAGTTTGACGGCAAACCCGTATCCGACACCCGCGATCTGACCCGCAGGGTGGCCGATGCCCCGGTGGGTGCCGCCGTTCCAGTGGTGATCCTGCGTGAAGGGCAGACCGAAACCCTGCAAGTCACCCTTGGCCGCCGTGAAGAGGCGGAATCGACGCCCACGCCCGCAGGTGCCACCCCCGAAGAACCGGCCGAGGCCGAATTGCTGGGCCTGACGCTTGCGCCGCTGACCTCTGAAATGGCCGAAAAGCTGGGACTTGAGGTGGGTACGCAGGGCCTTGTTGTGATGTCGGTCGATCAAACATCCGAGGCCGCGACCAAGGGTCTTGCCGAAGGCGACGTGATCACCGAGGCCGGCCAGCAAAAGGTCGTCACCATCAGCGATCTGTCCGACCGCATCTCCGAAGCGCAGGATGCCGGGCGCAAATCGCTGCTGCTGTTGGTGCGGCGCGAAGGTGACCCGCGCTTTGTCGCCCTGTCGGTTGCGCAAGACCAGTAGCCGCTTCAACACGTCTGCAGGAATGCCGGTCAGGGAAATCTGGCCGGCATTTTTGTTTGCAGGTCATGGGTCGGGTGCGTCTGCAGCACATGCAGCATTCGTCTGCTTTGCAGATCGAAGCGGACGTTCATTTTTAGACGGTCATCAGCTCGCGCCTTTGCTAGTCCGCGGCGGGCAACCCCAGATCGGCCGCCACAATCCCCAACTCGCGCGCGGCCGTCAGTGTCAGCCGCGGGCTGTCAAAACCGCGCGTGGCCTGATAGCGGCGCACCGCGTCCTTGGTCGGACCATCGTAAACACCCGTCAGCGGCAGCAGATAGAACCCCCGCGCCTTGAGCGCCCGTTGCAGCGTCGCGACGAAATCCACGTCCAGATCAGCAAGGCACGGCGCGCGGAACCAGACCTGACCACGGTCCTGCACAATCTTCTGGCTGCTTTCGGTGCGATAGATCGCGGCCGTGACAATGCTGCCATCCGGGCCGCGCACTTCGGGCTGCACAAGGGCCTGTTCGGTCACTGTTTCGATGATCGTGGGCAGAATGTCACTGTCCCAGCAGGCACCGGGGGGGCCATCGGGCGGGCGCGTGCCCTCCAGCGGGATCAATTCGGCGGACAGGTCTGCATTGCCGGGTGCGGAAATGCGTTCAGACTGGCAGGCCGCTGCCGCCAGAACTGTCGCCAAGATCGCCCATTGCCGCATCTGCCCCGCGCCCTGCTCTGCCGGCCGGGTTTTCCCGGTTTCACGCGCACCATAGCGACAAGCGGCGGTGTGGCAAAGCCCCCCGGCCTGTCGCTCGCATGCTTGCCCGCCGTGGTCGTAGATGGGGAACAAACTGGACTGAACGCAGGGCCTTGCAAGCTCTGGCAAATCCCTTGCAGGTGTCCTATGTCGATGACAACAGGGCTGACAAGGGACGGATCATGGCGAAGATCACTTACGTGGAACACGGCGGCAAGGAACATGTGGTCGACGTGGCCAATGGCCTGACGGTGATGGAAGGCGCGCGCGATAACGGCATTCCGGGGATCGAGGCCGATTGCGGCGGCGCCTGCGCCTGTTCGACCTGCCATGTCTATGTCGATGCGGCATGGGTCGGCAAATTGCCAAAGAAAGACAGCATGGAAGAAGACATGCTCGATTTCGCATGGCAACCCGACCCGGTGCGCTCGCGCCTGACGTGCCAGTTGAAGGTCAGCGATGCGCTGGACGGTCTGCGCGTGCAGATGCCGGAAAAGCAGATCTAGCCCGGTTTGCAACCGACCGGGTCAGCATTGGCCGCAAGCAACGACAGAAACCGGTGGATTGGTGCGCTTTGGTCTTGCGAAAGGGCACCTGCCCGAACGTGGCGGCCTTCAAACCGGATGCGCCCGCCCGTCCCAAGTCTCAAAACAACCCGTCGTCTGCAACGACAAGGCCGCAAACCGGTCCAGCAGGCCCGTGGCTGCGGCCTTTGGCGTGATGTCCGCGCCTGTCCCGCCCATATCGGTCTGCACCCAGCCGGGATGATAGACGCCAACCGCGATGCCGTCCGGTTTCAGATCCACCGCCAGATTGCGGCCAAGGTTGATAGCGGCGGCCTTTGACGCCCGGTAAATCAGGCTGCCCCCCGGCGCACGCGTCGTTGACCCCATCTGCGACGCGATGATCGCCACCCGGCCCCGTGCCGCGCGCAGATTGGGCAGCAGCGCCTGCACCACCAGAAAGACGCCCGTGACATTGACGGCAAACCCCGCCTGCCATTTTTCCGCGGCATAGCCGGTGTCCAGACGTTCGCCCTTTTCCGGATACACCCCCGCATTGCACACCAGCAGCCCGACAGGCGCGCCCTGCAACGCCGCCGCAAAGCCGCGCACCGATCCGGGATCCGTGACATCCAGCCTGTCCCACTGCAGGCCCGCAATCCCCGGCTTTGTCGTGCGGTAGGTGCCGTGTACGACAGCGCCGCGTGCCGCTGACTCTTGCGCCATCGCAAGGCCGATGCCCCGGTTTGCGCCGGTCACGATGGTCAGGGCAGTCATCAATTTGCCTTGCGTGTCGGCAGAAAGGGCAGGGGGGCCACCGGCACGCCCTCCTCGATCAGGGCGCGCGCCTCATCCGCCCGCGCCTCGCCATAGATCGACCGTTCCGGCGCGTCACCCGCATGCATCGCCCGCGCCTCGCTGACAAAGTTCATCCCCACATATTCCGATCCGGCCTCGACCTTGGCCCGCAGCGCCGCCAGCGCTGCCTCGCGTCCGTCGCGGGGGGCTGTGATCGCAGGCGCCGACTTGCCCGCAACCGCAGGCGCCATCAGCGCCTTTTCAACGGCCGCACTGCCGCAGACCGCGCAGGCCACATGCCCCGCCGTCCGCAACCGGTCAAACCCGGCGGCCGACTGAAACCAGCTGTCGAACCGGTGCCCGTCACCGCAGATCAGATCATAGCGGATCATCGCATTTCCTTGCCGGCCAATCCATCACCCGCACATCCCGGATGCCATCATGCAAGCACGATCGCCCCTTTGGCAATGCTGCGCAGCATGGCCCGCAGTTCGGGTTCCGCAACCTTGCGCGCCGCAATCTCGACGCCAAACCACTTGCGCCGACGTTCCTTGCGTTCGGGAAACTGCCGCGACAGCTTTGCCACCCGCAGCCCGAACACCGAGACCATGCAGGGCAGCGCCTCATTCGGCCCCATGACCTTGTCATAGCCAAACAGCCCGATCACCGTCGGATTGATCGCCCCCGTCACACCGGCCTCTTCCCAGGCCTCGATCACGGCGGCGCCCGGTGCATCATGGCCTTCCATCGGCCAGCCCTTCGGCAAGACCCATCGCCCGGTATCGCGGCTGGTGATCAACAAAACCTCGACCCGGTCGCGATGCATGCGCCAGCACAGCGCCGCGACCTGCGACCGGGGGTCGCCTTCATTCTGGTTAAACTGGCTGCGCTTCATCTGTGATCGGTTCCTTGCACCGCCCCGCTTATGTGCGAGGTCGGGATCTTGCCCAACGTCATATTGCCATGTTTTTCAAGCATTCAACAGGGAAACTCGTCATAAACCGCACATTAAGCGCAAATAGGTTGACGCCCGGTGCAACAGGATTACCTTTTCTTCGAACCAGAAAGGCATCCCCATGTCCGCAACCGTATCCCGCGCACGGCCCGCCCCTTGGCTGCCACTTGCGGCATTCTGGCTGATCCTTGCGCTGGCGGCAGCGCTGCCCCTGCGCGCGCATGCCGGATACACCTTCCCTTCCATTGATGGCGGCACGATTGATCTGGATGAATTTCGCGGCCGTCCGGTTCTGGTGGTGAACACTGCCTCGCTTTGCGGCTTTACCCCGCAATATGACGATCTGCAGGTGCTCTATGACACCTACAAGGATCGCGGACTTGTCGTGCTGGCCGTGCCATCCGATGATTTTTCGCAGGAGCTCGCCGAAAATGCCGAGGTCAAAACCTTCTGTGCCGTCAATTTCGGTCTGACCATCCCGATGACGACGATTACCCCCGTGACCGGCGGCGGCGCGCATCCGTTCTATGCCATGCTGCGCGACACGTACGGTTTTGAACCCGGCTGGAACTTCAACAAGGTGTTGATCGGCCCGGATGGCGCATTGATCGACACTTGGGGGTCGGTCACCAAACCGACCGCCGCCGCAATTACCGGCCGGGTCGAGGCAGCGCTGAACTGACGCCACCTCTTTTCATCGCATCGCAGGTCTATCGCGACTCCAGCTATGGCGCAGCCCATCCCCTGCGGGTGCCGCGCGTGTCCACCGTGATCGACCTTGCCCGCGCAATGGACTGGTTGCCGCCTGTGCAATACCGCACCAGCCCGCGTGCCAAGCCTGCGGCCCTGACCCTGTGGCATACCCCCGCCTATATTGCGGCCCTGACCCGTGCCGAGGCCACGCAATCGGTGACCGATGAAGATCGCACCCGTCACGGCCTTGGTACGCTGTCGAACCCGGTGTTCCCCGACATGTTCCGTCGTCCCGCCACCGGGGCCGGGGGTGTAATGCTTGCCGGGCAAATTCTGGGGCAGGGGCCGGGCGTGATCCATGTGCCGGGCGGCGGCACACATCACGGCATGCCCGACCGCGCCAATGGGTTTTGCTATCTCAATGACCCGGTGCTGGCCCTGCTGTCGCTGCGCCGGGCCGGGCTGCAACGGCTCGCCTATATCGACATCGACGCGCATCACCCCGACGGGGTTGAACATGCCTTTGCCGATCATCCCGACATCCTGCAAATTTCGGTGCATGAAGAACAGCGCTGGCCTTTCACCGGCGCACTGACGGATGCGGGCGCGGGGCAGGTTTACAACCTGCCGGTGCCGCGCGGGTTCAATGACACCGAAATGCAGGTGGTGTTGCAGGACCTGATCCTGCCCCTCGTGCAGGCCTTTGCGCCGCAAGCCATCGTGCTGCAATGCGGGGCGGATGCGCTGGACGAAGATCCGCTTTCCAGGCTTGCCCTGTCCAACAATGCGCATTTCGCCGTGGTGTCGGCGCTGCAGGCGATGACCGACCGCTTTCTGGTGCTGGGCGGCGGTGGCTATAACCCATGGTCGGTAGGGCGCTGCTGGACAGGGGTTTGGGCCACGTTGAACGGGCATGACATCCCCGACCGCGTCCCGGATGCGGCCGAAGCCGTGTTGCGCGCGCTGACATGGAATGGCGGAGGACGTGCGCTCCCGGCCCAGACGATGTATACCACCCTGCGCGATCCACCGCGCCCCGGTCCTGTCCGGGCCGAAATTACCGACCGTATCTGGGTTCTCAACCACCGATGATCCGTGCCTTTCTTGCCCTCGATCTGCCCGACCACATCCGTGCGGCCCTTGCCGTCCAGCAATTCCTGCTGCCCCTGCCACGCAAGGTTGATCCCGCGCAGTTTCACCTGACGCTGGCCTTTCTGGGCGAAGTTCCCGACGCTGTGCTTGAGGCTGTGCATGACGGCATGTCCACCCTGCGCCTGCCTGCGTTCACCCTTGCGCTACAGGGGATAGGGCACTTTGGCGGCGCCAAGCCACGTGCGGTCTATGCGGGTGCTGCGGCCACCGATGCATTGACGCACCTGCAAGGCAAGGTCGAAACCCTCGCCCGGCGCGCTGGCTGCGATCTGCCCCGCACCCGGTTTGTGCCGCATGTCACGCTGGGCCGGTTTGCCACGCCCGCCGCCGCCGACCTGCCCACGCTGGAACGCGCGATTGTCGCCGGTGCCGGATTTCGCACCGATCCGTTTCCGGTGCGTGAGGTGGTTCTGTATCGCTCGATCCAGGGCGCGCGGCCCCGGTATGAGGATCTGGCGCGCTATCCGCTGGTCTGACGGTTGCATCGGCCGCCACAATCCTCGCGCCGCCCCTCCATGCATGGGGGCTGGCTGAGGGCGTGGCTTCGATCACGAAATGTTTCAGAATTATTAACGCAGCCTGTGGATAACTTTCTTATATCATTGATTATATTGTATAAAGTTGAAAATTGACAGCCGTCAATTCTGGCCCAACCGCCGGATGACCGCCAGCAAGGCCGTCACATCGCCGCTATCGGCCAGCGCCGCGCGTGCCGCTGTGGCAAGCGCGCTCTGCCGCGCGGGCGTCATGGCGATCAGCGTCGCCGCCAGCGCTGCTCCGTCTGCCACGGCCACCGCGCCGCCCGCAGCGTCCAGCGCGGCAAACGGTTCGGCGAAATTGGCAACCTGCGGGCCATGCACGATCGCCGATCCATGCGCCGCGGGTTCAAACGGCGTATGCCCACCCCGGTCGGCAAAGCTGCCGCCAATCACCGTCACCCCGGCCATCGCATACCAGCGGTCCATCTCGCCCAGCGTATCGGCCAGATAGACGCGCATCCCGGCCGCGATTGCCGTGCCGCGCGACCGTTGGCCAAAGGTCACGCCCCGTGCCGTCAGCAGTCGCGCCACCTCTGCCGCACGCGCCGGATGCCGTGGTGCCAGGATCAACTGATCGAACATCCCCGCCGCGCGCGCGGCATCAAAGGCGTCCAGTACGATGGCCTCTTCACCCGCATGGGTCGATGCGGCCAGAACCACACGGGCGCGCGGCACCGGTCCCGCATGGCCTGCGGTCACCGCCACCCCCGCTTTCAGGTTCACCCGTGGCCCGACCCGGTCCTTGGGCAAGCCAAGGGCCACCAGCCGCGCCTCCGACCCCGCGTCCTGCGCCGACAGATAGGCAACCCCCGCCAGCATCCGCCGCATGATGCCCGCCGCCAGCCGCCACCGCCCGGCGGATCGTTCCGACATCCGCGCCGCGATCACGATCACCGGCACCCGCGCCGCCCGGCAGGCCGCCATCCGCGTTGGCCAGAGTTCATTCTCGATCACGATCAGCGCCCGTGGCCGCGCCCGCGCGATCACCCGCGCCGCAGCCCCGCCGGCATCGAAAGGGGCCAGCGTCACCGTCACTCCCGTCAATCCCCATCCGGCCACCAAGGCACGCCCCGTGGCACTGTTCGCCGTGACCAGCACCCCGCCCTCCGCTGCAAGACCCGCGATGATCCCCCGTGCCGATGTCAACTCGCCGAGGCTCGCCCCATGTACCCACCACGCGTGCTCCCGCAGCGGGATCAGGCCCAGCCGTTCACGCAGCCCGCCCCGGAGCAGCGTGGCCAGCAGCATCGCGGGCAGGACCAGGTTGGCAAGGATGCGGTAAAGGATCACGGTTCTTCCAGGTTCGGCGCTGACGATCCGTAACGCCCGCCCGCCCTGCGCACAAGTCAGACGGGCGGCGGACGGCGCGCGGGCCAGTCGGTTGCCCGATGATACGCCTGCCCCATGGCCAGCACGGCGGCATCCGCCCCGGTGGCCCCGATGATCTGCATGCCCATCGGCAGGCCCGCTTTGCCAAAGCCCACCGGCACGTTCAACGCCGGCAACCCGATCAGGCTGACAGGCACCACCACCTCCATCCAGCGGTGATAGGTATCCATCGCAACCCCGTTGATCGCCTGCGGCCAACGCCACTCCACCGGAAACGGCCAGACCTGCGCCGATGGCATGACCAGATAATCAAACCGCTGGAACAGCCGCGCCGCATGGGCATACCAGCGTGATCGGATCACGCTCGCGCCATGCACCGCCGCCGCAGTCAGGTGCAGGCCCTGCTCAATCTCCCAGATCGTCTCGGCCTTGGTCTGCGCCCGCAGGCCCGGATCATCCACCAACGCCCGCTTTGCGCCTGCGTTCAGCATCGCGCGCAAGGTCGTCCAGGCATGCCACAGCTTTTCGGCGGGGTAGGGCGGGGGCAGGGGTTCGACAATCGCACCCATCCCTTCGAAGACCTTCAGGGCGGCCGTGCACAGGTCCAGAATGCCCGGCTCCACCGGATAGGCCCCGCCCCAATCATCCAGCCAGCCAATCCGCTTGCCCGCAACGTCCGTCTCCAGACGCGCCGCAAAATCCATGCCCGCGCGGCCAAACGGTACCTCCGGGTTCTCGCCCGCCTGCACCGTCAGCAGGTTCGCCACATCTTCGACCGTGCGTCCCATGGGCCCTTCGGTCGCGAGCGTCGCCAGAAAGGTATCCCCCTCTGCATCGCCGGGGATCAGGCCCCATGTCGGGCGAAAGCCGTAGACATTGCAGAACGCCGCCGGGTTGCGCAGGCTGCCCATCATGTCCGAGCCGTCTGCCACCGGCAGAATGCGCGCGGCAAGCCCCGCCGCAGCCCCGCCGGATGATCCGCCCGCACTCCGCCCAAGGTCATAGGGGTTGCGTGTTGCCCCGAACACCGGGTTGAAACTGTGCGATCCCTGTCCCCATTCCGGCACATTGGTCTTGCCGATGAAAATCGCGCCAGCCGCGCGCATCCGTGCGGCCAGAAGGTCATCCACGGCGGGCACATGATCGGCATGGATGGGTGACCCCCAGGTCGTGCGCAAGCCCTTCGTGGCGATCAGATCCTTCACCGCAAAGGGCATTCCATGCAGCCATCCGGCGGGCGGCGTGTCATCCAGCCGCCGCGCGTCGGCCATCAGCAGATCGGGGTCACGCAACGAGACAACAGCATTGATTGCAGGGTTCACTGTGGCAATCCGCGCAAGATAATCCGCCATGACTTCGGACGGGGCAACCGCGCGCGCGGCAATCTGGCGGGAAAGGTCCGATGCGGAAAGGTCGGTGATCTTCATCTTCTCCCTTCCTCTCTGGCAAAATATCCCGGGGGTCCGGGGGCTGGCCCCCGGCGGCGCGCCGCGAAGGCGGCGCACAAGCAAAGGAACGCCCCGAAGCCGCTTTGGCTTCGGGGCTCCGCTTGATTACTTCTGCAGTTCGGTCCAGATCGCGGTCATGTATTCCTGCGCCTTCGGGCTGCAGGTCGGCGCGAACACGCCTGCCGCCGCGAACTCGGCGGGGATGACCACTTCGGGGGCGTCTTTCATGTCTTCCGGCATGAAGGGTGCCGTGCCGGCGATCCCGTTTGCATAACGCGCGAAGGCCGAAATCATCGCGGCGTTTTCCGGCACCATAATGAAATCGAGGAAGGCATAGGCCTCGTCCACGTTCTGCGCATCCGACAGCAGGGCCACCGAATCCATGAACAGTGTATAGCCCTCCTTCGGGTATCCATAGGCAACCGGGTCATTGGCCAGACGCGCCCGCATGGTGGACCCGTTCCAGTTCACCGATGCCGCCCAGTCGTTGTTCGACAGCCGTTCGGTGGCACCGTAATCCATGCTGATCCAATCGGGTTTCGCCGCCAGCAGCGCATCGCGCGCCTTTTTCAGAACTTCGGTATCCTCGGTGCAAGGCTCGCCGCCGACATACAGCACCGCAAGATGCACGATGTCGGTCATTTCCGGCACGACGTTGATCTTGCCCTTCAACTCCTCAGGGACATCCAGAAAGATTGCCGAGGTGTTGATATCGCCCGAATAGACGGATGTATTCACCGCCATGCCGACCGATCCCCATTGCCACGGAATCGAGTATTTGCGGCCCTGATCCCAGGCCACGTCCATCCATTCCGGGGCGATGTTGCCGTGGTTGGGCAGGCGGGTCAGATCAAACTCCTGGATCAGGCCCTTTTCAACCCAGATCGGGATATAGCTGGCCGATGGCACCACAAGGTCAAACCCCGCGCCGCCAGCCTCGATCTTGGCCAAGGCCACATCATTGCTGTCGTAATCGGTCACGATCACCTTGATGCCGGTTTCGGCTTCGAACTTTTCCAACAGTTCGGGGCTGGTGTAGTTGCCCCAGTTATACAGGTTCAGCACCCCTTCGGCGCTGGCAAGGCCGGTTGTGGCCATCAGAAGTGCGGTTGCAGTCAGCAGCTTTTTCATTGGTCTCTCCTTGTTGTGTCGCGGGTTCAGTCCCGCTTGCGGGTTAGTAGAAAGAAGGCGGTCAGCAGCAGGACCGTCATGGCAAGCAGGGCGGTGGAAATCGCGTTGACCTCGGGTGTGAAGGCGCGGCGCAATTGGCCCAGCATGTAGGTGGACAGTGTATCCTGCCCGCCGGATTTTACAAATTCGGTGATCACCACGTCATCAAGGCTGATGACAAAGGCCAGCATCGCACCGGCCATGATACCGGGTGCAAGCAGCGGCAGCGTCACATGCCGGAAGGCCTGCCAGGGGTTGGCATACAGATCACCGGCCGCCGCCTCAAGGCTCAGGTCCATCCCTTCCAGCCGGGCCCGGATCGGCAGATAGGCAAACGGCGTGCAGAACGCGGCATGCGCCAGAACCAGATAGCCAAGCCCCTGATACCCTGACCATTGCTTGACCACGCCGAACACGATCAGCAGGGCAAAGGCGGTCACGATTTCAGGCACCATCAGGGGCTGGTTGATGATGACATAGATGAAGGTCTGGCCCGGATAGGCCTTGCGCCGGGTGGTCCCCAATGCCGCGAGTGTGGCCACGGTGGTGGCGATCAGGGCGGCCAGGGTTGCAATCAGCAACGACCGCCCGGTGGCGGCCTTGACGATGTCATTGTCCCAGGCCTTGACATACCAGTCGAACGAAAAGCCGCCCCAGACACTGATCGAGTTGTTCGCATTGAACGAATAGGTCACCAGCGTGATGATCGGCAGATACAGCAGCACAAAGGCTGCAATGGCGATGGCGGCAAAGCCCGGCAGGCGGGTGGCGGAGAACGCACGGTCAGCCACGGCCGGTTTCCTTGCTCAACGCCCGGACATAAAGCAGAAGTGCCACCATCACGACGGCCATCAGCGTCATCGACAGTGCGGCCCCCAGCGGCCAGTTGCGGCCTTGGGTGAACTGCAGTTCGATGAAGTTGCCGATCATCATGTTCTTGCCGCCGCCCAGAATGCGCGGCGTGACATAGGCCCCGAGTGAAGGCACAAACACAAGGATCGACGCCCGCGACGATGCCGGGCCGGGTGATGGGCAAAATGATCCGCCGCAGTACGGCCATGCGGCTGGCATACAGATCATAGCCCGCCTCCAGAAGCCGCATGTCAAACCTGTCAATCGCGCGAACAGCGGCAGCACCATCAGCGGCAGATAGACATAGGCCATGCCGATCAGCACGGCGAAATCCGTGTAGATGATGCGAAACGGCTGGTCGATGATCCCCAATGATATCAGCGCGGAGTTCAGCACACCGTCGTTGCGGATCACTTCATTGATGGCAAAGGTGCGGATCAGAAGGTTGGTCCAGAACGGGATCGTGATGAGGAACAGCCACAGGGCGCGGGCCTTCGGGGGCTGGGTCGCGATGAACCAGGCGGTTGGGAAGCCAACCAGAAACGTAATCGCCGTCGTCATCAGCGACAGCCAGACCGACCGCCAGAAAATCGTCAGATGCGCATCCGCAAGCATCATCGTGCCGTCAAAGATATCGCGCGAAAACAGGATGCCGACCCAGCCATCCGTGCTGAAATCCCAGACCACGTTGCCATAGTCGCCGGGACTGAGGAAGGAATAGACCAGCATCACGATCAACGGGCCAGAGGCGGCAAGACCCAGCAGCACCAATGCCGGCGCCGACAGCAGCCACCCCGCACGGGCGGCCTCACGTGTCTGGCGTTCTTCGGCAAGGCTCATCGGATCAATCCTCCAGCACTTGTGCGGCACCGGGTGCGAAGGTCACACCCGCCGCCCCGCCGATCGCAAGTGCGTCTTCCTGCCCCGATGATGGCACCCGGGCCATCACTTCGGCCCCGTCCGACAGCCGCAGATAGCAATGGGTGTCGGTGCCGAAATAGACCAGATTGGTAATGGTGGCGGACATTGCACCGTCGCCCTCCGGGCCGACGCGCACCTGTTCGGGGCGGATCGTGATTGTTACCTCGCCCGACTGCACCGGGACCGACACCTCGACCGCTGCGCCATTGCCCAGACGCACGCCGCCAGGCACCGGTGTTGCGGGCAGAAAATTCGTCTCGCCGATGAAACTCGCCACGAAACGGTTGGCGGGGCGCACGTAAATGTCGCGCGGGCTGCCCACCTGCTGCAATCGCCCGGCGCTCATCACGCCGATCCGGTCGGACATCGTCAGCGCCTCTTCCTGATCGTGGGTCACGAACACGAAGGTAATGCCGGTTTCGGTTTGCAGGCGTTTCAGTTCGATCTGCATCTCCTTGCGCAGCTTGAGGTCAAGTGCCGACAGGGGTTCGTCCAGCAACAGAACCTTGGGCTGTGGAGCCAGCGCACGGGCCAGCGCCACACGTTGTTGCTGGCCGCCGGAAAGCTGGCTGGTCTTGCGCGTGGCCATCGGCTCCATCTTGACCAGCGCCAGCATCCGGTCTGTCGTGGCCTTGATCTCGGCCTTGGGACGCCCCTGCATCAACAGGCCAAAGCCGATGTTTTCGGCCACCGTCAGATGCGGAAACAGGGCATAGCTTTGGAACACCGTATTCACTGCGCGCCGGTTCGGGGGCAGGGTCGTGATGTCTTGACCATCCAGAAGGATCGCGCCGGATGTCGGCACATCAAACCCCGCGATCATCCGCAGCAAAGTGGTCTTGCCACAGCCGGACGGGCCAAGCAGCGTAAAGAACTCACCGCGCCGAATATCCAGTGAGACATGATCCAGCGCATTTACAGCGGACGCGCCCTGACCGAACGTTTTGATGACATTCTTTGCCGACACGGCAATTTCTTCGGTCACTTCTGGTTTCCCATCTGGCACAAAGTGCGGGTTTTTCATGATTTTGATCATATCAGGCGCAATTCTGGCGGGCTTTGCAAGCCTTTCCTGCGTCAGACAACCGCGACGGGTGCGCGGCGCGCAGTCCAAGGGGCGGCCTGCTCAAGTTCTGCGCATAGCGCGATCAGCGTCTCATCGTCGCCAAATGCCGCGGCCAGATGGATGCCGATGGGTAGCCCCGCACGCGACATGGCCAGCGGCAGCGATGCGGCAGGCTGGCCTGACGCATTGAAAATTGCGCAGAAGGGCGAATAGGCAAAAATGCCGTTTGGGCCCATCCGGTAAGCCAGGTAATCTTCGGTATCATGGGAAAAGCGGCCAACTTTTGCCGGGGGTTCGGAAAGGGTTGCGGACAGCAGGATATCGTATCCAGCACCATCCGGCGGTGCAAAGAACGCCGCCATCTGCCGCCCGAAAGCATGGATCTGGCCCACAGCCTGCAAATAGCGGGTCGGTGAAAGCGTCGCAGCATAGCCAAACGCACCGCGCCCGACGCCTTCGATCTCATCCGCGGTCGGCGCGCGGCCACCGGTTGATGACGCAATGCCAAGTGCGGTTCCCACGGCGACGATATCCGTCCACGCGTGCATCATCATCTGAATATCAGACTGCGGACGGGCGGGTTCGACGTGATGGCCCATGCTTTCCAATAGATGCGCCGCTGCCAGAACGCCATCGCGCACGTCCGGTTCAATTGCGTCGCCCGTAAAGGTCGTATCGCAGACAGCCACACGCAACCGTCGCGGCGGGCGGCTGATTGCGTCGGCGTGGCTACGGATCAAGGGAGGCGCGTGGTAGGGTGCCCCCAGATCTGGCCCCATACAAGCATCCAGCATCGTGGCTGTATCGCGCACGCTGCGGGTCAGAAACCCATCAATCGCCATACCCGCCCAGCCTTCGCCGGCATAGGGGCCGTCAGGCAGGCGCGCGCGGGTGGGCTTGAAACCGAACAGCCCACAGGATGACGCAGGAATGCGCACCGATCCGCCGCCGTCCGACCCGTGGGCCATGGCGACGATGCCCGCCGCGACGGCAGCGCCTGCGCCGCCTGACGATCCGCCCGAGGTATGGTCATGATTCCACGGATTGCGCGTAGCCCCGCCATAAACGGCGCTTTCGGTGGCAGCACCGATGCCGCCTTCGGGGCTGGTCGTCCGGCCGAAGGTCACAACACCTGTCGCCTTGATCCGCGTATAAATTGCGCTGTCGTCGTTATATGTCGTATTCGCCAACAGGCGCGATCCGTTGTGCGAGGGGAAATCAACGGCTTCGCAGCCCAGATCCTTCAACAGGAATGGCACCCCCCGGAACGGACCGCGCGGCAATCCAGCCTTGATCGCTTGCCGGGCAACCCCCTCCTGCATGAGGACCACCGCATTGATCGCAGGGTTGCGTGCCTCGACTGCCGCGAGGGCTGCATCCAGCAATTCATCCGGGCTGACGTCGCCTTGCGCGACAAGCCCCGCCAAAGCCGTTGCATCCGCAGCCCCAAGATCACCAATCATTCCGCTCTCCCCATCCCAAAGCGATGAAACCCGGCAATCGGGTTACTGTCCATCCCGAAACATATTGTTGGGGCAGATCACAATGGCAGGCAGAGAACAGCCCCAAGTGCCAACGACAGGCTCGTCAGGACCATTCCACCCGACCGCAGCAGCACCTGGCGCAATTGCAGCGTGAAATTCAATCCATGTGACAATCGCCCGGCCGTCAGCAGAATGCCACAAACATGCAGCCAGAACGGGGCGCTATGGTTAAGACTCAGAAAACCGGGCAACTCGAACAGGCTCCTCTCGATTTCCTCGTTCGGCAGCTGGCCCATTTTGCCGCGTACCAGTGCCTTAATGTTGAGGAGCTCGTAGCGGCTGGCCCACTGCGTCAGAAGGTGTCGCGCCGGACCATCTAGAGGGCGTAGCAGCGCACTGAGTTCATTTAGCCAGGTCTGCATCAGCGCGCGTTCGAAGGCGGCCAGGCGAGCCCCTTTGTTGATGCCTTTGGTAGCGTCAAAACCGCTCGCCTTGAAAAGCTCTTCCAGCGGGAGTCTGGCGAGCGCGTTCAGCTTCTCCCGGCCCAGAAGATTGGCGCTCATGATCGCCAGGCGCGTACGCAGATAGGCCTGTTTTGCCAGCCTGCTCACCTTGTGCCCGCACTGTTTTTACCCAGCAGTTGGCGGAACGCCGCTTCCAGTGCGGTTTCCTCGTGGGCCTCTGCCGCATCACGCAGCTGCGTCAGTCTTTCCTGGAAGCGACGCTCCATTTCCGCCAGGGTCTGATGGGCACGTTGATCCGATTTTTCCAGGAACGCGGCATGCAGCTCAGGCACTCGTGCCTGGAAACGTTCTTGCTGCTGGCGGGCTTCATGCAACGCGGTCTGTACAAGGCGCTCGCTGTCCGCTTGCGCTTTTTCGACCAGATCGCTGGCGGCGCTTTCTGCCGCCAGGAGACGTTTCAGTGTGTCATCCACGGCTGGCGTCACTCAATAGTTTGTTGAAACAGGTCGCTTAAGAGACTGTCTGGCAAAGCTGAATCGGCTGTAAACGCTCCCATAACGAAAATGAAAAAACCGGTCTCTTTTTCCGATCCTTCTCGTTGAATAGTCCTGCCTACTCGCGTCAAACGATCGAAAAAATAACGGGCACCTCCAAAAAATGGTCTTTTTGTCCCATTGCTTGACCGATCGCGGCGTTGCGGCACTTTCTGCGATGCTCATTAACGGCTTGTGACACTCATGCGGTTGTTGTTTAGCGGTAACGGCGGCCACGGGCCGCCCTATGCTTCTCGAAAGCACCGCGCCTTGCACTCGAACAAAAATCCTAATTTTTAGAGGCACCCTAGCCTTATTTTGGAACGTTTTCGCTTCGAAACCCTTTTACTAGACAGGCGCTAAGTCTAATTAGCAGATAGGGTAGGTGTTTGATAAAAGACATCTTTGTTGACCTGTGTCATACGCCCTTCGAGGTTCAACCGAAGGAAAAAGCGTGATGGCACGGGCTTGTCAAACCGAAGGCTGCCTGGAACCGGCGCCAGCCCTTTCTAGCGTACCCGCAACACGACTCGTTAAAGTGCCGCGAGTGTGTTCGTACGTGTCGCTACCGTGTGTAGCACACGCATTCTGATTATACTGCGCCTCGTTTACCTTTTATTCTTGAACATTGCTCTTCTCGGCGCCTCATTCCTTCAATTGGGTGAAGGTATAGGCTCGAGAGCTTCTCGCCTCCACAGCTAATCCCTTCGTCGGACTCTTTGTCGGGATCTTGGCCACAAGCATCGTTCTAAGCTCATCCTCGCAGATCGTGCACTGTCCGACCTAGATTTCGCCGATAGACGTAACCTTCATATCCTGACCACACTTAGGGCATTTCAGCCGATGGGCCGCACACAGCTTTTCCAGCTCCGCGTTTTCACTTTCTTTTTCCTGATTACCCCTGAGGCTCAGCCATCATTCAGTCCCGCGCTAGCCGTCAAAAACAATAAACCACAGAGATCACAGAGCGCACAGAGAATTTAAGATAGTCGCCGAATCGCCATTTCAGCACTTCTTTTCCTCTGTGTCCTCTGTGGTTCTGCGGGTTTTCAGGCAGTTGCGGCACTTATTCGCCCGCAGCAATGGCTGAGCATTGAGGGTAATCAGGTTCTTTTTTAAATTCCTCGAGTCGTTTCTCCCGTTCCCTGCTCGCCTGCTCCAGGAAATCGCGCTCACGGAACCACTGGTTTTATTTGCCCCGTTCGCCGCCGTCTTTCATAGGACCCCAAGTACCACTTGTCTGTCGGGTGGCTGCCGCGGCCAAGGCTACCACCGTGAGATGGAACGACAACAGGGGTAGCACGGCCATATTTAGCCGCGGACAAGCAAGGTAAGTTGTCGCTATTGACTAGCCATTTCGCCAGCGATCCGTCAATCCCTGAGAACGACCACGTTGATACCATCTTCGGAACCCAAATCGTAAGTGTTGGCGCTCAATTGATGGACGGTTCCAATGGTCTCGGCCACGTAAGCCTTGTCAGTCGACGCGTTGATCACCACGCCGTTGCCGGTTCCATCGGCGATGACAACCGTGCCGCCTTGCGGACGGGTAATCTCAACGCCGTCAGAAGGTGAGACGATACTGCAGTCTAAATTCAGATAACGTAATTTCAACGTGGTCGAATCGGAATTCGCCTGAACAAATGCGTCGGCGGCGCTCAGCGCGCCAGCTTTGGTTTTCTGCGCAATGTAATGTGCTTTTTCACGCGCTTTGGTGGTCAGATCCTTAACGGCTTCGCTGTCAGCCATTTCTTTGAGCGAT
>CAWAPA010000044.1:0-40949 GCA_963783595.1 uncultured Alphaproteobacteria bacterium | reverse complement strand
AATCGTACGGAGCGAAACCAAGATCTGACATCGTGTGCGTCAGCGAGACCATGCTGCACGGATGATCATCGTCACCCAACATGTGTGTCTCGAGGAATACCAGTTCGGCCTGTTCCAACGCTCGTTGTCCACCAAGCAGGACTTCATGTTCGAATCCTTCGGCATCAATCTTCACGATATCGGGAGGAGTGTTGGAATGTTTTGCAACGATTTCATCAAGAGTATGCACAGGTACTTCGCGTTGCGGATAACCTGACTTGGCGGCCTGATCATTGGAAAACGTAAAGCTGCTGGAGACGGTATCGGGACAGACTGTAAAGTTCAGTGTTCCGTTTTTTGATCCGGCACCTGCCTGAATCCAGCGACAGTTATCCCGTCCGCGACAAAACCTGTCGAGGAATTTTTTCATTTCGATTTGCGGTTCGATCAATGTAAATTCGCAATCCGGAAATACGGCCCGTGCGTCCAGACTCCATTTTCCGCGATTCGCTCCAATATCAACAATGTGCGTTGGAATGAATCCGCGATTGGCAAGATTTCGCATCGTTGCCACCAGGTTCCCCTTGGGGAATTTGCTCAGATGAGTGATTTTGTAACGCAGTCGATCGAGCATCGTCATGATGGAGACCTGATTTGAAGAGAGTTTGCCGCGATTGTCCTTCCGCTGACAATCGTTGAGCAGCGAACATTACGCCAAACCAGGAATTCGCTCAACACGAATCGACGCGGACCAGGCTGATGAAAAACGGTGTGACAGCATTGCCAGCAGAAGACGACAGGCAATCAGAACGAAGCTCGCTCAGATCAGGCCTGATTACGGGTGTTGTTCTTCACCCTACCCATGGGAGGGTCGAACGCGATAGCGTTCGGGGAGGGCTGTCGCGATAACAAGTCGCCCCAATTTGATTCAATCACTCACCTGAATCGCCATCCTTTGGCGGCTTTGCCTTGAGAAAGAGAAATATCGTTCCGATCAGCATCAATCCTGCTCCGGCAAAATAGGGCGTTGTCAGCTGGATCTTCAACAGCGGAATACCAAGCTCCGCCAACCGAAAATCCGCGCCATCGCGTTCACGCTTTGACCCAGGCCCATGATCGTCCCCTGCTCATCTTCGCTGGCAGCGCGGGACAGCAGCGAATTGAGCGACGGTTGCAGACAGGAAAAACCGCTGACAATCACCACCAACGCAACGTACAACAACCAGGTCGAACCGTTCTTTTACCCGTGTCTGCCTGATCCGCCAATGCGTACTGCACCGCCATCGCGACCAGAAAGAAGCCGACGATTTCCATCAGTCCGCCTGCGATCGCCAACGTTCGCTCGGGAATACGCAGAGACAGCGGTCGCACAATGCCGCCTTGAATCACCATCAATGTGAAACCGATAAAGGCAAACGTTCCGCAAACCTGTCGCCACGTAAAGTCAAACGGACTTTTTTCAAAGTCCTTCGAGCCTTTGATCAACATCGAAAGCGTTGTCTCGAAATTCGAGAACGAAAAGACACAGATAAAAATCGCGACCAGAATGACCATAATGATCGGCGAACGCGACGCTTTGGTCAACGCTTTGGTGTCGATCCATTTTCTGCCGGCTGCTCTGCTGTTGGCGGTCAGCGACTCGGGCAACTTGAAGATCGCCAACAGCAACGCAAAAGCGGACAAACCCGACGCAACAAATCCGGGCCATGGAGCGGGCGAAGCACCTTCGACCGACGGTCCGGACGGAAACGCAAGGAAACCCAGCAGCGGTCCGAAAGTAAACCCAAGTCCAAACGCGACGCCGATCAAAGCCATACCGCGCCCGTCGTTCGGGAGTTGTGGTATCAGCGATATACGCTTGTGCGGTTGGCAGTGTTGCTCCCGCGATTCCCGCTCCGATCCGCGAAACGAATATCCAAAACAGCGCGTGCTGGTGTTGATCCATCATCGTCGCCCAACCGAACAGAGCATAGAAGACGACAGAACTGGCAAGTCCCAGCATTAACACCGGGCGACGACCAACACGATCGGAAAGTCCTCCCCAGAATCGGTGCAAAGATAAACTGCATCACGCTGAACGAGGCCATCAACAAACCGAGCATGACACCCGATTTATCAAGGCTGAACTGGTCGGCGTAAATCGGCAACAGCGGCAGCACCAGGCCAAAACCAAGCAGGTCGATAAACACAGTCAGAAAAATCACCAGCAACGAACCGGGGCGCGCTTCGACTTTCTCTTCAGCGTTCGTGACCCTTCTTCGTTTGGAGCGTCTTCGTTTGTCGATGCACATGCAGGTTTCTAACTTTGAGAGGCGATTGTGGCGGGCGCGAATGAGGCAACGCAACATTCTAACGTCGGGCGACTCGAAACGTCAGTCCGTGACCTCCGCAGCACAGGGAAAGGTTAAAGAGCGGCACAGTGACGTTCAACCGCGGAGCATGTCGTACGCGAACGTCAGCAGATAAACCAGCGCGGAACGAAACCAGACACAACAGAATCGCCAGACTGAGCAGCGCTGCGACCGGAATCAACAAAGTGCGGGCAAAATCAAAGAACAGGTTGCCAAGTCCCGGAACAGCCGCCGCGATCAGCCAAACAACTGCCAGCACAATGCCGCAAAAGATCGCCCCGCGAGTCGCTCCCATGTAGTCCTGATCTCGGTGCCATGTGCGTCGTCACGCACAGCACCAGATAAAGGAACAACCACAGTTTCCATGATCTGAGATTCTCCCATGCGAACAAGTCCGAGAACATCGTTCCCAGCATTTCAAAAACTTCGGCAGCCGGTCCCGAGTTTTGTTGGAGATACTCGAACTCCTCTTTTTGCGGAGCAGCGATCATATGTTTGGCAACTTCCGGAAAGAACGCCCACAGCAGGCCGGTCAAAACCAGTGTGCCTCCGATCAGCGGTGCGACACCAATAAAAAAATTGCCGATCTCCTGATACCAATTGCCGGGAATGAACGAATGGCTGACGTAACCCAGCACCCCGGATTTGGTATCCGGTTTAAACAGCGCCATCTCCTGAATCTTGTGACCGAAAACCAAACACATACCCGCGTGACTCAATTCATGCACCGGAGTTCCCAGCCAACCCGTAACCAGCACACTGTTCCAGCCAAACCGTGCCTGCAATCGGCCTGACATAAACCGTTCCAGCAGATGGACCAGAAAAGCGAACACCGCAGGTTGAATTCCTGAATATCTATCGGATTATCAGCATGTTCTCCGCCGTTGATGATGTTCATCATCGGCACCGGCAACACCCGCGCCGATGTGCCCCCGATATAACGATAAAGCGGCTGTGCCGTGAATTCCGCCGCGGCCTTGGCCACCGCCAGCGAAACCCCCAGAATGGCATTCGCGCCCAGACGGCTTTTGTTCGGCGTCCCGTCCATCTCGATCATCGTGCGGTCGATGCCCACCTGTTCGGTCGCATCAAACCCCACCAGTTCCTCGGCAATCTCGCCGTTCACCGCCGCCACCGCCTCAAGCACGCCCTTGCCCATGTAGCGCGTCTTGTCGCCATCGCGGCGTTCATTCGCCTCATGCGCGCCCGTCGATGCCCCCGATGGCACGGCCGCGCGCCCCATGGCCCCGCTTTCCAGCGTCACATCCACTTCAACGGTCGGGTTGCCCCGGCTATCCAGAATTTCGCGGGCGTGAATGTCGATGATCGTGCTCATGGCGTTGTCCCTCTGCAATGTTTGCCGCGTCATAGCCTGCCCCCTGCCGCAAGGGAAGGGTGGCGTCACTTCTTGATCGGCACGCCCAGCAGTTCCAGCCGGTGCCCGATCAACCGATAGCCCAACCGCGCTGCGATCCGTTCCTGCAACGCCTCGATGTCCGGATCGACAAATTCGATGACCGCCCCGCTGTTCACATCAATCAGATGGTCGTGGTGGTCGCGTTCGGCGTCCTCGTATCGCGCCCGCCCGTCGCCGAATTCCAGCCGTTCCAGAATGCCCGCCTCTTCAAACAGCTTTACGGTCCGGTAAACCGTCGCAAGGCTGATCTTCGGGTCCTCGCGCGCGGCGCGCGCATGCAATTCTTCGACATCGGGATGGTCGTCGGCGGCACCGATCACCCGCGCCAGTGTGCGGCGCTGTTCGGTCATGCGCAGCCCCCGCGCCGCACAGCGCGCGATGATATTGGTCGTCATGGTTCGTTCCAGCCTCAGATTTGCGCCTGTCCGAACGGGGCCAGCATCCGCAGCCCCGCTTTATTTGTAGATGCGCGGCGCGTCCAGTTGATCGTGCAATTTGTTCACGTCGTCCTCGCTCAACTCAAGCGCCGTGGCCAGCCGGTGCAGGTATTGCGCTTCGGCCTGCTGGTCCAGATTGATCGCCATCAATGACACGAGGTAAGCCTTTTCCTCCAGCCCGTTCGGGATTTGCCGCACCAGCGCATCGACATCAACAGCCGTCGCCAACTCTGCATTCACAAAGGCAATCTCGGCTTTGGTGGCCTCGCCCATCGCCTCCATCAGCTTGGCCTTTTCATCGGCGTCCAGATCACCGTCACATTTCGCGGCCTGAATCATGCAGCGCAGCAGCACCGCCGCTTCCAGCGTTTCCTCGCGGGGTTCCGGCAGTGTGCGCGGCGCGGTCGCGGCTCCGATCGTGCCTCCCATCATGCCGCCCAGCAGATCGCCGAACCCGCCGGTGCTGCCGCCACGCCCCGACGCTGATCCCTGCAACAAATCCTCAAGCCCGCCCTTGGGTGCGGTGGCGCGTGGCGCGCGCGTCGTGCGGCGGGTGGTCGCGCCACGTCCGCCGCCAAGAATGCCATCCATCATGCCTTCAAGGCCGGTCGTATTGCCGCCCTGCTGATAGCGTGTGCCCCGGCCTGCGCGCGGCGCATTGCCGCCACCGGATAGAACGTTGCCCAAGGCCCCGCCCAATCCTCCGCCCGACGATCCACCTGACGATCGGCCCGATGCGTTGCCGCGCCCCGTCATGGCCTGGACCCCTTTGGCAATCGCAACACCTACAGCAACATTTACAAGGGTTCGCATCAATCCCATGGCAGGCGTCCTTCTGTTTTGTGCAGCCCTCAGCAGAACAGCCGCATATCCCATGCGTCAATGGAAATCGAAACGCTCGGCGTATCTTGACCTTTCACGCCGCCTCGGATCACGTCGCGCCAATGCAAAAGGGGTCCCCATGACACGCAAAGCCAGACTGGACGCCTTGGGCGGAGCCGTCCTGATGGGCGTCACGTTGTTGTTTGCGGTGAACCAGATGATCATCAAGATCACGAATGTCGGGCTCCAGCCGGTATTCTTTGCCGGGCTTCGGTCCGTGCTCGCCGTGGGGTTCGTGCTGGCATGGATGCGCTGGCGCGGCATTTCCCTTGGCCTGACGCGCGCGATCCTGCCCCACGGGCTGCTGATCGGCGCGGTTTTCGCAGCCGAGTTTCTGTTCCTTTTCCTCTCCCTTGATCTGACCACGCTGGGCCGCGCTTCCGTCATCTTTTACTCCATGCCGCTGTGGCTTGCGCTGATGGCGCATTTTGGCCTGCCGGGGGAACGCATCTCGCCACTGCGCGCTGTCGGTCTGGTCCTTGCCTTTGCGGGCACGGCGCTTGCGATCCTGTCGCGCGGGCAGGGGGGTGAGGGCAGCCTTGCAGGCGATTTGTGTGCGCTGGCCGGGGCGGTGTTCTGGGCGGCAACGGCGTTTGTCGCCCGCAGGCCGACCATGGCCGCGCTGGGGCCTGAACGGCAGCTGTTCTGGATGGTTCTGGTGTCGGGTCCGATTCTTCTGGTGGCGGCCCCGGCCTTTGGTCCGCTGATCCGTGATCTCGCCTGGGTCCATATCTTGTGGTTGGTTCTGCAGGCCAGCGTGATTGTCGCGGGCGGCTTTATCACCTGGCTGTGGCTGTTGTCGTCCTACCCTGCCGCGACTGTGGCCAGTTTCTCGTTTCTGACCCCGTTCTTTTCCCTGTTCCTCGGGGCTGCATTTTTTTCCGAATCGTTGCAATCCTCCCTCGTTGTGGCCTGCGCGCTGGTCGGCGTCGGGATCGTTCTCATCAACCGACGCGTGTAGCGCGCCGGAGAATCGGCACAGTACTGCTCCGGGCTTGTTCAGACCGGGTCTGAACGGGGCCGCCCAAGTGGGCCAATCCTCATGAAAATTGCAATCGGTCCACTTTCCTGTCCCGTGGTGATCCACAAAGTCGTGCACAGGGCCATGCACAACGCCCGTTCGCACAGCAATTGTGGCCTCTTTGCCGTCAAGCACAAAATGTGGTGCCGCAGTGTAAAATAATCGTTGATTGCCCGTGCGTTTTACTTCAATTTGACAAAGCGCCGGGCACCACCACTACATGTTGTGGGGCCGGGCATCGGAAACAGATCATTCACACCCAATACAGGCAGTGTGTCTGTGCAACCTTGCCCGGTGAACGCGGCAAGGGACGAGTGGGGTGTTTCCGGCTGTGGCGCGGGGAACGAGGGACACTTTGCAAGGCACAACGCCTGCAAACAAAAAACTGGAGACGGGGCATGAAGATCGAGCGGACGTTCACGACGGCAGAGGCCGGCGCTTATGGCGCATTGGCGTTTACCACGACGGTTTCTGAAATTCGCAATCCCGATGGTACCATTGTGTTTCGCAATGATGCCGTCGAAGTGCCCGAAGGCTGGAGCCAGGTCGCCTCTGACGTGATTGCACAGAAATACTTCCGCAAGGCTGGTGTTCCCGCCCGCCTGAAGCGCGTCAAGGAAAAAGGCATCCCCGAATTCCTCTGGCGTTCGGTTCCTGATGAAGAGGCGCTCGCCAAGCTCGCACCCGAAGACCGCAATGTCGGCGAAACCTCTGCCAAGCAGGTGTTTGATCGTCTTGCCGGCGCATGGGCCTATTGGGGCTGGAAAGGTGGCTATTTCACCACAGAATCCGATGCCCGCGCCTATTACGACGAAATGCGCTACATGCTCGCCCGCCAGATGGCCGCACCCAACAGCCCGCAATGGTTCAACACCGGCCTGCACTGGGCTTACGGCGTCGATGGCCCGGCGCAGGGGCATTACTACGTCGATTACCAGTCCGGCAAACTGACCAAATCCACCTCCGCCTACGAACATCCCCAGCCCCACGCCTGCTTCATCCAGTCGGTCAAGGATGATCTCGTCGGCGACGGCGGCATCATGGACCTGTGGGTGCGCGAGGCGCGGCTCTTCAAATACGGCTCCGGCACCGGCACCAACTTCTCCTCGCTGCGCGGTGAGGGCGAAAAGCTGTCAGGCGGCGGCAAATCCTCCGGCCTCATGGGCTTCCTGAAAATCGGTGACCGTGCGGCAGGCGCGATCAAATCCGGCGGCACCACCCGCCGTGCGGCCAAGATGGTCATCATCGACATGGACCACCCCGATGTCGAAGATTTCATCAACTGGAAGGTCATCGAAGAACAAAAGGTCGCCAGCCTCGTCGCCGGTTCCAAAATGCACGAGGCGCGCCTGAACGACATCTTCGCCGCGATCCGTGGCTGGGACGGCAGCATCACCGACGCTACCGACGCGACCAAGAACGCGAGCCTCAAGACCGCGATCAAGGCCGCCAAAAAGTGCATGATCCCCGACACCTACACCAACCGCGTGCTGCAATACGCGCGGCAAGGCTTCACCTCGATCGAATTTCCCACCTACGACACCGATTGGGATTCCGAAGCCTACATTTCCGTCTCCGGCCAGAATTCCAACAACTCCGTCCGCGTCACCGATGCTTTCCTGACGGCTGTCAAGGATGATGCCGATTGGGCGCTGATCCGCCGCACCGATGGCAAGGTCGCCAAAACCATCAAGGCCCGCGATCTGTGGGATCAGGTCGGCCACGCCGCATGGGCCTGCGCCGATCCCGGCATCCAGTTCCACGATACCGTCAACGCCTGGCATACCTGCCCCGAGGATGGCGCCATTCGCGGCTCCAACCCTTGCTCGGAATACATGTTCCTTGACGATACCGCCTGCAACCTTGCCTCAATGAACCTGCTGACCTTCTTCAACGACGGCAAGTTCGACGCATCCGGCTACATGCATGCCACCCGCCTGTGGACCGTCACCTTGGAAATCTCGGTGATGATGGCGCAGTTCCCCAGCCAGGAAATCGCGCAGCGCAGCTACGATTTCCGCACCCTCGGCCTTGGCTACGCCAACATCGGCGGGCTGTTGATGAACATGGGGCTGGGCTACGACTTCAAAGAAGGCCGCGCCATGTGCGGGGCACTCACCGCGCTGATGACCGGCGTGTCCTATGCCACATCTGCCGAAATGGCGGCTGAACTGGGCGCATTCCCCGGCCATGCCCGCAACGCGGCCCACATGCTGCGCGTCATCCGCAACCACCGCGCCGCCGCCCATGCAACCGGCAAATACGAAGGGCTGAACGTGCCCGCCGTCGCGCTTGACCACATCAACTGCCCCGACCAAACCCTTGTCACCCTTGCGAAATCTAGCTGGGACGAGGCGCTGGCCTTGGGTGAGGCGCACGGCTTCCGCAACGCCCAAACCACGGTGATCGCGCCCACCGGCACCATCGGCCTTGTGATGGATTGCGATACCACCGGGATCGAGCCTGACTTCGCACTGGTGAAATTCAAGAAACTCGCCGGCGGTGGTTATTTCAAGATCATCAACCAATCCGTGCCCGCCGCCCTTGAAAAACTGGGTTATTCCAGCAGCCAGTCGGCCGAAATCGTGGCACATGCCGTTGGCCATGGCTCGCTGGGGCAGGCCCCTGCGATCAACCATACCTCGCTGATCGGTCACGGCTTTGGTCCGCGTGAGATTGAAAAGATCGAAGCCGCCCTGCCATCCGCCTTCGACATCCGCTTTGTGTTCAACCAGTGGACGCTTGGCGCGGATTTCTGCAGCGGTACCCTTGGCATTCCGGCGGAAAAGCTGGCCGATCCGACATTCGACCTGCTGCGCCACCTTGGCTTTACCAAGGCCCAGATCGACGCCGCCAATGACCATGTCTGCGGCACGATGACGCTGGAGAACGCGCCGCACCTCAAGCCCGAACACTACAGTGTGTTCGACTGCGCCAACCCCTGCGGCAAGACCGGCAAGCGTTTCCTGTCGGTCGATGCCCACATCTACATGATGGCCGCCGCGCAATCCTTCATCTCGGGTGCCATCTCCAAAACCATCAACATGCCGAACACGGCCTCCATCGCCGAAACCCTTGCCGCCTATGAACTGTCATGGTCCTTGGGCATCAAGGCCAACGCGCTGTATCGCGACGGCTCCAAACTCAGCCAACCGCTCGCATCGGCATTGGTCGAAGACGATGAAGAGGCCGAAGAAATCCTCGCCTCCGGCACCCCGCATGAAAAGGCGGTGGTGATGGCGGAAAAGATCATCGAACGCATCATCGTCAAGGAAATCGTGCGGTCGAACCGTGAAAAGCTGCCCGAGCGCCGCAAGGGTTACACCCAAAAGGCAATCGTTGGCGGGCACAAAGTCTACCTGCGCACCGGCGAATACAAAGATGGCCAGTTGGGCGAGATTTTCATCGACATGCACAAGGAAGGCGCGGGCTTCCGCGCCATGATGAACAACTTCGCAATCGCTGTCAGCGTCGGCCTGCAATATGGTGTTCCGCTTGAAGAATTCGTCGAGGCGTTCACCTTCACCAAATTCGAACCCGCAGGCATGGTGCAGGGCAACGACAGCATCAAGAACGCGACCTCGATCCTTGACTACATCTTCCGCGAACTGGCGGTCAGCTATCTTGACCGCACGGACCTTGCCCACGTCAAACCGGGCGGCACTTCGTTCGATGATCTGGGCCGGGGCGAAGAAGAGGGCAAGCGCAACATCGCCGAGCCGTCCGAATCCGCCGCGTCCAAATCCCTCGAAGTGCTGCGCCAGATCAGCTCGACCGGCTATCTGCGCAAACGTCTGCCGCAGGAACTGACGGTGCTGCAAGGTGGTATGGGCGGCACCGCATTTTCGGGCGATGCCAGTCGCCGCGCTGAACATGCTGGTGCCGGAACCGCCCGCGTCGCAGGCTTTGCCGAAAGCGCATCCACCTTCGTGATGGGCTCTGCCGCAACCGCCGTCGACGCCCGCGTCAAGGCCAAGATGCAGGGCTACGAAGGCGATCCCTGCGGCGAATGCGGCAACTACACGCTGGTGCGCAACGGCACCTGCATGAAGTGCAACACCTGCGGCGGCACCAGCGGGTGTAGCTGAAAGGAATTGAGGTTGGGGCGCGTTGTGCAACCAACGCGCCCCGGCTTTCCCGCAGTGTAGTGCACGCTGCGGGGCAAGCTGCGTCGCCTTTCAGGCGCGGCCCCCCGTCATCGCGCGCAGACAGGTTGCATTGCTCTTGCGGCGCGCGCTTGACGTGCCGTACATCCGCCCCCGATCAACGCATGACCAAAAGCAGGCCGGACGTCTGTCCGGCTCACCCCGATCACGCAATGTTTCAAGAAGTCTTAACGCGGATCGGCAAAAAATATTTAAGTATTTGATACTAAAGCGAAAAGTTGAAAATTGACAGCCGTCAATTCCCCGCCAGCGCCGCAATCTGTGGACGCAGATGGTCCAGCTGATACCCGAATTTTGCGGGCAATCCGACCAGATCATCCACCGGCATCGTTCCCGCCTGCGACAACGCCCACACCACCGATGACCGATTCCCGCTGGCGCAATAGGCAAACACCGGCCCGGACGCCGCCGCAATCGCCGCCCCTTGCGCGGTGACATTTTCCATCGTCATCGCCCCGCCGATCACCGGATTGGCAACAAACGTCAATCCCAAGGCTTCGGCCGCCGCCCGCATCGCATCCGTGTGCAGGTCTGGCGCGATTTCGCCGTCCGGGCGGTTGTCGATCACCGTCGTAAATCCCGCCGCCTTGATCGCCGCCAGATCGGACAATGCAATCTGCGGTGACACGGCATAGCTGGGGGTGATGTTGCGAATATCCATCGGTTGCGGTCCCTCCTTGCAGGTGCGGTGCAGCATAGACGCAGCCACGCATCGGCGAAAGACGGCATTTGCAGCGCAACACATGGTTGCAGGGCGGCACGAGGCGGTTAAGGTGAACGAACGGAGGATGATGCGTGGCAACCGACATACGGATCAGGGCCGAGATGCGAGGCGCGGTGCGCCTGCTGTGGCTCGACGCGCCGCCGTCCAACCTGCTCGGCGTCGCTTTGCGCGACCAGTTGCTGACGGCCCTGCATGATGCCATCGCTGCGACGGATGTGGCGGCAATTGTGCTGATCGGGCAGGGGCGCGGCTTTTCCAGCGGCGTTGATCTGGCCGAACTCGGTGACACAGATGCCCCCACCGGCACCGATCTCGTCCGCCTGTTGCTGGATGCGCCCAAACCGGTGATTGCCGCGCTGCATGGCGGCACGTTCGGCCTCGCGGCGGAACTTGCGCTGGCTGCACGGGGCCGCGTCGCCAGTCCCGATCTGCGCTTTGGCCTGCGCGATGCGCTTGCCGGGCATCTGCCGTCGGCGGGCGGCACGCAAACCCTGCCGCACCTGACCGGCGCCGAGACCGCCTTGCGCCTGATCGGTCAGGCAGCCGTCCTGACCGCGACCGATGCCCTTGCGGCGGGTGTGGTGGATGCCATTGCGGATGGCGATCTGGCCACGGCGGCTGTTGCGATGGCACTGTCACCGCCCGCCCACGGCCGCAATGCTGGGCTTACCGATGGTCGCGCCTATCAGGCTGCGATCAAGGCCGCGCGCCAAGCCGGCGGCGGTCTGCTTGCCGCGAAACTGACCGATTGTATCGAGGCCGCACAGCTTTTGCCGCTGATGCAGGCACTGGACTTCGAAGCCGAAGCCGCGCTGGAAGTGGCGCAGTCGTCCGAGGCCGCTGCCCTGCGCCATGCCATGCTGGCCGACATGCGGATGGCCGCTGATCTGGTCGGTGGGCAAGCGCTGACCCATATCGGCTTCTGGGGGGCGGGTACGTTGCCGCTGATCTGGCCCGCGCTGCACCGCGGGCTTGCGGTGACCGTCGCCGATGACGACCGCGAGGCGCTGGTCGCTGCTCTTGAAAAAGTCGCCCTCGCGCAAGAGGCCGAAGTGCAGGCAGGCCGCCTTGACCGTGCTGTGCGCGATGCCGAATGGTCGCGTCTGACCCCTGGCGTCGATCCGGGCGCGCTGACGGGACTTGGTCTGATCATTGCAGCAAAACCCGGCGCTGACGGGCCGGTTCTGTATCTGGGCGGGCACGAGAATGCGCCGGGCCTGCTGCTGGTCGTCCCTGCGGTGGCCGAACTGCAATTGCGCCCCGGTGATCATGCGCTTGGCCTGACGGCGGCGGCGACATTGCGCCAGATCGGCATGCGGCTTGCAATCACGGCCCCTGTGCCGCGCACAGGTGTCGTGCGAGCCTTGACACGTGCCGCGCGGATTGCGCTGTCGGTTCTGGCCGATCAGGGTATCTCGGGTCCGGCGCTGACGGAGGGGATCAAAGGCTGGCTCAAACTGCCCGCGCCCGCAGACGCGACAGGCAATGTCGCCATGCCGCGGGCCGAGGTGACACAGCACGTCCTTGCAGCGATGGCTGCCGAGGGCGCGCGCTTGCTTGCGTCAGGAACAGTGCGGCGGGCAAGCGACATCGACGCGCTGGCCGTTGCGGCGCTTGGCATCCCGCGCGTCTTTGGTGGTCCGATGTTTCGGGCCGATCAACGCGGTTTGCTGCTGCTGCGCCGCGATTTGCTGGCATGGCAAGGCCAGAATGCGATCTGGTCACCCGACCCTTTGATTGACGAGCTGTTGTCAGAAGGCAAGGGATTTGGTGATTTCAACTAAGGATCACGCCGACGATCACCAGCATCAGCCCAAGCGCTGAAATCGCCAGTGCGCCAAGGTTCAACGTCACCACCCGCCTTAACCGTGCTTCCATCGCGACGCCCGTCAGCCCTTCGCGTTTTGCGCGCATTGCCAGAACGACGCAGAAAATCAGCCCCGCTATGCCCGCCAGCGTCAGGATCGCCCCGCCCCAGATCACTGCTGCCACTGCACGCCCCTTGCCTGATTGCTGCCTGCCTATCCCACATGGGACCAGTCCGTTCAAGGCTGTCTTGCCCCGCAGCATCGGTCACGATAGGGAAGGCGCGAACCCTTTGAAGGAGCCGCTTTCATGTCCGACATCACCGCATCCTCGCTTGTTGCAGCAGACGAATTGCGCCAGTTCATCGAACGCTTTGAACAACTGGATGCCGAAAAGAAGGATGTCAGCGAACAGCAAAAAGAACTGATGGCCGAAGCAAAGGGGCGCGGCTATGACACCAAAGTCATGCGCAAGGTGATTGCGTTGCGCAAACGTTCGGCGGACGACATTGCCGAAGAAGAAAGCATTCTTGAGCTGTATAAGTCCGCTCTAGGGATGGGATGACGGAACGACCGCGCCCATCAGACACTTATGGCGCGATATAGGTCACGCCCGGCATCGACGCGATAAGCGCGACATCCCTGTCGTAGGCAAGGGTCATCTGATCCACGACTTCCGCAGTCCAGCCCGGCACGTCGATCTGCACTTCCAACTGATCAGGTCGGGCAAATTTGTCAAGAAACGCTGTGATCGCACGGCGGCGGCGTTCGCCTGAAAACGGGCCTTTGGTGTCAAGATAGGCGCGCAGACGTTTCAGACCATCCGCCGTCATGATCGACGCCAGAACATCGAAATCGCCGTCCAAGGCGGTTTCCGGCCCGCTTCCCGCAACAGCGCGCAGCACCTCAGGCCATATCAGCGGCGTGTCTTCATCGCACCAGACCGTCAGTGAAATATCGGGGTTCAACGCGATGATCCGGCTGACAGTATCGGACCAACGCCATTCAAGCGGGTCTTTTGTGTTCAGCCCATCATTGCCATCGGTTTTCGTTTGCTTGGCAACAAGGGCAGGCAAGAACGTGGCGGGATTGCGCAGCGCCAGAAAAAACGATGATGTCACTGCGGGGAACAACTGCGAAAACGCACGTACTCGGTCGCCGGCTGCCGGATAGATCACATCGGTCAGTGCCCAGTTCGGCAGACCCAGAAAATGCTCCCAACTAAAGATCAGCCGTTCGACATGTTCATCGGGGACAATCTTTTCCAGCAGCGCGGTCTGCGTCTCAGCGTCGGCAGGGGCACCCTTCAACTGGATCGCCATGTCGCGGAGCAAGTTGCGATAGCGCTGCGGTGCAGGAACGATCGTGCCCTTCGTCGCCAGAGCCGCGCGGTTTTTCAGCAAACAGCGGATCAGCCGTTCGTCATCGGTGCAATGTGCGCCGAGATGGTAGACTATCTGCATCGGGCTGCCCTGCCTTCTTTTGTTGTTGATGGCAATATACGGGGTTTTCTGGACAGATAAACCGCTTTCCTTTAGGGGTGCCGCCATGATGGTCGCGAAAAACACGCATGGCATCGGGCGGTTCTGGCCGAGTGGTTGGACAGTCGGCGCGGTGCTGTTGGCGTGCGTTGTGCTGGCACCTGTCGTATCGGTGCTGTGGATCGCGGCAACCCCGACCGAAAACATCTGGCCGCATCTGATGGCTACGGTCTTGCCGCGTTATATCGGCAATACGCTGGTTCTGATGCTGGGCGTGGCGGTGGTGACGGCGGTTGTGGGGACGGGGGCCGCATGGCTGGTCACGATGTACCGCTTTCCGGGGCGGGGCTGGCTGGACATGGCGCTGCTGTTTCCGATGGCGATCCCGGCTTATGTCGGGGCCTACGCGCTGGTGGATTTTCTGGACTATGCTGGTCCGCTGCAAGGAGGACTGCGGGCGGCGTTCGGGTGGGAAACCGCGCGAGACTACTGGTTCCCGGAAGTGCGCGCGCGTGGGCCTGCCGTGATTGTTCTGGCGGGCGCGCTCTATCCCTATGTTTATTTGCTGGCGCGGGCCGCATTCCGCGAAACCTCAGCCGAGGCATATGAGACGGCGCGCGCGCTGGGTTGTGGACCATGGGCCATGTTCTGGCGGGTCGGTCTGCCCATGGCGCGGCCCGCGATTGCAACGGGCGTCGCGTTGACCATGATGGAGACGGTCGCGGACTACGGCACGGTGCAGTATTTCGGCGTCCAAACCCTGACCACTGGCATTTTCAGTACTTGGCTGAATGGTGGCAATGCAGGCGGTGCGGCGCAGATCGCTGGTGTCGTCTTGTTTCTGATCTTTGTGCTGGTGGCGCTAGAGCGGCTCAGCCGTCGGCGTGCACGGTTCCATCGCACCAGCCGGGCGGCGCGCCCGGTCGCACCACAGCACCTACACGGATTGGCGGCGCGGCTGGCCAGCCTCGCGTGTTTTGTGCCTTTCGCCGTGGGATTTGTGTTGCCCGTCGCGGTCATGGCAAAGCTGTCGATGGCCAATTTGGATGTTTGGGCCGATCCCGGACTGGGGGCAGCACTGATAAACACGCTGATCGTGGGCGGGGTTGCCGCGATGCTGACGGTCGGTGCAGCGTTGTTTGTGGTCTATGGCTTTCGGCTTGTCGGGCGTGGCGTGGCGCGCTGGGTACTTCCGATGACGACTTTGGGTTATGCAGCTCCAGGGGCGGTCCTGGCGCTAGGCTTGCTGATTCCGCTGGCGGCGGTGGATCACTGGCTTGCGGATGGCATCGAAGGGCTGACGGGAATTGATCCGGGGCTGATGCTGACAGGAACGTCGGCGGCAATCGTGCTGGCCTATGTGGTGCGGTTCTTCGGGGTGGCGCAAGGTGCTGTGGATGCCGCGTTCGGCCGAGTATCGCCAAATCTGTCGATGGCTGCGCGCTCACTTGGGCGCAGCGCGGGCGGGGCACTGCGCAGCGTCTATCTGCCGATGATGCGGGGGTCGGTCGCGACAGCGCTGCTGATTGTGTTCGTGGATTGTGTCAAGGAACTGCCTGCGACGCTGCTGCTGCGGCCCTTCAGCTTTAACACGCTGTCGACAAGAGTGTTCGAACTCGCCAGTCTGGAACGTCTGGGCGAGGCGGCACCCGCTGCACTGCTGGTGATGGGCGTGGGGCTGGTCGCGGTGTTTGCCATGGCGCGTGCCAACCGAGCTTGAACGCCGGACTTGCCGCTTTGCGGGCCTGTGCGACCGCATTGGCCACCTGCGATGCTTGCAAGGAGGACCATGCCGTGTGGGGCTGATCTTGGATGTTCCAAGGAATGATCGAGAGGTTTGACGCGTTTGTACCGGCCAAGGCGACAAGCGCAATCCGGCGAGCCTGAATTGCCCCCGCCATTGTAGCCGCCTTGCCTGGTAATTTTGGAACCAAGGAAGACGCGATGTCCGAAGCTGGATTCACAGACGAGTTCAAGCACGATGCGGTCACCCAAATCGAGGATCGGGGCTGCCCGATGAGAGAAGTGGCTGTGCGGTTGAGTGTCAGCATCACGTCGATCTGCACATGGCCAAAGCTGTTTTCGCGACCGGCGAAGGTGATCAAAGAGGTTGATGCGTAAGCCGACGAGCCCCGCCTGAGGCGCAATCTGGCCCGGGTCATTGGCTGGTCGATGCAGGGCCGCAATCATACTGCGCAGCCGCTCCTTGCATTGCGCATGGCTGTCTGCCGCCGCAAACCCAAAGCAAAGGTCCACCTGCATTCCGATCAAGGCTCCCTGTTCACCAGCGACGCGTGGCAGGCGTTCCTTGAGCAGTACAACCTGGCACCCAGCATGAGCCGCCGATGGAACCGCTGGGACAGTGCGGTCGTGCAAAGCGTCTTCAGCCTGCTGAAGCGTGAACGCATCAGGCGAAAGAAATACAGAACCCGCAAAGAACCCCGGCACGACGTTTTCGACGACATCCATTTTTCTACAACCCGCAGCGTAAACAAGCTCGGAATGGTATACCGTCACCAATCGCCCTCGCACAGCCGCAGAAACTGACGCTGCAAGGCCCCTCGCAAACCAGGGGCTCTTCAATGATCGATATGTGGGGCTGCGGAAACCGGGACGGGTTTGCATTGGTCTGACTGACCGCATCCGAATTTGCTTTGGCCGCGCTGACAAGTCGTTCATAACTGACGGTACACGTTGCAGTTGCCCAATCTTCCGTTTCCAAGGATAGGCCAATGACCGTATCACCGCAGCTTGCCAATGAAGCTCCCACCTACCTGATCAGCCGTAGCCAAGCGACCAACCACTACAGCCTGTGGCAGATGGTGCCAGATCTGCCGGAACTGTTCACGCCAGTTGGTATCGACAGTGGTGCAAGTTTCCCGGTGGGAACGTCGCTTTGTGCCGTGGGCGGCTACATCCTGGCGTATGATCTGTCATCGTTAAAGAATGTGCCACCGGTGGTCACCTATTCACTGTTCCCCTTCGACCCCAGCCAATCCGATCCCTTGAACGCAGCGCCAGTGCAGCATGGGCAATGGGACAAGTTCAAGTTTTGGCAGTATTATGACAACTACACTTGGAATCCGGCCCAGACAGACATTGTGCAGCTGGTTCCGATGACAGGCTACGTGATGGCCTACATGCCCACCTCCGCGCGCGGCAGTTTCATGTTGTGGACCTTTGATCCCGCGCCGAATACACCCAATGCAATTGACCCACTACCAACATCGAACGGCCCACAAGATGCGTTCTCGCTGATCGGGGACGGCAGCACATTGTTGCCGATGGGCAATTATGTTCTGGAATGGATCGCTGCAAGCGCGACTTACCGGGTCTGGAGTTTCGATCCGCAAGAAATGAAGCCTCTGGCGCTGCCGGTGATATCGCAGGGGCATCGTCCCGATATCACTGCCGCGCACAGCTTGATCGTACTGGGCCAGTTTCTGCTTGATTTCGTACCGCAGACGGGTGCCTACCGCCTTTGGGGGTTCGATCCGTCGCTGCCCGATCCGTTCGTCGGGCCGCTGAGATCCGGCACACTGCCGGCGGGCTTTGATGGCAATGGCCTTCTGACCGCCGTACAGACCATGCGGCCTGTCAATCAGGCAAAAGCGGTCATCCCCGGCACAATGGATTTCATGCGCACCAATATCGAGCATGTTGTGGTCTACATGCTGGAAAGCCGGACAATGGATTCGGTGCTGGGCTGGCTTTACGCAGACAATCCGCCCGCCCTGAATTTTGTGAACGCCGAGGCCCCTTTCAAAGGAGCATCGGCCAGTAACTATAACGAGGCGGGAGGGCAGAAGTACTACTCCTATCAATTCATGGATGGCCAGATCAGTCAGGATTTTGTGCTGGCGGCACCACCCAACGATCCGTTCCATTCAACCCCTGACGCCATTGCCCAACAGTTCAGTGGCGGATTCTCGGCCTATCTTGCAGGTGATGCCGCCGATATGGGTGGTTATGTCACGAACTGTGTCAGCGGTGGGCCAATGGTGACCTTCGGCCCGGCACAACTGCCGGTTCTTCACGGGCTGGCGGAAAGTTTCGCTGTCAGTGACTATTGGTTTTCGCCGATGCCCGGAGGCACGATCGCCAACCGGGGTTTTGCGCTGTCGGGTTCAAATTACAACATCACCATCAATAGCGAGGGCGAGCCGCAGTACACCAACTTTGCCAACAATCCGCTGCGCCAGCCAGTCTGGAAGGTGCTGCAGAACAATGGCATCATGGACTGGAAAATCTATTACTCGGTGGAATGGGGCGATCAAGTCTTTACCTACCATCTGTTCTTGCGCAACCAGTTGCCCAGCGTCGATGCCAACAAGGACAAATTCGTACAGCCCCTGGACCAGTTCTATGCCGATCTGGCGACAGGCACATTGCCGAAGTTCAGTTTTCTGGAACCGGCCTGGATCGCGCGAAGCGGGGCCACATCCTATCATCCCGGTGCGACCGGTGACATGGTTCCGGGCGAAGTGGCGTTGAACAAGCTCTATACAGCGCTGAAGAACAGCCCGAACTGGGAAAAGACGGCCCTTGTGATCACCTTCAGCAAAGGGGGCGGAATGTATGACCACGAGGTTCCGCCAAAGGCGCAACGGGCCTGGCCGGGCGACGTGAGTGACGGATTTTCATATGACGTTCTGGGGCCGCGAGTACCAACCATTGTCGTATCACCTTTGGTAAAGCCCAATACGGTCTTTCGCAGCGGGCAAGACGCGCCGTTCGAGGGCACGTCGCTGCTGGCAACGGTGCTCGACTGGTGCGGCATTCCGCGCGCACGCTGGGGGCTGGGGGATCGGGCACCGGTAGTTCCGACCTTTGAAAGCGTGTTCGAACTGGCCACACCGCGCAGCGACAAGCCAAGTTTTACCCCGCCCTATGACAGCAAGTATCCGTCAACAGTGCTGGGCGGCTAGCGACATGGCATCCTTCGGCTATCCTCTGGGCTCCACCGTCATGTTGGACGAGTTGTTTCCGCCTGCTGCACTCGCAAATCCCGATGTCGGTCTGACCGACATGCACAGCGTGATCGCGCATTACACCAAGGATTCGCTATTGGCGGACGGCTTTACAACGCCAGTGGTCGCAGTCAGCACGCAGGACGGACAGTATTGGGTCGAGATCGTGGCTGATCAGCCTGCAACGCAATTGCAGGCGTTTGCGGCTTGGCACCGACAGATCTACGGCCCGGAGGCGGCGGGCAAAGCTCTGGTGGGAGCGGCATTTCTGAAGGAGTTTGGGGTCTGGAACCCGATGGCGGGCTATCCGGTTAACAGCAATCCCGATGATGGCGATTGCAAATGGCGTGTGTGTCCGCCCATCGGGCTGAACATCATGGGGCAGCGCGGCCTGCTGATGATGCACTATCCGCCGTGGCAGGTGCTGGAACAAGCCACGTTTCTGGACTGCATGACGATGAACAGATGGAGCACCGTGCTGCAGGCTAGCGGTGTGCCCGACGATGAGATCAGCTTTTTCCGCACCATCGTGGACGTGAATCCGATTGCGGCCCCCGGATCGGGACAAAGCGAATATCCCAACGATTACTTTCCGATCATGATGGCCTCGGCCTTTTTCGACGGGCCACCCGAACGCGCCTATATCCGCACGATGCTGGGTCTCTATCTGAACGGACCGCAGGCCCGCGGTCGCACGCATACGCTGCCGCTTCTGGTGTGCGGGTCGCCACTTTATGACCCGCAGGCACCGGGCTGGTTCCGGGTTGCGTTCAAGGATGTGATGCCAAGGGACGCGAACGGCACGCCCACGACGGATGTGTTGCAGGTGGGCAAGGTCCGGTTATCGCCTGACAGCCCGCGACAGACACCTTACATGATCGCAAATCACATGATTGCGGCGGGCGTGATGGGCAAATGCACGAACGACCCCGCGAAAAGCCCCGATATCCGCCTGTTTGAAGCGCAGGATCTGGTCGCGGCAACCTTTCTTTACGAATACACCAAAGACCCCGACATCGAACCCGAGGTTGCCAAGGCCAAGGCCTGCCTGCGCTGGTTCGGCAACAGTGACGGCTCTGGCCCACCAAATCCGCCAAATCCGCGCGATGCGCAGATCATCTGTGCCTTGGCGCAGATGGATCTGTTCTTCAACCCAGGCCCTCCGCCACATCCACAATACACATTTGCCGAGGCCATGGCGCGCTGCGCGGGTGCGGAAAATGCACCTTGCGGCAAAAAGATCGGCCCTCCTTCCGCAAGCTGAACCTTTGTGGACATGGCGCAATCGAAAAGGGATCGACGACTGTCCACTTTAGTTCAAGTGCTTCATCCCCGGCTTGCCCGCGGCGGGGTCAACTAGGGCATCCAGACGTTGGGCTGCTTCGCGCAGCTTCTGCGCCGCATAGCTGCGCTCTTGCGCCGTCATGTGGCTGGTGTCGACGCTCAGGTGCAGATGCGGGCCGATCTCGCGGATCTGGCGGCCTTTGTCCGATCCATTTTCTATCAGATCGATAATTTCATAAGTCAGAACCGGATGCGCGATGCCGCGCAGGTTTGCCGCGCCAAGGCTCGCGCACAAGATATGATCCTTGATCTGGGCATGGGTTTCATTCGAGATCAGGATTGAGCCCGGCTTGGCAGCACTTTCCAGCCGCGACGCGAGGTTCACCGCGCCGCCGATGATCGTATAATCCATGCGGCTTTCGCTGCCGAAATTGCCGACTGTGCAATAGCCGGTATGAATGCCCATGCGGCACTCCAGCGGCTTGTCAATGCCCTGATCGAGCCATTGGTGACGCAGTGTGACAAGGCGTTCGCGCATGGCAATGGCCATTTTGGCACAGGCCAGCGCATCTTGTTGTATCCCCTGTGTTTCCGGGTCGCCAAAGAAAATGACGATGGCGTCACCGACGAACTTGTCGATGGTGGCTCCATAAGACAAAGCAATCTTCGACATTTCCGAAAGGTAATGGTTCAAGAGTTGTGTGAGATCTTCGGATTCCATCCTGTCGGCTGTTTCCGTAAAGCCGACCAGATCGGAAAAAAAGATCGTCAGGCGCTTGCGTTCTGATGCAAGTTTCACCTCTTTCTGGTGGTCAAAGATTGACCGGTAGACCTGCGGCGAAAGATACTTGGACAGTTGGTTTGCGACCACCTCGAGCGCGGTGGATTTGCGGCTCAGCTCAACAGTGCGTTCCGATACTTTCTGTTCGAGATCTACATAGAGCCTCGCATTCTCGATCGAGATCGCGGCTTGTGCGGCCAAAAGCTCGACGATTGCCACCCTTGCAGTTGGAAACGCCCCGGTGGCCAGATCGTTCTCAAAGTACAGGATGCCTTCGAAGTGATCGCCGCGCAGGATCGGTGCGCACAGAATTGACTTGGTTTGACGTGCGGCGATGTATCGGTCGTTTCGGAACATGGCAGATGCTGCGGCATCTTCCAGAACCATCGGTTTCCGGGTACGCAGCACATAGTTGATAACCGACAGCGGCAGCACGTCCGGTGTTGCATCGTTGCGCTGTCCGTTCGAATTGGTTTCGCCTTCTTCGGCTATACAGTCCATCTCGACAAAAAGCCGCTCGCCATCCCGGCTGACAAAGACGCCGCGCTGTGCGCCGGTGCTTTCCAAGAGGATGCGGACGGTGCGTGACAAAAGGTTGCCAAGAACAACCTCGCCTGAGATCGCGCCTGCAGCCTTCATCACCGACGCAAGGTCAAGCGAATCCTGGCTGATGCTGTCGGCATCGCCCTGGTCGGACGCTGGACGAAAGGCTTGCTGCTGATCAGCATGGCTGCGCATCAACACCGGATGCGCGGCATCCAGTTCTTCAACTTTGCGATGTGCGCCCCAACGGTGAAAAATGTCTCGCGATGCGGCAAGATGCGCGTCTGCGGAAGTATCAAGCCCTAAGTCACGGCAGGCGGTGGCGCAACGTTCGTGGATCATGGCCTGGTCGCGGGTAAAACCATTCACCTTGGCGCAGTCTAGGGCGGCCTCGAAGTTGCGAAGGGCAGTGATGCCGTCGCAATCAAGACGGGCTTGCTCGGCTTTCATCGCAAGGTAGAGGTGGCGGAAATTCTGCGGGCAGTTCGCGGCCCAAACTGCCATTTGCGCCAGATGCGCGGCCATCCTGCGCCCCAGATCAGTCCGCTGTTCTGCATTGGTCTGCGCAGGCTGATTGGCATAAGTCAGGAACGCCAGAAACCGAAAGCGCACCGATTGCGGCAGCGACATCACGCTGTCGATCAGGTCTTCCTGCCATGTGACAATCGGCAAGGCGCCGCTGAAATCATTGTAAAGGCAATGGATTTCCGCCTTGTAGATGTTGAAGTTTGCCACCCCAGTCATGAATTTCCGGGCTTGCATGCGGTCAAGGCAAACAGATTTGTCAAAACTGTCGGTGCTGAGCGAGAAGCGCCCGTCGGTGCGCCCCGCAAAATTCAGCAGCATTTGCAAGAACAAGGTACCTGAATCGTAGCTGTCAGCGTAGTTACAGTCTTTTACGATTTCCAGGTATCGAGTCTGCTCGGTGATGGCCGTTTCCAGATCAAGCGTCGGGTCCCAGATGACGCAATCTTGCGCATTATAGGCCAGATAAAGCAGGTCGCCCGACTGATAGCCGGACTCGATCCCGCGTTTGAACCAGTCGGTCATCGTGGACCAATGATTGCTCCAGTGATGGATGAACATCGCGTGGACATAGATGATCCGGCTTTTCAGCGCGATATCGTCAAAGCTTTCGTTCATGACTAGCGCAAGCTTGCCGTACTCATAACCCTCGGCAGGCCGGTTCATCGCGCCGCTGAGCAGCATGCCGTAGGCGGCATAGGCAAACGCGGTTTCGGTCGAGTTTCCGTACTTCAGCGACAAATTGACGGATCTCAGCACCAGAAAATGAAAGAGATTGCCCGAGCCCGACAGGAACGCAGCCGGAAAAATCTCCATCAAGAGACCGACTGCAGCCGATGTTTCGGCATTGGTCATTCGACCCGCGTGGATTAGGTCGGCCACCTCGCGCCCGGCAAGGTTGTGAGCAATGGCAGCTATCTCGGCCTCAAGCACCGCGGCTGATATCTCGGCGCTGATTTCGATACCCAACAGGCGAAGGCCGTGCAGCGCGGCATCTATGGAGTCCCGCATTCGCCCCAGCGTCGAGTAGTGGCGTGTGCGCATCGCAAGCACTTGCGCCTTCTCAAGCGGGGTTCGCAGGTTTTCCAGCGCTGTAGTCAGCTCGGCATCCGCCTCGGCCGTCAGACCGTTCAGATAGGCTGTCTGCGCGTAAAGCGACGACAGGTTCTTGGCCAAATCATGATTGCTGCGCCACACGTCCTTGGGCAAAAGTGCGCGGGCCACGCGCAGATAATGCAGGGCCGTCTGATAGGACGAAGCATCATGCGCGATCTTTCCTGCCATCAGGTTCAATCGGGCAAGCGCCTCACGCTCTGCCGCGTCCGGTATCAGCGCGCGCGCCTCGTTCAGATGGCGGACGATCTTCATCACCCGCTCTTCGACAGGCTCTGGCGTGGTTTCCTGTTGCAGCAACCGACCGATTGACAAATGAACGCGCTGCCGATCGTCATCGTCAATCAGTTCATAGGCGGCTTGATGCAGACGGTCATGCTGGAACCGGAAGCGGGGGTTCATCGTGGGGTCGATCAGGGTTTCTGCCTGCGACGCCGCGCGGTCGTAGTACTGATAGCCGTCATCCAGCGGCAAGATGATGTTGCGCGACAGCGCAGCCATCAGCGCAAGGCCAAGGTCGCGCTTCGGTCGCTGACGGACTACCGACAGTTTATGCAGATCGAACTCGTGCCCGATGCAGGCCGCAAATCGCAGCGTGTCTTTCGTTTCATCCGGTAGCTTGTTCAGATTGCCGATCAGGAATTCGACGACGCTTTCACTGACCTTCGCCTTTGCGATCGCGGCCATATCCCAAGCCCAAAGGCCATTGCTTCGATCAAACTGGATCAGTCCGTCATCTGCAAATGCCTTCAGCAACTCATTGACAAAGAAGGGATTACCCGCCGTCTGCCGGAACAAGTGCCGGCTCAACTCCTCCGTTGTCTCCAGATCGGTGCGCAACGCCGCCGCCGTGATCTGGTTGACGTCCAACTGGCCAAGCGGCGCAATCTCGATCTGATGCACTTCGCGGCTTTTCGCGACTTCGCGACGGGTGAGCATGAGCAGGTGATTGCTGTCGACCTCGTTGCTGCGATAGGCACCAAGGATCATCAGATGGCTGATATCCCGTGCTGTGCCCAGCTTTTGCAAGAGGTTCAGCGTTGGTGAATTGCTCCACTGCAGGTCGTCGAAATAGAGCACCAGCGGTCGGTTGGCACGGGCCAGAAAGCGAACAAAATTCACAAAGGTGATCTGCAACCGATTCTGCGACTCTGTCGGGGGAAGGGCGGGAACTGGCGGTTGTGGACCAATGACCTTTTCAAGGCCGGGAACCACATCAACCAATACCTGTGCGTTGCCGCCCAGCATCTCGATCAGCCCGGTCTTCCATTCAGCAAGGCTTTCGGGGGTTTCGGTCAGCAATTCCAGCACCAGCCCCGAGAACGCTCCCGAGATACCGGCATAGGGTTTGGCGCGTTCAAACTGGTCAAATTTGCCGCGCAGGAAATAGCCCTGTGTGCGATGAATGTGTTTTGTCATCGCTTCGACCAAAGCGGACTTTCCGACGCCGGAATACCCCGAGATCAGGCAAACTTCAGTTCCACCACGTTCGACATTGCTGAAAAGCGTGACGAGTTCCGAAAGCTCCTTGCCCCGTCCAAACAGCACCTGCGGAATTTGGAAATCCTCAGAGATATCCTTCTCGGCGAGGGTGAACCTGTCAATTCTGCCTGTCTGGCGTAGCTGACCCAAGCAGATGTGCAAGTCGTGGAGAAGGCCGAAGCCGCTCTGATATCTGTCCTCCGGATTCTTTGCCAGAAGTCGCAGCACCAGATCCACTAGGACCGGCGGCACGCGCGCGCGCCCCTCTTCGGGCACTTTCGGAAGCTTGCCAATATGTGCGTGAACCCATTCGAGTCGCGTCTCGGCCTCGAAAGGCAGACGGTCGAACAGCAGTTGAAAGATCACCACGCCAAGTGAATAGAAATCCGACCGATGATCAAGATCAGTCGCCATTCGACCGGTCTGCTCGGGTGAAATGTAGGGCAGGGACCCTTCCAGACGTTTCGAGATGCTGCGATCCTGATGTTCGCGCGCAAGCGAGGTCGCGATCTCGAAATTCATCAGCCTGGGGGTCCAGGTCGTGTCATCCAGAAGGATGTTCTGCGGTGCGATGTTCTTATGCACCATGTGGTGGTCGTGGATGACGTCGATGGCCGCAACCAGCTTAATGACCAGATCGAGAATGTTTTCCAAAGACCAGTCCCGCACTACGCCTTCGCGCAGGAAATGCGACAGCGGCTGCCCGACGGCATCGCTGATCAACGCCGGACTGCCATTGCCACAGAACTGCATGTCCGAAACGGACAAAATGCCATCCACATCGGCAAAGTCACGAAGAACCCAATATTCGCGCTCGAGCCGCTTGATGTCGCGAATGTCGGGAAATGCGGCCGACAGGGTCTTGATCAACACATGGCGGTCAGTGGCCGAATGAAGGCCCTGAAACAACGAACTGACGCTGAACCCCTCGATCTGCCCGTCGATCTGATATCCAGCGATACTGGGAAGCATGGGGGCGGCCACCTTCAAGGATACAGTTGCTATGCCACCGAAATGGTTCGCTCACGGCCAGTATTGCGAACTATAGACAACGGAGCAACGATTGCAAGGTGAGGGGAATCGGGGCTCCGGGTTGGAGGGCGTATGATCGGCTATTTCGGCTATGGTTCCAATCTTGATTTGACCGCGCTGAAGGCGAAGGGGGTCATTCCGAAGGCCTCGCAGGTGGCGGCCTTGCCCGGTTGGCGCCTGCGTTTCAATGTCGGGCACTTCTTTCGGCATGAAGGCGGAATGGGCAACATCGAACGCACGGAGAGTCCGCAGGACCGTGTCCTCGGCGTGCTGCACATCTGCAACGAGGGGGACCTTGCGGCCTTGGATCGCGCCGAAGCCTACGGCATCGGCTATGATCGGGTAGAAGTGATGGTGGAAACGCGGCAAGGCCGCGCACCTGCCTTGGCCTATGTGGGACTGCCCGCCTACATCAACGATGCGTGCCTGCCGACCCGACGCTATTTGAACATCCTGCTGCGCGGAGCGACAGCGGCAGGGCTGGAACCCGAGTATATTGACGCTCTGCGCGCAGTGTCGGTGCAGGAACCACCCGACCTGCCGCCCTTCTTGCCTTTCACCGCCCGACCGCCAATCGATCACCACGATCTTCGTCCGCCGCTGACCGTGCTGTACGGATCGGTCTTCGACATGGCGGGTGCGCGCCCGGCGCACACGATCGCCCGTGGCTGGTTTGCCGGCAAAGAAGTGACGGTCTTTTTGCTCAAGCGGATGGACAGCAGTGATGGCACCGAAGTTTTGAACGACGTGGTTGAAGACAAGCTACAGTCAAGCCAGCGCGCCTATTTGAACGTCTATCTGCACGCGTTTGCCGAAGAGTACGACTATGTCTGCCCCTTCAATTACGCTTCACTGCCCTTGGAAAAACGACTAGGTTAGGCCAATCTAGGGGTGGATAGCAGGGGAAGACATGTCGCACTCTCACACCGCGCATCTTGCACCTTTGCCACACAGCACGATTTCGGAACCTCTCAAGGATCTGTTTTTCGTGACGGGAACGCGCGAATGGCAGTTCATGAACCTTGACTGGAAGTTCAGCCGCAACATGACGGTGGTGCGAGAAGGGCGTGATCTGACGCTGTTCAACGCGGTACGCCTGTCGGAAAACGGTCTGAAAGATCTGGAAAAACTTGGCCGCATTGCCAATGTCGTACAGGTGGGTGGTCTGCACGGCGCGGATGACGCCTTTTACCGTGACACTTATGGCTCGATCTACTGGGCACAGCCGGGCGCGGGTCAGGCTGGGGTGCCTGTGGACCGCCATCTTGTGGCGGGCGGCGAGATGCCGGTTTCGAATGCGTCTCTATTCTCTTTCACCACCACAAAAGTGCCGGAATGCATCTTTCGGCTGGACCGCGATGGTGGTGTCCTCATCGCCTGCGACGCTTTGCAGAATTATGTGGCGGCGGATGAGTTCTTCAGCCAGGAATCCGCCCAGATCATGACGGACATGGGGTTTTTCACCCCGGCCAATGTCGGGCCGGTCTGGATGCAAGCCGCCGAACCGGGGGCCGAGGATTTCCGGCGCCTGACCTCGCTGTCTTTCCGGCATGTTTTTTGCGGCCATGGTGCACCGTTGCTGGACACGGCCTTTGAAGACTATGCCGCAACATTTCGCCGCTTGTTCGACATCTGAACAAGAGGTCTTACCGTTTTCCGTAACCAAAGTGCTCAGCGAGGCCGCCTGTTATACCTCATGATTGGACACTGCCATGCCTTCTTCAATCTGGAATCAACACGCCACCTCGACCACTTGGAACGACCCCTCCAATTGGACGGGAGACACCGTTCCGACCGAGACCGCGCAATTCGGACCGTCGTCCCAAACCACGATCGGTTTCGCGCCGAGCTCTGCCGCCTCGGTGCAGTCGATCATCTTTGCAGCTGATGCGCCCGCATACACCTTCCTGATCACGGCGCTAGAACCTGCGCCGGCCCTGATCATTGATGGCGCGGGGATTGTGAACAACTCCCCGTTGGTGCAGAGCTTTGTCGTGGCGTCGTTTGGCGGATACTACCAGCCGCAGCTGAAGTTCGCAGCCACTGCCACCGCCGGCTCTGAGATGGTCCTTTACCAAGCGGGGCCGCCTTCGCTGGAAACAACCTATGGCGGCGGAACGATTGCCTTTTTCGACGACGCGTCAGCCGGGTCGGCGCAGTTTGTTGTCCGCACCGGCAAGCAACGCCCGCCAAACAAGCAAAGTACTTTGGGCGGTCAAGTGACGTTCAGCGACCACTCCGTAGCTGGACATGCGACGTTTTCGATCTTTGGCACTTTGGGCACAGATGGTGACACCTTCGGCAACGCCGTATTTCAGGATCAATCCTCGGCCGATCATGGCACATTCACCAATCACGGTGGGACGGTGCCCGGCGGAGACGGCGGCAACACCCAATTTTATGACACGTCGACCGCCGCGTCCGGCTGTTACTTGAATCATGGCGGCTCGGCGCATGATGGAACGGTCGGCGGGGCGAATGGCGGTGATGTGGCCTTTGACGGTTTGGCGCTCGGCGGTCACGGCTATTTCCACAATTACCCTGCCAGCGTCGCGGGAGCAAATGGCGGCGTGACCAGCTTCAACAACAATCCGAACTATCCCGCAATGCCAGTTCAGGGCGCATCGGCGGACCACGGCACCTATCTGAATTATGGTGCGACAACGCAAAATCCGGGTGGCGGCGGGCACACCGAATTCACGGCGCGTTATGGCATGGCCACAGCGGGCGACGCCACGCTGGTCAATTTCGGCAGCGATGTGGGCGTTGCATCCAGCGCGGGACACACCATCTTTTCGATCACTCCGCCCAACGATTTTTTCCCGAGCGCCGGCAATGCAACGATCTGGAACCTGCCGGGCCTGGCTGGCGGATACGCAGTGTTTCAGACCTACGGCAAGGGCACGCCGGGCAGCAGTCCGACGGCGGCAAACGCAACGTTTCACAATCTTGGCGGCACGAAGGCGGCGAGCGAGGGGGGCTACACGCTGTTTTGCGGCGTCGCAACGGCAGCAGAGGCCACATTGATCGCGCATGGTGGAACGAATGGCGGACAAGGCGGGCGCGTCGTCTTTGCTGACAACACCACGGGAGGGTCCGCAAGCGTTCAGTTGTCCGGCAATGCCATTCTGGATCTGACAGGGCATGACGGCGGCCTGACACTCGGCACATTAAATCTGATGGGCGGCATTCTCTGCCTGTCGCTCGGCCCTAACCCGACCCTTTTGACGTTGACCGGTAGGCTGACGGCGGGCCTGCCTGTCACCATGATTGATCTGACTTTCCCGTCCGGCATGGCTCCTGAGCCCGGTCAGGACTATGCCTTGCTGCAAGCACCCAATCTTGCGGCCTTCCAAGCAAATCAATTCACTGCCGCAAGAATTGGCAACGCGGTGCCGGAGTTTCGGATCGACGGCACGACGCTAATGGTATCATACAAGTTTGGCGGCAGCACATCCGGTTCGCAGTGACCTGCCACGGAAATGTCAACCAGATGGCATTGTCGGAGGAAGAACTTCTACGGCATTGCAGACCGGTGCCTAGCCTTGCCTGATGACCCAACGCGCACCGTTCAAGTACGTCAAGACCACCCCCCAAGATCATCTGCCTGACGGAGATGCTCTACATCCGCATCGCATTCCATCATCCGACAAAAGCGAATACCGAGAGTTGAGAAGGTAGGACCCTCGGCCCGGTCTCTCCGCTACCCACGGGCAATCGCTGTGGACATTGCTGTCGCGGTGGGTTGCGCAGTGCTGCGAGAGTTGCTAATTCCTTCAATCACTGCCCTTATAGCTCAGCTGGTAGAGCACCTGATTTGTAATCAGGGGGTCGCGGGTTCAAATCCTGCTGGGGGCACCATTTTAGCTTATAAAAATATTGAATAACAGGGACTTGCGGCGAAGTTTGTGTTCTGATCCCCCTCTGCGTCCCCCTTCTTCCGGACAGACCTATCCCACGACCTTTGTGACGGGTATGCCGAGCGCGGTGTAACCGTTCAGGACGGCACACGGACATGGAACTCGGCAACCTAATGGTCGAGTCGCGCACTATGCGTTGCCAAACAACGGTTTGCGCGCAAACCCTGAGAGGGGCGGTAACACTGGCAATGTCCTCACCGGCGGGCTTCTGTGCCGATAGTTTGTGCAGCATGGGGGCGTCGCCGATATCGCCCCCGCTTGCCTGTCGGCTGCGCCGCCCATCCTATGTCAGGATCAAACCAGCCTTGCGGTGATTACAGGCAATCGCCTAACGGCCAATTGATCGTCAGCGACCCTCGGCGCTTCAGCGCACTATTATGCGCGGGCCAGTTCAGGAACGTGTAGGTCCGCGTGTTCTGTCGGATCATGCCCACCAGCCATCACTGTCTTTGATCCGCTTTCGGTTGCTGCTGGCAGTATGGGACATTGGCGACGTGGCCCTAGGGTGCAAGTTCCCCCGTTCTATTCGACAACCGGCCGCAAGGTGTCGCGGCGGTCATTGTGGCCTGTTGGATCGGACTGCGGATACGGCCCTAGTCGGTTCGGTCGGAGTGAGGAGAGGCTTGTCGCGTCGCGGCCTGCAGGCTAGTTCCGGCTATGCGGAAAGGGAGGAGCATCGTGAAGCGTTGGGGTAACCTTGTGATAGGTGTGCTGGCGCTTGGGATCGTCGCGCTGTCGGTTTTCATGCTGGAGCGGGGGCGGGCGGGGCTGGTCACTACCGATATGATGGTGGGGACAACGCCTGCAACGCTGTATCAGCAACCGGCGTCGGCAGGGCCGCTGGTGGTGGTGGCCCATGGTTTTGCCGGATCACGGCAGTTGATGCAGGCCTATTCCCTGACGCTAGCGCAGTCGGGGTATTCGGTTCTGGCGTTCGACTTCGAAGGGCATGGCCGCAATCCGGTGCCGATGTCGGGGGATGTGGACGCAATCGAAGGCGCCACGCAGCGACTGGTGGATGAGACATTGCGGGTGCTGGCCGCAGGTCGGGCCCTGCCTGAGGTCGGGTCGGGGGTGGCGCTCTTGGGGCATTCGATGGCGACGGACATCATCGCAAGGGTGGCGATTGCCGATGGTGCGGTGGATGCCGTGGTCGGCATCTCGATGTTCTCACAGGCGGTCACGGCAGAGCAGCCCGCGCGGCTTCTGGTGATCTCTGGTCAGTGGGAGGGGATGTTGCGGGCAGCGGCGCTGACGATGGCGCGGCTGGTCGATCCCGCAGCGGTTGAAGGGGCAACGGTAACCGCGGGGGATGTGACGCGCCGCGCGGTCCTGGCACCCGGCGTCGAACATGTGGGAGTGCTGTACAGCGGGACGGCACTGCGAGAGACCCGCGACTGGCTGGACGCGACCTTCGGGCGGGAAAGCACGGGGCCGGTGGTGAAGCCGGGGCTGTGGATCCTGCTTGCTGCTGGCGGGGATTGTGGTGCTGTTCCGGCCTTTGGCGGGGTTGTTGCCGGTGGGGATGCCACAAAGGCACACGCCACAAGTCTCGGTGCGGCGGTTCTGGGCCGCCGTGCTGCTGCCTGCGGTGGTGGTGCCTTTGGTGGCCGTGTTTGTCTATCGGCCGTTTCTGCCGGTGCTGGTGGCGGATTACCTGATGATCCATCTGGCGCTGTATGGCGCGGCACAACTGGCGATCCTGCGGGTCTGGCCGTTGCCGCGTGTGGTCTGGGTCGCGGCATTGGCATTGGTGGTCTGGGGGCTGGCGGTGTTCGGCCTCGCCATCGACCGGTACGCGGCGTCGTTTGTGCCGACGGTGCAGCGGTTGGGGATCATTGCGGCGCTTATGGTGGGGACCGTCCCCTTCATGCTGGCAGATTGCATGGTGGCGGTCGGCGGCTGGCGGCGGTTGGTGGCGCGGCTGATGTTTCTGGCGTCGCTGGCAGCGGCGGCGTTCATGGACCTGGAGCGGCTGCTATTTGTACTGATCATCCTGCCGGTGATCGGTCTGTTCTTTCTTATCCTGGGGCCGCTGGGCCGCTGGGTGGCGCGCCAAAGTGGTCCCGGCGCAGCGGGGCTGGGGCTGGGGGTTATCCTTGCCTGGGCACTTGGGGTGAGTTTTCCGCTTTTTGTCGCGGGCTAAGGGAGTAACTTGCACCGGAAGGCGAACCAGTGGCTTGAGCTGCTGCCGGTTTCGTGGACGGCAACTTAAGCTTTCATCTCTCTCTCATCGTATTGATAGGGCTAAGATAGCTTCGGCCACCAGACCTTCGTTGCGCATGATGCGCGAGACGGTGGACTCGGTCACCCCGGCATGGGCGGCAACCTCGTGGATGGTGATCTTGCTTTTCTTGTCTTGCCGTCGCTGCTTGGTCCTGGTCACCGGAGTCCCCTCAGTGCTGCGTCATCCGATGGACGCTGCGCATGAAGTCCGTGATGCCACGGCTTTGGCGCAGTTGTATGTGGGGTTGCTCAACCGGGGCAACACAACCCGCGTCGCCCCGGTCGGTCAGATCAGACTGTCACATAGTTCCGCCACGGATGCGCTTCCTTGAAGCCCAGAACTTCGCGGATCTTGCGATTGGAAAGCGGGCCTTCGTCTTTGCCCATCGGCCGGGTGATCGGCGTATTCGGCGCGTATTTCGCCAGAAACTCCACCGTCGGCATGTTGGCAGTGATAGTGTCATTCACCGCATTGAACACCTGATAGCCAAGCCCATCCTTTTGCAGGCAAAGATGCACGATTTCACCCAGATCGCGGGCGTCGATATAGCTCCACGCGTTGCGCTTGCGGCTCATCGGGTCGGCCAGGTAGCCGGGGAAGTTGGCGTATTCATGCGGCTCAATGACGTTACCGATCCGCAGGGCGTAAACATCGGCACCATAGCGCATCGCAAAGGCACGACCGGTCTTTTCGTTGACCACTTTCGACAGGCCGTAGCTGTCCATCGGATCGGTGTCGTAATCTTCTTCCAGCGGGAAGGAATGATAATCCTTGTCACCTTCGGCAAAGCAGACGCCGTAGGTGGTTTCCGAACTGGCAAAGATCACCTTGCGCACGCCCAGTTTCATCGCCGCTTCCAGCACATTGTAAGTGCCTACCGTATTCTGCGCGAACGTGGTGTTGTCGGGGTTGATCATCACCCGTGGCACGGCGGCGAAATGCACGATGGCATCCGGGGCTTTCGGCGGTTTGCCTTCATCATAACCATCAAAGCCGAAATGGGTGGTGAAGGCGTTGAAGACCTGGCCGCTGTCGGTGATGTCGGTGATCAGCGTGTTCACCCCCGGAAGGTCGAGCGGCTTGAGATCGACGTTCAGGATCTTGTAGCCCTTCGCCAGCAAATGCGGCACGGCATGGCGACCGGCCTTGCCTGTGCCGCCAGTAAAAATGATGCGTTTGGTCATGAGAACTCTCCGTTTCCTAGAATTCTTCCGATGGTCCTGCTTGGCCCCTGGCGGCCAGCATAACCCGTTCCTGCGTGGCATCCGCGCGAGAAAGCACCCCGGTGATGCGGCCTTCTTTCAGCACCACCACCCGGTCGCTCATGGCAAGCACTTCCGGCAGATCCGACGATACCACGATGATCGACATGCCCTCGGACGCCAGCTTGTTCAACAGCATATGCACTTCGGCCTTGGCCCCCACGTCGATGCCGCGCGTCGGTTCATCGACAATCAGAATGCGCGGACGCCGGGCCACCCATTTAGCAATCACCACCTTTTGCTGATTGCCGCCCGACAGGTTCAGCACCTTCTGTTCCGGCGAGGGCGTCTTGATGCCCAGCGATTTGATATACTGCACGCAGGCATTGGTTTCGCGTTTGCGATTGACCACATCCAGCCGACAATGATCCGACAGATGGGTCAGGCTAAAATTCTCGCGCAGCGACACGCCCAGCACCAGCCCCAATTCCTTGCGGTCTTCGGTGACAAAGCCGATGCCCTGTTCAATCGCCTGCGACGGCTCGCGGATCTTCACGCCCCGGCACACAGATTGGGGAAGACGCAGTTTTTCGGATGTAGCAAGATTTAACTGACCTCTCGGGAAACCGCAGATTCGGGCAAAAGAAGTCAATAAGAAATGCTTAACTGCCTACACAGTCACGGAGCTTTAGCAAGCCGCGCCGCAACCATGTTCGCATCGTGTTCAACGGAACAGCGTGATGTGCTGCTAGTTCGGCATAGGAGGTCCCATCCAGATAGGCGCGCTTGATACATTCCCCGTGTCTGGGTTCGAGCTGGTCAAGGCAATACATGATCCGGTCCACCAGGTTTTGCGCCATGAGATGGTCATCGGGGCCACGGGCGGGATCCACAAGTTGATCGATCTCAACCTCTTCGATGTCCACAAGTCTTTTATGACGACTTTGGTCGATCGCATAATTGCGTGCAATCGTCGTCAGCCAGGTCATGCCACTCCCCCGCGTTTCGACAAAGCTGTCGGCGCGCAACCAGATGCGGACATAGACTTCTTGCAACCCGTCTTCTGCACTGGCGCGGTTGCGCAACATGCGCATTAGGACGCCGAACAGAATATCTTTGGTGTCGCCGTAGAGTTCACGAAAGGCGGCACGGTTACCGGCAGCGACCAGCCGGATCAGGTCTGAAACGCGATCCTGCATCAGAGCAATACCTTTGCGCACGACAAATGTGCGCACGACAGATGATTGTCACAAAGCTGTTTCACCTGCGGCCCCCGCCCCGCAGGTTATCTCATCCCTGCATGCACAATTACGTTGCTAAAGGCCGCAAGTTTCATCGAACACTTTTCTGTGAAACCAAAGGTCAAATCGCCGCCAGTTCTACGTTATCCCACAGCCAGACTACCCAAAATCCAAGGGCGAGCCAGGGCCCAAAGGCAACGGCGCCGCCTTTGTCGCGCTGGCCGCTCAAGGCAGCGTAGGCAAGTCCAGCCAAAGCCGCGATCAGCAAAACAATCGGCAGGGCCTGCCACCCAAGCCAAGCCCCGGCGGCAGCAAAGAGTTTTGCATCCCCCAGACCCAAACCATCAGTTCCCGTCTGCCGATGATAGATGCTTCCAATCGTGGCAAGCACAGCGAAACCCGCCACGCCGCCGATCAGGTGATGAACAAACGGCATCAACGGCAACCAAACGGCTAAAGCAAGCCCGGCTGCAATCAACGGCAGGCTCAAGAGATCAGGGATGCGGAAACTGCGCTGGTCGATGACCGCGATGACGACCAAGGCCACCGTCAAGATTGCCGTAACCACCCAGAATTCCAGCATATGACACTCCTTTGCGTCGCCTGCGCATGCCTGTTCTGAGGTGCAATTGTCAAAAAGGCTACTGCGTATCTTTTGGATCGGAGCCGAAACTTTTTGACGCAACCGCTCGTATTACCTGCACCAGAAAGATGGGCAACCTGCATATCGCTGCCTGCGATGCCGGCTGCTTCTATCTCAAAAACCATAGGCGCGCACAATCGCGCAAACACAGGATCGCGGTCTGGCGCAATCCGCAAGGAGGAACGGATGAAGACAAGTTCAAGACTGTTAATGGGGACCATTCTTGCGGGAACCATCGCTGCGGCGGCCCCCACCGCCTTTGCGTCAAGCCACCGCGAGGCGCCCGCGATTTCCGGGATGCCGCGTGTGGATTCCACCGACTTCTACATGTTCCGCAGCTTTTCCCCGGCGCGGATTACCGAGGCGGCAAATCCGACAGAACGTGGCTATGTCACAATGATTGCAAATTACGTTCCGCTGCAGGCGCCTTATGGTGGGCCAAACTATTTCGCGCTGGACAATGATGCGATCTATGAAATTCACGTCGACAACAATGGCGATGCGCGCGAGGACCTGACGTTCCAGTTCAATTTCGACAGTGCACTTGATGCTGCAGGCACAGGCGCCACGGCCCGTCGCAATGCGGGGATCGAGCTGGACATCAACGGCACCATGGTTGCAATTCCGCTGCGGCAAGCCGGTGGCATCGGGCCGGGGGTCAATGAAGGCGCACTGAACGAGTTGGAAACCTATACGGTTACATTGATCCGTGGAGATCGGCGGACGGGAACAAGGACGCGGCTCAGCCGTCCGGGACCCGCGATTGCCGGCTTGACGGCGTTCGATTTCGTCAAGCCAATCGACAACATCGGCACCAAGACGATCCCTGACTACAACGCCTACGCCAACGCGCATATTTACTCGGTGAGTGTGCCGACTTGCGCCCGCCCCGCCCGGATTTTCGTAGGCCAGCGGGAGGAGAACTTTGCCGTCAACCTGGGTGAAGTGTTCGATCTGGTGAACCTTGTGCCAATTCAGGGCGCGGATTCGACACAATGGCCGCAGTACAACGTGGGTGCGGGTGCGTTCCCCGGCGGTATCGTGCAGGATCGTGCCAATGATGACGTGGTGGATGAATTCAACGTTACATCCTTGGCCGTGGAAATGCCTGTCGAGTGTCTGACAACGACAACCGGTGGCCCCACCATCGGGGGTTGGACGTCGGCAAGCCTGCCGCAAGCGCGGCTGTTGGACCCGACGCCAAACTACAACGCGACATCGCGCCAAGGCGGCGCTTTTGTGCAGGTGTCGCGCCTTTCAAACCCGTTGGTGAACGAGTTGGTAATCGGTTTGCGTGACAAGGATCGTTTCGGGGAATCTGAACCGGATCAGGATTTGCGCCCTGCTGACGGGATTGCCACATATGTCACCAACCCTACCTTGCCCGCACTGTTGAACATCCTCTTCAACTCACCGGCAACGCCGGGCGGTCCAACGCCTTTTGGTGTCGCGGATATTGCGCCGTCCAACTTCCCGCGCGCCGATCTTGTTGCTGCTTTCGCAACCGGCTTTCCAGGGTTTAACCAAAACCTCAACCAGACACGTGGCGGAGAGATGTTGCGTTTGAACACCGCAGTGGGGCCAACTCCAGTGGCAAACCAGAACGTGTTTGGCGTTGTGGCCGAAGATCTGGCGGGCTTTCCGAACGGTCGGCGTCCGACGGATGACACGGTGGACATTGCACTGCGCGTGGTGATGGGTGCGCTGTGCCATCCCGTGCCGCTGGGTGCGGAGCTTGGGATTTCAGGAGCAGTCGAGGATACAGAGTCCGATCTGGTGAACCTCAATCTGTGCGATCCTGAAGATGCACCTGCGGGCACAGTCGCCTTTACCGATGGCGCACCGTTGCGGCCTGATCAGGTTCTGGCGGATTTCCCATACCTCAATGCGCCAATCCCAGGTTCACCAAACAATGAAATCCTTGTGGCGCGGTGAGGTGAGCATGACACGCACACGCAAACTATCCATCACGGCAGCCTTGTCGCTGGCCATTCTCGCTGCATGCGGCGGGGGTGGGCAGATCGGCGATGCCGCGGCGCAGTTCGGCCAATCTTTCGCGGCGGCATTCCGCAGCGTCGATACGGCCGAACCGGTTGAGCCGGGGGCAATTACCTACCTTCGGGTGGCCGATGCTGATGAAGAGGCGCGGCTGACGCAGGAACCAGTCGACTTCTGATCGCTGAGAAACTGACGAGGTTGAAGGGCGGCGGTGGCAACATCGCCGCCCTTTCTCTATGGAATAGTCTGGCGGGCGGCCACCACCACCTCGCCTCCATTGGCGCCAGCAAAACGGTGCAACAGGCTATCGCGCGCCTGCGTCGTATCACCAATCGTCACACGGGTGGTCACGGTGAAATAGGATGATGTCACCCCAGCCTGCAACGTCAGGGTCAAGCCTGCATCAAAAACATCCTCTGTCGTCAACTGCCCGTTGCGGGCGCGTATCCCCTGCAACAGCCGCGCCTGCACCGGGTTCCCGGCGAGTACAGCAAACATCGCATCTGGCATGGTGTTGATGTTGATCGCGGTCGGCGTCGGCAGCACGGTCACCAGCGTTGACAGGCGCTGCACATCTTCGGTGCTGATCCCGGCATCCAAGAGGTCGGTCATCGCGGTAATCGCTGTGGGATCTGCCAGACGGGCCAGAATACGCAGTCCAACGGTGTCGGGCAGTTCCAGATCCGAGAGGATACGTTGCAGAATTTGCAGATCTTCTGGGTTACCGCGCGACAGGTTGTTCAGGTTGAACCGCCCCTGCGCATCGGCAATCGCAAGGCTGAAAGTGCCGCCTTCGATCACAATGTCCTGTTGTGCGATCTGCGCCCAAGCCTCACCCGGATAATCCGTTTGCGGTGTTTCGCGCATGTCGCGGCGCAGGACGGCAATGGCCGTCGCCTCCCCCCCCGCAATCAGTGCAGCACCCTGCCCAGCATCGCCATAGTGCTGACTGCGGGTGATGGCGGTGTCTGACAAGCGGAGCATGGCAAACACCACCGTCGATGACAGTGCAAGGATCACCAGAACGTTGATCAGGATCACGCCGCCTTCGGGACCGCGCGTTGAGGTCATGGCTTGCCTGCGCGCGGGACAGCCACGATGCGGCGCAGTTCGCCGTCGCCGGAAGGCAGGCTGATGACCATTCCTACGGCCCGAAGATCAGGGTCTGCGGTGCCGTCCGGCCACGCGTCCTGCCAATCCCCAGCACCCGTCAGATATTGCCATTGCATGGCTTGTACGTCTGTCAACAATATTTGCGCGACGGTTTGGCCCCGACTTTGGGTGACAGATCGTGTCATCTGCCCGCCCGTCAGCGCATAGATGACGGTGACGCGGCCCTCTTCCGCCGTCCGCTTGACCGTGATCGTTGCGGCATCGCCCTGCACGGTGCCGGGCATCGCCTCGGACATGTCGCGCGCGACCAGATGCATCATCCGTTGAAGGCTGGCAAGACGATCAAGCCGCCCATCGGTCTGCGATTGCGTGCGCAGGATCTGGTCCAGCACCGACAGGCCAGCGCCCGCGATCAGGGCAAACAGGGCCAGCGACACCAACACCTCGATCAGGGTGAAACCGGCATCGGGGTGGCGGGTCATGTGCCGGTGACTTCGGCCAGCACAGTGACGCTGCCACCTTTGACGCCAAGCACCGACAGGTCACGCTGGCAGCGCCCGTCATCCATAAACCGAAACGGACCAAGCACTCCGGTAAAGCCTGCTTCGCGCAAGATGCCTTTGCGGCTTACCCCGCGCCCGTCGCCCAGACCTATTGCCAGCAGGGTTGCATCATGGCCAAGGGCGGCCACCACGCCGGGTTGCCCACCAAATGCCGCTTGAAACCGGTCGGCAAAGGGCAGGAACAGATCGGGCGGGGCAGATGCGAACCACGCTCCGTCCAGATTGGCATCCGCCGTCACATCGGCGGCCCCCCATTGCACGGACCCCAGCATTTGCACATCGCTACCGCGCAGGGAGGCTGCAAAACCGGCCAGCGTTGCCCCGCCTTCGGGCAAAAATACCGCCTGGGCCTGCCCAAGTGCCGCCTTCAGCCCGCGATCACCTGGATCACGCTCCAGAACGGCGGTGATTGTTATGCCCCCTGCCGCCGCAATGGCCCGCGCGGCGATGGCGGTAGCCTGCCCCAGCGGCCCAGGACGGCTGACCACCGCGATCCTGGTCAGGCCCTGTGCGCGGGAATAACTGAACATCGTGGCCACCGATTGCGCGGGCGTAATCCCCATTACAAGCGCCCCTTGCGCGCCCAAGCTGTCATCATTCGAAAATGTGATGACGGGCCGATTGCCAGCAACCGCCAACACCCCGGCGGTTTGATCGGCACGCAGTGGACCGAGTAGAATTTTCGCCCCATTATCAATCGCCTGCCGTGCCGCACTGGCAGAGCCTTCGGCGGTGTCTTGCGTGTCGTAGATTTTGGGCGCGCGTTCGGCCGCGCCGGACTGCGTGACAAGGGACGCTGCACGCGCCATATTCTCACCCAAGGCTGCGGCCTCGCCCGTCAGGGGCAGCAGCAGGGCAAAATCGCGCCCGCCGCGCCCAGTGCCGCGTTGGGTAACAGGGGCAAGATTACCACAGGCCGCCAAGACTGGCAGGCTGACCAAAGGAAGGACGCAGTGCGCCCATGCAGATCGAAGAAGCCCCCGGCGGGTCATCCCTGATGTGGCGTGCGGTGCAGTGGTCATTGGTGGCACTCCTTGGGTTGGGGGCGGGGGCGGTGACGTTGGTAGCAACCGTGCCTGTGGGCTTTGCCGCGCGGATGGCAGGCGTTGTTCTGCCCGCTGATGTGGCATTGTCGGGCACGTTGTGGAACGGCATTGCTGATTTTGCGCAGGGCCATCGTGCGACATGGGATAGCCGGGTCGGGGCGTCTGTCAGAGCACGTGCATGGGTTGCCGATCTGCGTGTGACAGGGCCGGAAACGGATCTGACCGGTCAATGGGCATTGCGCCCCGGAGGGGCGACGCTTGCCCCTTTGGGCGGGCGCATGGGCTGGTCGCTGATTGATGCCGTGTTGCCGGGGCTGGAGATCACCTGTGCCACTACGGCGGATGTCGATGTCGCCCGCGCCGAATTCGGCCCCGATAACCGGGCGGCGACCGGGCAGTTGCGGCTGGCACCCGGCACCTGCGCACGGGTGGATGGCACAGTGACGGATGTGCCCCTGCCTGCCGTGGTGGCCGATATTGCCACGACCGCAGACGGCGTGGGCATTGCCATCACCGGCGTGGATACCCCCGGAATGGCCTTGGGCAATCTGCTGGTTACGCCCGATGACCGGCTGCGGATCACAGTCTTTGCCGCAGGGGCCGCCCTTGTGCCCGGTCTGCCCAGCAGCGGTGACAGCCAGATTGAACTGCCACTGGCGTTGTTCACGCAATAGGGCGCGCGCGCTACCCATTGGCCAGCCCGTTCAGCGATACGATCGGCAGCAGGATGGCCAGCACCATCGCCATCACGAGCCCACCCATCAGCACCAATATTGCAGGCTCAACCAGTGCCACCACGGCTTTGACCCAAGCATCCAGATCGCGCTGCTGTTCGGTGGCGGCATGGTCTAGCGCGCGGCCCAGATGGCCCGACGCCTCGCCACTGGCCACCATGGCAATCATCATCGGCGGGAACACGGCGGCCTCCGACATTGCGCGCTGCAGCGACATGCCTTGGCGGACCTTATCAGTCGCATCCCGCATGCGCGCCCTGATATAGAGG
>CAWAPA010000043.1:0-25347 GCA_963783595.1 uncultured Alphaproteobacteria bacterium | reverse complement strand
ATGTATTGCTGAGCCCCGTCGCGGTAATTGTTTGTGCCTCTGTTCGCACAAATAACTTCTTACTTGCCGCGGCCAAAGTCAATAATATTTGACAAAAAAAGCCGCCGGCCGGGGCGCCGACAGTCGGCTGCGATTGAGAGCGTGACTTGATATTGTCCTGCCCGATAGCGCAATCTCCGCGCCATCGCAAGCAGGCTTGCCATTTCGGGCACTCAGCGGGCGATGCCGTAGATCAACCGGTACTTCTCATAGAGGCCCGCACAGTTGCCGATGACGCAACCCGGGTCGTCATCGAAGAGTTTCTGCAAGGCGAGGAAGCCAGCTTCATCGTCCTGTGCGACGGCAAGGACGTGGTGGCGCTGGCCACCAGCCAGGACCACAGCGAGCCACGGCGACCAGGGCCCCAACACCGGGGCATGGGCGCCTATTCGCCAGCGCCCGTGGTGACGCCGGCGCTGCACGCCAAGGCAATGCGCGAAATCATCCTGCCGACGATCCGCGGCATGGAGAAGGACGGCATCAACTACACCGGCTTCCTGTATACGGGGCTGATGATCGATGCGCAGGGACAGCCGCGTACGCTGGAGTTCAACTGCCGGCTGGGCGACCCCGAGACGCAGCCGATTCTGATGCGGCTCAAGTCCGATCTGCTCGAACTGCTGCTGGCCGCCACGGCGCCGGGAGCCGAACGCAATCTGGACCAGTTCGAGCTGCAATGGGACCGCCGCACCGCACTTGGGGTGGTACTGGCGGCCGCAGGTTATCCGCAACAGCCCCGCAGTGGCGACCGGATCCGGGGACTGCCTGCAGAAACTGCGGACGTGACCGTATTCCATGCTGGAACCGTGCGCCAGGGTGACGAGGTGCTGACCTCCGGCGGGCGGGTGCTGTGCGTCACTGCTCTGGCCGACAACGTGCGCCAGGCCCAGCAACGGGCCTATGAGGTCGTGCGCCAGATCCAGTTTGACGAGCGGATATGTAGACAACCAGCTGAAGCATGCGCGTAAAAGGCACCATAGGTATTATGCGCTGCCAAAATCTTTTCCATTTCGCGCACGAACTCGCCCAACCGTTCCACCGGGACAGCGCAATCTTCTATGAATGCAACCGGGCGCGCATCTGCCGGGCGTGAATCGAAGATCCCCAATCCGACTTTACGTACGCTCCAGATTTCAGTAGTTCTTGCTGTGTTTCGGCGATGATCACGTCCGCTCCGAGCGACCTGGCCGAACTCTCTCAATACTTCCGGGCATGGCCTCTCGCTGAACTCAACCACCAACAACGCGGAAGCTCGGTTGCCAGCTCCGTGATGCAGATGCTGTACCAGCTACGTCATCAACCTGCTCGACACTCCGGGCCACAAGGACTTTTCCGAAGACACCTACCGCGTGCTCACTGCGGTCGACTCGGCTTTGATGGTGATTGACGCCGCCAACGGCGTGGAAGGGCGCAAACCCGCCGCCTGATCGAGTCAGCTTGCGCGTGCCGGGGGTACGCTGGTAGGTCGGCACCGCCGCCTCATCCGGCTCCCTGAGCCACCTCCTCAACGTGTTACGCGACAAGCCGGTCTGCTTGGCAATGGCATGCAGCGACATCTTGTCGCGCAGGTACATTCGTCTTATTTTTCCCAACATTTCCATGGTGATCACCTTTGTTGCTCCTGCCTAAAAATAAGGCAGAGCCAGTAAAACACCTGGGTCAATTTTGGATCGGCATAACCTCTATAAGTGGGTCAGTTTTCGGTCGGCGCCAACACTCGGTGTCGCGGCGCTGGATCGCGCTGAGCGAGAAGCAGCTGCAGGAGTGGTTGTCGAGCTCGATCAAGGAGCTGGATCTGCCGGTGGTGATGATCGACGGCATCCACTTCCGTGACCGTGTGATCCTGGTGGCCCTGGGCATCGACTCCCAGGGAAACAAGCACATCCTGGGGCTGCGTGAAGGCTCCACGGAGAGCACGCGGGTCGTGCGCTCGCTGCTGAGCGACCTGGTCGAGCGAGGGCTCGATGCCGATCGCAAGAGGCTGTGGGTGATCGACGGCGGCAAGGCCTTGCGCCGCGCGATCCTGGACTGCTTCGGCGAACTGGCGCTGGTGCAGCGGTGCCAGGAGCACAAGCGGCGAAACGTGATCGAGCACCTGCCCAAGGAGTTGCACGCCGGCGTAGGCCGTGCCATGCGTGATGCCTGGGGCAGCACCAACGCTGAGCTGGCCAAGAAGCAGCTGGCGCGGCTGGCGACGTCGCTGCAGGCCAAGCACCCCGGCGCGGCCGCTAGCCTGCGAGAGGGTCTGGAGGAGACGTTGACAGTGCAGACACTGGGGATCACCGGGGCGCTATACCGCACGCTGCGCACGACCAACCCGATCGAGAACCTGAACGGGTTGATCGCTCACTTCACGCGCAACGTCAAACGATGGAAGGACGGACAGATGACGCTGCGCTGGGCAGCTGCCGCACTGAGCGACTCCAAAGGGCGCTTCCGCATATCTTTTCTAAACGACGCATGTACTTTTCATCCTAATGATTATTTCGTGGCCAGCCACTTGAGGGGATCCAGCGGCTTACTTTGCAGACGCAGTTCAAAGTATAAACCGGAATCTTCATTACCGCCGCTGTTGCCTACGGTTGCAATGGTGTCTCCGCCGCGCAACTCGTCGCCAACCTGCTTATAGAGTGTCTCGTTGTCGCCGTACAAGCTCATATAGCCCTTGCCGTGATCGATGATAAGAAGGTTGCCGAAGCCGCGCAGCCAGTCGGCGAACACTACCCGACCAGCGGCGATCGCCTTGACTGGCTGGCCGGTTGCGGCGCGCACAAAGATACCTTTCCATTGCACGGTGCTGTCGGGACGAGTATCGCCAAAGCGATTGGTGATGTCGCCACGAACTGGGATGGTGAGTTTGCCTTTGAGATTATCGAAGGATCTGCCGTCGTAGCGGTCATCAGGCAACTTGTCATTGCGGAAGATGGACTTGGATTTGGGTTGCGCCAGCATCTTGGTGATCTGTTCCACCAATTGTGCGAGGCGGTTCTCATCGCGCTGTAGCCTGTGTATCTCGCGGCGCTGGCTGCGCAGCTGCAAAGATATCTTCTTCAGCATCTGCTGGCGTTGTTGCTGGCGTTGCTGCAGAGACTGTTGTTGCGACTTCTGTTCAGACTGTAGCGTGGCGAGTTCGCTCGACCTGCCAGATGTTCAGGTTCGGGTCCAAGCCGCGCGCAACCCCTTCGACCACCACCATGGTCCGTTGCAGAAGGATCAGTTCGGTGCGCGTTTCCATGCCGAACCGTTCTGTCACCTCAAACAGATAGGTCAGCAGGCGGGCCATCGAAATGCGCGACGCATCCATGCCAAAGATCGGCTCGCCCACCGCACGCAGCGCGCGGGCAAATTCGTCGATATCGCGGTCTGCGGGGACATAGCCTGCCTCGAAATGCACCTCGGCCACGCGGCGGTAATCCTTGCGGATAAAGCCGAACAGAATCTCGGCGTAAACCCGGCGCGTGTATTCATCCAAGCGCCCCATGATGCCGAAATCATAGGCGATGATATTGCCGTTGGCCGCAACCTTGAGGTTGCCCTGATGCATGTCGGCGTGGAAATAGCCGTCGCGCAGCGCGTGGTTCAGGAACAGTTCCATCACGCGCGATCCAAGGGCGCGGCGATCATGCCCTGCGGCATCAATCGCGGCATTGTCGGACATGCTGATGCCTTCGGCCCAATCGAGCGTCATCACCGTGCGGCCCGACAGATGCCAGATCGGGCGCGGCACCTGAAAGCCTGCATCCTTTTCGGTATTGGCGGCAAATTCGGCGGCGGCGCTGCTTTCCAGACGGAAATCCAGTTCGCCCTGCACGACGCCGTCGAAATGGGTGATGACATCCATCGGGCGCAGGCGGCGTGCGCCGGGGGCCAGAAGTTCAATCGCGCGGGCGGCGAAATAGAAGGCGTCGATATCCTTGCGGAAGGCGCGTTCGATATTGGGGCGCAGCACCTTGACCGCGACCTCTTGTCCGGTTTCAGCAATCCGCGCGCGGTGGACCTGCGCAATAGAGGCGGCGGCGACGGGTTCGGAGAATTCCGAAAACATGTCGCTGACCGGCAGTTGCAGTTCGCGCGCGATCATTGCCTTGGCAATGTCGGTGGAAAACGGCGGCAGCTTGTCTTGCAGGTATTTCAGTTGCAGCGCGAGGTCATCGCCCACCACATCGGGGCGGGTGGACAGAATCTGACCGAACTTGATGTAGGCGGGCCCAAGGGCCGTCAACGCACGGGTGGCAGGGGGCAGGGCGGGGTCGCCCGCATGACCCAGCCATTTGAACGGCCAGCCCAAGATTCGCGCGACGGCCCGCAGGCGGGGGGGGGCGTGAAATGCCTCAAGCACCACGCCAATGGCGCCCGTGCGTTCCAGCGTGGCGAGCGTGCGCACGAGGCGAATGATGTTGTGGGGGCCTCTCACGTCAGATTTTCCACCCGGAATGCAAGGCGGCGACACCCATCGTCATGTTGCGGTATTTGACCTGATCAAAGCCCGCCTGTCGGATCATCCCGGCGAATGTTTCCTGATCGGGGAATTTACGAATACTTTCAACAAGATATTGATAACTGTCACGATCCCCCGTCACCATTTGGCCCATCACGGGGATGACGTTGAAGGAATAAAGATCATAGGCCTTTTGCATCAGATCATTCGGGATCTGGCTGAATTCCAGCACCATCAGGCGGCCGCCGGGGCGCAGGACGCGGTACGCCTCGCGCAGCGCATCGGCAATGCGGGTGACGTTGCGGATGCCAAAGCTGATGGTGTAGGCGTCAAAGCTGTTGGCGGGAAACGGCAGCGCCATCGCGTCGCCGACAACCCAATCCAGATTTTCGGCCAGACGGTCAGCCTCGGCCCGCTGTCGGCCTGCGATGAGCATGGATTCGGTCATATCAAGCACCACGGCCGATGCGCCCGGCGCGCGTTTCAGGAACCGGAACGCAACATCGCCCGTGCCACCTGCCACGTCGAGCAGACGCTGACCAGGGCGGGGCACCAGCCAATCCATCATCGCGTCTTTCCACAGCCGGTGCACACCGCCCGACATCAGGTCGTTCATGATGTCATATTTGCTGGCGACGCGGGTAAAGACGCCATGCACCATCCCGGCCTTTTCGCCCTCGGCCACGGTTTGAAAACCGAAATGTGTGGTCTGGTTTTCGTCTTTGTTCATCACGGTTGTGCCCAAGATTTGCCGCCTTCGGCATATACATAGTGCGGGCAGAGGAAAACAACATAACAACGACTGGACGCCGATGGCCGAAATTGCTGCCTTGACCCAGTATTTCTGGATGACGCCCGTTGTGGTGTTCGGATCGGTTGCAATTGCCGTCTGGGCGCGCGGGCGGGCGCGGGCGCGCCATACGCCTTTGGGCAACCGGCTGGGACGCACGACGATGGCGCGGCTTGGGTCGCAACTGCCGGGCGATCTGTCGTTGATTGCGACCTTGGGTGAAAATGCCGCACCGAAGATGACGGTCGACACGATCGAGATGCACACGACGCCGGGGCTGCGGATCATCTCGGCGGTGTTGAGCGCGTTATTTCTGGCGACGCTGTGGACGGGTGGCTTTGCCGCGACCGGGTTCTTGCCGACGCAGGGGATCATCCCGTGGCTGATTTCGGCAGGGGTCGTGATCGGGATGGTCGAGGTGTTCAGCTATGAACTGCGGGTGGACCGGCATGTGATGATCCTGACGCGGTTCATGTTCTGGCGCAGGGTCTATAGCTGGGACGATCTGCTGGGCATTGATGATGACCAGAATTATCAATACGTGCTGGCCTTCGCCAAGGGCGGCCGGGTGAAAGTGTTGAAACACCTTGTGGGCATGCCCGGTTTCCTGACATTTGTGGCCGAAGTCCTTGCACGGAATGAAGCCCGCAATGCCGGAACTGCCCGAGGTTGAAACCGTCCGCCGTGGCCTGATCCCCGTGATGGAGGGGCAGGTCATCGCGACCGCCCATGTGAACCGCGAAGGTTTGCGTTGGCCGTTTCCGGCGGGGATGGCGGCGCGTCTGACGGGGCAGCGCGTGATCGCGTTGCGGCGGCGGTCAAAATACATTCTGGCGGACCTGTCATCGGGTGAGACGCTGCTGGTGCATCTGGGGATGTCGGGGCGGATGCTGATTTCAGGGGCGACCTTGGGCGTGTTCCATCACGACCATCCCGCACCCGCCAAACATGACCATGTGGTGTTCGACATGGGCAGCGGCGCGCGGGTCACGTTCAACGATGCGCGGCGCTTTGGCGCGATGGACCTGATGGTCACGGACAGCGCAGGCACGCATCCCTTGCTGGCCGCACTGGGGCCGGAGCCGTTGGGCAACAGTTTTGACGAGGAGTATCTGGTGGCGCGGCTGAAGGGTCGCAACACGCCGATCAAGTCGGCGCTGCTGGATCAGCATGTCGTCGCGGGGCTGGGCAATATCTATGTTTGCGAGGTGCTGTTTCGCGCCGGCATCGCCCCCACGCGACAAGCGGGGCAGATTGCGGCAGCGCGGGTGCGGGGATTGGTGCCGATCATCCGGCAGGTGCTGACCGAGGCGATTGACGCGGGCGGATCATCCTTGCGCGACTACCGGCAGACGGATGGCGAGCTGGGTTATTTCCAGCACCGCTTTCACGTCTATGACCGCGCGGGGCAACCCTGTGCCAAGCCCGGCTGCGGCGGCACGGTGGGGCGCGTTGTGCAGGCGGGGCGGTCATCGTTCTATTGCGCGGTGTGTCAGCGGTAAGACATATTTTCTGTCTTTGCCCGCAATCATCGGCGGGGCCGCCGCGCCTGGCCAGTTTGATCGTGCCGATAGGAACTTGGCGCGGCGTGTGGCTGCTGGTAAGACCCGCGCTGGGGATCAACCGGAGCAATCAGATGGCCTATGAAACGCTGATCGTCGAGATCGAGGATTCGGTCGCGCTTGTGACGATGAACAGGCCCGATGCGATGAACGCGCTGAATGAAAAGATGCTGCGCGAGTTGGCGGATGCGCTGACGGCGGCAGACGGCAATGCCAAGGTGCGCTGCATCGTGCTGACCGGATCGGAAAAGGCCTTTGCCGCCGGGGCGGATGTGCGCGTGATGGCAAAGCGGGGCTTTGTTGACATGTTCCGCGACGATCCGCTGGGCCAAGAGGCGGACCGCATGCTGCGCGTGCGTAAACCGATTATCGCGGCGGTGGCGGGGTATGCGCTGGGCGGCGGCTGTGAACTGGCGATGATGTGCGATTTCATTATCGCCGCGGACAATGCCAAGTTCGGGCAGCCCGAGATCAATCTTGGCATCGTGGCAGGGCTTGGCGGCACGCAACGCCTGACGCGGTTTGTCGGCAAATCCAAGGCGATGGACATGCATCTGACGGGACGCAACATGGATGCCGCCGAGGCCGAACGTTCGGGCCTTGTCAGCCGCGTGGTGCCAGCGGCAAACCTGATCGAAGAGGCGTTGAAGGCCGCGCGTCGCATCGCGGAGAAATCGGCACTGTCCGTGATGGCGGTGAAAGAAGCAGTCAACCGCGCGCAGGAAACCAGCCTGAATGAAGGCCTGCTGTTTGAACGCCGCCTGTTTCATGCGCTGTTTGCGACCGAGGACCAGAAGGAAGGCATGGCGGCGTTCCTTGAAAAGCGCCAGCCACAGTTCCGCGACAAGTAGGGACGCGCGGCTTTTTTGCCTTTCCTTTCACAAAACCTTTGCGTATAGGCCCCCCAGACATGCGTGTGAGCCCGCACTAGGCAGATTCGATTCCCGTTGGACCAAACGGGGCCTTGGGGGTTTTCGCGCAATGACATGCAACTGACCCTGAGGAAATCTGATCCATGGCAAATACCGCCCAATCCAAGAAACGCGCCCGTCAGTCCGAGGCCCGCTATGCCGTGAACAAGGCCCGCCGTTCGCGCATCCGCACATTCCTGCGCAAGGTTGAAGAGGCGATTGCCTCGGGCGATCAGGCCGCGTCGGCCGCAGCCCTGAAAGCCGTGCAGCCGGAACTGGCGCGTGGTGTGTCCAAAGGCGTGCTGCACAAGAACACCGTTGCCCGCAAAATGTCGCGCCTTGCGTCGCGCGTAAAGGCCGTCGCGGCCGTCTGAACATTGCCGGCTTTGTCAAGGATGGCGCGCCCCGATGGGCGCGCTTTTTCTATTGGCAGACCAGTTTTGAGGCGGGGCGTTGCGCATTTGCACTGCCCTTCGGATTCGCCGACGGAAAGCGCTGTCAAGCCGTAAGATCAGTTGCGCAGTCCGTCACCGCGTTGTTACCGTTCCTAGAGCGATTCACTTCGTTATGGGGGACATGACGGGGCGGGGCGACGTGCGAGCGTGTGGGCGGCTGCTAAACTGAACCCGCACCAGTCAATGATACGTTGTCCGGCTTTGGGCTGGCGTGGTCTGCGGGAACGCATCCATGACTTGCGACCGAACACGAAGGTCAGAACGGCCTTGGTGCTTTGGCATGTTTTTATCTGTGATGGCCGCATGTTGCGCGGCCGTGGCTGCCCTTTGCGGGGTGGTCCCCATATCGGTGTTCGTGACGGAATGATGGGGTAGTGCAAGGCAGATGCCCTGCGCGAATGGCTGTAAACAGGTTGGACAGAATGACGAACGAGACGTGGGTAAAGGTAAAGGCCGAGCTTCTTAAGCGTGTTGGCAAGAACAACTTCGTCACGTGGATCGAACCGCTGACACTGTCGCATCTGAAGAACGGGACGGCACGATTCGAAGTGCCGACGACGTTTTTCGGTGACTGGGTCAAACGAAACTATGGCGATCACATCCAGACGCATATGAATGACGTCGGCGCGGATGTTGACCGGCTGGAATTTGTCGTGGTGCAGGCAACCGGAGTGCCGCCTGCGCGACACGCGGCACCCGTTCCGGCCCGTGCCGCGAACCGCACCCGCCCACCGCAGGACGATGATCTGCAAAGTGCGCCACTGGATGCGCGCTTTAGTTTTGACAGTTTCGTCGTCGGCAAGCCGAACGAGCTGGCCCATGCCGCCGCACGCCGGGTGGCCGAAGGTGGCCCTGTTACATTCAACCCGCTGTTTCTGTATGGCGGCGTGGGCCTGGGGAAAACCCACCTGATGCATGCCATCGCGCATGAGTTGAGCGCGCGTCAGCCCGAATTGCGCGTGCTGTATCTGTCGGCCGAGCAGTTCATGTACCGCTTTGTGCAATCACTGCGCGACCGGTCGGTGATGGATTTCAAGGGTCTGTTCCGGTCGGTTGACGTGCTGATGGTGGATGATGTGCAATTCATCGCGGGCAAGGACAGCACGCAGGAGGAATTCTTTCACACCTTCAACGCGCTGGTGGACCAGAACAAGCAGATCGTGATTTCGGCAGACCGCGCACCAGGCGAAATCAAGGATCTGGAGGAACGCATCAAAAGCCGTCTGCAATGCGGGCTGGTGGTGGACCTGCACCCGACCGACTACGAATTGCGACTGGGCATCCTGCAGCAGAAGGCCGAATACTATCGCGGCCAATACCGTGGTCTTGTGATTGCCGATGGCGTGCTGGAATTTCTGGCGCACCGGATCACCACGAACGTGCGCGTTCTTGAGGGCGCGCTGACGCGGCTTTTTGCCTTTGCGAGCCTTGTGGGCCGCGAGATCAATCTGGAGCTGACACAGGATTGCCTGTCAGACATCCTGCGTGCATCCGATCGCAAGGTCACAATCGAGGAAATCCAGCGCCGGGTCGCCGAACATTACAACGTGCGCCTGTCCGATATGGTGGGCCCGAAACGCCTGCGCACCATTGCGCGGCCGCGCCAGATTGCGATGTATCTGGCCAAACAACTGACGCCACGGTCGCTGCCGGAGATCGGGCGGCGTTTTGGCGGGCGTGATCACACCACGATCATGCATGGCATCCGCCGCATTGAAGAGCTGATGGCGACCGATTCGCAGATGTCGGACGATCTGCAGATGCTGCGGCGGCAATTGCAGGGCTGATCGGCCGGCAAAATCGACAGCCCGCGCGCCAAAACGCTTGAGAACTGCCAAAAAGTGGATAGGTTCGGCATCCCCGCGCTTTGGGGGCCGGATCGCGGGTGACAGACTGGGGGATGAACAATGAAGATCAGCATTGAACGCGGCACGCTGCTGAAGGCGTTGGGACAAGCGCAATCGGTGGTGGAGCGGCGCAACACGATCCCGATTCTGGCGAACGTGCTGATCGAGGCGGAAGGCGCGCAGGTCAGTTTCCGCGCGACCGATCTGGATATCGAAGTGCTGGACCGCGCGCCTGCGGTGGTGGAACGCCCCGGATCGACCACGGTGTCGGCGGTCATGCTGCACGAGATTGTGCGCAAATTGCCTGATGGTGCGCTGGTGGCATTGGCCGAAGATGCAGCGACAGGGCGGCTGACGATTACTGCGGGGCGGTCGACGTTCAGTCTGGCCACGCTGCCGAAGGAAGATTTTCCGGTGATGGCATCATCGGAATATGTGACGAACTTTTCGGCCCCGGCGGGCGTACTGCGCCGCCTGTTCGACAAGGCGAAATTCGCAATCTCGACCGAAGAGACGCGGTATTACCTGAACGGCGTCTATATGCATGTGGCGACCGGCGACGCAGGTCAGGTGCTGCGCTGTGTGGCGACCGACGGGCACAGGCTGGCACGGATTGATGCGCCCTTGCCCGAAGGGGCGGCCGGCATGGCGGGCGTGATCGTGCCGCGCAAGACGGTGAACGAATTGCGCAAGCTGCTGGATGATGATGAGGCCGCGATTGCCGTGTCGGTCAGCGAAACCAAGGTGCGCTTTGCCACGCCGCTGATCACGCTGACATCCAAGGTGATTGACGGCACATTCCCCGACTACACCCGCGTGATCCCGACGGGCAACACCCGACGTCTGGAAGTGGATGCGAGCGAGTTTGCCAAGGCGGTGGACCGGGTGGCCACGGTATCGTCAGAGCGCAGCCGTGCGGTGAAGCTGAGCCTTGATGAGGATCGGCTGGTGCTGTCGGTGAACGCGCCCGATAGTGGGGCCGCCGAAGAAGAACTGGCCGTCGCCTATAGCGATGAGCGGCTGGAGATCGGGTTCAACGCGAAATACCTGCTGGAGATTGCGTCGCAGGTGGACCGCGAGAATGCGGTGTTCATGTTCAATTCATCCGGTGATCCGACGCTGATGCGCGAAGGCAATGACATGTCGGCGGTTTATGTCGTCATGCCGATGCGCGTGTGATCTGCCGACCGGGGGCGTTGCCCCCGGACCCCCAGGATAGTTTTCAACAGAGGAAGGGGATGGTGTGCCCGGCTTTGCCATCACATCACTGACCCTGTCGCATTTCCGCAGTCACCGGTCGGCGCGGCTGGCGTTTGACGGGCGGCCCGTTGCGATTGTGGGGGCCGAATGGTGCGGGCAAGACCAATGTGCTGGAGGCGGTATCGTTGCTGTCGCCGGGGCGGGGGCTGCGGCGGGCCGAGGGTGTCGATCTTGCGCGTAAGCCCGAAGGGTTGGGCTGGAAGATCCGGGCTGATGTGGCAGGGGTGAGCGCTGCACATGAGGTCGAGACCTGGGCCGAACCGGGCGAGGGACGCATGGTGCGGATTGACGGCAAGGCCGCGACGCAGGGCGCGCTGGGCCGGGTGATGCGCATCTTGTGGCTGGTGCCCGCGATGGACCGGCTGTGGATCGAGGCGGCAGAGGGGCGGCGGCGGTTTCTGGACCGCGTGACGCTGAGCTTTGCGCCCGATCATGCCGAGGCGGTGCTGGGGTACGAACGCGCAATGCGTGACCGCAACCGGTTGTTGAAGGATCAGGTCGGTGATGCGCGGTGGTATACCGCACTTGAGGCGCAGATGGCCGAGGCGGCGGGCGCGATCATGGCGAACCGGGGCGTGGCGGTGGATCGGTTGATGGCGGCGCAAGGGGCGGCAGAGACGGCGTTTCCGGCGGTGGATCTGGCCATCATCGGCGCGGAGACTGCAGCAGCAGACCTGCCGGGCCTTTGGGCGGCAACGCGGGGGCGCGATGTGGCGGCGGGCCGCACGCTGATGGGGCCACACCGGGCCGACCTTGCGGCGGTGTTCCGTGCCAAAGGGGTGGATGCCGCGCAGTGTTCGACGGGCGAGCAGAAGGCGCTGCTGATCAGCCTGATCCTGTCGAACGCGCGGGCCCTGGCGCAGGGACTGGGGGCGACGCCGGTGCTGTTGCTGGACGAGGTGGCGGCGCATCTGGACGAAGGGCGGCGGGCGGCGCTGTATGACGAAATTTGCGCGCTGGGCTGTCAGGCGATCATGACCGGGACGGAAGGCAGTCTGTTTGACACGCTGGGCGCGCGCGGGCAGATGTTCGTGGTCAGCGATGGCGGCGGTGGGTCACAGGTGATGCCGGTATGACGATCACGTTTTTTCAGGTGCTGCTGTATGCGGGTGGCATGGCGGCGCTTTGGGCGGTGCCGGGGCCCGTCTGGGTGGCGTTGACGGCGCGCACGCTGTCGGGCGGGTTTGCGAGCGCATGGCCGCTGGCCGTGGGCGTGGTGGTGGGCGATGCGATCTGGCCCTTGGCCGCGATCTTCGGGTTGTCCTGGATACTGTCGGTTTACGGTGGCTTTCTGGGGATGCTGCAATGGGTGGCGGCGGTGATCTTCATCATCATGGGGGCCATGCTGCTGCTGAAATCGGGCGAGGTTTCAGCCGACAGCCGATTGACCCGACCGGGGCGGCTGGCGGGGTTGTTGACGGGGCTGGCGGTGGTGATCGGCAATCCGAAGGCCATTCTGTTCTACATGGGGATGCTGCCGGGTTTCTTTGATCTGAGGGTGCTGACGGGCTGGGATATTGCGGTGATTTTGGCAGTGTCGGCGGCGGTGCCGCTGGCGGGTAATCTGGCGCTGGCGCTGTTTATCGACCGGGCGCGGCAGTTGTTGTCATCGCCTGCTGCCATCCGGCGGATCAACGTGATTTCGGGGATTTTGCTGATTGGCGTGGGGGTGGTGATCGGGATTGGCAATCTGGGATAGCCATGTGCCGAAAACCCCCAAATCTTGTGTCATGCGCGTGACAATCCCCCCCTGAACCGCTATAAATTGCGCACAAATACAGGGGTTTCCGACGTATGGCCGACGCAGCCAAGAAGACCGACAGCTATGGCGCTGATTCCATCAAGGTTCTCAAGGGGTTAGAGGCCGTTCGCAAGCGGCCCGGCATGTATATCGGTGATACCGATGACGGGTCGGGCCTGCACCACATGGTGTATGAGGTCGTCGACAACGGCATTGACGAGGCTTTGGCCGGTCACGCGACCGCCGTCACGGTGAAAATCCACGCCGACGGCAGCGTTTCGGTGCGTCGACAACGGGCGCGGCATTCCGGTGGACATCCACCAGGAAGAAGGCGTTTCGGCGGCCGAAGTCATCATGACGCAGCTGCATGCGGGCGGTAAATTCAACAACACCGACGACAGCCGGCAATGCCTACAAGGTGTCGGGCGGTCTGCATGGCGTGGGCGTGTCGGTGGTCAACGCGCTGTCGGAATGGCTGGAACTGACGGTCTGGCGCAATGACACGGAATATCAGCGCGCGGTTCGAACATGGCGACTGCGTGGTGCATGTGCATGAGGTCGGGCCGGCGCCGGGGATGCGAGGGCACGGAAGTGCGGTTTCTGGCCTCGGCCAAGACCAACATCCCTGAGGGCACGTTTTCCAACCTCGACTACCAGTTTCAAGACGCTGGAAAACCGGCTGCGGGAACTGGCGTTCCTGAATTCCGGCGTGCGGATCATCCTCGAAGACGAACGCCCGGCAGAGCCGTTGATGACCGAGCTGTTCTACGAAGGCGGCGTGCGGGAATTCGTGAAGTATCTGGACCGTCGCAAATCATCCATCATGCCGGACCCGATCTACATGATCGGCGAACGCAACGGGATCACCGTTGAAGTCGCGATGTGGTGGAACGACAGCTACAACGAAATGGTGCTGCCGTTTACCAACAACATTCCGCAGCGTGATGGCGGCACGCATCTGGCGGGTTTTCGCGGGGCGCTGACGCGGACGATCAACGGCTATGCGCAATCATCGGGCATCGCGAAGAAGGAAAAGGTGGATTTCACCGGCGATGATGCGCGCGAAGGGCTGACCTGCGTGCTGTCGGTGAAGGTGCCGGACCCGAAGTTTTCCAGTCACAGACCAAGGACAAGCTGGTCTCTTCCGAAGTGCGGCCTGCGGTCGAGAACCTGGTGAACGAAAAGCTGGCGGAGTGGTTTGAAGAAAACCCCGCCGACGCCAAGATCATCGTCGGCAAGATCATCGAGGCGGCGCTGGCGCGTGAGGCGGCGCGCAAGGCGCGCGATCTGACGCGGCGCAAGACGGCGCTGGATGTGGCATGCCTGCCGGGCAAGCTGGCCGATTGTCAGGAAAAGGACGCCTCGAAGTCGGAAATCTTTCTGGTCGAGGGCGACAGCGCTGGTGGGTCGGCCAAACAGGGCCGTTCCCGCGCCAATCAGGCGGTGCTGCCCTTGCGCGGCAAGATCCTGAACGTGGAACGCGCGCGGTTTGACCGGATGCTGGGCAGTCAGGAGATCGGCACGCTGATCACGGCGCTGGGCACCGGCATCGGGCGGGACGAGTTCGACATCACCAAGCTGCGCTACCACAAGGTCGTCATCATGACCGACGCCGATGTGGACGGCGCGCATATCCGCACGCTGCTGCTGACGTTCTTCTTCCGGCAGATGCCGGCGCTGATCGAAGGTGGGTATCTCTACATCGCGCAGCCGCCGCTGTATAAGGTCGCGCGCGGCAAATCCGAGGTGTACCTGAAGGATCAGGCTGCGCTGGACGATTACCTGATCGAGATGGGCCTTGATGGCGCGGTTCTGCGTCTGCACACCGGCGAGGAAATTGCCGGGGCCGATCTGGCGCGGGTGATCGACGGCGCGCGGGCGTTCCGCCGGGTGCTTGATGCGTTTCCGACGCATTACCCGCGTGGGATACTGGAACAGGCGGCGCTGGCGGGCGCGTTTGACGCAGGGCGGGCGGATGCCGATCTGCAGGAGGTGGCCGATATGGTGGCCCGACGGCTGGACATGGTCGCGACGGAATACGAACGCGGCTGGACGGGGCGGATCACGCAGGATCATGGCATCCGGCTGTCACGCGTTCTGCGCGGGGTTGAGGAGCTGCGGACGCTCGACGGGGCCGTGCTGCGGTCGGGTGAGGCGCGGCGGCTGTCGGCGATATCGGCGCAGACGCGCGACCCGTTCAAGGGGCCGTCGCGAGCTGGTGCGGAAGGACCGGGACCAGCTGATCCACGGGCCGATCGATTTGCTGAAGGCGATCCTGGCCGAAGGCGAAAAGGGCCTGTCCCTGCAACGCTACAAGGGTCTGGGCGAAATGAACCCCGAACAGCTGTGGGAAACCACGCTGGACCCTGAGGCGCGCACGCTGTTGCAGGTAAAGGTCGATGATCTGGCCGAGGCCGATGACATCTTCACCAAGCTGATGGGCGATGTGGTCGAACCCCGCCGCGAGTTCATCAGGCCAACGCGCTGGCGGTGGAGCATCTGGACTTCTGACTGCGACCATGCGCGCAACATTATTCCTTGACGCGGGGGCCCGTGCGCAACACCATGTTCGTCTGGCCATGGGGGGGATTTTGCGATGTGCCGCATCTATGCAGGGCAGGACCCGGACCGTTATGCGCTGACCACGCGGCGGCTGCGGATCAACGGGCAAAGCACGTCAATCCGGCTGGAAAACACCTATTGGCACATCCTTGATGACCTTGCCGCGAGCGAGGGCATGACCACGCCGGCCTTCACCTCGAAGCTGCATTCCGAGGTGCTGGAACTGCATGGTGAGCCTGCAAACTTTTCATCCGTGCTGCGCTGCACCTGCCTGATCTATCTGGAACGCTCCAATCCGCAGGCGATGGCTGCCGAGTAACGATTTCGCGTCGTAGTAGTCAGTTACTACCCGTGCCCGTGTCACGCATTGCACGGTTCCTTTGACGTTCCCGTTGCCGGGACCAGACTAGGGAGGGCGAATGGCCAAAGCGATACATTCCATGATCCGCGTGCTGGATGAGGCGCGCGCGCTCGCGTTTTACGAGGCGGCATTCGGGTTGGTGGTGGCCGACAGGCTGGATTTCGACAGCTTCACGCTGATCTATCTGTCCAATGATGATGCCACTTTCGAGCTGGAATTGACGGTCAACAAGGGCCGGACCGAACCCTACAACCTGGGCGACGGTTATGGGCATCTGGCGTTCTCGGTTGACGATGTGAACGCCGAACATGCGCGGATGACCGATGCAGGACTTGCCCCGCGCAAGCTGGTGGACTTCGCGCCGGGCGGCACGGTGATTGCGCGGTTTTTCTTTGTTGCCGACCCCGATGGTTACCAGATCGAGGTCTTGCAACGCGGCGGTCGCTATCTGTGACCGCGAAACGCCCGCCGGGAGGGGTGGGCGAAAACCCAAGGCTGAACCCAGGGAGGGAAGATATGACAAAGCACGAAACAAGGGGGTTGTCCCGGCGGCAACTGCTGTCGCGGTCCATCGCGGCAGGGGCTGCGTTCACGGTCGGGGCCGGGTTTCTGGCGGCACCGGATGCGGCATGGGCCACGGAAGTAGCGGCCTTGCAACCCGAGACGATGGCGACACTGGTGCAGATGGCGCGCGATATCTATCCGCATGACCATGTGCCGACAGAATTCTATGTGATCGCCGTCAAAGGCTATGACACCGCGGAAACGGCGGCCGAGATCGAGGCCGGCGTGGCCGCGCTGAACGGAGCCGCCCAAGGCAAAGGGCATGCAAGCTATCTTGCCATGGGGTGGGAGCGTGACCGCGTCGATGTGTTGCGCGGCATGGAGCAAAGCGCGTTCTTCCAGAAGATCAGGGGCGGCCTTGTGACCGGCCTATACAACCAGAAAGCGGTCTGGCCGCTGTTCGGCTATGAAGGCGAGAGCTTTAGCCAGGGCGGCTATATCGACCGCGGCTTCAACGACATCAACTGGTTGTAAGGGGAGGACAATATCATGGTTGCGAAATTTGATCTGACCGATGCATCGGTCGTTGTCATCATCGGCACGGGCGCAGGCGGTGGCACGCTTGCCAATGAACTGGCGCAAAAGGGCGTCAAGGTCGTGGCACTGGAGGCCGGCGGGCGCTATCTGCCCGAAGACTACGTGAACGACGAATGGGAATCCTTTGGCCAGCTTGCTTGGCTGGACAAGCGCACCACAAGCGGTGATTGGCGCGTGGCCCGCGATTTCAGCGGCCTGCCCGCGTGGATCGTCAAGGCCGTCGGTGGCACCACAACCCATTGGGCGGGCGCGTCGCTGCGGTTTCAGGACCACGAATGGAAGGCGCTGACGAACTACGGCCGCGTGGATGGGGCCAACCTGCTCGACTGGCCGATTGATGGCCCGGAAATGGCCCCGTGGTATGATCTGGCCGAAGAAAAGATGGGCGTGACCCGCACCGGCGACCGCCCCGGCCTGCCTGGCAACAGCAACTATCTGGTGTTGGAAAAGGGTGCCAAGGCGCTTGGCTATACCGAGGTTCACACCGGGCGGATGGCGATTCAGTCGCGCGATGATGGTGACCGCATCGCCTGCCAGCAGACCGGGTTCTGCTTTCAGGGCTGCAAATGGGGCGCAAAGTGGTCCACCGCCTATACCGAAATTCCGGCAGGCGAGGCGACGGGCAACCTTGAGGTGCGCGAACGCGCGCATGTGGCGCGCATCCTGCACGATGATGCAGGCAAGGTGACGGGCGTGGTCTACTTCGACGCCGACGGCGCTCGAACAGACGCAACTGGCGCGGATTGTCTGCGTGGCGGGCAACACGATCGAAAGCCCCCGCCTGTTGTTGAATTCGGCTTCCGACATGTTCCCCGACGGGCTGGCGAATTCGTCTGGTCAGGTGGGGCGCAACTATATGCGGCATGTCACGGGGTCGGTCTACGGCGTGTTCGACAAGCCGGTGAAGATGTGGCGCGGCACGACGATGGCAGGCATCATTCAGGACGAGGCGTTGCATAAACCCGAGCGCGGTTTCGTCGGTGGGTACGAATTGGAAACACTGGCGCTGGGATTGCCGTTCATGGCGGCGTTCCTTGATCCGGGTGGCTGGGGCCGCGAGTTTACCACCGCGCTGGACAGCTATGAAAACATGGCCGGCATGTGGATCGTGGGTGAAGATATGCCACAGGAAACCAACCGCGTGACGGTGAACAAGGATCAGCCCGACCAGTTCGGCCTGCCCTCGCCCAACGTGCATTTCACCGACCATCCGAACGATGTGGCGATGCGCAACCATGCCTACGCGCAGGGAATGGCAGTCTATAACGCAGTGGGGGCCACGCGGACGTTCCCGACACCGCCCTATCCGTCGACCCACAACCTTGGCACCAACCGGATGTCGGATGACCCGACGAAGGGCGTGGTGAACAAATGGGGCCAGACGCATGACATTGCGAACCTGTTCATCTCGGACGGGTCGCAGTTCACCACCGGGGCGGCGGAAAACCCGACGCTGACCATCGTGGCGCTGGCGATTCGGCAGGCGGACCATATCGCGAGTGAGCTTGCGGCGGGCAACATCTGAAAACGGCAAAGGGCGGTCGATCAGACCGCCCTTTTCATATGGTGACCCCGGCGTGATTCGAACACGCGGCCTACGGTTTAGGAAACCGTCGCTCTATCCAGCTGAGCTACGGAGTCACAGCGCCTTCATGCCGAAATCCGGCAAAAAGGGCAACGGTCAGTAGACAGTGATCGCGGCGCGCCCGGTGGCATAGCTGAAATCGCACTTCGCCTCACCCGATGTGCCGCCATCGACGGCCAGCACCGATGAAAGGCCGGACGGTCCGTTGGGCCCTGTCACCTGCCGGAACGCGGTAAGGTTACGCACCTTCAGCCCCTGTTCGGCCGCCGCCGACCGGCAGGATGTCTCTGCAATGGACGCATTGCCGGCCGCACCCGGTTCGACCGGATTGTCAGGCAGTGGCGCGCCCACACAGGCGGCCAGCAGTGTCAGCGTCAGAATGGCAAAAGCGGGTTTCATAATCACCTCGGTTGAATGGGTATCAGGCCGTCATCCTAGCGCAGTTTGACTGCCCGTTGTGATGAAAAATAGCCACGCTGTGACGGCCTTGGACAAAGCGTATGTCCGGCGCTAACATCACCCTTACCGGGAGGATCGCCCTTGAATAAACACCCACGCCCCCTGACGCTGCGCGATGTGTCTGACGCTGCCGGGGTCAGTGAAATGACCGTCAGCCGCGTATTGCGCAGCCGGGGCGATGTGTCGCCTGCCACGCGGGAAAAGGTGCTGCGTGCGGCGCGTCTGCTGGGCTATGTCCCGAACAAGATCGCAGGCGCGCTGGCCAGTCAGCGGGTCAATCTTGTGGGGGTAGTGATCCCGTCCCTGTCGAACATGGTGTTTCCCGAAGTGATGACCGGTATTTCGGACGGGCTGAAGGGCACCGGGTTACAGCCCGTGGTGGGGGTGACGAATTACCTGCCCGACCGCGAAGAAGAAGTGATTTATGAAATGCTGTCATGGCGGCCATCGGGGCTGATTGTGGCGGGGCTGGAACATACTGATGCGGCGCGCGCGATGCTGGAACGCGCGGGCGTGCCGATAGTTGAGGTGATGGATATCGACGGCGTGCCTGTTGACAATGCGGTGGGGCTTTCCCACGCCCGTGCGGGTCGCCAGATGGCCGAGGCGATTGTCGCGGCGGGCTATCGGCGGATCGGATTTCTGGGCACGATGATGCCCTATGACCACCGTGCCCGCAAACGGATGGAAGGGTTCGAGACCGCGTTGCAGGCGGCAGGCGTGCCCCTTGTGGACCGCGAGTTTTATTCCGGCGGATCAGCGCTGCTGAAGGGACGCGAGATGACAGCGGCCATACTTTCGCGCAGCCCGGATCTTGATTTTCTGTATTATTCCAATGACATGATTGGCGCGGGTGGTTTGTTGTACTGCCTTGCGGCGGGTATTGACGTACCGGGGCGTCTTGGCCTTGCGGGGTTCAACGGGGTAGAACTGCTGGATGGTCTGCCGCGCAAGCTGGCCACAATGGACGCTTGCCGCGCCGACATCGGCGCACGCGCGGCGGCCATCATCGCGCAAGATGCAGCCGGGCAAGTCGTGGAACTGTTCCCGACGCTGGAACCGGGGGATACGATCCGCAAGATCGGGGCGTGATCGGAGCGGAAGCTGCCCTGCGATCGGTCAGCAAAACGCCCCTCTCCCCGTCTGGATCATTTCACCTTGTGCGGCACGGGGCTGCCTGCGGATGGTGGTTTGGCATCGTCCCGCAATTCGTCCTTATGCGGCACCAGCCCATAGCGTTCCACCAGCCGCCAGACATGCCCCGGCACCATGTTCTTGATCCGTGCGGGATGCGTGCGGCGCAGGTGCAGGATGGTTTCCACCGCCTTCATCTCGACCCGTGCGCGGGCAAATTCCAATCCGCGCGGCCCGATGCGGGGTTGCAGGAAACTGACAATCGGGCGCAGCCAGTTTGGCATGCGGCGCAACGGCATTCCCCCGGCTGCCCGCGCCGTGTTTTCCATGAACCCCTTTACCGCACCCGTGCGTTTGCCCTTGTCGGTCAGGGGCCGCGTGGCCAGCCCGTCACCCAGAAGGGCCACCAACTCTGCTCCGCGCGCATTTCTGACGATCAGCCATTGATCGCCATCGCCGCCCATGTAACCGACCGTGATATCGGCCAGCCGATTGGTGTAATCGACGCAGGTCTTGCAGGTCATCGGAAAGAAATCAGGGGGCAACTGGCTGATCGGCAGTTGCAGAAACGGGATCGTGCGACCACGCCTGCCATCGTCATAGCGCAGCTCCACCTGAAAATCGGCACGAAACTCCAGATAGCTGATGCCATCCGGGGCCGGGTCCAGCAGGTTCAGGAACGTATGGAAGTTTTCGGTTGTGGTGTTGTCGGAACAGGGCGTGCCGATCACATAAATCCGCTCAAACCCAAGGGCTGCCTCCAACGCGCGCAGGGCGTAAACCTGACAGGGAATGCCGATGAACGCGATGCGTTTGTGGCCTGCGGCGGCGGCGGGTTCCAGCAGGGCCACGGTTGGCGCGTAACCCATCCGCATGCCGCGGACACGCGCCATATTGGCCGCGTCGGTCACGATGACGGGCAGGGGTTTCCAGCGGTCGGCCGGATCTGGTGCCACTGTCAGCACCGCATCCACAGCCCCGGTTTCCAGCAGCCGCGCCGCAATCGCCGTGGTGATGCCCGTCCACTGTGCGCCCGGTGCGGCAGGCGCAAGGCGCGCGCGATGCATGGCTTGGGTGACGCCAAAGAACGCCTCTTCACCATCAGTTGCGGCCATACGGCCATGCACGCGCGTCTCATGCCCCGGATAATCGGGTTGGATGAACTGGCATGCGCGCCCGCAATCCTTCCCATCGCCCATCCGCGATACGCCACAATCGGTGCAAAGACCGGGGCGCGCCGCACCGCCGATCACAGGAACGGTCAGGCCGGGCGGGGGCTGTACGGGGGTGTTCATGCCGCCCAACTTACCCAAGGGTTGCGGCAATTCCAGCCATTTATGGCCCTTTGCGGGCGACAATCGGCCCATCCGGCGTTTTCTTTACACGCTGCCCTTGTGCGAATCCTTCGATTAGCCCATATGAGCCGGGCGAAAGCACTAGATGCGACCTTCTGTTCCCTTGCGGCCCAGTAAGCGATCTTGACGTGACTGAGCCAAGCCACCGCATGCTGCGGGTGGCACCAAGACAGGAGATCTCACGATGGCCAACGGCACCGTGAAGTGGTTTAACTCGACAAAAGGCTTCGGCTTCATTGCACCGGCTAACGGCGGCAAAGATGTGTTCGTGCACATCTCGGCAATGGAACGCGCAGGCATCCGCCAGCTCGACGACGGTCAGGCAGTGACCTTCGACATCGAAGCAGGCCGTGACGGCCGCGAGTCGGCGATCAACCTCGCACTGGCATAAGCCTTTCGGGTTCATGAAATTTGAAACGGGGGTGGCGCAAGCCACCTCCGTTTTGCATTCCGCCCATCAGGCACGCGGCACATCATCATCATTGTGGTCGGATGCAGCGCTGGTGGCAGATTTCGCATCGCCCTTGCCGAAGAACCGCTTTTTCGCCCACATGAACGGCAAGGCAAGCAGCAAAATCCCGCCTTTTTTCAGAAACACCAAGATCACGGCGATCAGTCCGCCAAGCGCCGCCTTGCCGAACTTGACCCCGACAAGTGCTGCAAGCACCCCTATGGCCCCGGTTGCGGAAATGGCATCGCCCGCGACATAGCTTGCGTAATCCTGCCCCGGTTGCGATCGGTAATGCGCGATCGTGTCATCGACCATGGCCCTGATTTCGGCCTCGGTCGGATTGTCGCTGATCGTCACGATGGTAAAGGCGACGTAACCCTGTCGGTCAAACACGCTGGCCTTGATATTGACGTTTGGTTGGCCGTCCCACGTCGATTGCGTCGCATAATACAGCACATGTTTCGCGGTATCGAGCGTAGGATAGACCAGCCATCCTTTGAATTCGACCGGCATGCCCAGCTGTTCGCCCTGCGCGCGCAGCCCGGCGGCGAGTTCGGTTTCGATGGTCTTGATGGCCTCGTCCTTGTCAGACGATTGCCAGTCTTCGGTCGTCACATAGCCATCGGAATTTGGCAGCTCAAACAGGATCGCATCCGCACCGGGCACAAGGAAGAACGTCAGCGCATCCATGCCGTCACAGCTTTGCCAGCCCCAATCCACTGTGGCGATCGTGCAGGCATCGGCTTTGGATAAATAAAAGCTGTTCGCGTTGTCGGCACTAATGCTGCCCCGCGCAAGGCTGACCGGCCCTGTGAACGTCAGCGGTTCGACATCATTGGATTGGGCGTGGGCCATCGGCGCGAAAATCAGCGCCGCAATGGTCAGCAAAACCGGGGCAAGAACGTTGCGGGTCTGTCGCAAAAATGAAATCATGGAATGGCCCTAAAAAAATGAAATGTATCCAAAGGTCGCGCGGGCCGCTTAATCCGTCAAGCAAATGGTGCAGATCGCACGGAAAAAATCACGCGATGGTTGCGCGCGGATCGTCGCATGCCGTCTATGCGGCGCGGATTTGACTGGACCTTGGGTCGCAAGCTGGCAAGGCTGCGCGCATGACCCAGACACCTGCCTCCCACACCAATCGCATAGATATGATTCGCCCTGACGCCCCGGCCTTGGCGGCGCTTGGCCCGCATCCCGTGGGGGTGCGCACATTGCCCCTGATAGACCCCGACCGGATCGACATTCTGAACAGCACCGAGGCTTCCCTTGCCTATGCCGACCGCCCCCTGCCGGTGGAAATGTGGTATCCCGCCGCCCCCGGCACGCCGCCCGGCACCACCTATCACACCCTGCTGCGCGACGGGCACCGGGCCATCACCCTGCAGGGCCGTGCCGCGCGCGATGCGGTACAGGCGGTGGGCAGCTTTCCCCTTGTCATCATCTCGCATGGCTATCCCGGCAACCGGATGCTGATGGCGCATCTGGGCGAAAACCTCGCCTCCAAGGGCTATGTCGTGGCCAGCGTCGATCACACCGACAGCACCTATGCCGACAAGGCGGCGTTCGGATCAACGCTGTATAACCGCCCGCTGGATACGGCCTTTGTGCTGGATGCGATGGCGGGACATGCCGATACCACGCGGACGGCGATCATCGGCTATTCGATGGGCGGCTATGGCGCGCTGATTTCCGGCGGGGCAGGGCTGGCCGAGGCAGCGATGGCCGCTGATGTAGTGCCACCGCAGGGGTTGTTGCGCCGACACCTGACGCCGCAGGTTGATCCGCGCCTGAAAGCCATCGTGCCGATTGGTGCCTGGGGGCGGCAGCGCGGCGCATGGGATAGCGCGGGTATGGCGGGTTTGCGCGTGCCCGCACTGATCATCGCGGGCAGCGCGGATGAGGTATCTGGCTATGACGACGGCATGCGCCTGATCTTTGAACAGGCGACAGGCACCACGCGTCATCTGCTGACGTTTCAGGACGCGGCCCACAATGCAGGTGCACCGATCCCCGCGCCGTGGCAGGCGTGGGAGCCGTCGGTGCATCTCGATTTCATGCCGTTCGAACATTATGCCGATGCGGTCTGGGACAGCGTGCGCATGAACAATATCACCCAGCATTTCGTGACCGCATTTCTGGGGCTGCACCTGTTGGGCGATCCCGCAATGGCTGATTATCTGACGGATGCATGGCAAGGCTTTGCCCCCGGCTCGGGCCGGGGGCTGCGGTTGGAAAGACGCGATCCGCCCTAATGATCCGCGTTGGCTGCCGCTGCGCGCAAATCTTCCTCGGTGCCCGTCGCGCCATTGAACATCGCGTTCAGCGCGACGGCGGCGATGGTGGCCAGCAGAATGCCGCTTTCGATCAGGGGATGCAGATCATGCGGCATCCATTGTTTGAAATTCGGCGCGATCAGCGGAATCATCCCGAAGCCCAAGGCTGACCGCCACCACGAACAGGTTGTTGCGGTTGGTCGCGAAATCCACCTTTGACAGGATGCGGATACCGGTCGCGGCCACCATGCCGAACATCACAAGGCCCGCACCGCCCAGAACCGCAATCGGCACCGCCTCCACCAACGCGCCCATCTTTGGCACCAGCCCCAGCACAATCAGGATCAGCCCGCCCGCCACGCAGACAAAGCGCGACTTGATCCCCGTCACGCCGACAAGACCGACATTCTGGCTGAATGATGTGTAGGGGAATGTGTTGAACAACCCCCCGATCAACGTGCCCAAGCCATCGGTCCGTAGGCCTGCCGTCAGCATCGGCCGCGTCACGCGCCGCCCGGTGATATCACCCAAGGCCAGAAACATGCCCGTGCTTTCGATCATCACAACGATCATCACCAGAACAAAGGTGATGATCATCACCGGATCAAAAATCGGGGTGCCAAAGTGGAACGGCGTGATCAGGCCAAACCATGCCGCCTCACCCAGTTTGGCAAACGACATCATCCCAAGTGTGGCCGCAACGACACCCCCGATCACGATGCCAAGCAGGACCGAGATATTGGCGACAAACCCTTTGCCAAACCGCGCGATCAGCAGAATGGCCACCAGCACAAGCGCCGAAATCGCGATGTTTGCCGGGGCGGCGTAGGCCGGGTTGTTGACCTTTGGTGCCAGCGCCAGCCCTTCGGGCACAGCCGGAATGGTGCCCGCTGCGCCCAGTTCGGTGATGGCGGTCAGCCATTCGGCATGTGCGGGGTTCACGATCTGTGGTGCTGTGGGCCCGACCGGGTTGCCAAAGATCCAGTTGATGCCGATGCGCATCAGCGTGACGATGCGTTG